>JAPONQ010000119.1 GCA_026713865.1 Chloroflexota bacterium | reverse complement strand
GGGCCCGCACGGCCCCCGCGACCGCGGCGCCGCGGCGGGAGGCGGGCGCCCGACCCCCCGCCGCCGAGGAGCACCAGGTCCGCCGCCAGTTCGGCCCCCTCGGGCAGGCTGCGCGCGTCGACGATCAGGGGCGGGCCGTCCCGGCGGGGAGGCGTCGTGCCATCTCCGCTCCCGCCTGCGCCCCGCCCCGCCCGTGCTTCCCGCCCGCGGCTCAGCTCTCCGGCGGATCCGGCAGCCGCACCACGACGCCCTCGCGCGCCGAGCGCACGGCCGCGTCGAGGACCTCCTGCACGCGGAGCGCGTCGACCAGGTTCGGCTCCTGCGGCTCGCCGCTCTCGATGGCGCGGATCAGCGCGTGCGCCATCGTCCCGAAGCGCCGCTCGGCGCAGGCGGCGACCTCGGGCGGGTCGTCGGGAGGCGGCACCTCCACGACGCGCGGCTGCCCGCCCTCCGAGAACCGCGACACCCGCACCGTGGCGCCCGAGCCCAGCTCGTCGCCGTCGATCACGACGCCGCCTTCGCTGCCGTAGAGCTCCACGCGGCGCCCGCGCACGCCGGGCACGTTGGCTGAGGTGTGGATGGTGATGGCGGCGCCGGAGCGGGAGGAACCGAGCAGCGCGAAGCCCTCGTCGGCCGTGACCCGGTGCATCGTGCCCTCCGCGTCGGGCACCTCCTCGGTCCAGTGGCGCAGCTCACAGGAGACGCTCGCCCACTCGCCGACGAACTCGCGCGCCATGTCGATGTAGTGGCTGCCGACCGCCATCAGCATGCCCCCGCCCCGCGAGGCGTCGCGATGCCAGCCCCAGCCGCGGCCGCCCCAGCCGGCGAACTGCGTGTAGCTGTAGTGGCGCGGCTCCCCGATCACCCCCTCGGCCACGAGCCGCCGCGCGTAGGCATGGGTCGCGAAGGGGCGCATCGTCATGCAGACGACGTGGGCGACCCCGGCAGCCTCCACCGCGGCGATCATCTCGCGCCCCTCCGCCGCGTTCAGGCCGATCGGCTTCTCGCAGAGGATGTGCTTCCCGGCGGCCGCGGCGTCGAGCACCATCGGCCGGTGCAGCTCGTTGGGCCCGGCGATGTAGACCATGTCGAGCTCGGGCATCGCCAGCATCTCGCGGTAGTCGTCGGAGGCGTGCGGGATGCCGTATTTCTCCGCGGCAGCCTCGGCCCGCTCGCGGCGGCCGCTCGCTATCGCGTGCAGCTCGATCCCCTCATAGGTCGAGAAGGCGGGAAGCGGTGCGGCCGCCGCCCATGCCGTGCCGATCACTCCCATCCGGTAGGTCCGGGACGCCATCACGCTCCTCCTCCGCTGGCCGGTGCGGCCCGCACTATAGCGGAGGCCCGGCGCCGGGCCCGCCGCGCCGACCGTCCAGGAAGGAGACGACGGCGTCGCGCAGGCGCGGGTCGGCGAGGCAACCGACGTGGTCCCGCCCCTCGAGCACGAGCACGCGCGCGCCGGGCAAGAGCCGCGCCAGCTCCTCCCGGATCCAGGGCTCGGCCGCCGGATCGTCGCCGCCCGCCGCGATCAGCGCCGGCACCTGAGCCCGCGAGAGGTCGGGCCGCGAAAAGGGTTCGCTCCTCACCACCTCGCGCGCCGCGCGCACGACCTCCGCCGCCGGGCCCGCGAGACGCGCGAGGGCGCCGTCGAGCTGGCGCAGGGCGACCCGGCGCTGCTGCTCGGCCCGCTCCTCCGTCGCGAGGTGCAGGCCCTGGATGGCGAGCGCCCCGACGATGACTCCTCCCAGCACGAGCGAGCGCACGCGCTCGGGCTGCGCCTCCGCGAAGCGAATGGCGTGGCACGCCCCCATCGAGTAGCCGGCGAGGTGCGCCGACTCGACCCCCTCGGCGTCGAGCACGGAGGCGATGTCGTCGACGCACGGCGAACCGCCCAGCAGGCCGGGGTCGGCGACGCGGTCGCTTGCGCCGTAGCCGCGCGCGTCGGGGCGGATCACGCGCAGTCCCGCCTGGCGCAGGGGCTCGATCCAGCCGAGCCGCTCCCAGGCCGCGGCGTCGGCGCCGGCCGCGTGCAGCAGCACCACCGTCTCCGCCCCGGACGCCCCCGCCGCGGCGGGCGGGTCGACCTCGTAGTGGATGCGGAGCCCGTCTCGCGACAGCACGTCGGACACGGCGACCTCCCGCCGCGCGGCCCGGCGCGGCGCCTGAGTCTACCGTGGCGGCAGGTCTGCCCGTCCCGGCGCCGCCGCGGGCGGATCAGCCCCGGCCGTGCGTGCGGTTGATGTGTCTGGGCCGCGCCCAGCCTCGCCGACGCGGTGCTCGCAGCCGTCGACTAGGGCGTCGATTCCGGAGCGGGGGCGGGACACCCGATCTCCGGGTCGCAGTCCGTCTCCGGCCCTCCGCGAGGCTCGTCGATGAGACGGGCGAGGATGGCGCCAACGGCGAGGTCGTCGACCTGACCGAACGCGTTGAGGCGGAGGCGTCCGGCCCGGTCGATGGCAATCAGGCTCGGGGTGCCCCGCAGCTGGTAGCGGCGCATCGTGATGGGCAGGGGAATCCCGGGTTCGTAGGCGTCGACACCGACCGGGAAGCCGATGCGGTACTCGTGCAGGAACGCCTCCAGGGCGACGGGGGTCATGGCGTCGTGGTGCTCGAACACGGCGTGGAGCCCGAGCACGGTGACGTCATCGCCGAAGGCGTGCTGAATGCGCTGGGCCTGCGGTAGCCCGTGAGAGACGCAACCGGGACAGAGCATCTGGAATGCCTCGATCACGACCACCTCGCCTCTGAGATCGGCGAGCGTCGGGTGAGTCTCGGCATTGAACCAGCGGGTGACTGCCAGCTCGGGAGCGGCGGGGTACGTGGGTTGCGCGGTCAACGGTCGTCGGCCTCTCCATCGGGCTCCGGAGCGTCGGGAGTACCGTGCGCGGGGCGGCTCGATGCCGACCACGATCCCGTGGGAAGCCAGTATAGGGGAACCCCGGGGCCGACCCGGCGGCGACGCGGGAGGACGCGAGCCGGGCGCGTCTGGCGGTATAACCACGGTGCTGCGGGGGACGGGCAGGGTTGGGGGGAGCGATGCACAGCCGGGAGACGGTCGGGCTCAGCGAGGGGCGGCGCGCCCTCGATGCGATCGCGGGAGCGCACGACGCCACCGGGGATCCGCGGCCGATCGCGGTCGCGGTGGTCGACGACGCGGGCGAGCTGGTGGCCTTCGCGCGCTCGGGCCCCGGCAACCCGCTCTCGGGCCGCGTGGCGATGGCGAAGGCGTACAGCGCGGCGCGCACCCGCACCGAGACGGCCGTGCTCGGTGCGAGGCTCGCCGGGATGGGTGTCAGCGTCGGCGATCTCGCGGATCCCGGCCTCACCACCCTTCAGGGCGGCGTGCCTGTGCTGGACGCGTCGGGTGCCTGCGTCGGCGCGATCGGGGTCTCCGGCCTTGCCGCCGGCGAGGACGAGGCGCTTGCGCGCCGCGGGGTGGAGGCGATCGCCTCGTCCTGAGCTCCCGACGTCGGTGGGACGTGGTCGGCGGAGTCCGCGCCGGGAACCGCCCGGTCGGCGTCCTCCGACGCGCACGGGGGTAGCACGACAATCACCGGGGAGCGCGCCCAGTGAGAGGGCGCGACAGGGGAGGGACTGGACGATGGACGTACGAGACCTCATCACCGACGGCCTCGAGCGCGGCCACGGCATCATCCGCCGCGTGCTCGAGAACGCCACGCCTGAGCTGATGGCGTACCAGGCGTCGCCCGGCGCGAACCCGGTCGGCTGGCTCGCCTGGCACGTGATGCGCGTCCAGGATCACCATATCGCCGGTCTCTCCGGCGCCGGCCAGGCTTGGCTCGACGAGGGCTGGCACGAGCGCTTCGGGATGGCCGCCGAGAGCGAGGACTACGGCACCGGCCACACGCCCGAGCAGATGACGGCGGTCGGCAGCCCGGGGGCTCGGCTCCTGCTCGAGTACGACGACGCGGTCTGGGCGCGCACCACGGCCTACCTCGCGGTGCTGACCGGGGAGGGGCTCGACCGCGTGCTCGACGAGCCGCAGTACCGGCCGCTCCCGACCGTCGCCGTGCGGCTGGTGAGCCTCATCAACCACAGCGCGCACCACGCCGGCCAGATCGACTACCTGCGCGGGCTCGCCGGCCACCCCCGCTGAGGCGCCCCGGGGCCTCATCACGGGTGTAGAGTGGCGCCCGGCGCCCGCGAGGGGGCGGCGGGTGAGCGAGGTGCGCTGTGACGATCGGTGAGTATCGCGTCGACGAGTCCGCGTCCGGGAGCGCCCCGGCCGAGCTCACCGATCAGGCCGACGGCGCCGAGCTCTTCGTCGCCCAGCTCGTCGCCGCCGGCGTCGAGGCGCTCTACATCAACTCCGGGACCGACACCTTCCCCGTGCAGGAGGCGATCGCGCGACGGCAGGCGCTCGGGCTGGCCGTGCCCCGGGTCGTGCTCTGCCTCGACGAGGCGGTGGCCGGCGCCGCCGCGCACGGGCACTACGCCGTCACCGGGCGCCCGCAGGCCGTCCTCGTCCACGTCGACGTCGGGACGCAGCAGATAGGCGGCGCGCTGCACAACGCCCAGCGCGGCGGCGCCGCGATGCTGATCTGCGCCGGCCGCTCCCCCTACACCATCGACCAGGGCGTGCCGGGCGGGCGCTCGTCGCCGATCCACTGGCAGCAGGAGCAGCTCGACCAGCACGGCATCGTGCGCAACTACACGAAGTGGGACTACCAGCCGACGCGGGCGAGCATGGTGGCGCCGGCCGTGCAGCGCGGCCTGCAGGTCGCCGCGAGCGCGCCGCCGGGCCCGACCTACCTCTCGCTCCCGCGCGAGGTGCTGCTCGAGCGCCCGGAGCAGCCGGCGCTCGCCGACCCGGAGCGCCACGCGCCCGTCCCCGCTCCGGGTCCGCGGCCCGAACTGGTCGCCCGCGCCGCCGCGGCGCTCGCCGCGAGCGAGCGGCCGCTCCTGCTCACGGCGATGGCGGGGCGCGATCCGGCGGCCGTCGCGCCGCTGGTCGAGCTCGCGGAGGCGCTGGGAGCCCCCGTCTACGCCAACGGCTTCCGGCTCTCCATCCCCACCACGCACCCGCTCTTCGCCGGCACGCAGGCGCGGGAGGCGGTGGCGGAGGCCGACGTCATTCTTGCCATCGACACGCTCGTCCCCTACATCCCGCAGGAAGTGCGGCCGGCCGAGGGTGCGATCGTGATCGAGATCGACGCCGATCCGCTCAAGCCGACCGTGCCTCTCACCGGCTTCCCCGTCGACATCGCGATCCAGGCCGACCCCGCCCTCGCCCTCGGCGAGCTGCTGCGGGCGCTCCTGCAGGCGAGGACGGAGGAGCAGGCGTCTCGCGCCGGCTCCCGGAGGCAGGCGGTGGAGCGCGCGAACGGCGAGCGCCGCCGCGGCTGGCGGGAGGCGGCGGAGCGCAAGGCGCAGCAGGCCCCGCTCGCGGCCGACCACGTCGCGGCGGTGGTGAGCGAGTTCGTCGACGAGAGCTGGACCGTTCTCGACGAGGCGGTCGGCAACTCCCCGTGGGTCTCCCGCATGCTGAGCCGGACCCGCCCCGGCTCGCTCTTCAAGAGCGCCGGATCCTCGCTGGGCTGGGCGCTCGGCGCCGCGGTCGGCGTGAAGCTGGCGGAGCCGGCGCGCCGCGTGCTGGCCCTGGTCGGCGACGGCACCTTCGTCTACGGCTGCCCGACGGCGGCGCTGTGGGCGGCCGACGTGCAGGAGGCGCCGTTCCTGACGCTCATCTTCAACAACCGCATGCACAACGCCACCCGCAACGCGCTCCGCGGCGCTTTCCCGGAGAGCTACGCGCAGGCGACGGGGAACTGGCCCGGGATCCGCATCGATCCGCCCCCGGACTACGCCGCGCTGGCGCGCGCCTGCCGGGCGCACGGGGAGACGGTCGAGGATCCCGCCGCGCTCCCGGGCGCGCTCGAGCGCGCGGTCGCGGCCGTGGAGGGGGGCCAGGCTGCCGTCGTCGACGTGCACGTCGCCGCGCCCTGAGGCGGCGGTCGGAGGTTCGTCGCCCGCCGCTGGCAGCCCTGCGGGCCTGCTCGCGGATTCGATCGACGACCTTCCCGTTCGCTGGGCCGCCGATGAGAGGCTGGTGGGCGCGGCGGTGCGCCTCGCGGGAGAGCTCGACCGTCCGGCGTATGACTGCCTCTACGTCGTCCTCGCGCACCGGCTCCGCACGCGACTGGTGTCGGCCGATGCTCGCTTCCTGCGGCGCCTCGCCGGGACCGCTCACGCGCCGGCCGTCGTCGGGCTGGCGGATTACGTCCCCGCGTAGCCTCAGCCCTCACCCGTCGCGGGAGGCCTCTAGCGGCGCCACTCGGCGATGTTCCAGAGCTCGCTGTCCCAGCCGGTGATGCGGACGCCCTGGAGCGTCGCGGCATGCGCGGAGACCGAGCCCCGCACGACGAGCGGGATCTCGTTGTAGCTCTGGACCAGGAGGTCGTTGAGCTCGCGCACGAGCGCGTCGCGCTCGGGGCCGTCCGGGAGCCGGGCGAGCCGGGCCAGCAGCTCGTCGTAGCCCTCGCTGCACGAGCGGGCGTTGTTCTCGCCGGCCCAGTTGTCATCGCGCGTCTGGATGTGCTCGCAGCTGAGGCCGGCGAGGTAGCCTTGCGGGTCGATCCCCGGCCCGGTCGCGTACATCTGGACGTCCGCGAAGAAGCGGCGGAAGGAGGCCTGGGGGTCGCTCACGGCATCGTCGCCGAAGAAGACGGCCGCGTCGTGCGCGAGCAGCTCGGTCTCGATGCCGATCTGGCGCCACCACTCGCGCACGAGCTCCTGCGTCGCCTGACGCACCGGGTTGACGGTGGTCTGGTAGGTCAGTCGCAGCGGGATGCCGCGGTACTCGCGGATGCCGTCCCCGTCCGAGTCTACGACCCCGCTCGACTCCAGCAGGCCCCGGGCGCCCTCGATGTCCTGCGGCAGGCAGCCGTCGTTCGCCGTCGACGCGTAGCGAGGCGGCGCCGCGATCAGGTTGCAGGCGGGCGTCGCCGCGAAGCCGTAGAGCTCCTCCGCGATGCGGGAGCGGTCGAGCGCCATCGACATCGCGCGGGGGATCGGCCGGAAGGTCAGGAAGGGGTGGGGATTGGTCCCGTCCAGGTACTCGGAGCGGTCGTCGCCGAGGGCGGGATCCGGGTTCGTCTGGTTGACGACGATGCGCTCGACGATGCTGGCGAAGGCGGCGACGACCGTGCCCCGGCCCGCCGCCTCGAGCCCGGCGAGCGCGTCCGGCTCGATCTGGAGGTTCCACGCGTAGTCGGCCGTCCCCTCCTCCAGCACCGCGCGCGCCGCGGAGAGCGCGTCGCCGCCGCCCTCGACTACCACGCGGTCGAAGTAGGGGCGCTCGCCGCGGTAGTGGGGGTTGCGTTCGTAGACGGCGCGGTCGTTCGGTGCGAAGTCGACGATGCGGTAGGGCCCGCTCCCCAGCGGGGCGACGTTCTGCCCGGTGCAGCCCCGCGCCGCCTCCCCCAGGCAGTTCGCGAACTGCTGGCCGCTGATCACCGGGGTCGCGGCACCGACGAAGGCCTCGTAGGGGTAGGTCACGGGCTGCGCGAAGGCGATCTCGACGGTGAGGTCGTCGGGGGCGCTCACGGCGGAGATGCCGGAGAAGGCGGCATCGACGCTGCACCCGCTCCCCGCAGCGGTGCAGTAGCGCCAGCTGAAGACGACGTCGCGCGCGGTGAGCGGGCTCCCGTCCGACCACAGGAGCCCCGGGCGCAGGCGCCAGGTGATCGAGCTCCCGTCGGGCGCGACGCCGCCGTTCTCCACGGTCGGGATCTCGGCGGCGAGCCGGGGGACGAGCCGCCCCTCGGGGTCGTAGTTCGCCAGGGGCTCGAGCGTGATGGCTGCGGCGTCGGTGTCCTTGAAGCCGGAGGAGAGGTAGGGGCTGGGGAGGGAGGGCGCCTGCCAGTAGCGGAGCGTCAGCAGGCGCTCCTCCTCCGGACCCGACCCGGAGCCGCCGAGCCCGAGCGAGAGCAGGAGCCCGGACAGGATCAGGACCAGGGTGAGGGCGAGGACCGCCTTCACGGCGAGATCTCCTTCCGGCGCGCCGGCGGAGCCGGCGCGAGAGCACGACGCTAGCACCACCGGCCGTCGGGATCGATGCGCCCCGGGCGGCGGGCGGCGCTATGCTGTCGCGAGGCGGCGCCCGGCACCGCTTCCAGCCGACTCGTCGTGCGAAGCGGGGGCCGCCGGTGGCAACGCACGCGATCACGGCGGGCGACGGGACGCTCCACGGCCGCTTCTCGCGCGACCTCCCGCCGGCGCTCACCGTCGACTCCGGCGACACCGTCGTCCTCTCCACCCTCGACGCGCTGTGGAGCCTCGAGTCGCCGCACGAGGACGGATCGCCGCACCGCGCCTACGAGCCCCGTCGCGACGGCGTGGACGACGGCCACGCGCTCACCGGGCCGATCGCGGTGCGGGGCGCGGAGCCCGGGATGACGCTCGAGGTGGAGCTCGTCTCGCTGCGCACCGGGCCCTGGGGCTGGACCTTCGCGGCCCGCCGCGCCACGCCGCTCACCGAGCGGCTGGGCGTCTCCGGCCGGCCCGCGCTGCTGCGCTGGGAGCTCGACCGGGACTCCGGGCTGGCGCGCGATCAGTTCGCGCACGAGGTGCCGCTGCGCCCCTTCCTCGGCGTGATCGGGCTGGCCCCGGCCGAGCCCGGGCTGCACCCGACGTGGCCGCCCCGGCGCGAGGGCGGCAACATCGACTGCCGCGAGCTCGTCGCCGGGAGCCGGCTGCTGCTCCCGATCGCGGCCGAGGGGGCGCTGCTCTCCGTCGGCGACGGCCACGCAGCGCAGGGAGACGGCGAGGTCTCCGGGACGGCCGTGGAGTGCGCCATGGAGCGCGTGGAGCTCGTCGTGCGCCTGCACGAGCGGCTCGCGCTCGAGACGATGCAGGCGGAGACCCCGGTCGGCACGCTCACCCTCGGCGTGCACGAGGATCTCGACGAGGCGGCGCACATCGCGCTCGACGCGATGGTGGGGCTCAT
This sequence comes from Chloroflexota bacterium, assembly GCA_026713865.1. GTDB lineage: Bacteria > Chloroflexota > Dehalococcoidia > UBA2979 > UBA2979 > VYDC01. Next base: position 22,348 of record JAPONQ010000119.1, on the reverse strand, counting down.
CAGCGAGCGGGAGGGCCTCTCGCGCTCGCAGGCGCTCGCGCTCGCCTCGGTCGTGGTCGACCTGCGCGTGACGCAGATCGTGAACGCCGGCGTGCGCGGCGTGCACGCGCTGCTCCCCACGGGCGCGCTGCGGCGCGCGCGCGGGGAGGAGAAGTGAGCGCCGGCCGCGGGCGCGAGCCGCTCTGGAGCCGCGACTACGTCCTCACGCTCCTGACCACGTTCTCCTTCTTCGCGAGCCTCTTCTATCTCACCACCACGCTCCCCGACTACATCGACGAGTCGGGCGGCGCGGAGTGGGAGGTGGGACTCGTGGTGGGGGCCTTCGCCGTCGTCCCGATCGTGCTCCGCCCCTACGTCGGCCGCTGGAGCGACCGCGGGGGCCGCAAGCGGCTCATCCGCGTCGGCCTGGTCGTGATGGCGCTCTCGATCGCGCCGATGGCCGCCACCACCCAGGTGGCTGCGCTCTTCGCGCTGCGCCTGGTGCAGGGCGTCGGCGTCTCGATGGTGCCGACCTCGGCGGCGGCGCTGATGGCGGCGATCGTGCCGGCCTCGCGCCGGGGCGAGGGCGTCGGCTTCTTCGGCATGGCGGCGGGGAGCGCGCAGATGGTCGGGCCCATCGCCGGCGCCTGGTTCGCCTCGCAGTGGGGCTTCGGGGCCGTGTTCGTGATCGCGAGCCTCACCTCGGCGGTGGCGTTGTTCGCCGTCCAGCCCGTCTCCGAGCCGCCGGTCGGCGCGGCCGTGCGCTCCGGCCGCAGCGGCCCGCTGCTCCCGCCGCGCGCGCTCTTTCCGGCGTCGATCTTCCTCGCGACGACGCTCGCCTTCACGGCGGCGTTCATCTTCCTGCCGCTGCTCGGCAAGGAGCGCGATCTCGGCGAGGTCGCCTTCTTCTTCACCATGCACGGCGGCGCCTCGCTGCTGGCGCGCCCGCTGGGCGGGCGCATCTCCGACCGCGTCGGGCGCGTGCCGGTCGTGACCTTCGGCCTGTGCGCGATGACGGTCTCGATGGTGGTCCTGGGCTCGGCCGAGAGCTTCGCCTTCGTGCTCCTGGCCGGCCTCTGCTCCGGCCTCGGCCTCGGATCGACGCAGACCGGGTGCTTCGCCCTCGCGCTCGATCGCGTGCCCTACGAGCAGCAGGGAGGCGCCACGGCGGTGCTCCAGCTCGCGTGGGACGTCGCCGGCATCGTGGCTGGCGTCGCCTTCGGCGTCGTCGCGAGCCTCTTCGGCGTGGCGGCGATCTACTGGAGCTCTGCGGTGCTGGTGGCGGCCGCGATCGTCGCGCTCCACGTCGGCCGGGCGGGCGGGCTGACGGCGGCCACGCCGCTGAGCCCGCCGCCGCCCGCGTAGCGCTGCGGCGACCGCAGGCGCCGCGGCGGGTAGGCTCTTGGGGGGCGGCCCGGGCGCGCCGCCGGAGCGGCGGGAGCACGATGCTCACCGGCGAGAGCGAGGGCGAGAGCGAGGCGCTCCGCCACTACATCGATGACACGCTGCGGGTGCCGCAGGTCGCCGCGGACGCGCTCCTCGGCGCCCTCTTCCTCGCCGACGGCGGCAACCGCGCCCTGATGGCGGCCGCCATCGCCTCGCGGCTGGCCGAGGCGGCGCGGCGATTCGCGGCGGTCTACGGCGCCCTCGCCGACCGCACGCGCCCCGTCGTCGAGGGCCTCCGGGCGCCGCTCCCCGGCGCCGCCGAGTGGGAGAGCCTCGCCGCGCACCTGGTCCGGATGGACGCCCCCGCCATCCTGGCCGAGCTCCGCCTCGACGAGAGCGCCGCCGTGAGCGCCGAGGCGCTCGCCGCGCATGCCGACGAGCTCGGCCGCTACAGCGTGCTGGTAGCAGCCCACGAGCGGGAGCCGCCGCTGCTCCGGCGCGAGCGGGGGGAGCCGGGCGAGCCCGGCTGGCTGCGCTTCCGCGGCCGCGGCCGCGGCGGCGAGCTGGTCGAGGAGCGCCTGCCCCTGACCGAGGAGGCGGTGGTGGCGCTTGCCGATGCCGTCGGCGAGCTGGTCACGCTCTCGCGCGACTTCCTGGGCGCCTACGCGGAGGCGCGGCCGGCGGGCTGAGGTGCCGGGCGTCCCGGACGCTACGCCGCGAGGTCGACCCCGGCCGGGGAGCCGAGCGCGCGCCATGCGCGCTCGGCGACGGCGAGCAGCCGCGCATCGCTACCGAGGGCGCCCACGAGCTGCACCCCGACCGGCAGCCCGCCCGGCCCGCGGCGGACCGGGACGGCGACGCACGGGAGCTGGAGCACCGTCCAGATCCGGTTCAGGATCGGATTCCCGGTGCCGGCGAGCCCGGCCGGTGCCTCGCCGGGGGCGCTCGGCGCGATGATCGCGTCGTAGCGCTCGAAGATGGCGGGCATCGCCCGCCGCGACTGCATCACCAGGTCGACGGCGTCGCGGAGTTCGCCGGCTCCGACGCGCTCGCCGAGCGCGAGCCGCGCCTTGATGTGATCGGAGAGATCGTCGCGGCGGTCGTGCCACTCCGCCCGCAGCCAGAACGTCATCTCGCGGCACATGATCGCGTTCTGCGCCTCGCCCAGGTCGTCGAACTCGGGCGGAAGCTCGATCGCCTCGACGGAGGCGCCCAGCGCCCGCAGCGCGTCCGCCGCGTCGTCGAGCGCCTCGGCGACGCCGGGTCCCGCGTGCGACCAGTCGGGCGTGCGGCAGAGGGCGAGGCGGAGGCCGCGCGCCGCGCGCTCGTCGACCAGCGCGTCGAGCGCGGGGAGCGCCCCGCCGCGGTAGACGCCGAGCACGAGCGCGAGATCCTCGATGCTGCGCCCGTACCAGCCGATCGTGTCGAGCGAGTCGGCGACGAAGCTCACGCCGTCGCGCGCGACGGTGCCGTAGCTCGGCTTGAGGCCGGGGACGCCGTTGTAGGCGGCCGGCCGGATCACCGAGCCGGCGGTCTGCGTCCCGAGCGCGAGTGGCACCTGGTAGTCGGCGACGGCGGCTCCCGATCCCGACGAGGAGCCGCCGGGCGTGTGCCCCGGGTGGTGCGGATTGCGGGTCGCTCCCGCGCCGCCGCAGGCGAACTCCGTCGTCACCGTCTTGCCCAGGATCACCGCCCCCGCCGCGCGCAGCATCGCCGTCGCCGCCGCGTCGCGGCCGGGACGCCGGCCGCGGTGGATGACGGATCCGCGCTCGGAGGGGAGCTCCTCCGTGTCGATGATGTCCTTGATGCCGACGGGGACGCCGTGGAGCGGACCGCGCCCCTCCGGCTGCGCGTCGCGCGCGCGCGCCATCACGAGCGCGAGCTCCTCGTCGAGGTGGACCCAGGCGCGGATCTCGGCGTCGCGCGAGCGGATGCGCTCCAGGCAGGCCCGGACCAGCGTCTCCGAGCGAAGCTCGCCGGTCGCGATTGCCCGCGCCGCCTCCGACGCCGTCAGCCGCGCCGGATCCGCCACCTGCGTCATGCCGCCCCCCGCTTCACCCGGCCGTCGCGGGGGTCTCCCGCTGCGCGCCCTGGCCTCCGGGCGCGCAGCTTACCAGCGGCGCCCCCGGCCGGCGGCTACGCCTCGCCGCGCAGATAGGCCGTCGCCAGCGCGTCCGCGTACTCGTTCCAGAGCGATCCGTCGTGCGCGCGGATCCAGCGGATGCGGGCGCCGGGGCGCTCCGTGGCGAGCCGGTAGGCGCGCTGGACCAGCTCGAGATTCTTGACCGGTCCGTCCCGGCGCCGCCAGCCGCGGCGCTCCCACCCGGCCGCCCAGCGGGTCACGGTGTCGACGATGAGGCGGCTGTCTGTGTAGAGATCGGCCTGCTCGTCGGCGCCGAGCAGCGAGAGCCCCTCGATCAGCGCGGTGAGCTCCATCCGGTTGTTGGTGGTGTGGGGCTCCGAGCCGTAGCGCTCGGCGAGGATCTCGCCGGCCGCCACGCGGACCGCGCCCCACCCGCCGGGCCCCGGGTTCCCCGAGCACGAGCCGTCGGTGAAGATGCCGCTCTGCGGCCCGGCCGAGTAGCGCCCGAGTACCTGCGCGCGCGTCAGGAGCCCGCCGGGCGCCGTGCCCCGGGCGGGGCGGCGGAACGCCTCTCTCGGCGCCACTACTCGAGACTCACGCCGCTGTAGAGCATGACCGGATCGCCCGTGAAGACGTCGCTCTCCAGGTTGACCACCACCACCACCGGGCGGTCGGCGACGACGAGCCCGCTCCCGACCCAGCCGTCGGGGAGGCGGGGATCCTCCCACTGCCGGAAGCTCCGCTCGCGCTGGACGTACAGCGAGGCCGAGATCAGGCCGTTGGGGAACTGGCGCGAGTAGTAGAAGGTGCGGAGCGTCGCGTCGGAGCCGTCGAAGGTGAGGACGCGGAACCAGGAGTTCCACCCCCGGCTCTCGCCGAAGGGCCCGAAGTTCTTGTTGAGCACCGGCAGCAGCACGTGGCGGGAGGCCTCCTCCACCGTGAAGCCGCGGTAGTCGGCGAGGGGCCCTCCCTCCGAGAGGCGCTGCGCCACGACGGCGATCGGGTCCAGCGCCTGGATGCGCACCGTCCCGCGGAAGACGTCGGGGAGCGTCACCTCCCCGGGCAGGCAGCCGCCCGCGCCCGGGAAGCGGAGATCGCAGGTGAGCGCCGCCTGCACCCCGAGCTCCTGCTCGATCTCGAAGCGATCGCCCGCCTCGTCGATGCCCTCGAAGAGCACGGTGACCTGCGTGGGCACGTCCGGCGATCCCGCCAGGATGCGGAAGCGCGTGCTCCAGGTGCTCTGCCCCTCGCTCGCGTTGCGGTCGACGAGCGGCAGCACGACCTGGCGCGAGAGCTCCTCCGCGTCGATCGCGCGGTAGCTGGCGAGCCCGGGCCCCTCGCGCTCACGCGTGTCGACCATCATCGCCGTCCCCGCCACGCTGCCCGCGGGGTCGTCGCCGGCGGGCAGCGCGACGACGACGGCCGAGCCGTCGAAGCCGAGCTCGACCGGCAGGCTGTGCTCGTCGCGCACCAGCGAGCCGCGGGGCGCGACGCGGTGGCCGCCGTTCGCGCAGCCGGGGGTCGGGCCCGGCGGGTCGACGACCGCGGGCAGCGTGACCAGCTGCTCGTAGTAGCGGATCTCGATGCAGGCGTCGCGCTCCGAGCTGGTGTTCTCGATCGAGAGGCGCGAGACGTAGCGCTCGGTGTTCTGCACGATCGGCGCGTAGAGCGTCGTGCCTCCGTGGGCGAGCCGGAGCGTGTCGCCGGCGATCTGGAAGAGCCCGTCCTTGAAGGCGTCGCGGGCGAGCAGCGTGACGAACGGCTGGTCGGCCGTGATGTAGGCGGATCCGCGGTAGCCGAGCGGAAGCTGCTCGAGGCCCTGCTGGAAGAAGGAGCGCCCGGATCCGGGCCGCAGCGTCGAGCAGACGCCCTCCCGGGGGCAGCGGTCGACCGCGACCTCGCTCCCGTCCTCGTCGTGGAACTGGATCTCGATGGTGGAGGGGAGCGTGCCGACGTTCTGGATGCGGATCCAGGAGTTTTCGATGCCGAGGTCGAGAGGCTGCGCGGAGAGGGGTCCGCGGTCGGCGACCGTCGCGGCCGCCATCGCGAGCGCCGCGAGCAGCGCGCCGGCGACAAGCCGCGGCATCAGCCGCCCCCTCGCCCGCCGCGCCGGCGCCGGCCTGGCCCGCCGGGCGTGAGCCCGCGCCGCTCCCGGCTGCGGCCGCCGCCCGCGCGGGCGGTGTCAGGCAGAGGTTCCCGCACGGTGGCCGAGCCCCTCGCTATCCCACGCCGGCGATCCTACGGCATCTGCCCGCTGGCCCCCTCCCCGTACTCGCCGGGGCGGCGGGCGAGCGTGGACACTCCCGCGAGGCCGATGCTACGCTCGCAGCCCCGCAAGCGCTGCGCCCCGGGGGCGGCCCGGTGCCGTCCACCGCCCGGCCGGCGGGCGCGGCACACCGCCGGGGTGTAGCTCAGCTTGGCAGAGCGCGTCGTTCGGGACGACGAGGTCCGCAGTTCAAATCTGCGCACCCCGACCACATCCTTCCCGCGCCCGCGGATCGCCCGAGGGGGTCGCCCTGACGCCGGGGAGCGGGGAGCATTTCCTCTACTTCGCCTACGGCTCGAACCTCGATGCCGCGCGCCTTCACCGCAGCTGCCCGGGCGCCCGCCCCTGCGGCCGCGCCCGCCTGCCCGCGTACCGGCTCCGCTTCCCGCTCTACAGCCGCCGCTGGGGCGGCGGCGTCGCCGACGTCGTCCCCGATCCCTCCGCCGAGGTGTGGGGCGCCCTCTGGCGGATCGCGGCCGGCGAGGCGGCCGCCCTCGACCGGCAGGAGGGCGTGGACCGGGATCCCCCGCGCTACCGGCGCGTGGAGCTCTCCGTCGAGACCTCCGTCGGCGGGCGTCTCTCGTGCCTCGCCTACCGTGTCGCCGCGCCCGATCCGGACGCCGCGCTCGCCCCCTCCCCCGACTACCTGGCCGCGATGCTGCGCGGCGCCCGCGCCTTCTCGCTGCCGGAGGCCTACGTCGCGCGCCTCGCCGCGCTGAGACCCGCCCCGGAGTAGCGCCCCGGGGGCCGCTACCCTTCGCCGCTGGTAGAATCGTCTGCGGCGGCGCCTCACCCTCCCCGCGCGCCCCGGCCGCCGGATGCACGACGGCGTTCCCCCCGCCCGCCGCGAGCGGGCGGTGGCGCCGTGAAGGGACCGAGGGTGGTCCAGCAGTCGACCGAGCGCATCCGCCCCGCCCGCATCGAGGACGAGATGCGGGACTCCTACCTCGACTACGCGATGTCGGTCATCGTCTCGCGCGCGCTGCCCGATGCCCGGGACGGGCTGAAGCCGGTGCAGCGGCGCATCCTCTTCGGGATGCAGGAGCTCGGCGTCGGTCCGAACTCGGCCTTCAAGAAGACCGCCCGCACCGTCGGCGAGGTGATGGGGAAGTTCCACCCCCACGGCGACAGCGCGATCTACGAGGCGCTGGTGCGGATGGCGCAGGACTTCTCGCTCCGCTACCCGCTCGTCACCGGGCAGGGGAACTTCGGCTCCGTCGACGGCGATCCGCCGGCGCAGATGCGCTACACCGAGGCGCGGCTGGCGCCGATCGCCCAGGAATTGCTCGCCGATCTTGACCGCAACACCGTCGACTTCCAGGCGAACTTCGACGACTCCATCAACGAGCCGGTGGTGCTCCCCGCCCGCATCCCCAACCTGCTCCTGAACGGCGCCAGCGGCATCGCCGTTGGCATGGCGACCAACATCCCGCCCCACAACCTGCGCGAGATCTGCGCCGCCGTGGAGCTCGTGATCCGGCAGCCGGAGTGCGGCGTCGACGAGCTCATGGAGATCGTGCAGGGTCCGGACTTCCCGACCGCGGCCAGCATCTTCAACCGCGCCGAGATTCGGCAGGCCTTCGCGACCGGGCGCGGCCGTATCACGATGCAGGCGCGCCTCGACCTCGAGGAGTCGCGCGCCGGCCGCCACCAGATCGTCGTGACGGAGCTCCCCTACCAGGTCAACAAGGCCTCCCTCATCGAGCGCATCGCTGACCTGGTGCGCAGCAAGCGCATCGAGGGCATCTCCGACATCCGCGACGAGTCCGATCGCCACGGGCTGCGCATCGTGATCGAGCTGGCGCGGGGTGCGAGCTACCACGCGGTGCGCGCGCAGCTCTTCCGGCACACGGCGCTGCGCTCGACCTTCGCCGTGAACACGCTCGCGCTGGTCGACGGGCAGCCGCGCACGATCACGCTCAAGGAGGCGATCGAGGCCTACATCGGCCACCGCCGCGTCGTCATCCGCCGCCGCGCCGAGTTCGATCTCGAGAAGGCGCGGGAGCGCGCGCACATCCTCGACGGGCTGCTGCTCGCGCTCAGCGATCTCGACCGCATCATCGCCATCATCCGCGGCTCCGACTCCGCCGAGGCGGCGCGCCGGGCGCTGCAGGAGGAGCCCCTCAGCCTGCGCGACCGTCAGGGCGAGCTCTCGCTCGGCGACGAGGCGGCCGGCGAGCCCGTCTTCCTCAGCGAGCGGCAGGCCCAGGCCGTGCTCGACATGCAGCTGCGCCGCCTGGCGCAGCTCGAGAGCCGGCGCATCCGCGAGGAGCACGCCCAGCTCGTCCAGCTGATCCGGGAGCTCGAGACGCTGCTCGCCGATCCGGCGCTCATAGACGAGTCCATCGTGCGCGACGCCCGCGAGCTCGCAGAGGAGTACGGCGACGAGCGGCGCACGCAGGTCTTCCCGCAGGCGGTCGAGGACATCGCCGACGAGGACCTGATCGCCCACCAGCAGATCGTCGTCACCATCTCCGAGCGCGGCTACATGAAGCGCGTGCCCCTGGACACCTACCGCTCGCAGGGCCGCGGAGGCCGCGGCGTCACCGGCATGACGACGCGCGAGTCCGACGCCGTCCGCCACCTCTGGGTCTGCGACACGCACGACTCGCTGCTGCTCTTCACGGCGTCGGGGCGTGTCTACTCGCTCAAGGGGTACGAGGTGCCCGAGGGATCGCGCACCGCCCGCGGGATGCCGGTCGTGAACCTGGTCGAGATTGAGCCCTCCGACCGCGTGACGGTCGCGGTGGTCGTGACCGACTTCTCCCGCGACTCGCTCGTGCTGGCCACGCGCGACGGCGAGGTCAAGCGCACCCCTCTCGATCAGTTCGAGTCGGTGCGCCGGGCGGGGCTGATCGCGATGAGACTCGGGCGCGGGGACGAGCTGATCGGCGCCCGCGCCGCCTCCGATCAGGACGACGTGCTGCTCGTCGGCTCGCACGGGCAGGCGATCCGCTTCACGGTGGGGACGCTGCGCGTCGCCTCGCGCGCCTCGGGCGGCGTCCGCGGCATGCGGCTGCCCCGCGGGGCCTCGGTGATCGCGCTGGTGGTGGCCGCCGACGGAGACGACCTGCTCGTCGTCTCGGAGCGCGGCAGCGGGAAGCGCACGCCGATCGGCGAGTACTCCTCCCAGGGGCGGGGCGGCTCCGGCGTCGTCACCTTCCGCGTCAGCGATCGCTCCGGCCCGCTCGGGGTCGCGCGCGTGGTCCGCGACGAGCAGGAGCTGATGCTGGTCTCCCGCGAGGGAATCGTGCTGCGCACCCGTGCCGACCTGGTGAGCCAGCAGGGCCGGCTGACGCAGGGCGTCGCCGTGATGTCGATCGGGGAGGGAGACGCCGTCGCCTCGCTCGCCGTGGTCGACCTCATGCGCCGGACGGGCGCGGAGGGGGCGTAGTGCCGGGCCCGGCCCGCGGGCCCCGCGCGTCGGAGCCCGGCGCGCCGTCTGGCCGCCGGCTCCCGCGGTGCCGGGCCGGATGACCCCCGGCGAGTTCGACCTGATCGAGCGGCTGCTGGCGCGGCTCGGCGACAGCGCGGCCACGACGATCCTGGTGCCGCCCGGCGACGACGCGGCGGCGTGGACGATGCCCCCGCAGGCGGCGGCCGTCGCCTCCGTCGACACGCTCGTGCAGGGGACGCACTGGCGCCCGGACACGATGGGCTACGCGGACGTCGGCTGGCGGGCGGCGGCGACGGCGCTCTCCGATCTCGCCGCGATGGGCGCGTACGCCGACCTGCTGCTGGTGGCCTGCGTGCTCGGCCCCTCGCTCGCCGCGGAGGATCTCGACGCGGTCGCCCTGGGGCTCGCCGAGGCCTGCTCGGAGCACGGCGTGCGCATCGCCGGCGGCGACACGGCGCGCGGTGCGACCACCTCGATCACGGTGACCGCGCTCGGCTACGCCCTGCCCCGCGCCGGCGGGGAGCCGGCGCCGCTGCTGCGTCGCTCGGGAGCGCGCGCGGGCGATGCGATCGCCGTCTCGGGCCGGCCGGGGGCCGCCGCGGCCGGTCTCGCGCTGCTCGACGCCGGTGGCGCCCTCGATCCCGCGGCCCGGCCGCTGCTCGCCGCGCACCGCCGGCCGCGGGCCCGGCTCGAGCTCGGGCGCCGCGCGCTCGCGGCCGGTGCCCGCGGCGCCGTCGACATCTCCGACGGGCTGGTGCAGGACCTGGGCCACCTCGCCCGCGCCTCCGGCGTCTCCGTCGCGCTCGAGCTCTCCTCGCTCCCGCTGCATCCGGCGGCAACCGGGCTTCTGGGGAAGCAGCGCGCCCGCGACCTGGCGCTGGGCGGCGGCGACGACTACGAGCTGCTGCTCGCCGGCGACGCCCCCGCGCTCGGCCGCCTCGCCGGCCCCGGGCTCGAGGTCACCCTCATCGGCCGCGCCCTGCCGCCGTCGGGCGCTGCGCCGGCCGGGACGGTGCGCGTGCTCGGCGAGCGGGGCGAGGCCTACGAGCCCCCGTCGGCGGGCTGGGATCACCTGCGCTCCGCGGCGGGGGCGCCCGGGCGATGAGAACCTCCGACCGCGTGCTGATCACGACGCGCGGCGTCGCCCAGACCCGCCGCCTCGGGCGCCGCCTCGCGGCGCTGCTGCTCGCCGGCGACGTGCTGCTGCTGCAGGGCGATCTCGGTGCCGGCAAGACGGCGCTCGCGCAGGGGATCGGCGCCGGGCTCGGCGTGATGACGCCGGTTGCGAGCCCGACCTTCGTGCTGCTCGCGCGCCACGATCCGCCGCCGGGGGGTGGCCTGCCGCTCTTCCATGCCGATCTCTACCGCCTGACCGAGAGCGAGCAGGTCGAGGAGCTGGCGCTGGCCGAGCAGGCCTCGGGCGGCGTCCTGCTCGTGGAGTGGCCGGAGCGGGGCATCGAGGCGCTCCCCGCCGAGCACCTGCTCGTGCGCATCGAACCGGGCGGCGCGGAGAGCGAGCGCCGCTTCACCTTCGTCGCCATGGGCGGGCGCTACCGGCGCATCCTGGACGCCCTCGCCGCGCGCCGGGGGGCGCTCCGTGTCTAGGGGCGCCGCCGCCCGTCCGGACGCGGGCGTCGAGCTCGGGATCGACACGGCGTCGGCCGACGCTTCGCTGGCGCTCCGGCGCGGGGGGAGCGTGCTCGCGCTCCGGCGCTGGCGCGTCGAGACGACGCTGTCGCGGGAGCTCCTCGCCGAGCTGGGGGCGCTGCTCGACGGGGCCGGCGTGCGCCGCGGAGAAATCGCGCGCGTCGCGGTCTGCTCCGGTCCCGGGGCCTACACGGCGCTGCGCACCGGCGTCGCGACGGGGCAGGGCCTGGCGCTCGGGCTCGCCGTCCCGCTGGCCGGCGTCTCGCGGCTGGAGGCGGACGCGCTACCGCACCTTGATGCCGCCCGCCCCGTGGTCGCCGTCCACGACGCCGGCCGCGGGCGGCTGGCCTGGGCCGCCTACCGCGCGGCCTCCCGGCCGGGGGCGGCGCCCCGGGAGGTCGCCGCGCCGCGGGCCGACGACGCGGCGGGCCTGGCGCGAGACGCGCCGGCGGGAGCCCTCTGGTGCGGGGAGCTCACCGAGGAGCTCCGGCGGGAGCTCGCCCGGGCGGGGCGGCCGCTGGGCGCCGGGGACGCGGCGGCCGGCCCGGCCGCGGGCCGTCGCAGCGCCGTGGGGGTGCTGCGGCTGGCGTGGCTGCACGATGCCTTCGGTGATCCGGCGGGGGGCGACGCGGTCTACCTGCGCCCGCCCCCGATCACCCGGCCGCGCGCCGCGGGCCCGGCACACCCCTCTGGCCCGACCTCCGCCGCTCTGAGAGAGTAGGCCCCGGCCGCCGGCGCACCGATGCCGCGCGGGACGGAGCGGGAGGTGACGTGGAGCGCACGCTGATCCTGGTGAAGCCGGATGCGCTGCAGCGCGGGCTGGCGGGGGAGGTGCTCTCCCGCTTCGAGCGCCGCGGGCTGCGCCTGGTCGGCCTCCGCCTGGTCCACATCGACGAGGCGCTGGCGCGCCGCCACTACGCCGAGCACGAGGGGAAGCCCTTCATGGAGGGGCTCGTCTCCTTCATCACCAGCGCGCCCGTCGTCGCCGCCGTGCTCGAGGGTCCCCACGCCGTCGCCGCCGTGCGCCAGACGATGGGGGCGACCAACCCGCTTGAGGCCGCGACCGGCTCGATACGCGGCGACCTGGCGCTCGACCTGGGCCGCAACCTCGTTCACGGCTCCGACAGTCCGGAGAGCGCCGCGCGCGAGATCGCGCTCTTCTTCGCAGGCGAGCCGCTGGTGGAGTGGAGCAGCGACCGCGATCGCTGGGTGGCGGAGTACTAGCGGGGGGTAGCAGCGGGGGGTCGTGCTCCCCGCTACTGGATGCGCACCACCTCCTGCGCGCGACTCCAGAGCCCCTCGAGGTCGTAGTAGGCACGGCGCTCGGGCGTGAAGAGGTGCACCACCACGCCGCGGCAGTCGAGCAGGACCCAGCCTCCGGCCGCGTCGCCCTCCTGCTCGGCCCGTCCCAGGCCGGGAACGGCCCTCATCACGGCGTCGACGAGCGTCCGCAGCTGACGGTCGCTGGTCCCCGTCGCGATCACGAAGTAGTCGGCGAAGGCGTTGAGCCGGGTGAGATCGAGCAGCACGATGTCCTCGGCCTGCCGGTCGGCGAGAACCTCGATCAACCGGCGTGCCAGTGCGAGCTCCTCGGGTGCCCGGTCCGGGGCGTCCCCGGCGTCCGCGCCCTCCGCGCCCGCCGTCTCCGCGCCCGCCGTCTCCGCGCCGGTCTGTTCCACGCCTCTCTTTCCCGGACGCGCCCGCCCCGGGGCGCTGAGCGGGATCGTAGCAGAGCGGTCCCGACCCTAGAATGGGATCCGGCCGCCAGCAGACGGAGGGGGCGATGAGCCGGGAGCGCGTCCTGGTCGCGATGTCGGGCGGCGTGGACTCCGCCGTCGCCGCCGCGTTGCTCAAGCGCCGCGGCTACGACGTCGTGGGAGTCACCCTTCGCCTCTACACGCAGCCCGACGGGACGGCGCTGAGCTCCCGCCGCACCTGCTGCGGGGTGGAGGAGGTCGACGACGCCCGCCGCGCCGCGCAGCGGATCGGCATCCCCCACTACGTGCTGAACATGGAGCAGGAGTTCGGGCGGGAGGTGATCGACGGCTTCGTCGACGCCTACGCCGCCGGGCGCACCCCGAACCCCTGCCTGGAGTGCAACCGGCGCGTGAAGTTCCGGAGCCTGCTCGACCGCGCCCTCGCGATGGGCGCGGAGCGCCTCGCCACCGGCCACTACGCGCGGATCGCTCCCGGGACGGAGGCGGGCGGGCGCGGACCGGGCTACCGTCTCTACGCGGCCTCCGATGCCCGCAAGGACCAGTCCTACGTCCTCTACACGCTGGGCCAGCGCGAGCTCGCACGGACGCTCTTCCCGCTCGGCGAGATGACCAAGCCGCAGGCGCGGGCCGTGGCGGCGGAGCTGGGGCTCGGCGTGGCGGAGAAGCCCGACTCCGTCGACATCTGCTTCGTGCCCGGCGGCGACTACCGGCGCCTGCTCGCCGACCGGGGAGTGGTCCTGGAGCCGGGCGCGGTGGTGGACGCGCAGGGGCGCGAGGTCGGGCGGCACCGGGGTGCCGCCGGCTACACGGTGGGGCAGCGGCGGGGGCTCGCGCTCTCGGCCGCGCCCTCCCCGGCCCGGCGCTTCGTGACCGCCGTCGACCCCGCGCGCAACGTCGTCGTCGTCGGTGAGGAGCGCGAGCTGCAGGCGGGCGGCGTCGCGGCCTCGGCACCGAGCTGGGTGGTGACCGCGCCCGCGGTGGGCGAGCGGCTCGGGGCCCGCCTCCGCTACGGCGGTCCGCTCGCCCGCTGCCGCGTCGAGAGCTCAGGCGCCGGCGGCTTCCGGCTGGCGTTCGAGCGGCCGGTGCGGGCCCCGGCGCCCGGGCAGGCGGTCGTCCTCTACCGTGACGGCGAGCGCGGCGAAGAGGTCGTCGGGGGCGGAACGGTGGAGGCGAGCACGCCCTGGGAGGCGCCGGAGACGGGTGCCGACGCGCTATCGCCGCGCGCGCGGCAAAGGTAGGATGGCTGCTCCGACCGGCGCTCGCGATGAGGGGCCTGGTGTGAGAGTGCGGTGGACTGAGCAGCGGGATCCGCGTCTCCGCGGTCGCCGGCGAGGCGCCGCGACATCCGGCGGTGCCGCGTGAAGCTGGCGGTGGTCCTGGTTCTCGTCGCCGCCGTCGTGGCCGGCGCCGTGGCGGCCCCCGTCATCCTCTTCGAGCCGAGCCTCGCGGAGAGCCGCGACATCGTCATCATCGTTGCCGGGATCGCGGGGCTGGTGGTGGCGCTGGCGTCTCTCGTCACGCTGCTCGTGATCGCGCTCGGCATCCATCACCTCTCGCGTGCCCTGCGCCGGCTGCTGGACGATCCGATCCGCCCGGCGCTGACGGAGATGCGCGACACGGCGCGCAACGTGCGCGGCGCCACGGAGTTCGTCTCCGACACCGCCGTGCATCCCCTGATACGCGCCGTCGCCACGATGCGCGGCATCCGCCGCGGCCTGGCCGTGCTCACGGGCCTGAGACGCCGGTGAGCGCGAGGGCGCTCCTCGCCTTCGCCGCCAGCGCCGCCGCCGGCTTCGTCCTCGCACGCGCGCTGCTCGGGAGGGAGCCCCCCGAGGGCTCCCTTCCCGCCCAGCTCGAGGGCGCCCGCTCCCGCCTGCTCGCCGCGCGCGATCGTGCCGGGGAGGCGCTGGCGGCGGCGCGCTCGGAGCGGGACGAGGCGGCCTCCGAGCTCACAGAGGAGTACGTGCGGCGCGCGCGCCCGCGGCCGCCGGCGTAGCGCCGGCCGCCTCTCCGACGCCCCCCGGCCGCTCCGCTCGCACCCGTCCGTGCGGCGGCGCCGCGGCCGACGGCTGCTTGGTCGATCCCGGAGCCCTTCCTATACTCGGGGGTGGAGAGGTGTCCGAGTGGTTTAAGGTGCCGCTCTCGAAAAGCGGTAGGCGCAAGCCTCGTGGGTTCGAATCCCACCCTCTCCGCCACCCGTCGGGCCGATCACCTCGCGGAGAGGTGCTGGAGTGGCTTAACAGGCTCGCCTGGAAAGCGGGTAGGGGATAACACCCCTCGTGGGTTCGAATCCCACCCTCTCCGCCAGATCTCGAAGTGCTCGCAGCGCGAGCTCACCTCACCGCCGGCCCGACCGCGCCTGAGGCGGGCCGATGCCGGGCGCGGCGCGCCGCCGCATCCCGTCCCCCCGGGCGTCCTGCCGCGAGCGGCCTAGAGCCGCTCGGCCCGCACGACGATGCGATCGACGTAGGACTTCGAATCGAAGTCGAACTCGCCGCCGCAGGTGATGAGGGTGATGCTGTCGACCGCCACATCCGAGCTGAGGATCTCGCTCCAGTCGGTCTCCTCGGCGTTGACGAGCTGGCGCCAGGAGACGGCGTACCGGATCGTCTGGCCCCCGGCCTCCACCTCGATCACATCGCCCGGCGAGAGCAGGCTGAGGCTGAAGAAGACGCCCCGGCCCCGGTAGTCGACGCCGGCGTACGACACGCGCGCGGCGTAGTCGACGTGGCCGGAAAAGACGGCGTTGCCGCCGCCCCCGATGGTGCCGCCGATGCCCTCCCACTCGCTGAAGTCGTACCAGGCCACATCGCTCGGTCCGGCCGGGTTCGGCATCACGCCGTCCCCCCCGACACGGGTCTGGCCCAGGGGAGCGTCGATGCCGAGTGCCGGGACGCGCAGCCGTCCGAGCACCGCGCCGGGAGGCTCGCCGTAGCCGGCGTGCAGCTCCTCGATGGTCGTGACCGTTTCGGATTCCGGATCGGGCGTCGGGGTGACGGCATCCGGTTCCGGCGCGGGCGTCGCGGTCGGCGGGGGCGTGGCGGTCGCGGTGGCCGTCGCTGTGACCCGGGGGGTCGCGCTGGCGAGGGGCTCGCGGGTCGGCGTCGCGGTCGGCGTGGCGGCCGGCGTCGCGGTTGGCGTCGGGGTCACGGTGCTCACGACCACCGGCGGCGCACCCTCGTCCGACCCGCCCCGCAGCAGCGTCGCGCCCAGCACCAGCAGCAGGACGACGGCCAGCAGCAGCAGCGCCAGGCGCCCGAACGGGCCCAGGTTCCACCAGAGATCGGCGGGGCCGGAGCCGCGGAACTCGCTCACGGCGGCACTCCTCCCGTTGCCCCCCGCGCATTCCGGCAGCGGCGCGCCCGCCGAGCGGGGCGCCCGATCCACGATAGCGCCGGTCCGGCGGAAGAGACAGACGGGCGAGCCCGCCGGCAGCGCCACGCGCCGCCGCCGCGACCGGCCCTTATGCGGCCCTTATCGCGCGAACCGGCAGAATGGGGGCATGCGCGTTCTCATCATCGAGGATGACGAGCGGCTCGCCGACGTGGTGGCGCGCGGCCTGCGCCAGGCCGGGATGGCCGTCGATGTGGCCCTCGACGGCGAGGAGGGCCTCGAGAAGGCGCTCGTGACGCGCTACGACGTCGTCCTGCTCGACCGCCCCCTTCCGCGCATGCACGGCGACGACGTCTGCCGCGAGCTCGCGGGGCGCCCGGAGGCGCCCCGCATCCTGATGCTGACGGCCTCGGGCAGCCTGGACGACCGCGTCGAGGGGCTCTCCCTCGGCGCCGACGACTACCTGCCGAAGCCCTTCGCGCTGCGCGAGCTCGAGGCCCGTGCCCGCGCCCTCGCGCGGCGCAGCGCCGTCGGCACACCGCCCGTGCTGGAGGCCGCGGATGTGCGCCTCGAGCCCGGCCCCCATCGCGCCACGCGCGGCGGCCGCGACCTGCGCCTCACCCGAAAGGAGTTCGCCGTGCTCGAGGTGCTGCTGGGTGCGAGGGGGAACGTCGTCAGCGCCGAGGAGCTTCTGGAGCGTGCCTGGGACGAGCACGCCGATCCGATGACGAACGTCGTCGCGGTCACGGTGATGACCCTGAGGCGCAAGCTCGGGACGCCGCCCGTGATCGAGACGGTGACGGGCGTCGGGTACCGCATCGACCCGTGAGGATGCCGCGTCCGACGGTTCGCGTGCGCCTCACGCTTCTCTACGGCGCGCTCTTCCTGCTGGTGGGCGTCGCTCTCGTGATCCTCACGCACCTGCTCTACCGCGATGCGCTCACCGCCGGGCCGATCGAGGGGCGCGACGGCTTCCGGGCGGAGGCCGAGCTCCGGTCGGCCTTCGGCGAGCGGCTGCCCTCCGGCCGCAGCCTGCGCGAGCTGCTCTCCCGCGACGGGCGCACGATTTTCCGCTACGTCGCCGATGTCCGAGCCGAGGCCTTCGACGAGGCGGTCGAGGGCGCTCTGCGCGAGCAGCTCATCCAGTCCGCTCTCGCGCTCGGCGCCACTTCTGTCGTCGCGCTCCTTCTGGGGTGGGTCGCCGCGGGGCGCGTGCTGCGGCCCGTCAGGCAGATCACCGAGACGGCGCGCGCCTCGTCCGGGAGCGACCTCCGTCACCGCGTCGGCCTGCGGGGTCCCGACGATGAGCTGAAGGAGCTCGCAGATACGCTCGACTCCTTGCTAGAGGCTCTGGAGAGCGCCTTCAGCAGCCAGCGAGCCTTCTCGCAGAACGTCTCGCACGAGCTTCGCACGCCGCTCGCGATCCTGCGGGCGGAGGCGGAGATCCGCCTGGCCGCCCCCGAGGCTGGCGAGGAGGAGCGCCGCTTCGCCCGGCGCGTCCTCGAGTCGGCCGAGCAGGGGGAGCGCACCGTCGATCGGTTGCTCGCCCTCGCCCGCAGCGAGAGCGGGCTGCTCTCGAGCAGCGAGGTCGATCTAGCCGAGCTCACCGGCGACGTGGTCGGCGAGCTCGCCGCCTCCGCGAGTCAGCTGGACCTCCGGCTGGAGCTCGGGGAGGCGACCGCCTGGGCCGACCGCGCCCTGCTCGAGCGTCTCGTCGCCAACCTGGTCGAGAACGCCATGCGCCACAACGTCGCCGGCGGCTGGGTGCGCGTGGTGGTGGCGACCCAGGAGGATGCCGCGCTCCTGCGGCTGAGCAATTCCGGTCCCCGGCTCACGCCGGAGGAGGTGGAGGGTCTCTTCCAGCCCTTCGTCCGCCGCGGCGATCCGGGGTTCTCGCGCCCCGGCCTGGGTCTCGGTCTCCCGATCGTCCGCGCCATCGTCGATGCGCACAGCGGCGCCATCAGCGCTGAGCCGCGCGCCGAGGGCGGGCTCGATATCAGCGTGCGCCTGCCCCGGCGTCCCGCGCCCTAGGGCGGCGGGCGCACGTTCCGCGCCGCGGCGGACGAGTGCGCGTTAACTCCGGCGCCGTCCGGCCGTTTCTTGTAGCGGGGGGATGAACCGATCGCCAGCTCTGACCCGTCACTTCTATACTCGCTGAGCATCCCGTGGAGGCTCCTCTGCCCGATCGCCCATCAGGCGGTGGTTCCCACACCGGGCTCCCGCTTGACGTCGAGCGGGAGCTGGTCCGGCGCATGCAGGCGCAGGATGGCGACGCCTTCGGCGCGATCTACGAGTCC
Source organism: Chloroflexota bacterium (assembly GCA_026713865.1). Taxonomy (GTDB): domain Bacteria; phylum Chloroflexota; class Dehalococcoidia; order UBA2979; family UBA2979; genus VYDC01. The sequence continues at coordinate 4,242 of JAPONQ010000119.1, read as the reverse complement.
TACCTCCCGCGCCTCTACCGCTACTGTCTCGCCCGCCTCCGCGACCCGATCGAGGCGGAGGATGCCGCCGAGGACATCTTCGTCCGGGTGCTCTCCTCGATCGACCGCTTCACCTGGCGCCCGATGGGGGCCGACCGGAGCCCGTTCGCCGCATGGATCTTCCGGATCGCCCACAACCACCTCGTCTCCATCTACCGCCGCGCCGCCGTCCGGCCCGGAGTCGGTCCGCTCACTGAGACGATCGCCGATGAGCGTCGCGGCCCGGCCGAGCTGGCCGAGCGGCGCAGCGAGATCGACGAGGCCTTCGAGGCCGTGGAGCTGCTGCCGGAGGCGCAGCGCGATGTCGTCCTACTGCGCTTCGGCGCCGGGCTCTCCGTCGCGGAGACGGCGGCGGCGCTCAACAAGAACGAGGGCAACGTGAAGGTGCTGCAGCACAAGGGGATACGCCGCCTGCGGGAGATCCTCGCTGACGAGAACCACCCCGCGCGGCGCGGCGCCCGATCGCTGAAGGCGAGGCGGGCGTGAACCGCGACATCGACCCGGAGCGTGTCGCCGAGGAGGCGAACCGGTTCGACGCCCTGCTGGAGGGCGACGCCGACGCGGCCTCGGCTCTCGCCGAGAGTGGCGAGCAGGCGGAGGTCGTCGCCGACGCGCGCTATGCGGCGCGCCTGCTGTCGATCCTCACGGGCGAGGAGCCCCGCCAGCACTATGCCAGCCGCTCGCAGGCGATGCTGCGCGTCCGCTTCTTCGGTCCGCGCGCCCCCCGCGTCGCCTCCACTCGCGGCGCCTTTGGCTGGCGCCCCTCGCTCCGCTGGGCGGCGCCCGTCGCCGTGGCGGCGGCTGCCGCGGCGATCGTCGCCGTCGTCGCCCTCCCCGGCGGCTCGGGCGAGACGCTGACCCCGGGCGATCCGTCGGAGGCGGTGCGCGCCGGGGCGCAGAGCGAGCGCCCGGCTCCGGTCCAGCCGTCGGCCGTCCCGCCGTCGGCCGTGCCGCCGGCGGCCGCGGAGGAGGCGCCGCCGGTGGAGGTGGTGCCGAGGACGCCGGCTCCCGCCCCGGCGGAGGTGGTGCTCTCCCTCGACCAGGAGCTCGCCCGCTTGACGGCCGCGGTGCAGCGCATACAGGACAATCCGCAGAACGTCGACGGCGAACTGCTCCGCGAGGTGTCGGCGAGCACCGCCCAGGTCGCGCTCACCATCGACCGGGAGCCGGAGACGGTGTCGCGGGAGACGGTGATCATCTACCGCGATACGGCCGAGGCGGGACGCTCCGTGCTCAACGAGGTCACCGTCGCCCCGGGCGACGAGCCCGCCCTTGAGGCGGCGCAGAGCGTCGCGGAGGATGGGGTGGTCGTCGCCTCCCGCTATCTCGGTGAGGATCCGGCGGAGGGGGCGCCGAAGCCCGAGCAGACCCCGACCCCCGAGCCGACCGCGACCCCCGAGGTGACCCCCGAGCCGACCCCCGAGCCGACCGCGACCCCGGAAGCGACGCCCGGCCCGGCTGGCACCGGCTCCTGAACCGACGGCACCGGGGCGCGGAGGCTCTCGCCCGCGTCCCTACGGCCCGCGGAAGCGGATCACCAGCTGATCGCCGTTATTGAGAAGCAGCAGCGACTGCACGAACGCCGGCGCGCCAACGATGTAGACGTCCCAGCCCCCGGCCCCGTCGCGCCGGAAGACGGCGGCGGGGGGGCGTTCCGGCGGGGTCAGCAGGTGCGCGAATCGGACCGGGTATCCGTCGGGACCCCGGTAGACGAGCTCAGCGAGCCCCGCGGCCGCCGGAAGGCCACCGTCGAGGACGGCCTCCTCGGCCCCCACCGGACGCAGCAGGCCGAGCCCGGCCAGCGAGCCGAGGTGGAGCAGCCCGGCGCCCGCGCTGCTCTCGGATGCGACGGCGTCCCCGTCGATGGCCCGCTCGCGTAGCTCGCTCGACAGCTCGCCGCGACCGGCCCGGGGGAAGGCCTCCTTCAGGAGCGCGGCCGCGCCGGCGGCGTGCGGCGCCGCCGCCGACGTGCCGCCGAACCCCCCGGTGAGCGCGCTCGAGGGCCCCGTGGGTGCGATGAGATCGGGCTTGGGACGCCCGTCGCTCGTGGGCCCGCGCGAGGAGGAGGGCGAGGCGGCGAACCCGACGGAGCTCGGGTCGAGCGCGCCGACCGTGAACACCAGGGGATGGTCACCCGGCTCGGCGAGCGAGCCGGGCGAGACCGGCCTGTCGATGGCGTACCCGCGATCCGGCGCTCCCAGGACCAGCAGCGAGAGGAGGTGCGCCGCTTCGCTGCCGGCGTCGGTGATGCCGACGCTGTACGTGCCGCTCTGCGTGGCCAGGACCTGGAACACCTCGACGGGATCGTCATCGCAGTCCTGGACGTGCCGGCCGGCGCGCACGAGCGAGCCGTCGGGTGCGAAGAGCTCCAGGTCGTAGTCGGAGCAGGCCGCTCCCCACCGGTCGTCCCAGCGCAGGGAGACCGTGATCAGATCGCCGGCCTCGAAGCGGTGCTGGACGCGGCTGACTCCGCCGGCGAACTCGTGTCGCGAGTCGTTGTTGGCATCGACGAAAGGCCCGGACCAGTGCTGCAGGCCCCAGTTGCCCGCCGCCACCGCCCACAGCTGTCCAGCCTCGGTCCCGCGCGTGACGGCGTCGTTGACTGCCCCCGTTCCGTCGCCCGGTCCGCTGTGCACAAACCCGAGGGAGAAGGAGACGATCGTCACCTGCTTCGCGAGCAGGTAGTCGATCGCCTCCCGGAGCTCATCGAGGCTTGAGAAGTTGACGAGATAGAGCTCCGCCCGCGGGGCGATCGCGTGGACCACCTCGGCGGCACGCACGCCGTGATCGGTGCCGCCCGCGAGATTGCCGTCGGCGCGGAACGAGCGGGCGATCACGCGCGGCGGGAGCGTCACTCCGAGCGCCTCCTCGTATCCGGCGAAGCCGGCGTCGAGCAGGCCGACGCGCACGCCATGCCCGCTGAAGCCGGCGCGGTGCCAGCGCTCGGCCCCGATTAGCGTCGTGGCGGCGGCGGCGGCGATCGTCTCCCCGACGGGGCGCGGGTCGGGCTCCTGCGCCAGCGGCAGCGCGATGGGCCCGGCGGGGGGTGCGGCGAGGGGTGCGGGGCCGGGGGCGCTTCGCCTGGCGGCGGGAGTCGCGCCGCTTTCCGGTTCCGTCGCCGCCGGGTCACCCGACCCGAGTAGCGCCGCGGCTGCGAGCGCGAGCGCGAGCGCGGCGCGCCGGCCGAGCTCCGGTCCGCCGAGCGCTGCCCCGAGTCTGGTCGCTGCCGCCACCGCCGCCTCCGTGCGCCTGACAGGGCGGAGCGCCGGTCGGCCCCACTTCGCCCGGGCGAGGCCCCGCGCGCGGCTAGCCGCGGTGCGCGATCGTCGCTCCCGCGCATCGTATCGGAGGCGCCGGGGGCGGGCGCACCGCGCCGCGCCGTCTCGCCGTACCATGCGCGGGCAGAGGGAGGGCGAACCGTGGCAGGAAGCGAGGAGCGCATCGTCGTGGCCCCGGACCCGCGCACGTGCGCCCACGAGGTGCTGATGCCCCGCTGGCGGGGACCGCAGGCGATGGACCGGGAGGGCGGCGCGATGGGCTACGTCTGCCACCGCTGCCACGTCGAGTTCTCGCCCAGCGCCGCCTCGGCGCTTCGCACGCAGCCCCCGGACTCCGGCGCCGGGGCCTAGCGGGGCGGCGTGGCCGCGAACCCGCCTTGCGCGCTCTCGCCGGAAACGCGCACCATGGGGCTGAGGCGGTGCGGAATCGGGCTTCCGGCGATGCGGCCGGGGCGGCCGTCGGGGAAGGCGGGAGCGGCGATGTTGACTCTGACCGAGAGCGCGGTGAGCCACCTGAGCGATATCGCCGGCGAGCGGATCGGCGAGGGACAGGGAGTACGCGTGTTCCTCGCAGCGGGCGGCTGCGGCTGCTCCGTGTCGTTCGGCATGGGAATCGACGGCGAGCGCGACGGCGACACGGTGACCGAGTCGGGCGGTCTGCGCTTCCTGATGGACCAGCAGGCCGCGGATGCCCTGGAGGGCGCCTCGATTGACTACGTCGAGGACGTGATGCGCCAGGGCTTCTCCATCGATGCGCCGAACGCGCCGCAGGGCGGGGGCTGCGGCTGCGGCAGCTAGCTGTCGCTCCCATAGAGGTTGTTTACAGGTAGGGGGCTCCGTCTACTGCCGTGTGAAGTCAAAGCACGAGCAGTAGAGAGGAACCCCCTATGGCACATCGTAACGCGCGTCTGACACCGGTCACGCG
>JAPONQ010000118.1 GCA_026713865.1 Chloroflexota bacterium | reverse complement strand
CGATCAGGTCCGGGTCCTGGAGCACGCGCCTGACCTCGCCCCAGACCAGCTCCTCGAGCCGCTCGGCGCGGATGAACGGGTGCTCGCGGCAGCGCAGCGTAGGGGGCGCCCCATCCCGTAGCAGTGGTAGTAGCGGCGCGGCGTCTTGAGCCGGTACGAGTACGTCTTGCCCCCGCGCCGCGTGCTCTGGCTGCGGACCACCCGGGGACCCATCAGCATCCCGCACTCGCTGCAGTGCACGAGGTGCTGGAGCAGGTGGAAGGTCTTCGATCGGCCTTCGCTCGCCCGTCCCGCTCGCCCCGTCGCCTCCCGCTGTGGGTGCTGGCAGTGGCGATCGAGTGTGCGGCGGCGACCGTCGCGGCGGACTGCCCTGTAGGGGAGGGCGCGCGTGGCCCCGCCCCCGGGAAGCGGGCGCGGAACGCCGCGACGGGTGTCATGGGCGTGTACAGATGGCATGAAGGTCGGTCCCCTCCTCAGAGGGGATACGTTTCCCCCAGAACGGCCTCAGGTGGACCAGAAAGACGGCTCGGACGAGCCTTTGCGAGGTAGGGAACCGACCATGACGCAGGGTACAGCAGCAACCGCAGGGACAATGCAGCAGGACGGGGATTGGCTCGTGACCGTTGGTGTCGACGTGAGCGACCGCTACAGCCAACTCTGCGTCCTCGGGGACGACGGGGCGATCCTCCGTGAGGAGCGCGTCCGCACCACGACCGCGGCGCTCACGCGGGCGCTCGGCACGCTGCGCGGCGCGCGGGTGGTGCTCGAGGTGGGGCCGCTGTCCCCCTGGCTGAGCCGGCTGTTCGCGGAGCTGGGGCACGACGTCATCGTCGCCAACCCGAGGCGGGTGGCGCTGATCGCGCGCAGCCAGCGCAAGACCGACCGCTCCGACGCCGAGCAACTGGCACGGCTCGGGCGCTTCGACCCGGAGCTGCTCGCCCCCATCCAGCACCGGGGAGCCGAAGCCCGGCGGACCTCCAGATCCTCCGCAGCCGGGACGCGCTGATCCGGTCCCGGACCGCGCTCATCAACCACATCCGAGGCTCGGTGAAGGCATGGGGCATGGCGCTCCCGAGTTGCACGGCGCGGGCCTTCCACCGCAAAGTCGCCGGGCACATCCCGGAGGAGTTGCGCCTGGCGTTGCTGCCGCTGCTCGACCAGATCGAGCATCTGACCGGAGCGATCCGCGGGGCCGACCGGGCGATCGAAGCGATGTGCGAGCGCTACCCCGCAACCGAGGCGCTGCGGCAGATCGTGGGTATCGGCCCGATCACCGCGCTCACCTTCGTGCTCACCATCGAGGAACCGCAGCGCTTCCCGAAGACGCGCGAGATCGGCGCCTTCCTCGGGCTGGTGCCCCGCCGCCGCGACTCCGGCGACCGGCAGCCCCAGTTGCAGATCACGAAGGCGGGGGACATGGCCTTGCGGCGGGGGCTGATCCAGGCGGCGCACTACATCCTCGGCCCCTTCGGCGCCGATAGCGACCTCCGGAGATGGGGGCTGCGCTACGCGGAGTCGGGGGCCGGCAATGCGAAGAAGCGCGCTCTCGTCGCGGTCGCGAGGCGACTGGCGGTGCTGATGCTCGCGCTCTGGAAGAGCGGCGAGGTCTACGAGCCGTTGCGCCACGTGCGCGCGGCCGAGGCCGCGTAGCAGGGCGCACGAGGAGCGAGGCGACCGGGCGACGGGTGGGCTTCGGAGGATGCGAGCGATGCCGGCATGCGGGCGACTGCGGCTTTTTCCCGGTCCCGACAAGGACGGTGTACAGATTGCAGCGCCCACACCCTGGAGATGGCATGAAGGTCGGTCCCCTCCTCAGAGGGGATACGTTTCCCCGACACAACGGCCTCAAGTGGGCCAATAGCGGCTCAGACGAGCCTTTGCGAGGTAGGAGACCGACCATGGCGCAGCGTACAGCAGTAGCAGAGAGCAGGG
>JAPONQ010000117.1 GCA_026713865.1 Chloroflexota bacterium | reverse complement strand
TCGGGGTCGAGTTCGGTCTGGCCGTCCTCGAAGGGGTACTCGAAGGAGTATTCCCAGCCGTCGCGGCGCTCCTTCTCGCCGCCCCGCAGGCGGTACATGGGCACGACCCACTCGCCCGTGTCGCCGTCGCGGACGCCGAAGTAGACGATCGGCAGTTCGCGGTCGAAGACGGGCCTCGCGATGAAGCGCCCGTCGCCCTTGCGCTCGACGAGGTCCCCGTCGTCCGCGTTGATGAGCACGATCGGGGAGTTGGGGTCGGGCGGCCCCTGGGCGAGCACCGTGCCGCTCGAGGGCACGGCCGCCAGCGCCGCCAGCAGCAGCGCCGCCAGCACGCGCAGGCGCTGTCCCTTACCGGATGTCGTTGTGGTCGATTGCCGTCGCACGTCGCCTCCTTGTGGTCGGTGGCAGTGACGGCAACCGAGTGTGGAGAGCGAGCGAGCGGATGTTCATGGGTTCTGAGGAGGCTTCCGCGCGGGGCGGGCTCGCGCGCGAGCCCCTTGGGGGGGGGGAGGCGAGCGGGGGCTGCGCTTGCGACCGGCGAGCGATGAATCGGGCTGGGACGAGCGCCCGATGTGCGGACCCTTGGCGCGGGCCGGTCAGGTCAGCAGCGTGTGCGGGCCGTCCTGCGGGGTCGGCGAGCGCACCCCCGTCCGCTGCCCCGGCAGCCTGTGCGCGATAGCGCCGGGTCGCCGGCGAGGAGGCCCTTGAAGATACAGAGGCAGTCCTCAATCTCGTGTGGCTCGAGTGCTGCGAACGCGGCAGGTAGTTCGGAAACAGCGACGGTCGAACGGCGGGGGTCGACGCCGACAGCCTCGGCTCCACTCCGGGTGCCCCGGTGCAGGTAGACCTCACTCGGGGGCAGCGAGAGCCTCGCACCAATGCGAAGCGCCGTGTCGTAGATCGCGAGCTCGCCAATGCCGTGAATCGGCCGGCCGACCTCCTCCACTACTAGATGGAGGTCGGCGAAGGACTCCACTTCACGCAGGACGTGTTCGTGCCGCGCAAGCTGCGCTCCGAACTCACGGAGGGTGTCGCGGGGGATCCGCCACTGGTGCGGGTGCTTGCCGCGGTCGGCGGTGCGCGCGCGAGCACCGCGGTGGATGGCCCGGGCGACTGTCGGCATCAACCGATAGAAGCGCAGCTCGCGTGCGGCATCGTCTCGGTGATGCTCGATGTAGTCGGACACCGCCTCCTCCGCGCGTTGCTCGATTACGGCGTCGCTCACCGGCATCGGCCTGCCTCCTGCTCGCACGTCGCTATGCGCCGTCGTCCTCCCCGGCCCGCGAGAAGCCGGTGGCGACCAGACCCTCCCGCCGGTTAGCCCGCCTCGAGTTGAGGTTGGATGTCGAGGTTTCGGTAAAGGCGCCATCGTGAGCCTGCCCCTGTGCATCGGAGGGCTGTGAGCCTCCCATCGGCGAAGGCGACCACCCACACTTCGTCGAGACCAGGAAACGTGATGTCGCTAGAGTCCAGGAGCGCGTCGTCGAACTCCGTCACGCCCCGCAACTGCGTCGTGGCCTTGCCCTCGTCCAGAACCACCACGAGCCACTTCGAGTCCGCCGTGCTGTCCCACTGGTCGCGCTCCAGCTTGTGGTCGATGGACTGCTGCACAGCGGAGGCCACGGCGGAGGCATCGGTCACCCTGGAGAAATGGGACACGGAGGTTGCAGTGGTGATGTGGAGGCTTCCATCGCCCGCGCCGGAAGGCTCCTTCCCGAGGATGGAGATCTTGAGGGGTGGCTCCGACTCAAGCGTGTCGTTCAAGGTCCATCGCCACTCCTGAGCGATCTGCTGCTCGCACATCGCTTCGATCCTCGCATCGTCGGCCGGGCCGAATTCGCCGTTCTCGACGCGCGCCAGAACCTCGGCCAGCACCTTCCGCACCTCGTTGACCGAGAAGGCGTTGTCACCCGAGTAGTCGTTCAGATAGCGGTTGTCGCGAACGACTACGTGCCAGTCGTTCTCAAGCCCGGGTACGGCCCGGCGGCTGCGTGCGTTGCTCACGGCTCGGCGGTCCCCGTCGGTGTGCATCGTGGCCTCGACATCGACCGAGCGCCCGTCAGGGAGAACGACGCAGAAGTCCGCCCTGCGCTGCATGTCCTGCGGTCGCTTCGCGATGTTCGCTTCCGGGATCACCGCCCGTATCGCAGCCGCCGCCATCTCCTCGTCGGACCGAACATCGCTCCCCTTCAGGACGTGCAGGCCCCGGTCCCCGGCCCACTGCTTCCACGAACGAATCCCGCCATCATCCACCCTGCACTCCCGACCGGGGCAGACGAGGAGTTCCACGGACACCGAGTGCTCGTTTTGGGCGCCCTCCTCCGTGAAGCGCCGCCCGACCGCGCGGGAGAGGTGCGAGTGGTCCGCAGCCTCGATGATGTGTGGCACTTCCCGCACGAGCGCCGACAGATAGGCAAGCGCTGCGGCACTCGCCCACTCCGGGATCCTTGGGTCGAGCGCACCACCGGAAGCTGCGGCGTCGGCGCGGCTGGGCACGTGGTCTCCGTCCAAGGCGGAACACCCCCCGAGCGGCAGAGTTGACCGGCTTATGGGTCGGCTGGGCCAGCCTCTACCGGGCGACCGCCACTCGATAACCATGCTCAGACTTCGATGCGCGAAAGGGAAGGGCACTCGCGAGTCCGGCACACGTGTCTCGCGCCAAGGCTCGGTCGGCACGCTGCCGGGGGAGGCAGCGTAGGGGGCTCCCGTACGGGGCGGGCTCGCGCGCGAGCCCCCTCACGAGGCATGCAAGTTCCGGGGGCCGTCGTGATGTAGTAGGGGCGTACAGGAGATGCACGGCCGGTTGCAGAAATGCAAGTTGGTCGAAGGTACCGGCGGTACAAGGGAGAACCGGGGTGTCGCGCGGGAACAGCTACATCACAGCCAACACTCAGGTGGACGGCCCGGTTGCCAGCTTCAGGGCCGTGAACTTGCAGAAACGCAAGTCGACGGGCGGGGCTTCGGTGGCCGGGGCCGGCGGCCCACACCTCCACAAGTGGGCGGGAGAGACGCCGTGAACGAGCACGAGCCACCCGCTGACGGAGGTGGGGACGCGGTGAACGAGCACAGCCACCCCGCTGACGGAGGCGGCGACACCGTGAACGGACACGAGCCAGCCCCTGACGGAGGCGGAGACGCCGTGCACGGGAACGAGCCGGTTCCCGACGGCGACGAGCGCGACGAGGACGAGCGGCTGGTCGCCCTGCTCCGCGACCTCGTGGGCGGCGACCGCAAGATGAAGACCGCCGCGTCCCTGGGCGTGAGCTACCGCACGCTGGACCGGGCCCTTGAGACGGGGGTGCTGCTGCCGCGCATTCGCGACGCCCTCAAGCGGCGCGTGCTGGAAGAAGGCGGCGAGGCGGGGCTCAGGCACCGGGCGCGGGTCGAGGCGCTGGAGCGACGGTCCGAGGCGCTGGAAGAGCGCGTGGCGGCCGTCGAACAGGCGCAAGCGGCGGCGGCGGAGTCCGCCAGCGCGGCGGTCGGCGAGCTGGGCCGCAGGCTGGAGGCCGGGGCCGCGACCGTGGAGGCGCTCACAGGCCGGCTGGCCCGGGTGGAGCGGTGGCAGGGTCGCGAGCACGGCGGCGGGCCAGCGGCGGACGGCGACGCGGGTCACGCCAGCGGCGCATGCCGAGGCGTGGTGACGCTGGAGCCGCAGCCGGACGAGGGGCAGTCCTACGGCGCGGGCATGGCCCTCGTCGAGGAGTGGCGGTCGCTCGTCGGCAGGCGCGGCGAGGGCTCGAAGGCCGAGCAAGCGCTGCGCCGCGAGCGCGTCATGGAGCTGGAGATCGCGCTCATCGGCGAGCACGGCCTGGCGCTCCCGCCGAACACGGAGCCGCTCCATGCCTCCGAGCGCGAGCGCTATCTCGGGTGGCGCCGGCGGGAACTGGCGGACCTCCGCTCCGAGCGACGGTGGCGCGTGGCCCTGCGCTGGCTGCGGCGCGTGCTCACGCTCGGGCTGTGGTGGCGGTAGACGCACCGGTCCCTGCTTCACCAGCGCACCACTGGAGCCATTGATTCGGGCGGATCGGCCCGAAACCCCTTCCCATCGCACGCGCCGTCGCGGACACTCGACCGCAGTGTCTGGCTTTTCCAGCGTTTCCTGCCTGAGAAACCTGGAGGGTCCGTCCCTGACCCTGGGACGACCGAGCGGTCCGAGTCGAACTCACCGCACGGTCGCCCGGAGGACCGCACCGGAGGGGTAGAGCCGAGCTCTCCCGAAGGCCGGCCCCCGAGGGATACCTGCCGCAGCGGCTGAGCGCCGAGCGCCGGCCACTCGGAGTCCCTGGGCGAGGTGCGTCTTGCACCCGGCCCGTTCCCCACGTCCGCCGCGCCCTGATACGAGCCGGTTGCGAGTGCATCGCAGCCCGGCCGCTTTGCATTCGCGGCCCAGCCACCCCGTTTCCCCGGTCCGGCATCCGACCGTAAGCGGAGTGCAGCCAGCGACAGACAATCCACCGAGCCAAGACCCGAGCACCGGATGCCGGTGCGGGTCGCCAGTCAACGACGAGCACGCAGTGACGAAGGAGGTCACGGGAATGCACGCAACACAGGGAGACGCCATGGAGATGCGCGCCAGCACGCAGCGCTACACCGGCCCGAGCGCGGGCCGCATCGCGAGCCTCATCCCGCACGAGGTCGCCTTCGAGCGGGGCTGGTTCCGGACGAGCACCGCCGTCTGCCACGAGGGCGACGAGCCCGACGGACTGGCGTTCCGGCAGCGGCCCGACGGTAACGGCATCGACGTGCGCTGCCACACCGGCGGCTGCACGCGCGGCCACATCGTCACCGCACTGGAGGGCGTCATCGGGCTGCCGATCTGGACGGCCTACGAGCCCGTCCCCGAGGCCGCCGCCCCGGTTCCTCGCAGGCCTTGGCCGGCGCGGAGGTTCGCGGTTCTCGCGGGGCTGGCGGCGCTGCTCGCGGCACCGCTGCTGCTCGGCCACGGCGGTGAACTGGCCGTGCTCAACGCGGCCGGCCTCGGCATCGGAACGCTCCTCGTCGCACGGCTCCTCCCGAGCCGCCGACGACGCAGGGTGGCCCGGCGCTAACGTCCCTGGGCTTCGCCCCACCACAGCCACCACGACACATGGGGCCGTCTCTCCGGAGACGGCCCCACTTCTTTGCCCGCGAGGGCGCACGACACGGCAACGAGACCACCAAGGAGGACGGTCATGACGATGGCAACGACGACGATGAGCATGGCTGCGAGCGAGGCGGGCGGCCGCCCCGGACGCAGCCTCGAGGAACTGGTCGACCGCATCTTCGAGGCGCTCCTCGGAGCGGCCCCGGAGACCAAGCAGGGCATCGCCCGCAGCGTCCACGAGGCGCGGCGGCTGCGGCAGCAGGACGACCTCGACGGCGCGCTGGCGGTCCTCGCCACCGCGGTCCTCGGGCAGGCCAGCGACCAGCAGACCCGCTGGGTCTACGGCGAGTGGCTCGGCATCGCACAACGGCGCTTCG
>JAPONQ010000116.1 GCA_026713865.1 Chloroflexota bacterium | reverse complement strand
TGGAAGAGATCAACACGCTGTTCGGGAACCTGCTGGCCATCGGCACCGGCGTGGCGGTAGCGGTCTCGGCGTTCTTCGTGATGTGGGGGGCCTTCCTCTACATGTCGGCGGCCGGCTCGCCGCGCCAGATGGAGGCGGGCAAGACGGCGATCTTCAACGCGCTCGGCGGGCTCGCGATCGTGCTGCTCGCGCGCACCATCGCCGGCATCGTGCAGGGGGCGATGGCGTGACGGGGCGCCACGAGATCCCGACCCACCTCGGCGTCGCCGACAGGGCGGTCCTCGGCCTGACGATGCGCCAGCTGCTCGCCGCCGCCTGCGGCCTGGCGCTGGCCCACGCCGCGGTCGGCGACCTGCCGCTGCCGCTCGCCCTGCGCCTCGGCGCGGGCGCGCTCGTGCTTGCGGCGACGCTGCCGCTCGTCTTCTGGCGGCCCGCCGGGCGCCCGCTCGATGAGTGGGCGTTCGTGCTGCTGCGCTACCGGGCGATGCCCCGCGCCGCCGTCTGGCGGCCGCGCGAGCGCCCGGTTCCCCCGCGCGCCGCCCGCGAGGTCGTGCTGCGCCCGCTCGCCGGGCCATCCGTCGACGCGGTGACGAAGAGAGGGGACGGGCATGCCGCCGCGCCGTGACAGGAGACGGTGCTGGCGCGGGTGCAGGAGCTGCGCCCGCTCCCCGAGGCGGCGAGCCCACCGCCGGCCGCGCCGGAAGTCGCGCAGCAGGCCGCGGCTCGCCGGGAGACGGAGGCGACGGGCGTGCAGGAGGCGCTGGCGCTGATGGGACCCGAAGTTCGGCCGGCGGCACGGAAGGGAGTGGCGTATGTGGTCACGCGGTAGCGGGAGGCGGCGGCTGGCGAGCGTGCAGGAGATCCTGCCGCTGGGGGAGATCTCGGGCGACGTCGTGCGCCTGCGGGGCGGGGACTACCGCGCGGTGCTGGAGGCCCAGGGCGTCCACTTCGCGCTCAAGTCGGAGCCGGAGCAGGAGGCGATCCTCGCCGGCTACCGGCGCTTCCTGAACGGCCTCGCCTACCCGCTGCAGGTGCTGGTGCGGGTGGTCCCGGCCGACATCGAGGGCTACCTCTCAGGTCTCGGGGGCGCCCTGGGGGGCACGGAGACGCTGCGCAGGCTCGCGCGCGACCACGAAGCGTTCGTCAGGCGCATCGCGCGCGAGCGGACGCTGCTCGACCGCCGCTTCTACGTGGTCGTGCCGGCCGAGGCGGACGGCGCCCCCGAACGGGGCTGGCCGGGCCTGCGCCGGCTGTTGCGGCCCGGCGCGCAGTCCCCGCGGCAGCAGAGCGACCTTACCCGGGCGCGGCGCACGCTCGCCTTCCGCTCGGGCGAGGTGGCGCAGGGCCTCGGCGCCTTCGGGGTGAGCACGAGGCGGCTCGGCGAGGGCGAGCTGGTAGCGCTCTGGCGCGCCGCGCTCGGCGGCGCCGCGGGCACCGCCGGCGACGAACCTCCGGTCGCGACGCCCGTCGTCACGTCGCCCGCGGGCTTCTCCGGGCTCCGGGAGGCGGCCTCCCGTGCATAGCCCCGCGGCGCTCCTCCGGCGCCGGAACCGCGGCGCCGGCAGCCCGGCCGCCGCGCGGCGCTTCGCAGCGGGCGAGCGCTCCGCCGTCGACGTGGTGGCGCCCACCGCCATCGAGGAGGCGCGGGGCCACCTCGCCGTCGACGGGCGGCTCGCGCGTGTGCTGGCGCTCACCGACTACCCGCGCCACGTGAGCCCGAACTGGCTCGGGCGGCTCATCGACGGCGGTGTGCCGCTCGACCTCAGCCTGCACCTGGAGCCGCTGGACTCCGGCGACGCGGTGCGCGGCCTGACGCAGCGCCTCGTCGAACTCCAGTCGTCGCGCCTGCTCGACGCCAGGGGCGGCCGCATCGCCTCCGCCGAGCGCGAGGTCGCCTACGAGGACGCCGAGCGCCTCCGCGACGCGCTGGAGCGCGGCGACGAGCGGGT
>JAPONQ010000115.1 GCA_026713865.1 Chloroflexota bacterium | reverse complement strand
GCGCCCCTGAGGCCGCCAGAAGACGAGCGCCAGCGTCGCCGCCACCACGAGCGCGCCCGCGCAGAGGCGGACGGCGCGCGGCAGCGGCACGGGGGCGGCCCGCGCCCGCGCGTCGGCTCGGTCCCCCCCCGCCCGCCGGGGCGGCCGCCGCCCCCGCGCGGCGGCCGGCCCCCTGCCGCGGCCGCTCGCCGTCCGCCTCTGCGCGGGCGCGCTCGTGGTGGCGGCGACGCTGGCGCTCGTCTTCTGGCGGCCTCAGGGGCGCCCGCTCGATGAGTGGGCGTTCGTGCTGCTGCGCTACCGAGCGATGCCCCGCGCCGCCGTCTGGCGGCCGCGGGAGCGCCCGGTGCCCCCGCGCGCCGCCCGCGAGGTCGTGCTGCGCCCGCTCGCCGGGCCACCCGTCCACGCGGTCACGAGGAGAGGGGACGGGCATGCCGCCGCGCCGTGACCGCAGACAGTGCTGGCGCGGGTGCCGGAGCTGCGCCCGCTCGCCGAGGCGGCGTGCCCACCGCCGGCCGCGCCGGAAATCGCGCACGCGGCAGCGGCTCGACGGAAGACGGAGGCGACGGGCGTGCAGAAGGCGCTGGCGCTGATGGAGCACGCGGGGAAGGGGATGGACATGTGGTCACGCGGTAACGGGAGACGGCGACCGGCGAGCGTGCAGGAGCTGCTGCCGCTGGAGGAGATTTCGGGTGACGTCGTGCACCTGCGCGGCGGCGAGTACCGAGCGGTGCTGGAGGCCCAGGGCGTCCACTTCGCGCTCAAGTCGGAGCCGGAGCAGGAGGCGATCCTCGCCGGCTACCGGCGCTTCCTGAACGGCCTCGCCTACCCGCTGCAGGTGCTGGTGCGGGTGGTCCCGGCCGACGTCGAGGGCTACCTCGCCGGTCTCGGCGATGCCCCCCGCGGCACGGAGACGCTGCGCAGGCTCGCGCGCGACCACGAGGCGTTCGTGCGGCGCATCGCGAGCGAGCGGACGCTGCTCGACCGCCGCTTCTACGTGGTCGTACCGGCCGGGGCGGATGCGGCGCCGGGGCGGGAGGCGCCGGGCTGGCCGGGCCTGCGCCGGCTGCTGCGGCCCGGCGCGCACTCCCCTCGGCGGCAGAGCGACCTCACCCGGGCGCGGCGCACGCTCGCCTTCCGCTCGGGCGAGGTGGCGCAGGGCCTCGGCTCGTTCGGGGTGAGCGCGCGGCGCCTCGGCGCGGGCGAGCTGGCGGCGCTCTGGCGCGACACGCTCGGCGGCGCCGCCGGCCGCGCCGGCGGCGGGGTCGTGGACCCGGCGCCCGTCGTCACCTCGCCCGCCGCCTTCTCCGCGCGCCGCGAGGCGGCCTCCCGTGCGTAGCCCCGCGGCACTGCTCCGGCGCCGGAACCGCGGCGCCGGCAGCCCGGCCGCCGCCCGACGCTTCGCAGCGGGGGAGCGCTCCGCCCTGGACGTGGTGGCGCCCACCGCCATCGAGGAGGCGCGGGGCCACCTCGCCGTCGACGGGCGGCTCTCTCGGGTGCTGGCGCTCACCGACTACCCGCGCCACGTGACCCCGAACTGGCTCGGGCGGCTCATCGACGGCGGTGAGCCGCTCGACCTCAGCCTACACCTGGAGCCGCTGGACTCCGGCGACGCGGTGCGCGACCTGACGCAGCGCCTCGTCGAACTCCAGTCGTCGCGCCTGCTCGACGCCAGGGGCGGCCGCATCGCCTCCGCCGAGCGCGAGGTCGCCTACGAGGACGCCGAGCGCCTCCGCGACGCGCTGGAGCGCGGCGACGAGCGGGT
>JAPONQ010000114.1 GCA_026713865.1 Chloroflexota bacterium | reverse complement strand
GTCCTGCCAACAGCCCGATTTGCAAGAGTGCAATTCGTGGAGGAAGTGCAGGCGCGCAAGCGACCCGCGGAGCGCTGTGCGCTACGTGCGTGGCGCCGCGGCGCTGCAGGTCGGAGCGGAGTGCCGACCGCGAGGCGGGGGCCGTCGGGAGCGCGCCCCGCGGCCCGGCGGCGCCTCAGCGCGTGCCGACCTTCTTCCAGACCAGCACGCGCTGCCGGTCGTCCGTCCACGAGGAGCGGATGCGGACGTTCGCCCGGCGCGCCGCCTCCTGGAGCATCCGCTTCACGGTCGCCGGCTTCTCGCCGCGCTCGAGCGTGACGCTGCCCGCGTCGCCCGCCTCCAGGGCCTCGATGTAGGGCCTTCGCTGCTCGGCGGCAGCGCGTCCCCGGCCGGTGGACACATCATCAGGGTTCATCTTCGTGAACGTGGGCATCAACATCCCCCCTTCCGTGACCACTGTGCACAGGAGGCCGCTCAATGGGCGAGCGAGCGAACCGCCCTGTGCCTGCCTCCGTACACACACCTGATGGCGTCCCCAAGGGCGCAACCGCTTGTCGACGCACCCGCCCGACTGCTGTGCGACGGCCAGCAGCGCGGCGCGCGGCTGGTGGCTCTCGCGCGTGCGGCTCCACACCGGCAGCTGCCGTGCGCGGGCGTACACCGGCGTGGCGCAGGCCAGGGCGCCGGCGCCCGCTACCGGCCGGTGGTGGTGGCTTCCGGTGCGGACCCCGGTGCGACGTCCCGCCGCCGACCTGGCTCGCGCCTCCTCCACGACACCGGTGGCACGACTTCCGGGTCGGATCCATCGAACCCGGCATCCCGGGCGGATGAATCGGCGGTCGACCACCGGCACGGCTCGCCGCCGGTCACGCCGCAGCGTGTTCGCGGCGACGTCACAGCGGCGATGCCCGGCCGCCGCTGCGCCGGCGATATGCTCCGCCACGTCACCACCGGGGCAGCAGCGGCGCACGACGAGGGGAGTCACCATGGCGATCTGGGAGCTGATCGTGGACGCGCTCAAGGGCGCGCACGAAGAGGGCCGTCCCTGGCTCGGAAGCGGCGAGATAGCGCACGCCGTGGAGGCGATCGCGCCCGGCACTAACCTCGGGAGCGTTCGCCACAACGCGAGATTTCATTGCATCAACGACCCGAGCAAAAAGCACTCCCCTGGCCTGCGCTACCTGAAGGACCCGCGCCTCATCACCGATGACCCGACGATGCGCGGGAAGCGCTACCGATTGCTCACGGAGGCGGAACGACGCACGTTCCTGGACCAGCCGCGGGATGACCTCGATCAGTACAGCTATACCCAGGTGATGGAGTGGCTTCGAGATCCATCAGCGGGCCTGGCGCCGGCGGGAGGCGACGAAGACGCCGATCCTGAGCCCGGTGACGAGCTCGGAGGCGTAGCCCTGCTTGAGCTGCACCTCGAGGACTATCTCTTCCGCAACTGGAAGCAGCACTTCCCTCACCTGGACCTCTTCGAGGGGCCAAGGGGGCGGGAGTTCATCACATCCGATCCCGGCGTGGGCACGATCGACTTCCTCTGCATGGACCGCGACGGCAACTTCGTCGTGATCGAGACGAAGCGCGATCAGCCCGACCGGCGGGCGATCGGGCAGATCCTCGGTTACATGGGCTGGGTCCAGGCCAGGCTGGCGAAGGGACGGCGGGTGAGCGGCATGCTGGTGGCAGGCTCGGGTTCGGACTCCCTGCGAATGGCGATCGCCGTCGTACCCAACCTCGAGCTCTGGGTCTACGAGCTGTCCTTCTCGCTTCACCGCGAATAGCGCGCGGCCCCGGAACCCGGGGGCGGCGGACACGGGCAGGGTCCGAGCGCGTTCGATGCTGAGAGCTACCGCGCACCGGCCGTCGCGGGGGACGTGACCAGCGTGCTCGTATGGACACGGGTGTCCGTGTAGCGGACAGGTGGGAGTGCACCCATGTGGAGGGTGACCGCGAGCCGATCACCGTCACAGGTGCGACCAACCCCGATCGGTCGAGGGGTGAGCCCGACCGTGATGACGATGCGGGTATGCCGGGACGCCGGCAAGCAGGACGCATCACTCCCACACGAACAACCGCGTGAGGATCAAGATCACAATCATCCGCGGGTAATTCCGGTCCAAGATCGGTCCACACGGCGTGCGAATCTGGCCAAACCTGCGGATTCCTGCCGGTCGGCCCGACCGGCGAGACGGCCCGCCGCAGGGTTCGTGCGGGCGCGCCCGGCGGATTTGGACCTTTTGTGGACCAACGGTGGACCGTGTGGACCTCCCCGTTGTGCGCCGGTGGACTTCCCGTGGACCGGTCGCGAGTAGCCTTCCCCCCGTCAGCAGTGCGTTTCGCCGGTAGCGCCGCTCCCAGGAGCACAGGAACCGGCACGGATCGCTCATCCGGGACAGCGGCACGGATCACCCTCACGCGAGGCAACGAGCAGCGCTCTCCGAGGTCGGCGTCGAATCGGGCAGGCAGGTCAAACCGGGATCCAGGAGTAGGGGAGGTGCACGACCGGCAGCGAAGCCAGCGATGCGGCGGACCGCGAGGTACGCGCAGAGGAGGAGGACCACCGGGGAAGAAGGCATGAAGCGGACCCGCCGACGCGGGCTCGCATGGATGTGACCACAGGCGACGACCGGTACCGGGGCCTCGATGGGGCCAGCAGCGGCATCGCCGCGCGCGTGCCGCGGGTCGGGTGTCGGCGGCGAAGCGGCCCCGTATGGCTCCCGAGCTACGGGGCTTCCCCATTTCCGGCGCGAGCCGGGCGATCGAAGTCAGACCGTCCCGTTCGACCGACCGGGACGGTGCAACAGGAAGGAGTGCGGTATGGCCGGCAGGAAGAGGAGCCGGAGCCGCCGGGCCGCGGGGCCGGTGGCCCGCATGCGGGGCTGGTGCGGACGGCGGCTGGTTGCGATGCGGCGTGCGTCCGCCTCGTGGCGGCGGCCGTGGCGCCCGACGGTCAAGGCCGACGTGGACGGAAGGCGGGGGCGGCGCCTCAGGCGGGCGATCACGCGCGTGGCGCGGGATCACGTCCGCGGGCTCTGCGTCACGCCGCCGGGGCACCTGCTCGTGGTCGTGCAGCGCACGGTCGAGCTGGAGGGGCGTCCGCTGGGGTCGCTGCTGCAGGTGTTCGAGGAGGCAGGGGGCCGGAGGCGGAACGTGCTCTTCCTCGCGCTCGCGGCCGGCGGCCGGGAGGTGGACGACGGGGAGCTGCTGGCGACGCTCCGGCAGCAGCTCCAGCGCGTCGTCTCAGGCGAGCTCGGCACGCCCGTGAGCCTGTCCGGGGCGCCGGCGGAGGCCGGCCCGGGGGAGACAGCGGCCGGACCCGAGCGGGGCGAGTGGGTCGGGCCATTCGAGAGGGAGCGATCGCCCCTGGAGGCGTTCGGGGGCCCAGGCGGCGCATTCGCCGCAGCGGCGGAAGGGAGCAACGGAAGGTGACGCAGCAAGTCGTGCTCACGAGCCTGCGTGAGCTGGCGGGGGTCCGCGATCTGTTCGCGGAGGCGGGACCGGTCCCCAGGGCGCGGGCGCTCGTGCCCGTGATCCGGGACAGCGGTCCAGAAGAGATCGAGGCGCTCGCGCAGGCGGCGCGGCAGGCGCTCGGCGAACTCGGGGCGCTGCTCGCCGGTGACGGCGAGCGCCGCCGGGAGGCGGAGCAGGGCCTGAGCCGCCTGCGCGCGGTCCGGGGAGAGGCCGCCCGCCTGAGGCGGGTCGCCGCGGAGCTGAACGAGGCCTCGCGCCGTGCAGGCGCGCTCGCGCGGTCGGCCTTCGAGCCCGCCGCCGCGAAGCGCGCGGAGGGCGTGGCGGCGACGGCCGGGCGGCTCGTCAACCGGGCGGAGGCGCACGCCGCCACGCTGGAACGCGAGGCTGCGGCGCTCGCGGAGCGCGGGGACGTCGCACGGCTGCTGGCGGAGGAGCAGGCGCAGGAAGAGGAGGCGAGGATGAGAGACGAGTTGGCGCTGGCCGGGGAGCACCTGGACGGCGGCAGAACTGGTGAGGCCCGGCGGCTGCTGTCATCCGTGGAAGAGAAGATCAGCAGCGCACCGGACCTCGAACTAACGTTCGCAACGCTACGACGGCGCGAGCAGCAGGTCAAGACCAGGGCTGCGGAGGCGGCGCTCCGCGAGGCGCGGCGCCTGCACCGGCGCGAGCCGGCCCGGGCTATCGAGCTACTGGAGGCCGCCGAACTGGAGGGGCTGCCGGAGGAACTGGCGCGCCACCTCTACGGCTGCTGGCTCACCGCCTGCCGCCGCCTCGAGTTGCTGGCAGCCATCCACTACCGCGCCGGCTTCGGCCGCGGCGCCGTGCTGATCCCGGCCGCGGACGGCCGCTGGGAGGTCGTTTCGGCGCTTGGCCTCCGACGCTGGGAGCGCGGGCGCCGCTTCGCCCCGCGGGCGCTCCGGGGTGCACGCCCGCTCGCCTGATCCCCACCTGATCACCGGCACCGCCGTCCCCTTCGGGGCCGCCCTCGGGCGGCCCCGTGTTCGTCGTGCCCGCGCGCGGGCGGCGTGCGCCCGCCCCCAAGGCGGGAAGGGATCGGCGGGTGTCCGCCACGTGTCCGAGGAAGGACGTGTCACATGCAGAAGAGGAGTCGCTTCCGCCAGGCGGTGCGAGCCCTCCGGAAGCGAGGCGATCACGAGAACCCCGGCCGGCCCGGGGAGCGACGCGAGACGGCGCGGTCCGCCGTCTCGGCATTGTCTGCCCGTCCGGGCCGGCAAGGAGGCGGGGCGGAGTTCCGTCTCCGCCACGGGCAGTCCGGCGACCCACCGGTAGCGCCGCCCGGGCGGCACCCGGCCGACGGCCGGGGCGCCCTACGGCGCCTGGTCGAGCTGCACGGCAGTGGCTGAACTGTTCGACATCGAGGCGATCCGGGCCCGGCACCCGATCGCGAACGCGGTGGCGGGCGCCGGAGTCGAGCTCCGGCGCTCGGGACGCCGCCTGGTCGGGCTCTGCCCCTTCCACGAGGACCGCACGCCGAGCCTCGTGATCTACGCCGAGTCGGGGCGGTACTTCTGCTTCGGCTGCGACTCGGGCGGCGACGTCTTCGACTTCGTCGGCCGCCTGCGCGGGACCGGGTTCCGGGAGACGGTCGCCCGGCTCGCGGCGAGCGCCGGTGAGGGGCGCCGGCCGCCCGCCGCCGCTTTGATTCCGCGCCGGCGGCCGGTACGGACGGTGGCCGCGGACGAGGCGGCGGTCATCGAGGCCGCCGTCTCCCACTACGCCGGGCAGTACGGGCGCAGCCGCGAGGCGCGCTCGTACGTCCGCGGCCGCGGCCTGGGCGACGGCGTGGCCGCCGGGCTGCGCGTCGGCTTCGCG
>JAPONQ010000113.1 GCA_026713865.1 Chloroflexota bacterium | reverse complement strand
GTGGACGGAAGGCGGGGGCGGCGCCTGAGGCGGGCGATCACGCGCGCGACGCGGGATCACCTCGCGGGGCTCGGCGTCACGCCGCCCGGGCACCTGCTCCTGGCCGTGCCGCGCACGGTCGGGCTGGAGGGGGGGCCGCTGGCGTCGCTGCTGCAGGTGTTCGAGGACGCGGAGGGCCGGAGGCGGAACGTGCTCTTCCTGGCACTCACGGCCGGCGGCCGGGAGATGGACGACGGGGATCTGCTGGCGACGCTGAGGCAGCAGCTCCAGCGCGTTGTCTCAGGCGAGCTCGGCACGCCCGTGAGCCTGGCCCGGGCGGCGGCGGAGACCGGCCCCGAGGCGGCGCCGGCAGGGCCCGAGCCGGGTGAGTGGGTCGGGCCGTTCGAGAAGGAGCGATCGCCCCTGGAGGCGTTCGAGGGCCGCAACGGCGCATTCGCCGCGGCGGCGGAAAGGAGCGATGGAAGGTGACGCAGCAAGTCCTGCTCACGAGCCTGCGTGAGCTGGCGGGGGTCCGCGACCTGTTCGCGGAGGCGGGACCGGTTCCCAGGGCGCGGGCGCTCGTGCCCGTGATCCGGGGCAGCGGTCCGGAGGAGTTGGAGGCGCTCGCGCAGGCGGCGCGGCGGGCGCTCGGCGAACTCGCGGCGCTGCTCGCCGCTGACGGCGAGCGCCGCCGGGAGGCGGAGCAGGGTCTCGACCGCCTGCGGGCGGTCCGGGCAGAAGCCGCCCGCCTGAGGCGGGTCGCCGCGGAGCTGGACGAGGCCTCGCACCGTGCCGGCGCGCTCGCGGAGTCGGCGTTCGAGCCGGCTTCTGGGCGCCGGGCGGAGAGCGTCGCGGCGACGGCCGGACGGCTCGTCAACCGGGCCGAGGCGCACGCCGCCGCGCTGGAACGCGAGGCCGCGGCCCTCGCCGGGCAGGGCGACATCGCCCGGCTGCTGGCGGAGGAACGGGCCCATACGGAGGGGGCGAGGATGCGAGAGGAACTGGAGCTGGCCGGGGAGCACCTGGACGGCGGAAGAAATAGTGAGGCCCGGCGGCTGCTGTCATCCCTGGAAAAGAAGATCAGCAGCGCACCGGACCTCGAACTAACGTTCGCAACGCTACGACGACGCGAGCAGCAGGTCAACACCAGGGCTGCGGAAGCGGCGCTCCGCGAGGCGCGGCGCCTGCACCGGCGCGAGCCGGCCCGGGCTATCGAGCTACTGGAGGCCGCCGAGCTGGAGGGGCTGCCCGAGGAGCTGGCGCGCCACCTCTACGGCTGCTGGCTCACCGCCTGCCGCCGACTCGATCTGCTGGCGGCCATCCACTACCGCGCCGGCTTCGGCCGCGGCGCCGTGCTGGTCCCCGCCGCGGACGGCCGCTGGGAGGTCATCTCGGCGCTCGGTCTCAGGCGCTGGGAGCCCGGGCGTCGCTTCGCCCCGCAGGCGCTCAGGGGTGCACGCCCGCTCGCCTGACCCCCTCCTGACCACCGGCACCGCCGTCCCCTTTCGGGGCCGCCCTCCGGCGGCCCCGTGTTCGTCCTGTCCGCGGGCGGCGTGCGCCCGCCCGCGGACAGGACGGGAGCGGCGGATGTCCGCCACGTGTCCGAGGGAGGGCGGGTCACATGCAGGAGGAAAGTCGCCTCCGCCCGGCCGCGGGGGCCCGCCGGGAGGGGAGGCGATCCGGGGGCCCCGGGCGGGCCGGGGGAGCGACGCGGGGCGGGGGGGTCCGCCGCCTCGGCATTGTCTGCCCGTCCGGGCGGGCAAGGAGGCGGCGCGAGGCTCAGTCTCCGCCGCCGGCAGTCCGGCGACCCGCCGGCGGCGCCGCCCGAGCGGCACCCGGCCGACGGCCGGGGCGCCCTACGGCGGTGCCTTCACGAGCTGCACGGCAGTGGCTGAGCTGTTCGACATTGAGGCGATCCGGGCCCGGCACCCGATCGCGCACGCGGTGGCGGGCGCCGGAGTCGAACTCCGGCGTTCCGGACGCCGCCTGGTCGGGCTCTGCCCGTTCCACGAGGACCGCACGCCGAGCCTCGTGATCTACACCGAGTCGGGCAGGTACTTCTGCTTCGGCTGCGACTCGGGCGGCGACGTCTTCGACTTCGTCCGCCGGTTGCGCGGGACCGGGTTCCGGGAGACGGTCGCCCGGCTCGCTGCGAGCGCCGGTGAGAGGCGCGCGCCGCCCGCCGCCCTGCTAGCGCCGCTCCGGCGGCCGGTACGGGCGGTAGCCGCGGACGAGGCGGCGGTCATCGAGGCCGCCGTCTCCCACTACGCCGGGCAGTACGGGCGCAGCCGCGAGGCGCGCTCGTACGTCCGCGGCCGCGGCCTGGGCGACGGCGTGGCCGCCGGGCTGCGCGTCGGCTTCGCG
>JAPONQ010000112.1 GCA_026713865.1 Chloroflexota bacterium | reverse complement strand
GGCGTGCCGCCGGCCGGCGCCGCGCCCCCCGCGGGCGTCGGTGGGGGGGGGGTGGAGCAGCGCCCCGCGCGCCCCGTCGGCCGGGAGCCGCGCCGCCGTCGCGCGCCCGATGCCGGAGGCCGCTCCGGTCACGACCCCGCACCGGCCCTCGAGGCGGCGCTCCACCGGGCGCGCCGGCCCTAGCCGGTCTCGCCCACGAGCACGGTCGCGGACGAGGAGGCGCCGGCGACGGCGTAGGCCTCGACCTCGACGAGCAGCCCGTACTGGGCGAGGCCGCCCTGCACGGTCGCGCGCGCCGGGTAGGGCTCGCTGAAGTACTGCGCGTAGACCTCGTTGTAGGCGGCGTAGTGTCGCCAGTCGACGAGCGAGACCTGCGTCTTGACCACGTCGTCGAGCTCCGAGCCGAGCTTCTCGAGGGCGTAGCCGATCCCGGTCAGGACCGCGTGCGTCTGCGCGCGCACGTCGCCGGGGCCCACGAGCTTCCCCTCGAGGTCGGTCGCGACCATCCCCGACACGGCGATCAGGTCGCCCGAGCGGACGCCGGCGCAGTGCGGCGCCACGCCCGGCGTCATGCGGTCGTCCAGGATGATGCGCTCCCGGGGCACGACGTAGTGATCGCGGTCCTGGTAGGCGCCGAGCCTGCCCGTGTCGACGTAGGTGCGCTCGCCGCCGTCGAGGACGGCGGTCATCTCGAACTCGATCAGGCGGTCGGGGTCGCCGAGCGTGCCCTGGATCGAGGCGCGGGCGGGGTAGGGCTGGCCGAAGAACGCCGCGTAGATCTCGTTGTAGGCGTCGAAGTCGCGCCAGTCGACGATCGTGGTGTGGTTCCTGATCACGTCGCGGGGCGTCGCCCCGGCCGCCGCGAGCACGGCGCGCGCGTTCTCCAGCGCCTGCCGCGTCTGCGCCCGGACGTCCCCGGTGGCGACGACCCGGCCGTCCTCCCCCACGCCGGCCAGGCCGGAGAGGAAGATCAGGTTCCCGGCGCGGACCGCCGCCGGCACCCCCTCGGGCATTCCCACGCCCGCAACGGTGATCGGCTCGAGCTCGACGCCCGAGACGGCGATCCCCTCGAGCTCGACCAGGAAGCCGGGGGAGACCAGTCCGTGACCGACCGTGGAGCGGGCGGGCTGGGCCGCGCCGTAGTGCCCGGAGAGCGCGCCCTCGGCGCGCTCGTAGCCCGACCAGGTCGCGTGGTAGGCGAGCAGCCTTGCGAGTTCCTCGCGCCGCGAGCCGAGCGCCGCGAGCGCCTGGTCGAGCATCTCGGCCGTCGCCTTGGTCTGCGCGGCGGCGTCCGGGTAGCCTGAGCGCCCGCCCGGGAGCGCCCCGGTCCGCGGATCGGCTCCGACCGATCCCGAGAGGAACGTGAGATCGCCGGCCCGGACCGCGGCGCAGAACGGCCACGGCGTGCTGAAGACGAGCGGCGAACTGATGGTGGTTCGCGGCACGGGGACTCCCTTCGACCCGGGGCGAGTCTGCCACGCCCCGGCACCCCGCGCGAGGCCGGCGGCGCTGGGGTAGAGTCGCATCAGGAGGTGACCGTGCCCGCCCATCCGCCCCTCCCGTGGCCGGAGCTTGAGGCGAGGATCGGACGCTGGATCGAGCTGGAGGCCCGATCGGAGGAGCCCTTCGGGTGGCCGGCCGAGGAGTTCTCGAACGACCGGGAGGAGAAGTTCGCGCGCTGGGTCGTGATGGCGGCCTCCGTCCATCCCCGCTTCCGTTTCGTCCGCAACGAGACGGTTCACTGGTCGCCGCCCCGGAAGCCGCTCGCCGCCTCGCGGGTGGCGCTGCTCTCGACCGGCGGTATCCGGCTCCGGTCGCAGCCTCGCTACGAGGTCGACTGCGAGCTCGCGGACGCCGCGTGGAACGCGATCCCGTCGACGGCGAGCGCGGGCGCCTTCGCTATCGATCACGAGCACTACAACCACGCCGATGCCGACGGCGACGTGAACTGCATGCTCCCGGTCGAGCGGCTGCGCGACCTCGCCGCTGCCGGCGCGGTCGGCGCGGCGGCGCCGCGCCACGTCGGCCTGATGGGCTGCATCTCCGATCCCGGGAGGCTGCTCGCGGAGACGGCGCCCGCGGTCGCCGCGATGCTCGCCTCAGACGGGGTCGACGTGGTCCTGCTGACGCCGGGGTGATGGCTCTGCCATCGGTCCGTGGGACTGATCCAGAACGTCATCGAGGGAGCCGGCATCGCGACCATCTCCGCGACGATGAAACCCGAGATCACGCAGTACGTCCGCGCGCCGCGGGCCGCGCGCCTGCGCCTCCCGCAGGGGAACCCGCTCGGCGAGGCGGGGCGGGCCCGCCAGCAGCGGGGCATTCTCGGCGACCTGCTCAGGCTGCCCTGGGTGATGGGGGAGCCCGAGAGCATCGTGACGCTGCCGCACCGCTGGCGCAGGGAGGCCCGGCCCTCGGTCGTGCTGCCGGGCGGCGGCAGCGGGGAGGCGCCCGCTGCTCTTTGACGAGGTCGAGGAGATCCGCGCCGCGTGGGACCGCCTGCTGCAGCTGGCGGAGGGCTACCGCGCCCGGCTCGAGCGGATGCGCGACGAGGAGCGCGCGCGGCCCGAGCCCTCCCGCCGGCGGCTGCGGACGCTCGAGGTCGCCATCCGCGAGGCGGACGATCTGGTGCAGGTCGTGGACGATGTCGCCGGCGATCGCCTGCTGCGCGTGCAGGACCGGCAGGTGATCCTCCAGAAGATCCCGTTCGCCCCGGACGCGGACCCGTCGAGCGCCGAGCCGCGCGCGGGAAGCTGATCGCGAGCAGGTCGGACGGCCGTCGGGTTATCCTGAGGCGCGCACGGTGGGCGGGGGGAATGTCACATGTCGCAATCGATCGCCGAGGGGGGCGAGTGCGTGCACCACTGGATGCTGTCCGCGCCGGGCCCGGACGGCACGGCCGCGACCTGCACGAACTGCGGCGCGAACCGCCGCTTCGCGCCGGAGGCGAGTCCCTCGCTCCGCGCGTCCAAGTCGCGCCGCGCCCGCCCGGCGGAGCGCTCCGCGGGGGCGTAGCTCCCGGGCCGGCGCCGGGACGGCCGCCGTCCCGTTCCGGATGACCGCGTCTGCGCGCCGGGCGGCTACCCGCGGGGAAGGCCCAGCCCGCGCGTCGCGATGACGTTGCGCTGGATCTCCGACGTCCCGCCGCCGATGGATCGCGCGACGCTGAAGCAGTAGTTCTGGGTGTGGCGCGCCATCATCGGCGCGCGGGGCTCGTCCGGGTCCCAGAGGTGAGCGTAGAGCCCGAAGAGCTTGGTTCCGGTGCGGGCGACGGCCTTGTCCAGCGCCTCGCCGAAGATCTTCGAGACCGACGCCTCGTAGTTGGGCACCTGGCCGCGTGCCTGCATCGAGATGATCCGCAGCGAGAAGGTCAGCAGCACCTCCGACTCGATCGCGAGCTGCGCGAGCTGCTGGCGCAGGGCCCCGCCCTCGCCGCCGCGGCCGAGGCGCGAGCGCGTGCCGCCCTCGCCGCCCGTGAACTCGACGAGGCGCCGGATCTGGCGCTGTGCCGCCACCGCGCCGGTCACGTTGGAGCGCTCGTGATCGAGCAGCGTCATCGCCACGTACCAGCCGCGGTTCTCCTCGCCCACGCGCTGCTCGGCCGGCACGCGCACGTCCTCGAAGAAGGTCTCGTTGAACTCGTGCTGCCAGCCCATGTTCACGAGCGGGCGCACCGTGATGCCCGGTGTCCGGATATCCATCAGCAGGAAGGAGATGCCGCGGTGCTTCGGCTGGTCGGGGTCGGTGCGCGTGAGCACGAAGATCCAGTCCGCCTGGTGCGCGTGCGTCGTCCAGATCTTCTGCCCGTTGATGACGTAGTCGTCGCCGTCGCGGACCGCCCGCGTGCGCAGGGAGGCGAGGTCGGAGCCGGCGCCGGGCTCGGAGTAGCCCTGCGCCCAGACCACGGAGGCGTCGAGGATGCGGGGCAGGTGCGTGCGCCGGAGCTCCTCGGTGCCGTGGATCATCAGCACGGGCCCGAGCATGTCGATGCCGACGTTCGATCCCGGCGGGGGCGCGTCGGCCGCCGCCATCTCCTGCTTGAGGATGAACTGCGCGAGGAGCCCGAGGCCGCCGCCGCCGTACTCGGCGGGCCACGCGGGAGCGAACCACCCCCGCGAGCGCACCGATTCGGCCCAGCCGGCCGACGCCTCGCGCTTCGCCGCATCGCTCGAGGCGCGGTCCTCCTCCCACAGGAACGCCGTCTCGGGACGCCCGCTCCGTGCGAGCTCGCGGTAGCGGGGAGGGAGCTCCTCCTCGATCAGCCTCCGCACCCGCGAGCGGAACGCGGCCTGATCCGTGGTATCGGCGAAGTCCATATCGGGAGCCCCTTCCGGCACCCCGGGAGGATCGCCCCCTGCTCCCTCCGCCGCAAGCGCCCCGGCTACCGGGGATCCGCGGCGGGGGCCGCGAGGCCGCAGGCCTCCGCCACCAGCTCGTAGGAGCGGAGCCGGTCGGAGAAGTCGTGCGTGATCGTGACCAGGAGCAGCTCCTCGGTGCCGTATTCGCGCGAGAACGACTCGAGCTGCTCGCGCACCTGCCGCGGGGAGCCGATCGCCGACCGCGAGCGCGCGTACTCCACGTAGTCGAGCTCCGCCGGCGTGTAGCCGAAGGCGATCGCCTCCTCGGCCGGGGGAACGCCCCCGCGACCCGCGCCCCGCGAGCGGCGGAAGCGCCAGCAGAAGCGGCTCCAGGAGAGGAGCTGCGCGCGCTCCTCGCTCTCGGCGCAGAGCGCGGTGACGGCGACGGAGAGCCGCGGTTCCGGGAGCCGGCGCGAGGGGCGGAAGCGCTCGCGGTAGAGGCGCGCGGCGCGCTCCCCGAGCTCGGCGACGGGGTTGATGAACTGGGCGTAGGAGTAGGCGAGTCCCTGCTCGGCCGCGATGGCCGCGCTCTCGGTCGACGAGCCCAGGATCCAGACCTCCGGGAGCGCCCCGGGCGCGAGCGCGCCCGAGGCGTCGCGGGCGGGCTGCGGCGTCACGCGCACGCCGGCCAGGGGGTGCCCCGGCGGATAGTCGCCCTCGAGCAGCGAGACGAGCTCGGCCAGCTGCTCCGGGTAGCGGTCGACCGCGGCGTGGCGGCCGAGCGGCGAGAGGGCGTGCGCCGTGCGGAGGTCGCTCCCCGGAGCGCGGCCGACCCCGAGATCGATGCGCCCGGGGAAGAGCTCGGTCAGCAGCCGAAACTGCTCCGCCACCTTGAGCGCCGCGTAGTGCGTCAGCATCACGCCGCCCGAGCCGACGCGCAGGTGCCGGGTCTCCCGGGCGAGCAGCGGGATCAGGACCTCGGGGCTCGCGCTCGCCAGCCCCCCGGTCCCGTGGTGCTCGGCGAGCCAGTAGCGGTGGTAGCCCAGCCGGTCGCAGGCAGCAGCGAGCGCTCTCGTCTCATCGAGCGCGTCGCGGGCCGTGCCGCCCTGCCGGATCGGCGACTGATCCACCACACCCAGCGTCAGCGCCACCGGCGCCCTCCCCGCCCGCGGGACGCACCGCCGCGTGCGTGCCGGGGACGTACGCTACGCTGGCCCGAGCCCTCGCGCGACGGGAACCGTCCGGGAGGAGGGGAGCGCGCTGCGCACGATCCGCGTCCTGAGGCGCAGCTACGCGAGCCCGGAGGCGCCGGCCCTCGACACGGCGCTCTCGCGCGCCCTGCTGGAGCGCGCGTCGGCGGGCGAGGAGCCGGAGACGCTCCGCCTCTACCGCGCGCGGCCGGAGGTGGCCTTCGGACCCGCGGACACCGCCGCGAGCGGCTACCCAGAGGCCGTGCGCGCGGCGCGCCGGCTCGGCTTCGCGGCCGTCGAGCGGCTCGCCGGCGGCCGCGCCGCCGTCTTCCACGAGGGGACGCTCGCCTTCGCCTGGGCCGTGCCGGCGCGCACGCCGCGGCTCGGCATCCGCGCCCGCTTCGAGGAGCTCTCCTTCCTGGTGCGGGCGGCGCTCCGCTCGCTGGGGGTCGACGCCCGCGTCGGCGAGGTCCCGGGCGAGTACTGCCCCGGCCCCTACTCGGTCAGCGCCCGCGGCGAGCGGAAGCTGATGGGCGTCGGGCAGCGCCTGCTCGCGAACGCCGCCCACGTGGGCGGCGTGGTCGTGGTGGGCGACGCCGCGCGCGTGCGCGAGGCGCTCACGCCCGTCTACGGGGCGCTGGGCGTGGCGTGGCGCCCCGAGGCGACCGGCGCCGTCGAGCAGGAGCTGCCGGGGATCGGCGTGGACGCCGTCGGGGCGGCGCTGCTGGGCGCGGTCGGCGAGCGCTACGAGCTGGTCCCCGGCGAGCCCTCGGCGGCCGCGCTCGCGCGCGCGCGAGAGATTGAGCCGTGGCACCGCCCCGAGGCGGGCCGGCGCGCCGCGGGCGAGAGCGCACCCAAGGCGGCCGAGGGCTTCGCTGCTGGTCGCGAGTCCGCCGCTGGACCGCGGTGGGTAGGATCGGGCCCGGCTCGCGGGGCCGTCCCGGCGGGGCGGCGGGACGGGGACGCGCGTGGCGCAGGCGCCGGATAGCGGGGCGGGGGGCGCGCTCGGGGGCGTCGTCGCTCTCGAGCTCGCGGGCGGCGTCGCTGGCGCCTACGCTGGCCGGCTGCTCTCCGATCTCGGCGCCCGCGTGGTGCTGGCGGAGCCGGCCTCCGGGAGCCGCCTCCGCCGCCTCGGCCCCTTCCCCGGAGCCGAGCCCCACCCCGATCCCGCCCTGATCGACGCCGAGCTGCTCGAGCGGGGAGGCCTCCACCTCGCGCTCAACGCCGGCAAGGAGAGCTCCGCGCTCGACCTCGGCTCCGGTGCGGGCCGCTCGCGCCTGGCCGCGCTGGCGCGCGGCGCCGACCTCCTGATCGGGTCGCAGTCCCCCGCCGACCTCGAGCGACTCGGGGTCGGGCTCGAGCGGCTCGAGGCGGAAAACCCCGCGCTCGTCTACGCCGCCGCGACCGCCTACGGCTGGGAGGGCCCGCATGCCGGGAGGCGCTCCTCCGAGATCGCGGACTACGCGACGGGCGGCTCGATGTACTTCTGCGGCGATCCGGAGCGCGAGCCGCTGATGGTGCACAGCTACCAGGCCGAGCTCCACGCCGGGCTGCACCTCGCCCTGGGTGCGCTCGCCGCCCTCCGCGAGGCGGCAGCGAGCGGGCGCGGGCAGCGCGTCGAGGTCTCCGCGCAGGAGGCGATGATCTCCGATCAGGTCTGGCTCGGCTCCTCCTGGCAGTGGGGCGGAGCGGTGTGGAGGCGGCGCGGCACCGGTCTCATCCCCTGCCGGGACGGAGCGGTGATCTGGGGCCGCGCCGGCCCCGAGGTCTTCCTGATGATGGGCCGGCCCGAGCTGATGGAGGATCCGCGCGCCCAGAGCCAGGAGAGCTGGCTCGCGTGGCTGCCCGAGGTCCGCCGCATGCTGATCGAGTGGGCCGCCGACCATCCGATGCAGGAGCTCTACCACCTCGGCCAGGCCCTCGGCCTCAAGATGACGCCGGTCAACACCGTCTCCGACCTCGACGAGTCCGCGCAGCTGCGCGCGCGGGGCTGGTGGCGATCGCTGGACCACCCGCGCGCCGGCGCCATCGAGGTCCCGGGCCCGCCGTGGCGCCTCTCCCGCTCCCCCTCGGGGCCGGGCCGGCCGGCGCCGCTGCTCGGCGAGCACACGGGGCTCGTGCTCGAGCCGCGAGACGCACCCCCGCCCCGGGCCGCGCCCGGTGAGCCCGCCCTCCCGCTCGCCGGCCTGCGCGTGCTCGAGGTGACGAGCGCCTGGGCCGGCCCGCTCGCGGGCCGGCACCTCGCCGACCTCGGCGCGGACGTCGTGGTGGTGGAGCGCGCCATCGTGCAGTCGACGCGCTCGCAGCACTTCCCGGGGGGCGACCAGAGCTGGCCGGGCTTCTACAACCGCGGCTCCTCCTACAACATGCTCAACCGCAACAAGCGGGCGATCGTGCTCGACCTCAAGGCGCCGGACGGGCGGGACGCCTTGCTGCGCCTCGCCGAGCGCGCCGACGTCGTCCTCGAGAACAACAGCCCCCGCGTCATGCCGTCGCTCGGGATCGGCTACGAGCAGCTCGCGCAGCGGAACCCCGGCGTGGTGCTGTGCTCGGTCTCGGCCTTCGGGGCGAGCGGTCCCGAGGCGAGCTACACCGCGCTCGGCTCGAACATCGAGGGCTCCTCCGGCCTCGTTGCGCAGACCGGATACGGTCCGGGCGAACGCTACGCGACCGGGTCCTTCCACGCCGATCCGATCGGCGGGACGCTCGGCGCCCTGGTCACGCTGGCGGCGCTCGCGGAGCGGGAGCGCAGCGGCCGCGGCCAGCACGTGGACGTCTCGCTGCTCGAGAGCGGCGGCTCCTTCCTGGTCGATTCGCTGCTCGAGTACCGGCTCTCCGGGCGCGTCGCCGAGCCCCGCGGCAACCGCTCCCGTCGCATCGCGCCGCAGGGGGCCTACCGCAGCGCCGGCGACGACTGCTGGCTCGCCGTCGGCGTCGAGGACGACGAGCAGTGGCTCGCGCTCGCCGGGGTGATCGGGCGGCCGGAGCTCGCCGCCCGCTGGCCCGACCTCGCCTCGCGCCGCGGCGCGCACGACGAGATCGACCGCGCGATCACGGAGTGGAGCGAGCAGGTCGACCACCGCCGCGCCGCCGAGCTGCTCCAGCAGGCGGGGGTGGCGGCGGCGCCGGTGCTCGCCAACTGGGAGATCGTCTCCGATCCGCACCTCTACGAGCGCGGCTACTGGGTGGAGCTCGTCCACCCGGAGACGGGTCTCGAGCGCTGGGAGGGGCTCCCGTGGCGGCTCTCGCGTCTCCCCGCCCGCGATCACGCCCCGGCCCCGCTGCTGGGGCAGCACTCCGACGAGGTGCTCGCCGAGGGCGGGCTCGCGCCGGCGGAGATCGCCTCCCTCCGCGAGCAGGGCGTGGTCAAGGACACGCCCGCCGATCTCGCGCTCTTCATCCCCTCGCTCTCGGGGCCGACCGCGCCGAGCTGACCGGCGCGGCGCCGGCGGGCGGCCGGCTTGACATGCGGCTTCAGTGATGCAAACTTATTTGTTGAACAAACTATTGAGCAGGGAGTGCCCCATGCACGAAGCCGACGCCGACGCCCCGGTGCTCACGCCCGAGCAGAGCTGGAGCGCGATCCACGCCACGATGGAGCAGGCCCGGAGCGCCCTCCACGTCGCCGGGGCGACCCGGATCCTGCTGCTGTGGGGAGCGATCGCCTCGCTCGGCTACCTCGCCGAGTACCTGCTCGCGACGGCCGGCTCCTCCCTCGCGGACGACGCGCCCTGGATCCGCGCGCCGCTGTGGGGCCTCCTCGTCGGGGCCGGCATCGCCGGGAGCGCCGTCATCGGGCACAGGGCCGGCCGGGAGCTGGCGGAGGGCCCCGGGGCCCGCGCGGCCGGCCTCCGCGTCTTCTTCTTCTGGCTCGCGGTCGCCGCGGCGGCCTTCCTCGTCCCCGCGGCGGCGGGCCTGTGGGGCGCCGACGACGCCACCGCGACCGCCCGCGTCGCGATCGGCATCGTCGCGCTCGGCTACGTCCTCTTCGGCATCGTCAATCACCCGCTGATAGCCGTGGTCGGGGCGGGGATCGCGGCGGCGTACTACCTCCCGAGCTATCTCGCGGGAGACCTGGCGCTCGCGCTCTCCGCCGCGGGCACGCTCGCGGTCACGGCGCTCGGCGCGGCGTGGATGCGCTCGACGGGAGCCGCGTGAGCGACGGCGGCGTCGTCCTCGACGAGACCATCCACCAGCCGACGCGGCTCCGCATCATGACGCTCCTGGTCTCGCAGCCCGGCGGCGGCCGGCTCGCCTACGGGCATATCCAGGGGACGCTCGATCTCACCGGCGGTAACCTCACCACCCACCTGCGCCGGCTCGAGCGCTCGGGCCTGCTGGCGATCACCAAGGAGTTCCGCGACCGGCGGCCGCGCACCTGGGTCGAGGCGACGGAGGCCGGGCGCCGCGCGTTCGCCGACTACCTGGACAACCTGCAGCGGGCGCTCGGCCGTCCGGTCCGGGGCTAGCCGCCGAGCCGGCGCCGCAGCCGGGCGGCGACGGCCTCGGCGACCTGCACGCGCGCGTGGTGCTTGCTGTTGGCCGAGACCACCAGCCACGGAGCCTCCTCGGAGTGCGTGCGGCCCAGCATCTCCTCGGCGGCGGCCTGGTAGTCGTCCCAGCGCGCGCGGTTGCGCCAGTCGTCGTCGGTGAGCTTGTAGCTCTTGAGGGGGTCGGCGGCGCGCTCCTCGAAGCGGCGAAGCTGCTCCCGGGGAGTTACCTGCAACCAGAACTTGATGATCGCGACGCCGCCGGCGGTGTACGAGCGCTCGAAGGCGACGATCTCGTCGTAGGCGCGTTCCCACGCGGAGCGGGTCGCGAGCCCCTCCACGCGCTCCACGAGCACGCGCCCGTACCAGGAGCGGTCGAAGATGGTGATGCGCCCGGAGGGGGGCATGCGCACGTGGAAGCGCCACAGGTAGGGGCGCCTCGCCTCCTCGACGCCGGGGGGGCCGATCGGGTAGACGCGCAGGCCGCGGGGGTCGAGCCGGCCGGTGAGCCGGCGGATCGCGCCCCCCTTCCCCGCCGCGTCGACCCCCTCGAAGACCGCGACCAGGGAGCAGGACTCCTCGCTGCGCATGCGCGTCTGGAGCCCGAGCAGCTCGACCTGCGCCGCGCGCAGGCGCCGGCCGTAGGCGCGTGCGCCGAGCACGGCCTCCGGGTCGAAGTCGGAGAGCGAGGGCAGGGGCCCGGTCCGCGCCTGATCGCTCATCGGCGCGGGCGGGCGGCGGCGCGGAGCGCGGCGTGACGGGGGTCGGGCGGCGGCATGGCGCGATCATACGGCGACCGCCCGCCGCCGGCGGGCGCGTCGCGTAGGCTTCGGGCATGAGCGCCGCCCCCGGCCCCTCCGCCGCGCCCGATCCTCCCCCGCCCCGCGCGCGGCCGCTCGCGACGGCGGCGATCGCCTGCTTCTGGACCTCCCTCTATCTCTACGTGCCCGTGCTCCCCCTGCACGCCGCCGATCTGGGGGCCTCGCTCTCGATGGTGGGGACGATCGTCGCCTCCTACGCCATCGCGCAGCTCTTGCTGCGCATCCCGCTCGGGGTCGCCGCGGACCTCGTCGGCCGGCGCCGCCCGTTCGCCCTGGCGAGTCTCGCGCTCTCCGGCGTGGCGGCGCTCTGGCTCGCGATCGCGCCCGACCCGTGGTCGCTCTTCTGGGCGCGCTCGCTCACCGGGCTCGCGGCCGCCGGCTGGGTCGTGATCAGCGTGCTCTACGCCGCCTACTACCCGCCGGAGCGTGCGACGAGCGCCACCTCGGCGATGATGGGGGCGAACACCGTCGGCATCCTGATAGCCACCCCTATCGGCGCGACGATCGCCGACCTCTGGGACGTGCGCACGACCTTCCTGGTGGCCTCGGGCGTGGCCGCCGTCGGCATGGTCCTGCTGGCGGCGGCGCCGGAGCCCACGCTCGTCCGCTCGCGCTACTCGGCGGCGACCTTCGCGCGCGTGATCCGGCGGCCGACGCTCTGGATCGTCTCGCTGGCCGCCATCTCGCTCATCTTCGTCACCTTCGCGACCACCTTCGGCTTCCTGCCGCTGCTGGCCGAGGAGCGCGGGGCCGGCACGGCGCAGGTCGGCTGGGTGGCGACGGTCGCCGTCGGGGCGGCGCTCCCCGGCGTGCTCATGACGCCGGCGCTGGTGGAGCGCGTCGGCGTGCGCGGCACGCTGCTCGCCGCCTCGGTCGTGAGCGCGGCCGCCCTCCTCGCCATGCCGGCGACCCTCTCCTGGGAGCTCGTCGCGGCGCTCCAGGTCCCCGCCGGCTGGGGCAGGGGCGTGCTGACGACCCTGCTGCTGAGCCTCGCGCTGCGCGCGGCGCCGCCGTCGGAGCTGGCGACGGCGATGGGCGTCTACCAGGCGACCTACTCGGTCGGCATGTTCGCGGGTCCGGCCCTCTCCGGGGCCGTCGCGGAGTGGTGGGGCATCGGCGCGGTCTTCTACGTCTCGGCGCTGGTGACCCTCGCGGGACTCGCCCTGGCCTACGTCTGGCCGGGCGCGTTTCGCGTCGCGGCCGTGCCGCCGCCCGCCCGGGCGGCGCGCCCGCCGGGGGAGCGCTGAGCCCTTCTATGAGGGTCGGGAGTAGCTGCAAGACCGACGTGGCGGTCTTTCCGCGTTCCGTCCTATCGGCGCCTCCCGTCCCCTGCCTCCTCGTCTCTCACGATGCGAGCGATGCCGTCGTGCCGTCCCCCGGGAAGTGATGC
>JAPONQ010000111.1 GCA_026713865.1 Chloroflexota bacterium | reverse complement strand
GACGAGAGCACCGTCGTCAAGCGCTGGTGGTTCCAGCACATCGTCCACGACGTGCGTCACGTGGTCTGGCTGGTCAACCTCTTCCGCTTCATCCAGGGCCGGCGCCGGACGTGGCACTGCGGCGCGCACACGCTGGTCAACGGCCAGGAGACCTGCCTCGTGACCGGACTGGCTGCCGCCCGGCAGCTCGGCGCCGGCTACCCCTTCGACGATCCCGAGGCGAGGCGCTGGTTCAACCACTACGGGAGCATCATGTATGGCTCGCGCTTCCGGAAGGCGTAGGCGCCGCGGCGCGGGGACGGGGCTCAGGCGGGAGGCTGCCCGAGCGATGCGAGGTGGCCGGCCCGCGGGCGCGGGGATCCGCGCGTGAGTGACGAAGCGATGGAGGCTCTGGAGGCCTGTTCCCGCCGGCGGGGCCTTCCCCACTTCATCGAGGACTACAACGCCCGCCGCGACATCCTCACGCGGGCGCTCCCCTTCCCACGGTGGTGCTGCTGCTGGAGGTCTTTCAAAACCGTTGTGGGGCCGCGTCGCGGTCCTGGGTGGGTTCGACTCCCACGCACTCCCGCCACCACCTCAGGTTCAGATCCGGCTCAGAATCGCGTGCCGACCCGATGGCGAACTGCTGAGGACGTGAGCAATTGGGGACGGATTGGGAACGAGAATCCGCGGGCGCGGAGCACGAGCGGCCTTATGCCGCCTCATCTGGGGGTCAGGAGGTCGCAGGTTCAAATCCTGTCTCCCCGACCACTTCTTAAACCTAGCACCGGCGCCGGCGACCCGGATCTGCCGCTCATGGTCCCTTTCGTGGTCCCTTTCGCGTCTGGCGCCGAGGGCGGCGTCCATGTGCTCCGCGGCCCGGCGGCGGTTCTCGTCGAAGACGTGCGTGTAGGTGTTCAGCGTGATCCGCACGTCGGAGTGTCCGAGCACCTCCATGATCTCCCGCGACGACAGCCCCTGCGCGTGGAGCAGCGAGGCCGCCGTGTGCCGGAGCTCCTTGATGCCGCGGACCGGTAGTCCCGCCCTGCGCAGCACGCCCTGGAACCAGCGCAGCACGTTTCGCCGGTGGAGCGGGCGCCCCGTCGCCGTCGTGAAGACCAGGCCGAGATCGTTGGACCAGCCCGGCCCGCAGCGGAGACGCTCCTGCACCTGCAGGCGGCGGTGACCGCGCAGGGCCACCGCGGCCAGCTCCGGTAGGGCGAGCACCCGCCGGCCGCTCCGGCTTTTCTGCTCCACCAGCTCGAAGCCGCCGGCCCGGAACGCCAGCTGGCGCCGCACCGCCACCACGCGACGGTCCAAGTCGACGTCCTCCCAGCGAAGGCCGAGCGCCTCGCTCTCGCGCAGCCCGAGGCTGAGCACCAGCACGACGTACGCCCCCATCCGATCGCCGCTCACGGCGGAGAGGAGCGTCTGGACCTCCGCCTCGCTGAAGGGACGCACCTCCGCCACGCGAGGCGCGGGCGGGCGCGCGAGCCGCGCGGCGTTCCTCGCGACCCAGCCGAGCCGCTCCCCCTCGGCGAGCGCGTTCCGCAGCACCTTGACGGCATACCGCACCGATGTCGGCGAGAGCCCCTTCTCCTGGAGCGCCGCGATCACCCGGTCGACGTGCGCCCCCTCGAGCCGCTGGAGCGGCACCTCGCCG
>JAPONQ010000110.1 GCA_026713865.1 Chloroflexota bacterium | reverse complement strand
GCCGCCGACGTATGAGCGCGCGCGACTCACGCGCCGCGGGCCTCAGCAGAACGGCAGGCCGGCCAGTTCGGACGGGAGCACGGAGTCGTCGGCGGTCAGCAGCGGCCGCATGCTCGCCGGGACGCATCCGCTGAGGCGGTTGCCCGTGAGGTAGAGCCCGCGCAGGCTCGTCGCCCCGGCGAGCTGGGCGGGGACGTCCCCGCCCAGCTCATTGTGCGAGAGATGCAGCCGCTCGAGCGTCGCGAGGCGGCCCAGTTCCGGCGGCAATCCACCGTCGAGGCGGTTCCAGCCGAGGATCAGTCCCTCGACGTTGGCGAGGTTGCCCAGCTCCGGCGGAATGCTCCCGCTGAGCTGGTTCTTGTGAAGCACGAGCTCCCGCAGGTCGGTCAGTCCGCCCAGCTCCGGCGGAATGGTGCCGCTCAGCCCGTTGCCGCTGAGATCGAGCAGCTCGAGGCTCGTGAGGCGGCCCAGCTCGGGCGGGATCGGCCCGCTCAGTTCGTTGCTGCCGAGGTCGAGCCGCCGCAGCTGCGCAACCGCTCCCAGCTCGGGCGGGATCGGTCCGCTGAGCTCGTTCCAGCCGAGCGCGAGTTCCCGCAGCTCCGCCAGCTGGCCCAGCGCCGCCGGGATGCCGCTGCTCAACGCGTTCCCCTCGAGCTGCAGCTTCCGCAGAGGGGTGAGCCCGCCCAGCTCGGGAGGAATCGATCCGCTGAGCTCGTTCCAGCCGAGCCGCAGCTCGCGCAATTCCGCGAGGGAGCCGAGTCCCGGCGGGATCGTCCCGCTCAGCCCGCTACCCTCGAGGTCGAGCACCTCCAACTCGGCGAGGCGGCGCAACTCGGCCGGGATGGCTCCGCGCAGGTGGTTCCCGCCGAGGTCGAGGACGCGCAGGCCGGCCAGCCGCGCCAGGGCGGGGGGCAGCTCCCCCTCGAGCTCGTTACCGCTCAGGCGCAGCGCGGTCACGCGCCCGTCCGCGTCGGCGGTGACGCCGTGCCATTCGCCGATCGGCTCCTCGCCCAGCCAGCCGCTGAAGTCCTCCCATGACGGGCCGCCGGTGGCCCGGTAGAGGGCGACGAGCACTTCCCAATCGCCTGCGTGCGAGCCGGGCGGCAGAGCGGCGGCGCGGGGAGCCTCGGCGGCCCGCCTGGCGCGCTCGGCGGCGTCGGAGCAGAACCGCAGCCGCCCGAACTCGTAGAGGGCGAGCTGCTCCTGCAGGCGGTCGGGCACGCACCCGCGGAGCTCGTTGCCGCCCAGCCCGAGCGCGCTGAGGGCGGCGAGATCGCCCAGCGCGTCCGGCACGTCGCCGCCCAGGCGGTTGTCGCCGAGCCACAGCTGGGCGAGGCTCGCGAGCCCGCCCAGCTCGGGCGGGATGGGCCCGCTCAGTTCGTTGTCCGCGAGCGAGAGCTCGCGCAGAGCGGCGAGGTCGCCCAGCGCGGCCGGAACCTCCCCGCTCAGGCGGTTGCTCCCGAGATCCAGCACCTCCAGGCCGGCGAGGTCTCCCAGCGTCGCCGGGATCTCGCCGGAGAGGTCGTTGCCCATCAGCAGCAGCACCAGCAGGCCGTCGCTCTCGCCCAGCTCGGCGGGGATGGTCCCGGTCAGCTCGTTCGCGCGGAGGTTCAGAGCGCCGAGCCCGGAGAGCTTGCCCAGCGCCGGCGGGACGACGCCGTTGAGGCCGCGCCCCTGCAGGAAGAGCCCCGCCACGCGCGCCGGCGAGCCGTCGAGGAGCACGCCTTCCCACTCCCCCAGCGGCACGTCCGCCCCCCAGTTGAGGCCAGCGGCGCCCCGGAGCGCGTCCCGGACCGCGAGCAGTACCGTCCGATCCTCCTCCAGCTCCGCGTTGCGGCGGATACCCAGCGTGTAGGAGCCCGTGTCCCAGCCGCCCACCTGCACGTAGTAGCGAGCCGAAGCCGGCGCCTCCCACACGATGCGCGAACCGAACCAGGGCCCGACGTCGTCGTTCCAGGCGAGCTGGGATCCCGCCGCGCCGTGCAGCTCGACCCACGAGTCGTGGAGCGTCCCCAGCGCCACGTCGACCTGGTAGAGCCGGCCCGCGACGGCCACGAAGCTGAAGCGGTCCGTGTCCTCGGGGTGGTCGATCGCGCCGGCGATGGCGGCTCCCAGGCGCACGGGCGTGGCGCCGCCGATCGAGCCGGCGTGGTCGTCGGCGAGTGGGGAGACGGCCACCGTGAGCCGGTAGGTGCCGATGCCCCAGCCGCCCACCTTCACGTAGTGGCGGTCCGAGTCGGGCGCTTCCCAGAGGAGGCGAGCTGCCAGCGAATCGGCGGAATCGTCGTTCCTGTCCAGCAGCACGCCCCCGGGGTCGAGCAGCTCGAGCCACGGGTCGTCGAGCGTTCCCGGCTCGACGTCGATCTGGTACAGCTCGCCCTGCTCGGCCTCGAAGCTGAAGACGTCCTGGTCGTAGGGGATCTCCAGGGCGCCGTCGATGGCCACCCCGACCGTGAGCGCGGTCGCCCCCGCCGGTGCGCCGGCGTGGTCGTCGGGCAGGTCCGGCGCGCACCGTGCGAGAGCCGCTTCGAACGTCTCGGCGTCATCGCCGGGGCCGCCGCCGGCGAAGACTGCCTCCCAGTCGAAGGCAAGCACCCACTCGCGCAGGCACGACCGGGTGCCCTCGCTCAGGGTCTCCGGCGCGAGGCCCCCGTCCCGCAGGATGGTCGCCACGAACGCTCCCGGCAGGCAGCGCACCAGGCCCGCGAGCACGCGCCCGTACCCTTCGGGATCGCTTTCTTCGGCCAGCATCGCGCGCCAGTCGGGGCCCGCCATCCAGGCCCGCAGGCAGGTCCCCTCCGCGTCGGTCAGCTCCGCGGCGTCGATTCCGGCCCCCTCGAGGATCGAGGCGATGAATAGGTCGGGGAAGCAGCCGGCGACGCCCCCGAAGACCGCGGCCGCCGGGCCGGGATCGGCCCCGGGCAGGGTTGCCGCGACCGCGGCGGCGGCGTCGACCTGCGCCACCGCCGCGCTCGCGCAGGCCAGCTGCCGCTCCGTCGGCTCGGCCTCCGTCCCCTCCAACAGCGGCGCCATGACGGCGGCGAGGAGCACGGCCCGCGCCGTGGGCGGATCGAGGCACGCGTAGAGATCCGGCTCCCACTGCTCCGTCTCGCCCGCGTTTACGACGGGCCGTTCGAGCGCCGCCTCGAGCTGCGCGTCGCCGAGCGCGTCGCCGATGCAGGAGCGCTCGACCGCCGTGAGCGTCTCGTAGACCTCGCGCCACGTCGTCTCGCCGTCGATCGTGGCGGCGGGCGGTCCGGGCGTCCGGCCCGGAGTCGGCGTCGCGGTCGCGGCGGGTGTCGCCCGCGGCGCAGCGG
Organism: Chloroflexota bacterium; assembly: GCA_026713865.1. Taxonomy (GTDB): domain Bacteria; phylum Chloroflexota; class Dehalococcoidia; order UBA2979; family UBA2979; genus VYDC01. The sequence goes on along the minus strand of JAPONQ010000110.1, from coordinate 7,064 downwards.
CCGCCCGCGTGGCGGTGGGCGTCGGCGTCGTGCGTGCGGCCGCCCGCGTCGCCGAGGGCGTGGCCGGGGAGGCGTCGACGGTCGCCGCCTGCGGGGGCGACGACCCGCCGCCCCCGCAGGCGCTCAGCGCGAGGAGAACGAGCAACGCGGAGCACGCCGCAAGCCGGCGGCCGCAGGGCATGAGCGTCATGGTGTGCGCCCCCTCCGTGGGTCGCGCGCCGCCACGGCACGGGCCGTCGGTGATCGCACCGAATATACGCCTGTGTTCACGAAGGGGTCACATCACGATCACCGGGTCGATTCGTCGCCCGTTGCCCGGCTGCCCGTTCCGCGCGGGCTCGACGAGCGGACGGTACTCCGCTTCAGCGACGTGCGGGCCCGGAAGTCACACCGAACTTCACGTCAGTGGGCACCCATAGTTCACACTATCCTCACGTTGTGGGATAGTTGGAGCCATGTTGGCGCGCTCGGATCGCCGCAGGGGGCCGCGGAGACCCCCGGCCGTCGCGAGGCAGGCACCTGCGGCAAACCCCCGCCCGGGCTTCGACGCGGGCGCCGCCGCCCGCCGCGACGCCCGCGCCTCCCCGGGCGACCGCCACGCCGGAGCAAGCCCCACGGCCGCGCCGATGCCGGAGGGCGGCGCGTCCCGCTGCCTCGATGCGCGACCTGGCAATGGACACGTCTACCAGGGGCAAGGACCTGCTGGACCGGCTGTCGGAGGAGGAGGTCGCCTGCATCAGGACGGCGTTACGGCGTGGGGCTCAATCACCTGCCGTCCGGGCGCTTCGCCGCCAACGGCGCCTGGCTCGCGGTCCAGGTGATTGCCCACGACCTCGCTCGCCGTCCTCCCCTGCTGGCGACGCGCACCGGACAGCGCCCAGCACCCTCCGGGCGTCACAAACGGCTGCCTCACCTCACACGGAGGCCGCTTCGCGCTCCGCCGCCCGCTCAACCACGGGCATCGGTGGATCCGGGCTAGATTCTGGATGGACATCGGTACAGTGGAGATGCTTGGCCGGGAGATCGTCACGCAGCAGCCACCGCCCGCCTCCTCCTGGTGGGCGCGTCACACACACCGTGACGTGGGCGCGCTGTTCGACTTGATCGCGGCCTCGGCGCGCGTGCTGCCGTGGACGTCGGACTGATGCGGCCCGCAATCCCGCTGGTCGTCTTCGCGGCGGTACTTGCACTCGCGGCCGCCGTCGCCGCCTGCTCCGGCGAACCCGATGCCGTCCCCTCGCCGGTGCCAGCGACGGCATCACCCACACCAAGGGCCGCGCCACCTCCTGAAGCGATCACCTCGCCCACGCCCGCGCCGACACCCACGGTCGCGCCCGCTTCCACGGTGACCGTCTCGCCTGCGCCGGCGGCGGCCGGCGCTCCCACGCCCACACCCACGACCGCGGCGCCCTCAGGCGGCGCTCCCACAGCAACGGGCACGCCCTCCTCCGCGGCGGAGGGTGTCGCCACACCGGTGGGCACGCCCGCGGCAGAGCCCTCGACGGCGCCGTCTCCGCCCCCGGCGGCGCGTGCGCCGAGCGAGGCGAACCTGGCGGCATGCGCCACCGCGGGAGCGGTCCCGGATCCGGCGGCGCAGCCGGGACTGGTGCATGACTGCGCCGTCCTGCTCGATGCACTCGACACGCTCCTCGGGGACGGCGACCACGCGAACTCGAACTGGAGTGCGGAGCGGCCGATCGCTGAGTGGGTCGGTGTGAGCATCGCCGGCTCCCCGCCTCGCGTGACCGGGCTGGGCACCTACTCGGGAGGTCCCGTTCTCGCGGGGCGCCTCCCGCCCGTGCTCGGCCAGCTCTCGCACCTCCAGTACCTCGGCCTCTACAACGGCGGTCTCACCGGGGAGATCCCGCCGGAGCTGGGCTCGCTCACCGAGTTGCGCCTGATAGAGCTTTCTGGCAACGAGCTGAGCGGGGAGATCCCCCCCGAGCTCGGCCAACTCTCGAAGCTGGGCGGACTCTGGCTCTCGGCCAACCAGCTGACGGGTCCGATACCCCCGGGACTCGGCCAGCTCGTGAACCTGCGAGCACTGGACCTCCGAGACAACGAGCTCACGGGAGCGCTTCCAGCGGCACTCGGCCGACTCTCGAACCTGAGGGAGCTGCACCTGGGCTACAACCGCCTAACCGGCGAGATACCGCCGGAACTCGGTCAGCTCTCGGAGCTCGAGAAGCTCGACCTCGCCCCCCAGAGTGGCGGGTTCACGGGTGTCTTCCCCGTCGAACTCGGGGACCTGGGGAAGCTGACGCATCTCAGTGTTTGGCTCGGTCAGATGACCGGCTGCATCCCGCCGAGCCTAGAACCGTTCGCGCGCTACTGGCATCTCCCGTTCTGTCGGGAATCGGCCGCCGCGTCAACGCTGCCGCCGCCCGATGCGGCGCTCGTGGAGGCGTGCTCGAGCGACGGCGCCGTGACCGATCCCGACGACCACCCCGGCCTGGTCGGGGATTGCGCGATCCTGCTGGAGGCGAGGCCGATCCTGGCCGCCGACGAGTCGCTCCTGAACTGGAGGGCGGACCTCCCCATGAGGGCATGGAGGGGCGTCACGGTGGAAGGATCGCCGCGACGAGTCACGCAGGTCTGGCTCTCGGGGGAGGAGCTCGGCGGACGGATACCGCCCGGGCTCGCGCGGCTCTCGCACCTGCGGTCCCTCTGGCTGAGCGGCAACGAGTTGACCGGCCCGATCCCGCCCGAACTCGGCCAGCTCTGGAACCTGAAGGACCTATGGCTGTACGACAATCGCCTGACCGGCGAGATACCGCCGACATTGGCCGACCTCAACTTCGTGAACGACCTGCGGCTGAGCGCTAACGAACTCAACGGGCGCATCCCGCCCGCGCTCGGCTCGATGTCGAGCCTGACCACCCTGGAAATCGGCCAGAACCGGCTGAGCGGGCCCCGTCCCGATCGAACTCGCCGACCTCACGAGTCTCGAGCACCTGGATGTCCGGGGCAACCTGCTGACGGGCGCGATCCCTCCAGAGCTGTTCTCCATCCGTGGCCTGGTCGAACTCGATCTTCGCGACAACCTGCTGACGGGATCGCTTCCGCCGCAGTTCGTGACCTTCCGCGGGGGCTGGGGGCTCTGGCTGGGCGGCAACCCGCTCACGGGATGCCTGCCGCTCCACGCGCGCGACCTGATCGCCGACCGGGCCGACCTCGGCCTGCGGTACTGCGAGTGCCCCGCGCTGCTGAGCAGCGGCGCGGCACCGGACCTCGCTGTGGGGGCCGACGGCATCCCGTTCATGCCACACGAGGCGACCGCGGCCGCGGGGACCCACCGCGTGACGTTCGCCCTCGTCATCGACCTCCCCGACGGAGGCGAGTTCAGCATCGGCGCGAGGGAGCGAAATGACGCCGGCAGGATCATCGTCACGATCACGGAGGAGTTGAGTCGCTCGACGCTCGTGATCGATCCCTTCACGGGGGAGGAGCTCGCCCGCAGCGTGATCGAGGGGCCGTCCGGCTGCGACATCGGCGTCGCCGACCTCTTGGACGCGATCGTCGCCTCGGCGCGGTTGCAGCCGCTCGAACCCCCGGCGGGGCCGGACGGCGTGCGCAGCCTGTACCGCCTGCAGCCCGCGGACGGGGGGCGGGCGTACCGGCCGGGCGGCTGGGGCTACGTGTTTGACGCTCCCGAGGGCATGCGCATCACTTTCGACGGGTATGGCGGCTTCTGTGTCGACCCCGGCGGCTGCTACTCCACGCTCATCCTGCGGGATGAGGAGAGCGCGTCGGCGCTGATCCTCGACGCCTCCACCGGCCGGGAACTCAGCCGGCACGTGACTGAGGCGGGAGCGGTGCACGGTGTGGGGGCGCTCTTCGATCGGCTCGCCGCATCCGTCCGCAAGGACACGCTGCCGTCGACACTCACCGGGGTCGGCGATCCGCCCACCTGGAGCGCCGAGACACCGCTCACGGCCTGGGAGGGTGTCGGGGTCGACAGGTTCACGGGCCGTATTGACCACCTCGCGGTCGATGGGGACGGCATCGACAGCCGGATCCCGGCCACGCTGGCGCAGCTGTCCGCGCTCGAGGTGCTGGACCTCGCCCACGCGGGAGTCGGTTGAGCTGGGCCCGCTCTCGAACCTCCGGGTGCTGGACCTCTCCGTCAACGAGATCAGCGGCGAGTTCCCGACGGCGCTGCTCGAGCTCACCAACCTGCGGACGCTCCGGCTGGACGGGCTGACGGGCGAGATTCCCCCGGAGATCGGTTCGCTGTCGCCTCTACAGGAACTGAGGTTGCTAGGCCGCCCGGAGGGGGAGATCCCGCCGCAAATCGGCTCGCTCTGCCACCTCGCGCGTGATCGATCCACGCGACGCGTCGAGATCGCGCCCGAGGAGTTCCGTCAGTTCCGACGGCACGACCCGGCAAACGTCACCCTCCCGATAATCCGGCCTGCCACGGGAGGGCGCATCTCGATGCAGTCTCGTGTCGGCCCTTCGCGCCCCTCACCGGATTGAAGCCGAGGCGCTCTGTCAGCGCGGTTCCCCCGCACGCGCGGGGATAGAGTTGTCTTCCCGGCGTACGCGAGGATGCCGTAGCGGTTCCCCCGCACGCGCGGGATAGACGGAGTGGTCGCCGCCGATGACGCGCGCGCCGGTGGGTTCCCCCGCACGCGCGGGGATAGACGGTTCACCGGGTGGCCGTGGATGATGGCGATGGTGGTTCCCCCGCACGCGCGGGGATAGACCGGAGGACCCATGCCTCGCGGATTCCGCGTCGACGGTTCCCCCGCACGCGCGGGGATAGACCCGGCACGATCGCCGTCGCCGGACGAGGGATGGATGGGCGGATCTCTGTGCGAGGAGCTCTCCGACAGCAGCTGGCGCCAGTGGGTCGTCGACTGACCGGCCACCGCCGGACGCTGCGAGTTCCAGGTGCGCGCCATCGACCGCAGCGGCGTGGTCCAGACCTCGCAGGTCCGCTCGAAGTTCCCCGGTGGGGCGACGGGGCACCACAAGGTCCGCGTCACCGTCACTGCGTAGTCCCCAGCCTGCCCGAGCGACCCGGTCACGGCGCGTCGCGTGGCATGGCGCTCCGGCACGACGATCGGCGCGCCGCGAGGGAAAACGCGGAGACGAATCCGGGCGTCACGCGGCGGACAGGTCGACCTGATGAGTCAACCGGAATACCACCCGCTCGCGCGCGCTCTGCCCGTGCTCACGATCTCTGCGCTCGCCGTCCACGCCACCTCCGGCGTCGCCGGTTCCGCTTCCGGAAGCGCACGCACGCGGTGACGGCGCGGGCGGGCGGGAGGAGCGACGGCGTCCCCGCACGCACGCCCGGCACCCGGATCGGTGATCGCGCGCCGGAGGGCGCCAGGCGTCAGTCCTCGCGCGCGCAGATCACGCGGCGCTCCGGGGGGTACAGCCCCTCGATCAGCGCGCGATGCACGTGCTCGTTCACGCACGAGTTGTACGGGTAGACGACGTGCGAGGCGTGCCAGATCTCGACGGTAGGCGTTGGCGAGCGTAGCTGCTGACGGTGACGCGGGAGATCCCGAGGAGCCTGGCCGTCGCCCGCAGCGAGAGCCCCTGTAGCTGCGCCCACAACCAGCGCCCGATCGACACGCTCGCGCAGATGCGGGCGATCGCTCGCGGGATGGTCGGGAAGCGGCTCCGCTACCGCGAGCTGATCTCCTAGAGCCAGACCCGCAGCGCCGCGAGGATCGCCCCCACGCCCGCGATGATCAGACCAGCGAGGCCGAGGACCCCGCGCTGTAGCTCGGCGCGCAGACGCTCGATGTCCGCCTTTGTCGCCATGTGATCGCGGTCGGCTTCGAGGCGAGCGACGCGCTCGCCTATGTCGGTCACGGCTGCCACCGATCAGCTCTTGGGCTGAGGCTTGCCGGTGCCGCCCCCTCGCAGGACGGCACGAATGAGGTCGCGCGGGGTCGTGGGAATGCTCAGGTCCTTCTCCGCCATCGGCTGGCCTCCCTGTCCGTATTGTCCGCATTATCAACTATCGGTACGCGGCCGCGCAATACAACGCCTGTTCGCGTAGACGTGCGGCGCCTCAGCCGATCCGCCCGCTGCCCGTGGGCACTACGCGAGGTAATCCCCGTCACGAAGGGGTCACATCACGATCACCGGGTCGATCCGTCGCCCGCTGCCCGGCTGCCCGTTCCGCGCGGGCTCGATGAGCGGGCGGTACTCCGCTTCAGCGACCTGCGCGCCGGGAGTCACACGGGCCTTCACATCAACGGACACCCAAAGTTCACACTATCCTCACCCTCGTTGTGGGATAGTTGGAGCCATGTTGGCGCGCTCGGATCGCCGCAGGGGGCCGCCTCGGGCCCGGGCGCGCTCACAGCCGCCGTCGTGACGCCCGCCGGCAGCGAGGGCCTCCGGCGTGATCGAGGGCTGGTGCGCCGCCGGCTCCCGGCGCACCAGCCCTCGATCAGGCCCCGCTCCACCCTCACACGGTTCCCCGGTGGAGAGTCGTCCCGACCGGCGTCGAACCGCGCCGGCCTCTGCAGCGACAGCTGCTCGCCGCCGGGGGCGCGCGGGCTCGAACCGGGAGGAGGTCGGACCTCATGACGTTCGCCTCGCGCGGCGCTGCGCTGCTGCTCGCGGCGCTCGCCCTCGCGCTCACCGGCTGCATCCGCGTCGAGCTCGCGGTCACCGTGCACGACGACGGCTCCGGCGTCATCGGCGCGCTGCTCGCGGTCGACGACGCCATCCTCGCGCTCGCCGGCGAGTCCCCCGACGAACTGTTTGGAGAGCTCGAGACGCTACCGGGCGCTGCCGTCGACGAGTACCGGCAGGACGGTTTCGTCGGGCAGCGGGTGAGCATCCCGGTCCCGGACATGGCGCTCGCCGGGGACTACCTCGGTGCGTTCGGCGACGAGGTCGATGCCGGCGACCTCAGCGTGGAGCGAGACGGCGAGGGCTGGCTGTTCTCCCTGGTCGTGCCCCCGATGGACGCGGGCGACGACGAGTTCGCCGACCTCGCCGCCCTCATCACCGAAGACGCCTCGTACACGGTGCGGGTCTCGCTGCCCGGCGAGGTCGCCGAGCACAACGCCGACCGGATCGAGGGCGGC
>JAPONQ010000109.1 GCA_026713865.1 Chloroflexota bacterium | reverse complement strand
CGGGACCGGGGAGAAGCAGCCGTGATGGGGCGAAGGTTCCAGACTCGCCTTCTGGTTGCCGCGCTCGGCTTCGCACTGACGCTCGTGGCGCAACCTGCAACGGGCAGGAATCTCGGGGTCCGCGGCGCGGTATGGCCGGTGACCGAGCCCGATCTCCTCATCCAGATAGAGGCCCGGCTTGGAGAGATGGAAACCTCCGGTGAAATGGCGCGCATGCGCCGCGAGGCGGTGGAGCGGGCGCGGCAGAGGATCGAGGCGCCGGGACGCGTCGAGGGCATCAAGACGGCGCGCGTTCGCCGCACACGGTTCTTCGATCCTTCGATCACTCTGGGGCGTGACATCCGGGCGGCGGACGGGACCCTGATCGCGGCCCGTGGCGCGCGCGTCAACCCGCTCGAGGCGCAGCCGCTGACCCGGGACCTGCTATTCATCGACGGAGCGCGGCCCGTGGAGGTCGCCTGGGCGCTTCGCCATGGACGGCCCGCGCAGATCGTGCTCGTGTCCGGCCGTCCGCTGGATCTCATGCGTGCCCACGGCCGCCCGTTCTTCTTCGACCAGGGCGGCCGGCTCTCGAGACGGCTGGGGCTCCGCGCTACGCCGTCGGTGGTCGCGGCCGAGGGATCGGTGCTTCGGATCACCGAAGTGCCGCTCGAGGACGAAGCGGAACGAGGCGTCGCAGGAGAACAGCCATGACCTGCTGGAGGACCATCGGCATGGTGCTGGTTCTCTTCGGTGTCCTGTTCACGGGGACCGCGTCCGCCCAGTCCTGCACCGGGCGTTTCGTGAACCCGGTCACGGACGTGTGCTGGGAGTGCCTGTTCCCCATCTCCATCGGGCCGATCCGCATGGGGAGCGCCGCGGGCGCCCCGGACACGCCCAATCCCGGATCGCCCATCTGCTTCTGCGGCAACCCGATCCCCCGCATTGGGCTCTCGCTCGGCGTGTGGGAGCCGGCGAGGCTCCTCGACGTGACCCGCGCGCCCTGGTGCTTCCCCAACCTGGGCGGCATGACCGTGGACCCCGGCTTGCCAGCCGGGCGGGGACGCACGGGCTCCTCGGGCGGCGACGGGGCCTCGGGGTCCACGTGGCACGCTCACTACTACATGTACCCGCTCCTTTCCTGGATCGGTGCGCTGCTCGACCTCGGCTGCCTCGAAGGAGGCAGCCTGGACATTGCCTGGGTCTCGGAGCTCGACCCGACCTGGCGGGACGACGAGCTGTCGTTCCTGATGAACCCCGAAGCCGCGCTGTTCGCGGATCTCCCGGCCCAGGCGGCCTGCGCCGCCGATTGTGCGGCCGCCTCCGCCGGCCTGCCGCTCGATCCGCTTTTCTGGTGCGCGGGCTGCCAGGGCGGCATGTATCCCCTGACCGGAAATGTGGCGGCCCACGTGGGCGGGGTCCAGGCATCTCTCCTCGCGGCTCAGCGGCTCGTGTTCCGCCTCCACCGGCTGCTGCTCGCGTGGGGCACCTCCGGTCCGGCCGCGCTTTGCGGGCGCTACCCCATGCCGGTCATGAAGAAGTCCCAGTACCGCTGGCAGATGACCCAGCCCGTGCCGACCACTTCGCCGCTCACTGGGTGCAACCCCACGGGCCGGTCTTCGGTGCTCTGGGAAGCGCTCCGCGAACTTCCCGTGGCCGGAGAGAATTTCGGGTATCTGCTCTGGCGCAAGCGGTCCTGTTGCATGCTCTGAGGATGCCGGCATGAAGAGCAAACAGATTCACGCGACAGCTGTGTCGTTGATCCTCGTGTTCGGCCTGGCGGCCTGGCTCGGCTTGGGCCGCGCGCAAGACACGGCCGGGGACGCGGCTCGGGATTTGGTGGACCAGGTCCTGCCGCAGGCGGGGCCGGACGGCCGCCGCGACCTGAAGAGTTGGTCGCGGTCGGTGATCGAGCGCGCACTGCAACGCGCGGGACGGAAGGCCTCCGGCGGGTCCACTCCCCTCCCGGCCGAGCGCCATGCGGCCCGCTTGCCGGCAAGCCTTTCCGGCCGCGCCCGCGGTCCCGAGGTCATCGTCTTCATGAGCCTCTCGGCGCCGCCGGAGAGCTGGCGGCAGTGGAGCCGCGAGGCGGCGCGGATCGGCGCGCCCTTGGTGCTGCGGGGTTTCGGTCCCGGCGGATTGCAAGCCACCGTGAAGCGCATCGGCCCCTATCTGGACCGTGAGGGGGGCGCGGCCGTCGACCCGCGTCTGTTCCGCCTGTTCGACATCACGGTGATCCCGGCGGTGGCGGTGGTTCCGGGTGGAGTTCCGCCTTGCGAAAGCCGGGGTTGCTCCCAGGACCCTGCACCGCCCCACGACCGGATCGCGGGGAACATCGGCCTCGGGGCGGCGCTCGAAGCCATCGCCGCGGAGGGCGAACCGGGCCGTGGGGCCGCGAACCGCCATCTGGCGGCGTTGAGAGGGGAACTTCCATGAACTGCCCGTATGGAATGAGAATGAAGGCCGTCATCGTGAGCATTCTTCTTGCCGGACAATTCGCGGCCGCCCGCGCCGGGGCGGAAGACCCGAAGGCGGCAGCCCGAGCCGTAGGCCAGGCGGGCCGTGCGGCGGCGGGCGCCATCGCGAAGGACCCGGGCTCCACCGCTCACGTGCCGGGCTATGCCGGCACGAACCTGCCGGAGCGGGGCATGAGCGCCGGCGAGCTGGGAACGGCGGCGAACCGGGTCCTGACCGATCCCGCCGACCCGGGTGGCCGGGCCGGCCGCACGGTGATCGAAGCCGCGGCCGCGCGGCCCGCGGTGGAGGTCGAGGCCGGCGATCCCATGGTGCAGCGCGGGGACGGGATCGAGGGTGACGCGCGGTCTCCCCGCTGGAAGGCTGACGGGCTCGCTTCCGGATCGGTGACGGACTGCCGCGCCGGGGTGGGGCAGGCCGGAGCGGGCGGCCGATGCGGCTCGGTGTCCTGGTGCGCGGGCGCCGACTGCGAGACCGCGGAGTCCCCGGCCAACACCGGGTTCGTCGAGTCCGCGGCCCGGCTCAACATGGTGCTGGAGCTCGGCGGAGACGAGTTCGACCGGGACAACCTCCGCTTCTTCAACGGCGTGCGCCGCTCCTGCCGCATCCGCTGGGGAGGCCTCGCGAACTGCTGCAAGGACTCGGGAGTGCTCGTTGGCCTTGGGAACTGCACGGAGGCGGAGCGCCTCCTGGCCGAGGAGCGCCATGCCGGAAACACGCACTACCTGGGCAGGCGCTGCACGAGGCGGATCTTCGGGGTGTGCGTCCGCCGGGAACGCTCCTGGTGCGTGTTCGGCTCGAAGGTCGGGCGCGTCCTTCAGGAGGCGGCCCGGAGCCAGCTCGGGATCGGCTGGGGAAGCTGCCGGGGTTTCACGGTCGGGGAGATGGAGAGCATCGACTTCGAGGCCGTGGACCTCTCCGAGTTCACCGAGGACCT
>JAPONQ010000108.1 GCA_026713865.1 Chloroflexota bacterium | reverse complement strand
GACCCGCCGGCGCTCTGGACCATCCACGCGGAGGAGTACCACGCCTGGCGCGAGGACAAGTTCACCGACGTGCACCCGGCCGGGCAGCCGATGGTGTTCTTCGACCAGGTCGTCCCGCTGTAGTCCGTCGGCGCGAGCCGACATTCCGGCGAGATGACGAGGGGCCGGCCCTAGGGCCGGCCCCTCGCTCGTCCGCTCGCCGCCCCCGGCGCCGCCTCTAGCGACCGACGAACTTCGGCGCGCGACGCTCCGCGACCGCGGCGCTCCCCTCGCGGATGTCCTCGGTTCGGCCGGAGATGCCGACGTTCGTCCATGCATAGCGCAGGTGGTCGCGGATCTCCGGCCGCTCTTCGGCGTGGTAGAGCGAGCGGCGCACCAGCCGCACGGTGAGCGGCGGTCCCGAGGCGATGCTCGATGCGAGCTCCATCGTCGTCTCCATCAGCTGGTCGTCCGGCACGACCTGGAACACCGCCCCCCACTCCAGCGCCTGGGCGGCGGAGAGCTCGCGGTCGGTGTAGTACCACGCCAGCGCCCGCTGCAGGCCAACGGCGCGGACCGCCGTCCAGCTGACGCCCACCTCCGGCGCCACCCCCCGCTTCGTGAACATCGGGATCAGCCGCGCCGACTCCGCCGCGATGCGAATGTCCTGCATCAGCGCGAAGCCGAGGCCGCCGCCGGCGGCGACGCCGTTGATGGCGGCGATGGTCGGCTTGTCGATCTCGTACCAGGCCAGGGTGAAGCGGCCGCTGATCCCGATCTCGTCCATCGGCGCGTGGCCGAACATCGTCCGGCCCGCGTCGTCGACGTCCTTGATGTCGAGGCCGGAGCAGAAGCCTCGTCCGGTGCCGGTCAGCACGACGCAGCGGACGTCGGGGTCCTCGCGCAGCTCGCCGGGGGCGCGCAGCAGCTCGAGGGCCATCGTGGTGTTGAAGGCGTTCAGGCGTTCGGGCCGGTTCATGCGCACGACGGCGACGCCGTCCGTGACCTCGATGGCCAGGTGCTCGTAGTCCTGATAGCTCACGCGTCCCCCCTTGTGCGCGCTCCCGTCGAGCGCCGGAGGGATTCTAGCGCGCCGGTCGCCGCCGGCCCCGCCGGGGACGACGGAAGGGTCAGTCCGCTGCGCCGGGGAGCCGGGGCGAGCCCTCCGGCGGCTCCAGCTCGAAGGCGTTCAACGCGTAGCAAACGAGAGCGTAGTAGCCGAGGAGGCCGGTGAGCTCCACGAGCGCGCGCTCGCCGAGGCGGTTCCGCAGCGCCTCGAAGGCGTCCTCCGAGACGCGCGTGCCGCCCACGAGCTCGCGGACGTAGCGGACGATCTCCGCCGCCTCCTCATCGAGTTCCTCGATGGGTCCGCGGAACCCGATCGCCTCGATCACCTGCTCCCGGATCCCGGCTGCCCGCGCCAGCGGGACGTGCGAGGCCCAGGCGAGGCGCGCGTTGTGCTCGCGCGCCGCGGCGAGGATCGCCGTCTCGCGCTGGGCGTCGGTGAGGAGCGAGCCGAAGCGCAGGTAGTGGCCGAGGCGCGCTCCGCGCTCGGCGAGAGGCGGGCTCGCGAGCAGCGCTCCCCACGGCCCCGAGACGGAGCCGCCGCGCTCGGCCGCGACGGCGTCCCACGTGGCCCTGAGCTCAGGCGGGGCGCTCTCCCGCTCCGTGTAGTTCGGCAGCCGCGGCACGGCTCCCCCTCCGGGTGGCCCGGGCTCTCAGTCGAGCACGGCGACGGCGTCCACTTCGAGCAGGTACTCGGGACGCGCCAGGGCCTCCACGCCGAGCAGGGTGTTCGCGGGTGGTCGATCGCCGAACATCGCCCGCAGCTCCGGCACCAGCAGATCGCGCGACTCCGGGCGGAAGCCGACGACGTAGATCGTGAGCTTCGCGACCTGCGAGGGCGCGGCGCCAGCAGCCTCGAGGGCCGCCCGCAGGTTCGCGAAGACCTGCCCCGCCTGCGCCCGCAGATCACCGACGCCGACGATCGCGCCCGCGGGATCGGTCGCGACCTGACCGGCGACGTAGACAGTGGCTGCTCCCCGCGCCGTCACGACCTGGCTGTAGGCTCCGGTCGGCTGCCGGAGCGCCGGCGGATTCTGATGCTCCAGCACGTCGCCCCCCTCCCGCGCTCGCCACGATAGCGCCGCCGTACACTGGCGTCGCGGGCGCAGCTCTTGCCGCCGGGCGGAGCCGGTGCGGGCACGGCGAAGCCGGGGGCTCTCTTCGCGCGGGGAGTCCACCTCCGGACGGGCGGGCAGATGAGTACCCTGCTTGAGGTCTCCGGGCTCGTGAAGCGCTTCGGAGGCCACCACGCCGTCGACGGGGCGACGTTCGCCGTCGCCGAGGGTTCGATCACGGGCCTCATCGGCCCGAACGGCGCCGGCAAGACCACCTGCTTCAACTGCATCGCCGGATCACTCTCCCCCGACGACGGTCGCATCTCCTTCGCGGGCGAAGAGATCACGGGCCTCCCGCCCAACGCGATCTTCCGCCGCGGCCTCACCCGCACCTTTCAGATCCCGCAGGAGTTCGCGGCGATGAGCGTGCTCGAGAACCTCATGCTCGTTCCGCTGGGGCAGGCCGGCGAGAACCTCTGGGAGAGCTGGCTGCGCCCCCGGAGGGTCGCCGTGCAGGAGCGGGAGATCGCCGAGCGGGCGCGAGCGACGCTCGCCCTGGTCGAGCTCGACGGCCAGGCGCAGCAGTACGCCGGGAACCTCTCCGGCGGTCAGCGCAAGCTGCTCGAGCTTGCGCGCGCTCTGATGTCCGAGCCGCGGTTGATCCTGGTCGACGAACCGAGCGCGGGGGTCAACCCGACGCTCACGCTGCGCCTGCTTGAGCTCATCCGGTCATTGTGCGAGTCCCGCGACATCACCTTCCTCGTGATTGCCCACGACATGGACCTGATCGCCCGCCTCTGCGAATCACTCGTCGTGATGACCGGCGGCCGCGTCCTCACGGAGGGCGACCCCCGCAGCGTCCTCGAGGATCGCCGCGTGCAGGAGGCCTACCTCGGGAGCCAGTACCGGTGAGCGCCCTGCTCGAGGTCGATGGTGTGAGCTCGGGCTACGGCAGCGTCACGATCGTCCGCGACGTCTCGCTCTCGCTCGATCGCGGGGAGCTCGCGACCATCATCGGTCCGAACGGGGCGGGCAAGTCGACGCTGCTCAAGGCGATCTTCGGGCTGCTGCCGGTCACGGCCGGCGCGGTCCGGCTCGACGGGGCCGAGGTGACGCACGCCTCCCCGTCGCGCATGGTCGGACTGGGCGTGTCGTTCGTGCCGCAGACCGATAACGTGTTCCCCTCGCTCACCATCCGCGAGAACCTGGAGATGGGCGGGTACCGGCGGCGCGGCGACCTCGAGGAGCGCCTGGGCGAGGTGATATCGCTCTTCCCGGAGCTCCAGCACCGTCCCGGCGACGCCGCCTCCAAGCTCTCCGGAGGGCAGCGGCAGGCGCTCGCGATCGGGAGAGCGCTCATGCTCGACCCGGCGGTCCTGCTGCTCGACGAACCGACGGCCGCCCTCTCCCCCGCGCGACGGGGGGAGATCTTCGAGCGGCTGCTCGCGGTGCGCGCGACGGGCGTCGCTCTCCTGCTCGTGGAGCAGAACGCCCGCGAGGCGCTCGCCATCTCCGATCGTGGCTACCTCATCGTCGACGGCCGCAAGGCCCACGAGGAGCCGGGCCCGGCCATGCTCGACAACGCCGAGGTCGGGCGCATGTTCCTCGGCCTCGAGGAGATGCCGGACGAGGGCGGCGCTCCCTTCCCGGCCGGCGCACCGTGAGCGAGATCGTCCACCTCACCGTGATCGGGCTGATCGTCGGCTCCATCATCGGGCTCGGGGCGATGGGCCTGACCCTGACCTACGGCATCCTCCGGTTCGCGAACTTCGCGCACGCCGACCTGATGACGCTCGGCATGTATCTCGCCTTCTTCGTCGTGGGCGACCTCGGGCTCGCCGGGGCGGAGCTGGGACCGCTCTCCTTCGGCTGGGGGATGATCCCGGCGGCGCTCTTCGCGATCGCCGGCGTCTCCCTGGTGGCGGTCGCCACGGATCGCATCGTCTTCCGGCCGCTGCGCGACCGGGGGAGCGGTTTCCTCACTCTCGCCGTCGCCTCGCTCGGGATCGGGATCATGCTGCGCGCCGCGATCCAGATCGTCTGGGGACCCGCCCAGCGGCGCTACACCACCGGCATACACGAGGCCTGGACCATATTCGGCGACGTCAAGATCAAGCCCGATCAACTGCTGATCATCGCGCTCACGGCCGCAGCCGCCGTCCTGCTCTACCTGCTGCTCTACCGGACGCGGCTCGGGACGGCGATGCGCGCGACGTCGGACAATCCGCAGCTCGCCGAGGCTTCCGGGATCGACACCGAGCGCGTCCGCCAGGGGACGTGGATCGTCGCCGGCGCCCTGATCGCCGTCGCCGGGATCATGTTTGCAGTGCAGTCGCAGCTTCGCTTCAACGCCGGGTTCGAGTTCATGCTGCTGCCGATGTTCGCCGCCGTCATCGTCGGGGGGATCGGGAACCCCTGGGGAGCCCTGGCGGGCGGCCTCCTCGTCGGCGTCTCGCAGGAGGTCTCCACGGAGTGGATCGATACCGGGTTTAAGCCGGCGATCCCGTTCGTGATCCTGATCGCGGCGCTGATCCTGCGACCGCGCGGCCTCTTCGGCTCAACGATCTAGGCGGAGCCATGGACATCTATGCCGGCGAGCTCCCAGCTCTCATCGCCCTGGCAGGCGGACTCAACTGGACGGTCGGGTTCCTCACGACGGTGGCGATCCTCGGCATCCTCGTACTCGGGCTCAACATCCAGTGGGGCTACACCGGGACCATCAACTTCGGCGTGGTCGCCTTCTTCATGGTCGGCGCCTACACGAGCGCCGTCCTGACGCTCGATCCGCCTCGCGAGTTCGAGAGCTACGTCGGGGGCCTCGAGCTCCCGGTCCCCGTCGGCTGGCTCGGCGCGATGCTGGCCGGGGCTGTGCTGGCGCTCGCGGTCGGCCTCCCGACGCTGCGGCTGCGCGATGACTTCCTCGCGATCGCGACCATCGGCATCGCCACCATCCTGCGGAGTATCGCCAACACGCAGGAGGGACTCGTCAACCGGGCACGCGGCCTCAACGGGATCCCACGCCCGCTCCAGCAGCAGGCCAGCGACGCCGGCCTCGACTACGACTGGGTGCTCCTCGCGATCGCCGCGCTGGTACTGCTCGCGGTCTACCTCGTCGTCCACCACGCGACGGCGTCGCCCTGGGGTCGCGTGCTGCGTGCGATCCGCGAGAACGAGGAGACGGCGCGTTCGGTCGGCAAACCGACGGCGAACTACCGGGTGCAGAGCTTCGTGCTCGGGGGCGTCGTGATGGCGCTCGCCGGCGCGATATGGGCGCACCGCACCGGCACGGTCGCCCCGGACGCCTTCGACAACTTCTTCACGTTCCTGGTCTGGACGATGCTCATCGTCGGCGGAAGCGGGAACAACCGGGGAGCCGTGCTGGGCGCGCTCGCGGTGGGGCTGGTCTGGTTCGGGATCCCCCTCGTTCAGGAGGACCTGCCCGATGCGCTCGGCACGCGCGTCTTCCAGGTCAGGCAGATGCTGATCGGGCTCATGATCGTCCTCTTCCTGCTGCTGCGACCGCAGGGCCTGCTCCCCGAGGAGAAGACGGTGAGCCGCCACCTCCGCGCGGGCGGTCGGAGACAGACGCGGTGGCCTCTCTTCACGCGGAGACGTCCGGGCGGCTAGCCCGCCGGACGTCCTCGACGCGGACCCCGGGGCCGCCCTCTACGGAAGGCTGAACGGCACGACCACCTGCTCGACGATCGCTCCGCCGAGGTAGGCCCAGATGCCCACGAAGCCGCTGGTCACGTCCCCGTCGGCGTTCCAGTCGAGGGTCGTCGCGGCTCCCTCGTAGTTGACGTCGTCCCCGTCCCGCACGGCCTCCAGGCCCGCACGAACGCCCTCGGCGCCGGGGAGGACGGCGACGCCTCCGGGTGAGGCCACAGCAACGAGTTGGTCACGGATCGCCTCACCCTCGAACGAGCCGGCGGCCTCGGCCGCCAGGGCGAGCGCGATCGTCGCGTCGTAGGCCTCACGCACGAACGGGCGCGACGGCAGCGCGCCGAAGGCGGCAACGTACGCCGCGTCCCACGCCGCCGAGGCCTCACTGTCGGGAGATGCCGGGGCGGTGCCGGGCGATCCCTCCAGGAAATCCGCGCCGATCTCCTCGATGAGCTCCTCGCTCTTCGTGCCGTCGACGAAGACGAACCGCTGGAAGAGCTCGTGCTCGATCGCCTCGCGAATATAGACCTTCGCCTGGGCCGGGAAGCTGATCGCGACCAGGTGCGTGGCGCCCCCGCGGGCCGCCTGCTCCAGCTCGGCGAGGTACGAGGTCTGTCCATCCTCGAGCGAGACCAGTGTCGCCGTGCCCGTGTAGCTCGCCTCGAAGCCATCGGCGAGGCCCTGGCCGTACGCATCGTTGAGGTAGAGCACACCGACGTTGGTGACGCCGAGCTGGCTCACCATCTGGGCGAGCACCGGCGCCTGCGCCGCGTCGGAGATCGTGCTGCGGAAGAGGAAGCCGTTGTCCTCGGCCACCGTCACCGACGGCGAGGTGGCGGAGGGCGAGATCGTGGGTATCCCCGCCTCGCCCGTCACGCTCTCCGCGACCGCGATCGTCACCGAACTCGAGAGCGGCCCGACGATCGCGTGCACGCCCTCGACGTCAACCAGGCGCCGCGCCTCCTCGACGCCGATGGTGGGATCGACCTGCGTGTCGCCGGTGACCAAGATGATGTGGCCGCCGTTGACGCCGCCTGCGTCGTTCACGTGCTGGATCGCGAGCTCGACGCCGGTCTGGATTTCGGGTCCGAACTCGGCGAGCGGGCCGGAAAAGTCGGCGAGGAAGGCGATCTTCAACTCGTCGTCGTCTTCCCTGCACGCCGGGGCGAGCACGACGGCGGCGGCGGCCGCGACGACGAGGAGAATGGCGGCGAGCCGCGCCGCGCCGCGCCGGGTACGAGGGTTGGTCATCTGGAGGGCCTTCCTGTACGCAGGAGAGTCCGCGCGCTCAGACCGCGTGCTCCCCAGGTTACGTCCCCGCGAGTGTAGGGAGGCACAGATCACCGCGCAATCACGACCGGCGCGGCACCGGAGGGTTGCGCCTCCGCCCGCCGCTGCGACGTGGAGGACGGCGCCGTCGCCCCGGTGCGTCGACCCGAAGCCCCGTTCCTGTCATGCTATGCGCGGGTCGGCGGGGGGACGGGAGCCGCGTGCCCGGCCGCCGCTTGCTCCACGTCGTTCTACTCGCCGCCTCTCTGCTTCTGCTCGTCGCGCCCGCCGCCGCACGCGGGCACGCGGCTGCGGGCCCGGGCTCACGCGCGATACTCGCGGCCCCCGAGCCGGGGCTCGGCGCCGGCGACCCGGTCGTGGTCGATGCCGACGGCGACTGTCTGCGCCTCCGCGAGTCCCCCGGCTTCGGCGGACGGGTCCTCGCGTGCCTCGATGGGGGAACCACACTGACCGCCCTCTACGGGGCGGAGACCCGCGACGAGCTTCTCTGGCGGGAGGTCTGGGGGGGCGGGCTGCACGGCTGGGCCGCGGAGCTCCACCTCCAGCCGGCGCCACCCTCGCTCGGCTGCGGCGGATCGTCGGCGATCCCGGTCGGCATCAGCGGGCCCGACTCGTTCCGAGCCGGTCTCACGCTCTTCGTCTGGGGCGGCGGCACCGTCCAGGGGATCTACGACGCAGCGTCGGAGCGCGGGTGCAACCCCCAGACCGTCTGGGCGACGGCGCCGGACCAACGCATGGTCGGCTACATCTTCGGGGCGCCTGCCTTCGTCAACCGCGCCTGGTTCGATCTGTTCCCGGGAGGGCGGATCGGGGCGCCACGGGCGCTGATGCTGCGCTGCGCCGATGCAGCCGTGGGCATCACGGACGCGGCGAGGGTCTCGGCGACCCGCGAGCCGGTGCCGCTCGGCTCGACCGTCGCGCCCGAGATCAGCGCCGAGGCGGCGATCGTGGTCGACGGGGCGTCGGGTGCCGTGCTCTTCGAGGAGGACGCTCGCCGGCCGCTCCCGCCGGCGAGTCTCACCAAGATTGCGACTGCGATCGTGGCGATCGAGGGGACCGACCTCGATGCGTGGGCCGTGAGCAACGTCGACGCCTCAGCGATGCACGACTCGAGCGTGATGGGACTGCGCGTCGGCGACTGCTTCACCGTGCGCGACCTGCTCTACGGCCTGCTGCTGCCGTCGGGCAACGACGCGGCGCTCGCGCTCGCGCGCTACATCGCGGGCGACGACGAGGCCTTCGTCGATCGCATGCACACGATGCTCGGCCGGCTCGGTCTCGCGGAGACCGGTTTCATCGACCCGCACGGACTCGGCGGCGACGGGCACGAGAGTTCGGCCTACGACCTCGCGATGCTCACCAGGTACGCGATGGAGATCCCGGAGTTCCGCGAGATCGTCTCCACGCGCTCGCAGACCGTGCACGGGACGCGTACGCTCCCCCTATTCACCGGCAACCACTTCCTCGACCGCTACGGCGGCGCCGACGGGGTGAAGACCGGATTCACCGAGGAGGCCGGCTACACGTTCGTCGCCTCCGCCACGCGCGAGGGCCGGCAGCTCCTCGCGGTGGTGCTCAACTCGCCCGACCCGTCCACCCGGTTCACCGACGCCGAGCAGCTCCTCGACTGGGCATTCACGTCCTTCGACTTCCCGTAGCGCCAGCCCCCGCCCTCGCGGTGCCGGCAGAGGCCTGACGTACACTCCGCCGCGGAGGCTCGGACGGCGGGGGGTATCCGGTGGAGATCTCGCTCGGGCTCGCGCCTCGCCCCGAGGCGGTTGCTCACGCCGCGCGCGCCGAGCAGCTCGGCTTCGAGCGAGTCTGGCTCTTCGACTCCCCGGCGCTCTTCGCCGACGTGTGGATGACGCTCGCCCTCGTCGCCGCACGGACGCGGCGCGTCGGAATCGGGCCGGCCGTGCTCGGCCCCCACCTCAGGCACCCGGTCGCGCAGGCGTCGGCCATCGTCACGCTGGAGGCGATGGCGCCGGGGAGGGTCGCCGCCGCCTACGGAACGGGGCTCACCAGCCGTCTGGCGCTGGGGCAGCGTCCCCTGCGCTGGTCCGAGGTCGCGCGCCGCCTCACCCAGGTGCGCGCGCTCCTGTGCGGCGAGACGGTCGAGGTGGACGGCGCCGCCACGCGGCTGATGCATCTCCCGGGCTACGCGCCCCCGCGACCCGTGCGCGTGCCGCTCCTGCTCGCGGCCGACGGGCCGCGCGGCCGGGGCGTGGCCAGCGAGCTCGCAGACGGCATCGTCTGCACCCGTCCGCGACCCGGCTTCCGGCGCTGCGCCGTGCTCGCGGTCGGCACGGTGCTCGGTGAGGGGGAGCCTCCCGACTCGGAGCGGGCGCTGCTCCCGGCCCGCATCTGGTCGGCGCTCCGCTACCACGCGGCGTTCGAGCGCGACCCCCCATCGGTCGACGACCTCCCGGGCGGCGCTGCGTGGCGGCGCGACCTGGAGAACCGGCCGGCCGGCGAGCGGCACCTGGACCTCCATGTCGGACACCTCGCCGCGCTGAACGAGCGGGACGCGCGGCACGTGCAGCCGCTTCGCAGCCGCTCGGTGCTGACGGGGACCGCGGCGCAGCTGCGCGCCCGACTCAGCGCGCTGGAGGAGGCCGGGGCGACCGAGCTGATCTGGGTGCCCCTGGGCGAGGCGATCGAGCGCGAGCTGGAGATGTTTGCGGCGGCCACCCAGCTATCGGTGAGGGCGCCGTGACGCGCCGCGGGAGCCCTGCGGCGGGGGCGCACGCCGCGCTGCACGTCGTCGAACTGGGCGAGGGTGTCGCGGTGCCCTACGCGGGCAGGCTCCTCGCGGAGCTGGGCGCCGACGTCGCGAAGGTCGAGCCGCCCGGCGGCGATCGCGCGCGGCGGGCGGGGCCCTTCCCGGGCGACCGGCCCGACCCGGACGCGAGCGCGCTCTTCCACTACGAGAATGCTCACAAGCGGGGACTGGTGCTCGATGTCGACGACGACGCCGACCGCCGGGCCCTCGACGCGCTGCTCGGCCGCGCGGACGTGCTCCTCACCGACAGGCCCCCGGCCGAACTCGCGGCGCTCCGCCTCGCGCCGCCCGAGCTCACCGGCCGGCACCCCCGCCTGGTCACGGTCGCGCTCACACCCTTCGGCATCGACGGGCCGCGGGCGGGCTGGCGCGGGGGTGAGCTCGCGGCGTGGGCGGCCAGCGGCCTCGCCCACGGCACGCCCGGCCTCCCCGACTGCGCCGAGGACGCGGCAGGCGAACCGCCCCTCCATCCCGGGGCTCCGATTGCGGAGACGATCGCCGGAGTGACGGCGGCCGTCGCCGCGCTGGTCGGGATCTTCGGGCGGGACGGCTACGGCCAGGCGGGCGGAACCGGTCGCGGCAGCTTCCTCGATCTCTCGATGCAGGCGGCCGTCGCCTCGCTCGAGCAGCGCGATCACATCGCCTGGTCGTACGCGCGCTTCCCGGCGAACCGCCTCGCCACGAGCATCGGGCGCATGCCCAACTGCTACCTCCCCTGCGCCGACGGCTACGTCGCCCTGGCCGCGCCCTGGGATCACCAGTGGAGGAGGCTCGTAGCGCTGCTCGGGGACCCGGAGTGGGCGTACTCGCCGCTTTTTTCCACGGCGGATGCGCGCGGCGAGAACTGGGATGCGCTGAAGCTCCTGCTCGGCGAGTGGTCCGGTAGCCAGCGCGGCGAGGAGATCACGAGGCGGGCCGGCGAGCACGGACTTCCCTTCTTCCACTTCCACACAATCGCCGATGTCGCCGCCTCCGCGCAGGTCGCCGCGCGCGAGAGCCTCGTCGCGACGCCGTGCGGGAGCGCCACGATGCTCGTCCCCGCAGCACCCATGCGCCTTCACGGCGCGGCGCAGCGTCCCCGGCGGCGGGCTCCCTCGCTCGGCGAGCACCACGGCGAGGTGCTCGCCGACTGGCTGGGCCGGACGGGCAATGCACAGGCCGGCGGCGAGGCGACCGGTCACCCCGCCGCGGAGGGGCGGCTTTCCGACCGGGGCCCGGCGAGCGGGAAGCGGCGCCCCGGCCTCACCTCGCTCCCCCTCGCGGGCGTGCGCGTGCTCGATCTCGGGCAGGTGGTGGCGATCCCCTTCGCCACGCAGTGGCTGGCGCGCATGGGCGCCGAGGTGCTCCTGGTCGAGTCCTCCAAGCACATGACCACGCGCGAGCTGCCGCCCTTCGGCGACGGCCGCCCGCGCCACCACGACAACGCCGGCCACTTCAACCTGCTCAACGGGGCGAAGCGGAGTCTCCGCCTCGATCTCGAGACGGAGGCGGGTCGCGATCTCGTCCGCCGGCTGCTTCCGCACTGCGACGTGCTCGTCGACAACTTCAAGACCGGCGTGCTGGAGCGGATGGGGCTCGGCCGCGACGTCGTGCGCGCACTCCACCCCTCGGTCGTGCAGCTCTCCCTCGGCGCTTTCGGGCGCACCGGCCCGATGCGATACCAGCTCGGCCTGCACAGCGCGGTGAACCTCTTCTCGGGCGTGGCGGACGTCACCGGATACGCGGGCGGCGCTCCCCGGCTGCTGGGCGGGCTGCTACCCGACGCCATCGCCGGCGCTCATGTCGCCTGGGCCCTGCTCGCCGCACTCCGGCACCGGGAGGCGACGGGGGAGGGCCAGTACATCGACGGCGCCATGTACGAGACGATGCTCCCGCTGATCGCCGGGAGCATCGCCGACTTCTCGATGAACGGTCGAGCGCCGGTGCGGCGCGGCAACCGCGACGCGGTGATCGTCCCCCACGGTGTCTATCCCGCGCTCGGCGACGACCGCTGGGTCGCGGTGTCGGCGGCCGACGAGGAGGAGTGGCGTGCGCTCGCGGCGGCGATCGGCCGCGAGGCATGGGGAGCCGATCCCGACCTTGGGACAGCCGAGGGTCGCCGGGAGCGCGAAGATTCCATTGACCGGGCGATCTCCGCCTGGACGCGGGGACGGACGCCCCTCGAGGCGGCGGAGACGCTGCAGCGCGCAGGCGTGACAGCGGCCCCGGTGCTTCTCTCGGCGGAGGCGCTCGCGGACCCGCAGCTCGTCCACCGGGGCTTTGTCGTGGAGACGGAGCACCCCGTGTCGGGTCGGCGGCGCCACTACGGGATGCCGTGGCGCCCGGTCGAAGCCGGGACGCCCGCCTGCGATCTGAGCCCCGCGCCGCTCCTCGGCGAGCACACCCGGGAGGTCCTCGGCGCGCTGCTCGGGATCGGGGACCGCGCGCTGGACGAACTCGAGGCCGCGGGGGTCTTCACGTAGGCCCGGCCCCGGCGCGCGGGCGTGCCGAACCGGTCAGCTCGCTCCGCCGAGCGCCCCGACGCGCCACGCGCCGGTCGCGCCCTCGTCGATGAGCCGCAGCGTGCGCGAGAGGATCGCCGGCGCAGCGTCGGCGATCCGCTCGGCCGCGCGGCGGCCGCTCTCGAGAAGCTCGTCGTCGGGGACCACCATGCTCGCGATCCCGGCCTCGACCGCCTCCCGGCCCGAGAGCGGGATGCCCAGGAGCAGGTAGCTCTTCGCGCGCATCGGACCCATCACGTGGCCGATGCGGCGCAGCCACGCATCGTCCGCGAAGCCGCCCATGCGGGGCTCCGGCTCCGAGATTTTCGCGCCCTCCGCGGCGATCACGATGTCGGCCGCCGCCGCGATCTGGGTGCCGGCACCGATGCAGTGACCGTGCACCATGCTCACGACCGGCTTCGGGAAGAGGTCGATCCGCTTCGCGATCCGGTACATCTCGGCCACGTTCCCGGCGGGCCTGACGCCCTGCTGCGCGTAGCGATCCATCTCGGCGCGATCGAGGCCGGCGCAGAAGCCGCGACTCCCCGTCCCGCGCAGCAGGACCACGCGGACTGCGTCCTCCCGCTCCGCCTCATCGAGCGCCGCATCCATCGCGGCCAGCATCGGCTCGGTCATCGCGTTCACTTTCTCGGGCCGGTTCAGGGCGACGATGAGAGCCTCGCCTCCCGCCGCCATCGACTCGCGCTCCACGATCAGTTCCGACTCCGCCATGATCCCACCCCCGTTCGACTCCCCAGGACGCCGATTCTAGACGCCGCCGCACCGGCGTCTGCGTCGCTCCGGCGCGACGCCGCCGGTCGTTCCGGCGAGGCATCAGCCCCGGTGCGGCTCGCTGGGAGAGCGTAGTATTCCCCCGAAAGGGCCGGTTGCAGCGGCGCCGTCACCGGAGGAGAGAGCGATGCAGGGAACAGCGACTTCACGACTGAGACGGGGCTTCGTGCTCAGCCCCCACGGCAACATCGAGTACTTCGAGGTCGGGAGCGGCGAGCCCCTCGTCATGCTTCACTCGACGCCCAACTCCTGCATGGCGTACCGCGACGTCGCCCCGCTGCTCGCCGGCGATCTCCGCGCGATCGCGATGAGCACGATGGGGTACGGGCAGTCCGATCGTCCTCCCGCGCCCTATACGACCCTGACCGAGTTTGCCCGTGCGGTGACCTGGCTGCTCGACGGCCTCGGGCTCGAGCGGGCGAGCATCTACGGGAACAGTACCGGTTCGCAGATCGCACTCGCGCTCGCCGCCGAATTCCCGGAGCGCGTCGACAGGCTGATCCTGGAGGAGGTCTTCAACTGGGGAACCCCTTCGCGGCGCGCCGTCCACGAGCGCCTGCACCGCTACTACGACGAGAGCCCGGACGGGAGCCATCTCCTCGATCTGTGGCGGAAGGTGGGCGGCGACCGGGACGGCAGCGACCTGAAGCGCACCAGCGAGCGCTTCCTCAACAACCTGATCGTGAACTCCACCGAGGGGGCCGAGGTCTACGGCGAGATGGGCTGGGAGGGCGCCGGACCCTACGCGATGACGCATCTCGACATCTGGGAGTCCGCCAGCCGCGTCCGGGCGCCGACGCTCGTCATCCACGGCACCACGAGCCAGCTCGGGCGCTCGCACGAGAAGTTCCTCGCCACCATCCCGGACGCCCGGGGCGTGCGGCTGCCGAGCTCGGGCAACTTCAAGCCGGAGCAGGCGCCGGAGCTGTGGCTCGAAGAGGTGCGCTCCTTCCTCTCAGACGGCGGGCGCTAGAAGCGTGTCCGAAGTCGCCGGGTACGGGACGGCGCTCCTGGATGCGATCCGGAAGCGGCTCGCGGAGGAGGTGGAGCCTCAGAGGCGGCGAGTCCGGACCGGCGAACTCACCCAGCGTGACGTGGGACCGCTGATCGAGAAGGCGTTTGAGCGCGCCGAGGAACGCGCCGCGGCAGCCGGCATCGAGCCGTGGGAACTCTACCGATCGATCCTCGCTGACACGTCGATGCACTGGTCGGATCGGCGCCTCGCGGTCAACAGGCTCCATGATCCGGCCGTGGTGCCGGAGTCCGAGGCGGCGGGCATCGCACCGGTCATCGAGGCCGTGCTCCTCGATCCGTCCACGCGCTACAACCTGATGCTGCACACCGTCATGGCGGCCGCGATCGTGCGTTCGCGCGATCCCGTCACGCCGCTCTACCCCATCTCCCGCGAGACGCTCGACGCGGCCGTCGTCCCCTATGTGGAGCGAGGGCTACCGGGCGATGGCGGCTACGAGGGGCAGATGCGCAACCTGCGGCACTCGATGCACCTGCTCGCAACCGTGGCGAGGCTCGCGACGATCCATCCCGAAGGCGAGAGGGGCGGTGCCTCCACCGGCTACACCTCGCTGCTCATCGAGCAACTCGATCGCGTCCTCACGCTCTACCAGGCGAACCGCGAGGCGATGATCTCCCCCGAGGTGCTCGACGCCGAGCCCACCGGCCCCGCCGCCCGCGAGATCGACTTCGAGCCGGGCCACATCATGGAACACCTCGCAGAGGCGATGCAGGAGGTGGGGCGCTCCGGCGACGAGCGTCTCGTCGGCCTTGCCGCCGAGCGCGCGGTGGCGGCGATCTTCCAACGCCTCGATGCCGTGAGCGAGTCGCTCGGGCGCACGCCCTCACGGATCGAGGAGTTCCGTGAGCAGGTGGCGGGCTTCCGAGCCGCCGCCGCGCGCTCGGAGTGAGGGCCCGCCGGGGAGAACGGCCGACCTCGTTCCCGCATCACGAGTCGCCGGGCGCCAGGCACTCCGCCACCATCGGAGCCGCCCCCGATGCGAGCTCGGCGTACTGGGACACAAGACGATCGACCTCCGCCGGGTAGGGGGTTGCGGGCCATCCGTCGAAGAAGGCGGCGAGTTGCTCGGCCACGATGCGCAGAGTCTCGGCCGAGCCGAAGAGCACCACCGCGGCGCCGCCGCACGCCTCGCTGAAGGTCCCCACGGATGGCGTGGTCGCGGTCGACGCGACCTCGCCCACGTCGCGCGCAATGGCGCGAAGGAAGTCTGCCTGGTGCGGCATGCTGGCCCCGGTCGCCGAACGCGCGATCAGGGCGATCCGACCGGACGACTCGTCCAGCGCGCCGACCCACGCTCGCACCGCCGCCGCATCCTCGCTCTCGGCAGTCTCGGCGTCTTCCTCGTCCCCGGCACTCACCTCCTGCACCTCACCAAGGCCGGGGAGGTACTCGTTGCTCACCCAGGAGCTGATGCCCCTTGCCTCCACGCGCGTCCAGTCCTCGCACTCGCCGCTACCGACCTCAATCACCTCGAGCTCCGTGCCGTCGGCCCAGCCCCCGGCAATGCGGGCGTCGACCCGGCAGGCGGAGCGGAGGCTCACGCCGTCGCCTCCGGTGGCACCGATCCGCACCAGGGTCCCCACCGGCGAAGGAGGGGTGCGGACCGTGGTGTCGGGAAGAACAGGGTCAGCAGCGGGCTCGGGGATCGCTGCTGCGAAGCCGATGTCGGCCACGCGAACCGCAAGCTCAGAGAGCTCGGGGGGCGGCACGGTGCGTTCGTCGGCGCATGCGAAGACGGCCAGCATGGCAACCAGCGGGAGGAGCGCGAGACTGCTCACCCGACCCATCACGGACACTCCCGGTCAGTCGCCTCGGCCCCTGGCCTCGGCACGCAGCGGGCGGGGCGGCCCGCAGCGGGCGACGGCGTGTTCGCGCCGGGTGTACGAGCGGCTCGTCGCCCGCCGCGGGTCGGCGATGGCGGAGGGGGTGGGATTCGAACCCACGGTGCGTCGAAACACACGACGGATTTCAAGTTTCTGAAAGTTCGTCCCATGCGATGCCTCCACGTCGCTCTGAGGCCCCTTCCGTATTGCGATTGATTCACCCATACCCCATCGCGCCCGCCCCCATCACACCCTCTCGCGTCCCGTATGCCTACGCAATGCCTACTCCATGCCTACGGGTCCGGCGACCGCCCAGGGGCTCGTCCGCTGGCCGTAAGGGCGGACACGGGCGCCCGTACAGCTCGCTGCGGCGCTTCATCCGTCGCCGCGGCTGGGGGCGCCTGCGACCTCTGACCGTCCGAGGCCGCAATCGAACGCTACGTGCCCGTGCTGCCATCGAGTCGCGAGCAGGGGCAACTCGTCGCACTCGAGCGCTCGCTGGTCACGTATCGGCTAGCGTTGGGGCAGCCCGGGCAGGAGGATCTGGTCGAATTCCTGAGCGCACACGTCACGGACGAAGAGTTTCGCCGACAGATGGCTGACCTGCGCGTCGATCTAACGCCACCTACGCTGCCATAGACAAAGTGGGGCGCACTAGGGTCGTCGACGGCGGGCGCTGTTACCGACGAAGCTCGAGTTGCTGGCGCCCGTCGATCAACTCGTCATAGACAACTTGATGGCTCTTGGTGCCCTTCGAAGTCCACTCAGCTCGTGGCCAGACCGAATGGCGGAGGGCCTGAGCCTACGACTGGCACGCGTTGGCGGACCTGGCCGCTAACGTGCCAGCCCATAGACAGCTTCGTCACGAGCGCCGTGCCTTCACGCCCACTCGGAAGTCGCAGTGTGTACGGCCCGAGTTCGAGGCGGAGCAGTTCACCGCTTGGCGAGTAGACTTCGCCCTCCCACGATGAGATGGGCGCGGACCTGTGTATACGGAGCTTTGCTTCGACGGGGATCGGCAACCCACCGCTTCCGGGAATGAGTTCGGCTTCGCCGGAGTAAGTGTCTTCGTTCATTGCTCGCCCTCCTCAGGCACGATCCTTATGTTCGAACTCGGCTGCTTGTTCGTCCGCGATCTCCGCAACGTCCCGTGCTAAGGCGACGGCCTTCACGACGAGTTCGCCGTTCGCGCACTTCCGGCCGTACCTCATGGAGCAGCGCGGACTCGGCTGGCTCGGCCGTGGCGCATATGCGGAGCGCTGGGAATGCAGCGCTACGGCGTCAGTTCCCCTCTCGTGATTCTACCAATGCAGCTACCTATTGCTCTTGCGCCCGCCGGGTGGCGTACCCGTTCGCTGGCGCTTCTCCCAGGCCAACGCCGACTGCTCGGAGACGGTGCTGCCCTCTTGCTTGATGCGACCACGCTTGTTCTCCGTCCGCTGTAACTCCTTCTCACGGACTCTCAGCGGGCGCTTCGTTATCCCGCTACGGTGTCAAGGGCTCCGGGCCGGAACCGGGGGCTGTCTTTGCGAGTAGGGGTACGAGAGCCGTCAACACACTCAGCCGCGCGGCGCGAGGCGGCCGAAGCGCTTGATGCATTGCCGTGGGCTTGGACCGTGGACAGCGTGAAGCGGGAACTCACCGAGCGGGGCGTCACGTTCGACGAGCGTGCAATCGACTACGGGCACCAGTTCCGGCTGGGATCGGGCGAGGTGGTCAATGTCTATGACAGCCGGAAGGTCCACGTTGCTGGCAAGGGGACCGCGCTTCGCACCGAACTCGCCGAGCTCTTCGGGTCTACTTCGCCGGCCGCCGGTTCTGCTGCAACGGCGGGCAACGTCTTCGTCGTAAATGGGCACGACGCCGGTGCCAAGGATGCCCTTGAGGCGATGCTCAGGCGCTGGGGCCTGAACCCGATCATCCTCGACCAAGAAGCCGCGAGCGGCTTGACGCTGATCGAGAAGCTCGACAAGAGCGTTGCCGACGCATCGTACGCGGTGGTCCTGATGACCGGCGATGACCTCGCGAGAATCAAAGGGGACACCGATGCGCAACTCGTCCCACGCGCCCGACAGAATGTCGTTCGCGAGCTCGGCATCTTTCTCGGTCGACTAGGCCGTGCCCAACTGGCCATTCTCTATGAGCGTGGGGTAGAGCTGCCGTCAGACATCCACGGGGTAGAGTACCTTCCCTTTGAGAAGAAGATAGAGGAGAAGAAGCTTGAACTCGCGAAAGCGATGGCGAACGCCGGGTTTGACATCGACCTCAAGACAGTCTGACGGTCCGTGGCGGGACAGGGCGTCCCGGACTCTCCCCAAGCAACCTAGGAAGCTCTCGGGGGCGCCTGTGGGCGCTCTCGGAGAGCTTGCGTGACCACTGCGGACTGGGCTGCGGGCCAGATTCAGACAAGGCAAGACGGCGGATCCGGTAGTGTCTCCCATCGTCCGCGTTGGCGACGCGGTGACGACGGAAACCTCCGCATGGCGATCGGACACGCGGTGAGCGACCCGAGTGCCTGACCCCTTGCTCGGTGCCATCAAGGGAGCCATTGGGCAGCGCGTGGACGCGATGCTCTTTGAGGAATGTGCTGTCGACCTCCTGCGCCAGCAGTTCTACGCGAACCTGCGCGGCACTCCGGTGAAGCAAGACGCGGGCATCGACGGGATCGCCGGGCCCGACGCCGATCCAGAGTTCGTCCTCGTCGTGACCACCGCTAGGGATTTCTCCCGCAACCTCAGGAACAGTGTCAGTCGCTACTTGGATGCTGGCGGCTCCTGCCGCGTGGTGGTCTTGGCGACTACGCAAGAGGTCACGGGGAACAGGCGGCTTGGCTTGCAAGAAGAGCTATCCCGACGGTGGGGCGTGCAGATACGGGCCGTGCACGATCGCGGCGACTTCGTCCGCCTTCTCTACGACGATCCCGGGTGGCGCAAGAATCTGCTGGGCGTGGCGGGTGCGACACGGGCGCTAAGCCCCTTCCCTGCCAACGCTCGTCCCACGCCAGCCATCGCGCTGATCGGGCGGGCGGCTGCCGTCAACGCGCTCCGCCAAGCCGAGGGCGACCTCGTAGTAGTGGGCAAGCCGGGTGTCGGCAAGTTTCTGAAAGTTCGTCCCACCCGATGCCTCCGAGTCGCTCTGAGGCCCTCTCCGTATTGCGATTGATTCACCTATACCCCATCGCGCCCGCCCCCATCACACCCTCTCGCGTCCCGTATGCCTACGCAATGCCTACTCCATGCCTACGGGTCCGGCGACCTGACCATCGACTACCCCGCGCGCAGGGTGACGGTCGCCGGCCGCCCGGTGCACCTGACCGCGACGGAGTACGGGCTGCTCGCCGAGCTCTCGGCCAACGCCGGGCGGGTGCTGACCTACCAGCACCTGCTGGAGCGGCTCTGGCGGGAGAAGAGCGACGGCGACGTGCGCCCCATGCGCACCATCGTGAGCAAGCTCCGCCGCAAGCTCGGCGAAGACGCCGACCACCCCCGCTACGTCTTCACCGAGCCCCGCGTCGGCTTCCGCATGCCCACGGGCAGGGCGCCCGATGGGGAGCCGCCGACGGATTCCTGAGCGCAGAGCGACGCAGCGCATCTGTGGAGGGACGAGAAATGCAGAAGGTGTTGCACAAGAAGGCAACCGTCCAGCCCGGAGGGAAGATCGAGATCGTCGATCGAGACCTTCAGGCAGGAGAGCAGGTGGACGTGGTGATTTCGCCTGCGCAGGAGCCCTCCCCTCGCTCGGCCTGGCAGATCATCTCGGCGGGCGCGGGGCAACGCCTCTTCAAGAGCGCGAAGGACGTTGACGACTACCTCGCGGATGAACGAGCTTCGTGGGAACGCTGACCCTCCCGTCAAGCGGCTCCATCTACCGGCGGACCGAGCCGCCCGGGCTGGGGGTGGAGCGAATACGGGTTTGACTATTGATCCGCGTCGAGGTCGTCGAGCCTGAGTGCACGACTGGCGCCGGTGCTATCTTCTACGGGTGAGACACCACACGGAGGAGTCCGCTATGGCTACTCGCCGGCCTACCGAGGAGATCGCCCGCCTCGGCGACGAGATCTACGAGCGCGACATTCGGCGGGAAGTCGAGACCGACCATCACGGCGAGGTTGTCGCCATTGACATCGACAGCCGCTGCTGGGCGCTCGGCGAAACGGTGACCGCCGCTCGCGATCGCCTGCGGGCAGAGCGGCCGGACGCGATCAACGTGCTGTTCGAGCGTGTGGGATACCGCGCGATCGACCGCTTCGGGGCCGGGTTCCTGCGGAGAGCCGGTTGATCCAGGGGGCGGTCAATTCAGCCCTCGAGGCTGTCCTGCCCCTGACGGTTCAGGGTACCGCTGGACCGGCGCAGCAGGTCGAGGCCGTCATCGACACCGGCTTCAGCGGGTTCCTGACGCTCCCATCCGCGTTGGTGACGGGGTTGGGACTCGCGTTTGACGGCGTCGGCTGGGCTGTGCTCGCCGACGGGACCGAGGCGAGGTTCGATGTGTACGACGCCACGCTGCTCTGGGACGGCCAGCCCCGGCGCGTCTACGTCTACGCGGCCGAAACGACTCCGCTCGTCGGGATGCGCCTCCTCGAGGGTCACGACCTGCACGTTGAAGTTCAGGATGGCGGCCGTGTCACCGTGGAGGCTCGCTGACCGGGCGGCATCCCGTATGCATGGTCGGCGATGCGTCAGGCGCGCCTCAGCAACCGGCCGTACTCGTCGTGTGGACCATTTCAGAACCAGACGATCTCGCCGTCCTCAAGAACGCCCAGTGCCCGAACAGCACATCGAAGTCGGTCACGGCCGAGCACCCCTGGAAGCTCCGCCCCACCTCCGGCGAGGGGTGGGCCCGCCGCTCATCAACTGGGAGAGAGCCCGGCGAGATCCCGGCATGGCGCGCCAGCTCGTTCTGGGAGATGTCCCGCTCCTCGAGGAAGGCCCACACCGGGTCCGCGCTGGGCGGTCCCTCGCTCGCCGCCACGAGCGGCGTGAGCGCGGGCACGCCGGCGGCGTAGAGCGCCGCGAAGGCGCGGTTCACGAAGTCCGGCGCTTCCGGGAAGTAGGCGACGTAGCGGCCCTCGTGGAGCACGTAGAGGGCGGCGATGCCGCGCACGCAGCGACGGCCCTGCAGGCCGAGTGCGCGCTCTTCGTCACTAACGACACCGACTTTCGCCGCGTCGATGGGTTGCCGGTCACCATCCTCGACGACCTTCTCGCCGACTGAATCCCGAGGCCTTCGGGCGTCCGCGAGCTCCAAGAGCGTG
>JAPONQ010000107.1 GCA_026713865.1 Chloroflexota bacterium | reverse complement strand
GTCGCGTTCGAGGCGCGGCGGGTACGGGATGTCGCGGTGAGCCGCAGTGCGCTGGTGCGCGTCGAGGGGGCCTGGTACTCGGCGCCGAGCCGCTGGGCGGGCCTGCGGGCAACGGCGCTGATCGGCACCGACAAGCTGACGCTGCGCTGCCGCGGCGAGGAGGTCGTACACCCGCGGCAGCGCTTCGGCGGCCGCCGGGTGGACTACCGGCACTACCTCGTCGAGCTGGCGCGCAAGCCCCAGGCGGTGCGGCAGGGGGCGCCCGAGCTGGTCGCGGCGCTGGGCGAGCCCTTCGGGCGGCTCTGGACGCGACTGGAGCGCGAGCAGGGCGCCCAGGAGGGGGCGCGCACCCTCGCGCGGCTGCTGCGGTCCGTGGACGAGCACGGCGAGCAGCGGGTGCGCGAGGTGCTGGAGCAGGCGCTCGCCGGCGAGTCCTTCGACGAGCTCGCCGTGCAGCGCCTGCTCGCCGCGGCGCAGGCCCAGGCGGCGGTGACGGTGCCCGAGGCGCTGCGCGGCTACGAGGTCGAGCGCACTCCGGCCTCCGTCTACGACCGGCTGCTCGTGGCGGCGGCGCCGTGAGCGAGGCGGCGCGCACGGCCGTCATCGAGGCGCACTGCCGGGAGCTGAAGCTGCCCACGGTGCGCCGCTCCTACCCCGAGCTCGTGCGCGAGGCGACGCAGCACGGCTGGGACTACGAGGAGTTCCTCGTGCAGCTGCTCGAGGCCGAGGTGCTGGCCCGCCGCGACAGCGCCGTGGCGCGCCTGCTGCGCCAGGCGCGCTTCCCCGACCTCAAGACCTTCGAGCAGCTCGACTGGGATGCCTTGCAGGGCGTCGCACGGCCGCAGCTCGCCCAGCTTGCCGCCTGCGAGTACATCGAGCGCGCCGAGGACATCGTGATCGCCGGACCGATCGGCACCGGCAAGACGCACCTCGCGATCGCACTCGGCGTCGAGGCCGCGCGTCGCCGCCACCGCGTCGCCTTCGTGCGCGCGGCCGACCTCGTGCGCGAGCTGGTCGAGGCGCGCGACGAGCTCACGCTCTCGCGGCTGCACCAGCGCTACCTGCGCGTGGCGCTGCTGATCGTCGACGAGCTCGGCTTCGTGCCCTTCGAGCGCGCCGGCGGAGAGCTCCTCTTCAACCTCCTCGCCGACCGCTACGAGCGGCGCTCGACGATCGTCACCACCAACCTCGCCTTCAGCGAGTGGGTGCAGGTCTTCGGCGACGAGAAGCTCACCACCGCGCTGCTCGACCGCCTCGGGCACCACGCCCAGATCCTCACGACGCGCGGCGCTTCCTACCGGACCCGGCACAGAACACAGACCTGACCTGATCCACGAGCGACTCAGCACCAGGAACGCCAGCAGGGATCATCGCACCGGAGTGGATCACCATCCGGCCGCTGACCTGGATCACTTTCCGAGCGCTGTTGACAGGCGAGGATTGAAACGTACTCGCCGAACGTGACGCGCATCCGCTCGGCGATGGTAGCGCCCGGCCTTCGGGCCGGGCGAGGATTGAAACGACATGACGGCAGGCGTGAGTCTCACCATCACCTGCTGTAGCGCCCGGCCTTCGGGCCGGGCGAGGATTGAAACGGCGTGGGGATCGCCGTGCCTGGCGCCGGGAGCCCGGGTAGCGCCCGGCCTTCGGGCCGGGCGAGGATTGAAACGTCGAGGACGGCCGCTATCAGCCGCCCCTCGGGTGTCGTAGCGCCCGGCCTTC
>JAPONQ010000106.1 GCA_026713865.1 Chloroflexota bacterium | reverse complement strand
GCGAGCACCGGCGCGCCGGTCTCGGGATGCAGGCCGACCCGCCGCGGCAGCGCCAGCAGCCCGAGCGCCGTTTCGAGATCGACCTCCTCCGGTTCCAGCCCGGGCGGCAGCGACATGCGCTCCGGCTTCCGCTTGCCCTCCCGCTCGCCGCGCTGCACGTACCAGCCGGTCGGGCCGCGGCGGAGCGTGACCGCCGTCCCCGCGCCGGGGTCGCGGCCCAGCTCGCGCGGCCCGGCATAGCCGTCGCTTGCCGCCGCGGCCGCCGAGAGCCCGCGCCGGTAGTCGCATCCGGGCCACGCCGCGCAGCCGACGAAGGGGCCGTAGCGGCTGAGCTTGAGCTCGAGGCTCTCCCGCCCGCAGGCCGGGCAGCGCCGGCGGCCGGGCGCCGCCCCGCCAGGGCCGAACAGGAAGCCGTCGAGCCGGTCCTCCACCGCGGCGCGCGCCATCGCCCGGGTCCGCCCGCCGGCCTCCCCGAGCGCCGCGTCGAACGGCGCCCAGAACCGCGCCAGCATGGAGTCGCGGGCGAGCGCACCGGCGGCGATGCGGTCGAGATCGTCCTCCATGGCGGCGGTGAAGCCGTAGTCCATCCAGCGCGCGAACCCGTGCTCCAGGAAGGCCGTCACCACCCGGCCGCGCTCGGTGGGCACGAAGCGCCGCCGGTTCAGAACCGCGTATTCGCGCTCCACCAGCACCGCAAGGATCGCCTCCCAGGTCGAGGGCCGCCCGATCCCGAGCTCGTCGAGCCGGCGCACCAGCCCCGCCTCGGTGTAGCGCGGCGGCGGATCGCCGACGCGGCCCCGCGCCCGCGCCGCCGAGACCGACACCCGCTCGCCCGGTTCCAGCGCCGGCAGGTCGGCATCGCCGCCCGGCTCCGCTTCGCCGTCCGCGCCCCAGACCCGCAGATACCCGTCGAAGACCAGCCGCAGGCCCGACGCCTCGAGCGCCAGGCCGCCAGCCGCCGACGCGATCCCGACCCGCACCCGCTCGAAGCGCGCCGCCCGCATCTGGCTCGCCAGCGCCCGGTTGCGGATCAGGGCGTAGAGGTCGACCGCCGCCCGGTCGAGGCGCCCCTCGAGGTCCTCCGGCGCGCGCGAGAAGTCGGTCGGCCGGATCGCCTCGTGCGCCTCCCGCACGCGGCGGTCGCGCGCGCGGTGGAGGCGCGGCTTCGCCGGCACCCAGGCGGCGCCATGGGCCGCGCGCAGGAGCGCGTGGGCCTCCGCCGCCGCGCCCTCCGCCAGCGCCGTGGAATCGGTGCGGATGTAGGTGACGAGGCCGGCGGTCTCGCCGCCGAGGTCGACGCCCTCGTAGAGGCGCTGGACGATCCGCATGGTCTCTGCAACGGAGAAGCCGAGACGGCGGGACGCCTCCTGCTGCAGCGCCGCGGTGGTGAACGGCGGCAGAGCCTGGCGCCTGAGCTCGTCGCGCTCGACCGAAGCGACCGTGAACGACCCCGCGCGGACCCGCGCCGCCGCGTCCCTTGCGGCCGCCTCCGACGCAAGGCCCGACTCGCCGATCCATTGCGGCGAATAGCGGATCTCCCGCCCGTCGCTCGCCAGCGTCTCGCGGCCGGCGTCGGCGCGGACCGGCAGGCGGAGCGCCAGGCTGCCGAAGAAGGGCTGCTCCCTCAGCAGCGCGGTCACGCAGCCGCTGACCCGCTGCGCCGATTCCGAGCGCACGCGGGCGGCCATCACGCGGCCTCCCGCGCGGGCTCGGCGGGGACCTCCGCCGCCGGCGCGAAGTACCCCGCGAACCGCTCCGCCAGCGCGTCGGCGTCGCGCTTGACGCGGGCCCGCGCGACCGGATCGAAACTCTTCGATGGCCTGAGCGCGTCCGGCTCGACGCCGGCGATCTTCTCCTTCACCTGTTCGCAGAGTTGCGCGAGCTCGCCGTCGCCGAAGATGTTGAGCCGCGGCACGACGTCGACCAGATCGCGGATATTGCCGATCATGGAGTCCCGGAACACCAGCGGCTTGCCCTCGTCGTCCTCCTGCAACCGTTCGGAGACCCGCTCCACGGCCTCGCCAAGACGGCGGTAGAGGTCGCCCACGGCGTCGTGCAGGCGTTCCTGGATCTGGCTCTCGATG
>JAPONQ010000105.1 GCA_026713865.1 Chloroflexota bacterium | reverse complement strand
GACTGCGAGACCGGCCGCCGCCGCGGCGGGCCGCGGGGGCCGCCCGGAAGGGCGGGGAAGCCGCCGCGCCGAGTGCGCCGGCGAGGGTGCCCCCGAGCGCGCGCAGCCGCGCCCGCAGCGCATCGAGCGGGCTCCCGGTCTCGCGGTCGGGTCGTTCCGGCGACACCTCGCCCGAGCCTTCGTTCCGCAGGCGGGCCCGCGCCGCGTCGGCGGCGGCCTCGAGCGCCGGCTGGATGGCCGAGGCGTCGCGCCCCCCGGCCTGCGCCATCTGCGGCCGGGCGCCGCCGCCCCCCCCGGCCCGGGGCGCCGGCCCCCAGGCGGGGGGGGGGGGCGGCCGCCGCGGGAGGCGCGCCGGCGCCGCGCCCGGTCGCGGCTGACGGAGGTCGAGTTCGCCACCATCGTCGCCCGGCCGGACGACGACTGGCTCGCGGTGGTCGGGCGCATCGACACCGCGACCGAGCCCGACATCATGCTGTTCGTGCCCCGGCGCGCCCGTGCGCTGCGGTCGGCGACGGCGTGGGCGCACGTCGCCGCCCACGTCCGCAGGCGGGGCATCTCGCTGGGCATCGTCTCCCCGCGCGGCGACGTGCGCGCGAACGCTCGCGCGAACGGGCTCCGCGCCGCGCGCTCGCCGCGCGGGCTGCGCCGCGGGCCCTGGCGCCTGCAGCTGGGCGGCCGCCGCTTCCTGATCCCGAAGCCGCGGCTCGGCTCCTCGTTCCGCGGGCTGCTGCTGCTGGCCGCGGTCGCGCTCGCCGGCGTCGCGGCCTGCTACCAGCTCCCGTCGGCGCGCATCGCGGTGGTGCCGGCGAGCGAGCCCTTCAGCCGCCAGGCGCAGGTCCGGCCGCAGCCCCTGACCGAGACCCCCGACGTCTCGCTGGCGATCGTCCCGGCGGAGGGCGTCGAGCTCGAGATCTCGGCGACGCTCGCCACCGTGCCGACCGGCGAGACCGAGATCGGAGACGAGCGCGCCGCCACCGTCCTGCTCTTCTCGAACGCGGGCGGCGCCCACGTCGAGCTGCCGGCGGGCACCATCGCGCGGACCGCGTCCGGGACGGCCTTCCTCACCGACGAGCCGCTCGTGGTGCCTCCCGGCGGCTCGGCCGAGGTCGGCGCGGCGGCGGAGTTCCTGGGCGTCGACGGCAACGTCGCCCCGGGCGAGATCGGCCTGCTCGATACGGAGCTCCCGCCCACGCTCAGCGTCGTCAACCCGGTCGCCGCCGAGGGCGGCACCAACATCCCGGTGCCGGCGGTGGCGCAGGAGGACGTCGATCGCCTCCGCGATCTCGCCCCGGAGGTGCTGGCCCGCGCCGGGATCCGGGAGCTCCGCGCCCGGGCCGGCGAGGCGACGCTGATCGAGGCGACGGTCGGGATCGTGATCCTCACCGAGCAGCCGCAGGCGCTGCTCGGCGAGGCGGCCGACATCTTCCTGATGGAGTACACGGCGCTCGCCTCCGGGCTCACCGTGACCGAGGCCGCCGCCGATGCCTACGGACGGCTGCTGCTGGAGGAGGCCCTGCCCGACGGCGTCGCGCTGCTCCCCGACACGGTCTCGGCGGCGCTCTCGGCGGCCGCGGAGGGCGAGGGGGGAGGCCTGCTGCTGCGGGCCGAGGGACGCGTCCACGCCGTCCCCGACCTCGAGCCCCTGCGCGCCGAGCTCACCGGCCTGGAGCCGGCGGTGGCCGCCGCCCGGCTGGCGGAGAGGCTCGGCCTCGAGGAGACGCCCCGCGTGACGCTCGAGCCGGAGTGGGTGCCCTGGCGCTGGACCCCGCGCCGCGCCGACCGCATCGCCGTCGACTTCGTCGGGACGCTCGAGGAGCCGGAGGAGGACGACGAGGTGGAGGACGGGGAGCAGGAGGAGCCGGAGGGAGAGGCCTCGGGCGAGAACGAGGAGGAGAGCCGGAGCCCGGCCGGCCCCGGGGCGACGCCGCTGCTCGCCGCGGCCGCGGCCGGGACGCGGGCCCGGGCGCGGCGCGGCTGATGCGCTGGATCGGGGTCGATCCCGGCGGCGAGCGCGTCGGCCTCGCGATCTGCGACGGCGAGGAGCGCCTCGCGGTGCCGCTCGAGGTGGTCCCGGCCTCCGCCGCCCTCCCCGCCGTCCGCTCCACCGCGGCCCGCGAGCGGGCCGGCGGCATCGTCGTCGGGCTGCCCCTGCTGCTGGACGGCTCGGAGGGAGAGGCGGCCCGCTCGGCGCGGCGCCTGGGCTCCCGGCTCGCCGCGCTCGGGCTCCCGGTCGAGTACTGCGACGAGCGGCTCACGACCTGGGCGGCGGAGGAGGCGCTGCGCCGGGCGGGAGCGCGGGCCCCGGGCCGGTCGCGGCCGCCCGACGACATCGCGGCGGCGATGATCCTGCAGCGCTTCCTGGACGAGCGCCGCGGCGCCCCGGCCGCGACCGGCTCGGGGGACGACGATGCGCGGCCGTGATCCCCTGGCGCTCGTGCTCGTGGCGCTCCTGCTCTACGCGGCGCTCGTGCTCGCCTCAGCCCGCATCCTGAT
This sequence comes from Chloroflexota bacterium, assembly GCA_026713865.1. GTDB lineage: Bacteria > Chloroflexota > Dehalococcoidia > UBA2979 > UBA2979 > VYDC01. The sequence goes on along the minus strand of JAPONQ010000105.1, from coordinate 6,072 downwards.
CGAGGGGACGCCGCAGGCGGCGGCCTCCGCGCTCGACGAGCGCGCCCGCGCGGCGGCCGTCGCGGTGCGCCCCGCCGTCGGCGAGCGCGAGCTCGTGGTGCCGGCGGGAGCCGGGGGTGCCGGCATCGCCCAGCTCGCCGCGGACGCCGGGGTGCTGCGGGATCAGCGGGCGTTCCTGCTCCTGCTCGACTACCAGCGCGCCGCCCCGGAGCTGCAGGCCGGCCGCTACCTGCTCGCGCGCCCGACGCCGGCGGGCGAGCTGATCCGGCGCCTCCGCGCCGGCGTGCCGACCGAGCTTGTGATCTGCGTGCCGGCGGGGCTGCGCCTGGAGGAGCTGCGCGCGCTCCTGGTCGAGCGCGACGACGAGGCGCCCGGCGGCTGCGCGGCCGGTCCCGTCGTCTCCGCCGCCTCCTGGGACGCGGCCCACGAGGGGCCCCGCAGCCATCCCCTGCTCGCGGCGAGACCCGAGGGCGCCTCGCTCCAGGGCTACCTGGCGGCGCAGGGCTACGCGCTCGAGCAGGCCGGGAGCGCGGAGTCGCTGGTGCAGGCGATGCTCGACGCGCTCGCGGAGGTCGTCACGCCGGAGCTGAGGCGGGGCGCGGAGGCCCGCGGCCTCTCCCTGCACGAGCTGCTGACGCTCGCCTCGATCGTGCAGCGGGAGGGCGCCCTCGAGGAGGAGTACGGGCTCATCGCCTCGGTCTTCCTGAACCGCCTGGCGCAGGGGATCCCGCTCCAGGCCGACCCCACCGTGCAGTACGCGATCGCGACCGAGGAGAGCGCCCGGCGCGACGGCTGGTGGAAGGAGGGGCTCACCGTCGACGATCTCGCCGTCGACTCGCCGTACAACACCTACCGCATCGGGGGCCTTCCCCCGGGGCCGATCGCCCAGCCGGGCTCGGCGGCGATCCGCGCGGTGGTCGGCGCGCCGGAGACCGAGCTCCTCTACTTCGTGGCCAACCCCTCCTGCGACGGCGTGAGCCACCTCTTCGCGGAGACCCTCGACGAGCACATCGCCAACGTCGGGCGCTACCGCGACGCCTGCGAGTAGGCCGGCATGGCGAGACTCGTCGCCCTCCTCGGCCACCCGGTCGCGCACTCGATCTCGCCCGCCTTCCAGCAGGCGGCGTTCGCGGCCTCGGGCCTCGACGCCCGCTACGAGCCCTGGGACGTGCCCCCGGGCGAGCTGCCGGGGGCGGTGGAGCGGCTGCGCGGGGGCGACCTGCTCGGCGCCAACGTCACCGTCCCGCACAAGGTGGCGGTGCTCGGGCTCGTCGACCGGCCGGACGGCGCGGCCGAGCGGGTCGGAGCCGTCAACACCGTGGTCAACGCCGGCGGCCTGCTCGAGGCCTCGAACACCGACGTGGCGGGGCTCCGCGCCGCCTGGGCGGAGGCCGGCATCGCCGTCGCCGGGGAGCGCGCCGTGCTGCTCGGCGCCGGCGGCGCCGCGCGGGCGGCGGTAGCGGCGCTCTCCGGCCTCGGCGCCCGCTCGGTGACGGTGGCGAACCGCACGCCGGGGCGGGCCGCGGCGCTGCGCGCGCTCGCCGGGGAGGGGCTGGCGCTCTCCACCTGCCCGCTCGACGCCGCCTCGGGCGAGCTCCGCTCGGCGCTGTCGGAGGCCTCGCTGGTGATACACTGCACCCCGCTCGGCATGCGGCACGGCCCCGACGAGACCAGGAGCCCGCTCCCGCGCTCGGCGTTCCGCCCCGGGCAGGTGGCGTTCGATTCCGTCTACACCCCGGAGTGGACGCCCTTCCTCCAGGAGGCGTCGCGCGGCGGGGCGCGCGCCGTCGGCGGGCTCGCGATGCTCGTGCATCAGGGCGCGGCCTCGTTCCGGCTGTGGACCGGCGTCGAGCCACCCCTCGGGGTGATGTTCGACGCGGCCCGCGCCGCGCTCGCGGGCCGCTAGCGGGACGGAAGGGCGCGAGGTGGAGATCGGCGTCCTGATAGTGGTGGCCGTCGGCGTCTTCCTGGGCTTCCTGGTGTTGCAGGGAACCTTCGCCGCGCGCGCCTGGCGCGAGCGCATCGCGGCCGGCGACCTCGACGTGCTGGAGCAGGCGCTCGACACCGCCTTCGAGTCGTGGCGGGAGATGCGGCCCCCGAAGGGGATGCCGGCCGCCGACTGGTCGGCGCTCGCCTCGGCCGAGCTCGTCGCCGCCGATCGCGACCGCGCACGCGTCTCGCTCATCGCCGACCCGGACGTGCGCGTCGTGGCCGGCGGGCGGCGCGAGGGCTCGGGCCCGCCCGTCGTCGCGCGCCGCGTCGCGCTGCTCATGGCCGAGCGGCTGCTCTACGAGATCCCGCACGTGCGCTTCGCCGAGGTGCAGATCGACGTCTGGGAGCGCTTCCGCGACGCCTCGGGGGCGACCCGCACGCGCCCGCTCCTCACCACGCGCGCGAGCAGGGAGCGGGCCGCGGGCGTCGACTGGTCGACCCGCTGGGAGCTCCCGCCGCCGGCACCGGGGGCGGGGGCGCCGGCCGGCGCCGGGCCCTCTCCGGATGCCGCCGGGGTGCTGGCCGCGTGGGAGACGCGCGAGACGGCCGGGGGCGCCCCGGTCGACCCCGACCTCGGGGCGCTGATCGCCCCGGGCGAGGGGATCACCCTGGGCGGCCGGCCGGACCCCGAGCGGGCGGCGCCCGGGGCGGCCGATGCGCCCTCCTCCGTGCGGGCGGGCGCGGCCGGCGGGGGGGCTTCGAGGTGAGCGTGCTGCGCTTCCTGACGGCGGGCGAGTCGCACGGCCGCGGGCTCACCGCGGTGATCGAGGGCGTCCCGGCCGGGCTGGCGCTCTCCGAGGAGCGGATCGCGCGCGACCTCGCCCGCAGGCAGCGGGGCTACGGGCGCGGCAAGCGGCAGCAGATCGAGACCGACCGCGCGGAGATCACCGCCGGCGTCCGGCACGGGCGGAGCATCGGCTCGCCGATCGCGCTCTGGATCGGCAACGCCGATCACGGCAACGCGAACTGGCGGGTGCGGATGGCGGTGGAGGAGGTCGACGAGCGCGTGGATGCGGTGACGCTGCTCCGGCCCGGGCACGCCGACCTCGCCGGGACGCAGAAGTACGCCCTCGACGACGTCCGCCCCGTGCTCGAGCGCGCGAGCGCCCGCGAGACGGCGGCGCGCGTCGCCGTCGGCGCGGTGGCGCGCGCGCTGCTCGCCGAGCTCGGCGTGAGCGTCCGCTCCCACGTGCGGGCCATCGGCCCGGTCGCGTGGGAGGCTGCGGCCGGCGTCGACTGGGAGGCGGTCGAGCGCTCGCCGGTGCGGGTCGCCGACCCGGACGTCGAGGCGAAGATGATCGCCGCGATCGACGACGCGAAGTCCCGCCACGACACGCTGGGCGGCGTCTTCGAGGTGCGGGCGCTGGGCCTGCCCTTCGGGCTCGGCAGCCACGTGCAGTGGGACCGGCGGCTCGACGGCCGCATCGCGCAGGCCTTCCTCTCCATCAACGCCGTCAAGGGGGTGGAGCTGGGAGACGCCTGGACGGTGGCGGCGCTGCCGGGATCGGAGGCGCAGGATGTGATCCTGCCGAGCGCGCGCTGGACGGAGCGCCCCTGGCAGCGGGCGAGCAACCGCGCCGGCGGGCTCGAGGGCGGAATGACGAACGGGGAGGACCTGGTGGTGCGCGCCGCGATCAAGCCGATATCGACCGTCCCTCGGCGCATGCCGACCGCCGACCTGCACAGCGGCGAGGAGGCGACCTCCTTCTACGAGCGATCCGACGCCTGCGTGGTCCCGGCGGCCGCCGTGATCGGGGAGGCGATGCTCGCGATCGTGCTCGCGGGGGCCGCGCTCGAGAAGTTCGGGGGCGACCACATGGACGAGATCCGGCGCAACCACGACGCCTTCCGGGAGAGCGTCGGACCGCGCCGCGCCGGCGGTGCCGGCGCGGCGGGCCGCGCGGGCGGCGAGCCCTCCGAGGATCCCGCCGAATGAGCGCCATGCGGCAGATCGTCCTCGTCGGCCTCTCGGGGGTCGGGAAGTCCTCGGTCGGGGCGGCGCTCTCCGAGCGCCTCGGCTGGCCGCTGCTCGACACCGACGATCTGATCACCGAGCGCGAGGGCCGGACGCCGGCGCAGCTGATCGTCTCGGGGGGCGAGGCCGCCTTCCGGCGCATCGAGGAGCGCGTCGTGGTGGAGACGGCGCGCCGCGCGCCGGCGGTGATCGCGACCGGCGGCGGCGCGTTCCTCTCGGCGCGGGCGCGGCGCGCCCTCGGCGAGCAGGGCTTCCTCTGCCACCTGGACGCCACGCCGCAGGTGATAGCGGAGAGGCTCCGCGAGGCGCCCGGCGCGAGCGATCGCCCGCTGCTCGGCGCCGACATCGAGCGGCGCCTGCTCGAACTCGAGGAGGAGCGGCGTCCCTACTACCAGCACGCCGACGCCTGGATCCCGGTGCAGGCGTCGACGCCGGACGAGGCCGCCTCGCGCATCCTGGTGCTGTGGTCGGAGCGCTCCGGCGCGGCGCTCGCCGACGAGCGCCGCCGCGACCGGCTGGGGGCGCAGGCGCCGGCGCGGGCGCCGACGGCCGTCGTCGACACCGTCAGCGAGCGCTACCCGGTGTGGGTCGGGCCGGGGGAGCTCGAGCGGCTCCCGGACCGCCTCCGCATGCTCGGGCTCGGCGGGCGCGTGCTCGTGATCTCCGACTCGGAGGTGATCGCCCTCCACGGGCGGCAGGTGGCGCAGGTCCTCGACGACGCCGGCATCGCCGGCGCCTCCTACATCGTCCCCGCGGGCGAGCGCTCGAAGCAGCTCCCGGTCGCCGCCGAGCTCTACGCCTGGCTCGCCGAGCAGCGCGCCGAGCGCACCGACGCGGTGCTCGCGCTCGGCGGCGGCATGACCGGGGACCTCGCCGGCTACGTCGCCTCGACCTACCTGCGGGGGCTGCCGCTGGTCCAGCTGCCGACCTCGCTCCTGGCGATGACCGACGCCTCGGTGGGCGGCAAGGTCGCCGTCGACCTCCCGCAGGGGAAGAACCTCGTGGGCGCCTTCCACCAGCCGCGCGGCGTCATCGCCGACACCGCGACCCTCGCGACCCTGCCGCGCCGAGCACTGGTGGAGGGCTTCGCCGAGGTGATCAAGCACGGGCTGATCCTGGACACGGCGCTCCTCGCCGAGCTCGAGCGGAGCGCCGCCGACCTGGCGGGCGGCACCGCCGATGCGTCGCTGCTCGCCTCGATCATCGGCCGCTCGGTGCGGGCGAAGGCGCTCATCGTCTCGAGCGACCCGCACGAGTCGGGCCTGCGCGCCGTCCTCAACTACGGTCACACCATCGGGCACGGGGTGGAGGCGGCCGGGGGCTACGAGCAGTTCCTGCACGGCGAGGCGGTGGCGGTCGGCATGGTCGGCGCCGCGCGCATCGCCGAGCGCATGGGGCTGCTGGATCCCGGCGACTCGCGCCGCCACGAGCAGATCCTGCGGGCCTTCGGCCTCCCCGTCGCCTGCCCCGGCATCGACCCGGAGGCGGTGCTCGGGGCGATGCGCTACGACAAGAAGATCGTCTCCGGCGCGCAGCGCTTCGTGCTCCTCGAGTCGCCGGGCCGGACGGTGGTGCGCGACGACGTCCCGGCGCGCCTGGTCGACGATGTCGTGCGCGGGCTCGCGAGCGGGACCGCGACGTGAGCCCGGCCGGTCCGCGGCGGCGCCTCGTGGGGCGCGCGCTCGGGCGGGTCCAGCGGGTCGGCTACCGCGCCTTCAGCATGGAGGAGGCGCCCCGCCTCCAGATCACGGGCTACGCCCGCAACCTCGCCGACGGGCGATCGGTGGAGGTCGTCGCCGAGGCCGACGAGCCGACGCTCCGGCGCTTCGTCGAGCGGTTGCGCGAGGGGCCGCCCGGCTCCGTCGTCGACGACGTCGAGTACCGCTGGGAGGAGCCGGAGGGCGGGCTGCAGGGCTTCGAGGTGCGGTACTAGCCCCGCCGCGCCCGCAGGCCGAGCGCCCGGCGCAGGCGCGAGAGCGTTCCGGCCAGCCGCCGGCCGGCGCCCCGGCGCCGCCGCCCGTCCGCCGCGTCGAGCGAGCGGCCCGCCGCGCGCCCCCCCACCCGCCGCTCCCACACGGGCGCCCAGGCCGGGGCGGCGGCGGGCG
>JAPONQ010000104.1 GCA_026713865.1 Chloroflexota bacterium | reverse complement strand
GCTGGCGAAAGCGATACAGTTGGTCGTCAGGGGTCATGGCGGTCTCCTCTCTGTGCCTCTACACACAGCAGGATGAACCGTCTGGCCCCTACTTCCGAGGCCCTGTACGTGTCGCTACTACTCGGTGATACGACAGACTAGATCCGCACGACCGTCCGACGGTCCCCGGGCTTACGGTGTTCGGGGGCCTCCCCCGCCCGACATCGCCGGCAGGATTTGCACCTCGGCGTCCGCGGGGACCGAGCGCAGGAGGCCCGCCTGGGCGGTCTCGCCGTCGACGGCGAGCTGGATGCCCGGGCGCAGCATGCCCTCCTCGACGATCAGGTCGCGGATGCCGGGGCACTCCCGGTCGAGGCGCTCGATCACCTGCCGCAGCGTCGCCCCCTCGACCTCCACGGCGTGGCGGTCACCGCACAGCCGGCGCAACGAGGCGGGTATGAAGACGGTGGCCATCGACGCCCCCCCGCCCCGCGGCCGTCGCTACGCCTCCGGCAGCATTTCCTCGAGCAGCACCCGCGGCGAGGCGGGCAGCGTGCGAGGCCGCACGCCCGTCGCCTGGTGGATGGCGTTCGCGATCGCCGCGAGCGGGGGCACGATCGGCACCTCGCCCACGCCGCGCACACCGTAGGGGTGACCGGGGTTCGGCTCCTCCACCAGGATGGTCTCGATCTGCGGTACGTCGAGTGTCGTCGGCATGCGGTAGTCGAGCAGGCTCGCGTTGCGCAGGCGGCCCTCGTCGTCGTAGACGTACTCCTCGGTCAGCGCCATCCCGACGCCCTGCACGGCCCCGCCCTGGATCTGCCCCTCCACGTAGTCGGGGTGGATGGCGGTGCCGACGTCCTGGATCGCGGTGTAGCGCAGCACTTCCACCTTGGCGGTGTCGGGATCGACCTCGACGTCGACGATGTGGCAGGCGAATGCCGGCCCCGTGCCCTCGGGCATGACGTCGGCCTTCCCCTGCACCGTGCCGCCGGTGCGGTGCAGCTGCCCCGCGATCTCGGCGAAGCTGAGCGACCGATCCTCGGGACCCCGGATCACGCCGTCGTCGTCGTAGTGCACGAGCGCGGCGTCGACCTCCCAGATGCGCGCGGCGCGCGCCTCGAGCTCGCGGCGAATCTCGAGCCCGGCCTCGTGCACGGCCCAGCCGCTGGCGAAGGTCGTGCGGCTGCCGCCGGTGACGGCGGTGTAGCCGATGGAGTCGGTGTCGACGACGATGGGCTTCACCTGCTCGTAGTCAATGCCGAGCGTCTCGGCGATCTGCATCGCGAGCGCCGCCCGCTGTCCGCCGATGTCGACCGAGCCCAGGACCAGGCCGACGGTGCCGTCGCGGTTGACGGTGGCGTAGGCGGAGGACTCCAGCCCCCCGTTGCCCCAGTAGCCCATCGCGATGCCGCGCCCGCGGTTCTCGCCCTGCAGCTCGGAGTTCCAGTGGGGGCTCTCCTCGGCGGCCCTCATCACGGCCTCGTTGCCGATCGAGCGGAAGGCGGCGCCGTCGATGCGGCGCGTGCCGTCGACGGCGGCGTTGCGCTGGCGCAGCTCGAGCGGATCGATGTCGAGCTGCTCGGCGAGCTCGTCGAGCGCCGACTCCATGGCGAAGGCGCCGGCGGGGGCCCCGGGCGCGCGGTAGGCGGAGACCTTGGGCTTGTTGACGATCACGTCGTAGCAGTCGGCCCGCTGGTGGGGGATGCTGTAGGGAGAGAACATGCACATCCCGCCGGCGCCGACCGGCGAGCCGGGGTAGGCGCCGGCCTCGTAGGCGAGGTAGGCCTCGGCGGCGGTGAGCGTGCCGTCGCGCCTGGCGCCCAGCTTCACGCGGACGTAGGTGGCCGAGGTCGGCCCGGTGCCGAGCAGCACCTCGTCGCGCTGCATGATCATCTTCACCGGGCGGCCGGTCTTCCTCGACAGCGCGGCTGCCATCGGCTCCATGTACATCGGGATCTTGCCGCCGAAGCCGCCACCGATCTCCATCGGGATGACCCGGATCTTGGAGACGGGAAGTTTCAGCATGCGAGCCAGCTGGTCCCGCATCATGAAGGGGCCCTGGGTCGAGAGCCAGACGGTGAGCTCGCCGCTCTCGTTCCAGAGCGCCGTCCCGTTGTGCGGCTCGATGTAGCCCTGGTGGGCGGTCCCGGTCTCGTACTCGCGCTCGATGACGATCTCGGCCTCGGCGAAGCCCTGCTCAAGGTCGCCGATCTCCAGGCGCAGGTGGCTCGCCGCGTTCGGGATGTCGTGCTCGCTGCGCGGGCCGGGGCTGAAGCGCGCCAGCATCTCCACCGTGTGCATGTGCGGGTGGATGCGCGGGGCGGCCTCGGCCATCGCCTCGTGCACGGAGAGCACGGGATCCAGCGGCTCGTACTCGACCTCGATCAGCCCCAGCGCGTCCTCGGCGACGTGCGGGTCGGTCGCGGCCACGGCGGCGACGGCGTGCCCGTGGTAGAGCGCGCGGTCGGAGGCCAGCACGTTGTCGACCAGCCACTTCAGGTTCGACGCCGTCTCGCCGAGGTCGGTGATCACATCCTCGGCGGCGGGGAAGTCGGCCTGCGTGATCACGGCCTTCACACCCGGGTGAGCGAGCGCCTTCGAGGGATCGATGCGCACGATGCGGGCGTGGGCGTGGGGGCTGCGCAGCACGCGCCCGTAGAGCATCCCGGGGAGCCGGATATCGGACCCGTAGTTGGCGCGCCCGGTCACCTTGTCGGTGCCGTCGGGGCGGACGGGGCGGCTGCCGATCACGCGGTATGGCTTCTTGGCGGGGGCGACCATGGGGGGGTCCTTCCGTGAGGGCGCCGCAAGCGGCGCCCGCTCGCTGCTCTCTAGCCCGAGGCGACGTCGGTCCGGTCGGCGGCATCCAGCACGGCGGTGATGATCTTATCGTAGCCGGTGCAGCGGCAGAGGTTCCCGGCGAGCCAGTAGCGCACCTGCTCCTCGGTGGGGCGGGGATGCTCCTGAAGGAGGGCGTGCGCCGCGACCAGGAAGCCCGGCGTGCAGATGCCGCACTGGAGCGCGCCCCGCTCCAGGAAGGTCTCCTGCACCGGCACCAGGCGGTCCTCCCGGGCGAGCCCCTCGACCGTGGTCAGCTGCGCGCCGTCGACCTCGGCGGCCATCACCAGGCAGGCGTTGACGAGCCGGCCGTCGAGCAGGACGGCGCAGGCGCCGCAGTTGCCGTTGTTGCATCCCTCCTTGGTGCCCATCAGGCCGAGCCGGTCCCTGAGGGCCTCGAGCAGCGAGTCGCGCTCGTCGGCGAGGAACTCCGTGGGTTCGCCGTTGATCTCGGCGCTGACGATGATGCGGCTGCTCATGGGTGACTCGCGACCTCCTCGCCCCGGGCGCGGCGTGCCGCGTCCCGCAGGGTGCGCTCCGTCAGCACGCCGGCCAGGTGCCGCCTCTGCCTGATGGAGCCCCGCATGTCGTCGATGGGCCGCACGGCGGCGCGTGCCGCGGCCGCGGCCGAGGCGATGGACTCCTGCGAGAGCGGGCGACCGACGAGCGCCTCCGCCGCCTCCTCCACGACCAGCGCGGTCGGCGCCGCCGCGCCGACGACGACGCGGGCCTCGGCGACCTCGGCGCCGTCAAGGCGCAGGGCGGAGGCGACGTTGACGACGGCGATGTCCATCTCGTTGCGCGGGATGAAGCGGAGGAAGCGCACCCCGCTGCCAGGGGCGGGCGCCGGAACCTCGAGGGCGACCACGAACTCGCCCGGCTCCAGCACGTTCTGGCCGGGTCCCGTCGTGAACGTGGCGACGGGAACCCGCCGCTCGCCCCCCGGTCCGGCGATCACGGCCGTCGCGCCGAGCGCGATCAGGGGGGGCACGCCGTCGGCCGCCGGCGAAGAGTTGCAGAGGTTGCCGCCCAGGCTGGCGCGGCCCTGGATCGCGGTCCCCCCGATCAGCGAGGTGGCGTCCACCAGCGCGGGGTAGGAGCTCCGCACGGAGGCGTCGTCGTAGATGTGGCAGCAGGGGGCCGCCGCGCCGAGGGTGAGCCCGCCGCCCTCCGCCCCGCCGACGCCGACCGCCTCCGGGATGTGCTTGATGTCGACGAAGAGCGAGATCTTCTGCGTGCGCTCCCGCGCCTGGACGATCACGTCCGTACCGCCGGCGAGGACGCGAGCGGTCGGCCCGCCGTCCGCCAGCAGCCGAGACGCCTCCGCCACGCTCGACGCCCGCGCGTACCTGAGATCCTGCATCCACGCCCCCCTCTAAGTGCCGGCCGCCGGCACGAGCCTACTCTGGCGCCGCCGCCCCGTCACCCGTCCCGGCGACCTCCCGGGCGAGGTGCTCGAGCAGGTCGGCGACGAGCTCGGGCCGGTTGAGGAACGGCGAGTGCCCGACGGGCCACTCGACGACGGCCTCGGCCTGCCGCGAGTTCTCGCGCTGGGCCTCCGGCCGGATGGTGCGGTCGCGGCTGCAGACGACATAAAGCGCCGGGATCTCGCGCCACGCCACGCCCGCCGGCCGCTGCCGGGCCTCGGGCGGCCGCTCCTGCGGCGCCAGCTGCGCGACCGCCCACGCCGCGTCCTCCTCCGAGCAGTCCGAGTAGAAGGCGGCGCGCGCGTCGGCGGGCTCCACGATCGTGGTCCCGTCGGGCTGCGGGCGGAGCGCCTGCTGGTACGCGGGGTCGCGGTGCGGGACGGGGTCGACGCCCTCCTCGTCGGGCATCGATGCGCAGAGGTAGACGAGTCGCCTGACGCGCGGGTGCCCGGACGCTGCCTCGGTGATGATCGGCCCGCCGGCCGAGTGGCCGGCGAGCACCAGCGGCCCCGGGGTGGCGTCCAGCGCGGCGCGGACGAGTCGCGCGTTCTCGTGCAGGTCGCCGATCACGCGCCGATCGGGTGCCCCCGGGCGGCGGCGATCGACGAGTACGGTCGGCACGCCGCGCGGCTCGAGCGCCGCCACCACGCGCTCCCAGGCCCACGGCCCGTGCCCGGCGCCGTGCACCAGGACGACCGTCGCTCCGGCGCCCTCGCCCGCCCGCTCAGCCACCCGCGTCCCCCTCGCCCCGGGTCCGCTCCGGCCGCGGCCAGGAGATACGGATCCACTCGTCGAGCGTCGTCAGCGCCACGCCCCACCCCTCCAGGCGCGCCCGCAGCGCCGCGACGTCGACCCGGTGCCCCTCGCGCTCGCGCCAACTCAGGAGCGCGCGCATCTGCCCCGGATCGCGGTCGCCGATGGTGTCGTCGCGGCGCCGAGCGTAGCGGACCGGCCGCCCGAGCGCGCGGGTGAAGACGTCGGCGACGTCGGCGAGCGCCAGGTCGTCGCCGGCGAGATCGATCGCGCGTCCCCGGCCCTCCTCCGGCCGCGCGAAGAGCTCGGCGACGACGGCGCCGATGTCGCGGACGGCGACCAGCTGCTGCCGCATGCCCGGTTCGAACGGGCCCTCCAGCACGCCCGCCTCGATGCGCTCGCGGCGGAGCAGGTAGTTCTCCATGAAGGTCACCGGTCGCAGCAGCGTGTGCGCGAGTCCGGCCTCGGCGAGGTAGCGCCCGGCGCGCCACTTCACCTCGTAGTTCGCGACGCCGCTGCCGGCGCGCGCCGCGCCCGCCGAGGAGGAATAGACCAGGTGGGCGACCCGCGCCGAGGCGGCGGCGTCGGCGGCGGCACGCAGCGCCCGGAGCTCCTGCTCCGGGGCGATACCCGAGGGCTGCATCAGGAAGACGCCGTGGGCGCCGCGCATCGCGGCCTCGAGCGAGGCCGCGTCGGCCGGCGCGGGAAGGAGCTCGAGTCCGCGGCGGGCGAGTGCCTGCGCCTCATCCGACCCGGCGTCGCGGGTCAGCCCCCGTACGCGCCACCCGCGGCCGAGCAGCGCCTGCGAGACGGCGGAGCCCTGCCGCCCGGTCGCCCCGAAGACGACGACTCCCTCCGCGCCTCCGGTGCCGCGCGGCCGGGGTGGCGTCACGGGTCGGCGGCCGCTGCGCCCGTGCCCGTGCCGGGCTCCGGCTCCGCGGCGCCGAGGAAGAAGTCGAGCAGGGCGTGGGCGTAGAGCTCGGGAGCGAGGAAGGGCGCGGCGTGATCGACGCCGTGCAGGATCCCCGCCCGCGCCCCGGGTATCGCCTCCACCACGCGTGCCTGGTCCGCGAGGGGATCGGCGCCCGAGCGCAGGCGGCCCGCGTCGCCGCAGAGCACGAGCGTGCTCGCGCGGATCCGGGGCACGCGCTCCCAGGTCGCGTAGCGCTCGATCGCGGACGGCGCGGCCGCCGGCCAGCCCGCGGGGCCGTAGGCGTCGACGCCGGGCCCGGCGGCGCGGGCGCTCTCGCTCTGCCCGAAGCCGCCGCTCGCCGGGGAGCCGGGCGGCGTGCCGGTGCCGTACTCGCCCTGGAAGACGGAGAGGAAGCGGCGCTGCGCCTCGTCCAGCGGGGCGCGGTCGAGCATGTCCCGGTAGCGCTCCCAGAGCGCGAGCAGGTGCGCGCCGTCGGCGGCGGGCGGCTCGTAGGGGACACGGACGTGGTGCTCCTGGCTCTGCGCGCGCGCCCCGGCCCAGTCAAGGAACTCGACCAGGGCGAGCCGGTCCACGCGCTCGGGGAAGGCGGCGGCGGTCTCGGCGGCGATCACCGCCCCGGTCATGTGGCCGAGGAGGTGCGCGCGCTCGAGGGCGAGCCCGTCGAGCAGCTGCGGGATGCGCGCGGCGTACTCGGTCACGCCGGAGTAGGGGCGCGGCGGCCTCGCCGAGTCGCCGTAGCCCGGCGTATCCACCGCGATCGCCCGCAGGCGGCCGGCGAGCAGCGGCAGCACGCGGTGGAAGAGCCGGGGGTTCGGCGTCGAGTGCAGGAGCAGCAGCGGCGCGTGCTCCGGCGAGCCCGCCTCGTAGTAGTGGAGCTGCCCCTCGGGCGTGTCGACGAAGCCCCGGCGGATCGCCGCGATCGCGCTCCTCCTCGCTCCCTCACCCGGCCGGGGGCGACTATAGCCGGTCGGCCGCCGCCGACGTGCGCTACACTCCCCCCGCTCGAGACGAGCGTGAGTGGGGAAGGGGCGTCGGCAAGGTGATCTACGAGCTCCGTACGTACGAGGCCGTGCCGGGGAAGATGCGAGCGCTGCAGGCGCGCTTCCGCGACAAGACGCTGGCGATCTGGGAGAGGCACGGCATCACGCCGATCGGCTTCTGGACCTACGCGCACGGCGGCTGGACGAACCAGCTGGTCTACATGCTGCAGTTCGAGGACCTGGCCGACCGCTCGGCCCGCTTCGCGGCGTTTCGCACTGATCCGGAGTGGGGCGAGGCGGTGCGGGAGTCGGAGAAGGACGGCCCGCTCACGGTCCGCACGCGCTCGGACTTCCTGCAGCCGACCGACTTCTCGCCGCTGCGGTAGGGGCGCCTGCGCGGCCGGTGGCGGCAGCTGTCGGCTACTCCCGGAGGAAGGCCACCACGTCGCGCGCGAAGCGCTCGGGCTCGCGCGCGTAGATCTGGCCGCCCACGCCCCGGACCAGCACGAGGCGACCGTCCTGGACGAGTTCGACCGCGCGCTGATCCTCCTCGGCGAGCAGGTCGTGCTCGGGGGTGAGGAAGAGCGCCGGGCAGCCGAGCTTTGGGAGGTCGGGGAGGGGGTCGTAGCGGAAGGCCGCGTTGTAGGCCCAGCCGTAGCGCTCGTGGTTGCCGACCATGTTGACGACGGCGAGGGTGAGGAGCTCGAGCGAGGGCTCGCCCCACCAGATGCGGCGGAAGCGATCCCAGGCGTACTGGAAGTGCGAGCCGTCGGCGGCGAGCTCGAGCGGCGGCGCCCACGACTCCAGCCGCGCCTGCCTCTTCTCGGGCGTGTAGGCGGGGATCCCCTGGAAGATGGCGTGGGTGACCCTCTCCGGCACCGCCAGCGCGAGGCGCAGCGCGATCGAGGCGCCGGTGTGCGACCCGAAGAGGGCGAAGCGCTCGAGGCCGAGCGCGTCGATCGCCTCCAGCATCGCCTCGGCGTAGACGGGGATCTCCTGGGCCTCGGGCGGCGGGTCCGAGAGGCCGTAGCCCGGGGTGTCGAAGGCGTAGGCGCGGAGGTGCTGGCCGAGGTGCGGCAGCGTCCACTGCAGGATGTCCGAGGACTGCGGCGACTCGTGCAGCAGCACCAGCGCCGGCCCGCTCTCTCCGGAGGCGCGGTAGTGCGCCTGCCCCCAGCGGTAGTCCACGTAGCCGCGCATGCCGCCTCCCTCGCCCGCCGCGCCGTCGGCCTGCGCCCGCGTCGTCGGGCGCTCCGCGCACGGTAGCGCCTCGCGGCGCGAGCTGTCACCGAGAGCCGGCGTGGCCGGGCCGCGGGGCCAGCGGCGGTCCCGTCCGTTCCTTGACAGCCGCGTGCGGCGACGGCGACGATGCCCGCGGAGCGCCGGGGAGGCGCCACGATACCCGCAGGGAGTGCCAGATGAGCCTGCGCGGCACGGCGGCGATCATCGGCGTCGGCTCGGTCAAGCCGGAGCGGCGCATGCCGGATCGCTCCGGCATCGGCGTCGCCGCCGAGGCCGGGATCAAGGCCGTGCGCGACGCCGGCCTCAGGCGCGAGGACATCGACGGCCTCATAACGCAGATGCCCGGCGAGACGCCGACGGCGCTCGCCGAGTACCTCGGGCTGCGCCCCACCTGGTCGCACGGCGTCGTGATGGAGGGGGCGACCGGCACCACCTCCGTCACGCTCGCCGCGATGGCGCTCGACGCGGGGCTCGCGAAGAACGTGCTCGTCGTGATCGGGGGGCTCGCGCCCGGCGGGGACATGCCGACGGAGGGCGGCAGCCGCCTGCGCGAGCAGTTCGACGCGCCGTTCGGGCCGGCCTCGGGCGCGACGGGCTGGTACGCGATGATCGCGAACCGCTACGCATACGAGTACGGCCTCACCGACGAGCAGCGCGCCTCCGTCGCGGTCCAGCAGCGCGAGAACGCGCACGGCAATCCCAACGCGATCTTCAGGGGCATCCCGCTGACGATCGAGGACGTCGTGACCTCGCGCATGATCTCGACCCCGCTGCGGCTGCTCGAGTGCGTGATGCCGACCGGCGGCGCCGAGGCCGTGCTCATGACCTCGGCCGACCGCGCCCGCTCCGGGCCGCAGGAGCCGGTCTACCTGCTCGGGTCGGGGATGGCCGTCGACCACTACACGCTCGGTGGCGCGTCGACGCTCACCACCTCGCCGGTCGCGATCTCGGCGCGGCGCGCCTTCGAGATGGCGGGCCTGGGACCGCGGGACATGGACATGGTCTCGCTCTACGACTGCTACACCATCACCGTGCTCATCTCGCTCGAGGACGCCGGATTCGTGCCGAAGGGGGAGGCCGGCGCCTTCGTCGAGAGCACCGACATCACGTACAAGGGGGAGCTGCCGGTCAACACGCACGGCGGCCAGCTCTCCTACGGTCAGCCCATGGTCGCCGGCGGGATGTCGCACGTGACGGAGTCGGTGCTCCAGATGCAGGGGCGTGCCGGCGAGCGGCAGGTCGAGAAGCTCGACTACTGCTTCGTCAACGGCTGAGGCGGGTTCCTGAGCGAGATGTGCTCGCTGGTCCTCGGGAAGGACCCCTCGTAGCAGACGGAGAAGCGGAGACCGGGAGCGCCGGCCGGGTGCCGGTGGGCGGGATGGGAGCGGCTGCGGTGAGCGAGGAGTATCCCTTCCCCCTCCCGACCCCGGGCGTCATTACCGGGCCGTTCTGGGACGGGCTCCGTGAGCACCGCCTGCTCGTGCAGCGCTGCCTCACCGGCGGCCACCTCGTTCACTACCCGCGCGAGTTCTGCCCGGTCTGCTACTCGCCGGATCTGGAGTGGGAAGAGATGTCGGGCCGCGGGCGCGTGCACGCCTTCACGGTCGTGCACCGCGCCGTGCACCCGGCCTTCCAGCAGGAGAAGGCGCCCTACGTCTTCGCGCTGATCCGGCTCGACGAGGGCCCGATCCTGACCTCGAACGTGGAGGGCGTCGCCCTCGACGAGATGCGCATCGAGATGCCGGTCGAGGTGTACTTCGACGACGTCACCGAGCAGGTGACGCTCCCGAAGTTCCGCCCGGTCGGCGGCTAGCACGCCAGGTCGAACGCACCGGTCGTCGGGGTGGCCGGGGGGGATCAGATCCGGTCGCGGTCGGAAGCCGCGCCGGGTCGAGAAGGGAGTCGCAGAGTGAAGGTTGCCTACGTCTTCAGCACGTCGGGGCACACCGCGAGCTACAAGCTCGGGCAGATGATCCTGCCGCAGCTGGAGGCGGACGGACACGGCGTCGAGGTCGTCGGCATGATGTTCTTCGACGACAACACCTTCATTCTCCGCAGCGGCGACCCGATCGGCGAGCGCCTGGCGAAGCAGGCCGCCGAGAAGAATATCCTGCTGATGATGTGCGACGGCTGCGCGCTCGAGCGCGGGCTCGCCACCGGCGGCACCTGGCCCGAGAAGAGCGCCGCCGAGGGGACGGTCGACGGCGTCGCGGTCGGCTGCTTCCCCGACCTCTACACGGCGCTCGCCGGCAACCCGCCGGATCACGTGATCTCGCTCTAGGCGGGGCCGGGTCGGTGGGGGAGGAGGCGCCGGTGGCGGGTGTCCGGGAGGAGCTGCTGGAGGGGCAGATCGCGCTCGTCACGCTCGACTTTCCCCCGGTGAACGCGCTCACGCCTCAGGCCTTCCTCGACATCACGGCGACCTTCGACTCCTACTTGGCGCGCCCGGAGGTCCGGGCCTGCGTGCTGACCGCCGAGGGGGAGCGCGCCTTCTGCGCCGGCGTCGACGTGCGCAGCCGTCTCCCCGACGGGGAGACGCAGACCAGCCCGGGGGCGCACTACCGCCGCGCGCGCGAGACCTTCAACGCGATCTACGAGAGCGCGGTCCCCGTGATCGGAGCGATCAACGGCCCGGCTCTCGGTGCCGGCCTCGCGATCGCGGCCTCCTGCGACTACCTGGTCGCCTCCACTCGCGCCAGCTTCGGCCTGCCGGAGATCGACGTGGGGCTGCTCGGCGGCGCGCGGCACCTGCAGCGCCTCTTCCCGCAGGGGGTGACGAGGCGCATGCACTACACCGCCGAGCGGGCGACGGCCGAGGAGGCCCACCGGCTCGGGGCGGTGCACGCGGTGGTCGAGCCGGGCGAGCTGCTCGAGGCGGCCCTGGCGGAGGCGCGCGTCGTCGCCTCGAAGATGCCGGCGGGCATCCGCCTCGCCAAGGAGACGCTCAACCAAATCGAGTGGATGGACCTGAAGGCCGGGTATCTCTACGAGCAGACGCGTACGGAGATCCTGCAGGGCACGGAGGACGCGGCCGAGGCGAAGCGCGCCTTCCTGGAGCGCCGGCCGCCCCGCTTCAGCGGCAGCTGAACCGGCGCTCCCCCGGAGGCTGTGTACGGTCCGGGCTCCGTCTCCCATCGCCCGCCGCCGGCCGCGATCATCGAGAGCGGCTCCGCGACCCGTCGCCTGCCAGCGCCGCGGACCCGACGACGGGGCCGCCATCCCCCGTGATTACCGCGGCCGGGATGCGAGATCCGGTGGCTCGTCCCCGGGCTGCCGCTGCGGATGGCGCGAGCGCGGGAATTCCAGCCGGGTGCGGGACGACGTCGCGTGGAGAACGGCATCGAGGCTCTGCTCCGGGGTCGGAGTACCGTAGATCTCCACCACGGGGCAGCTGAGCGTCGCCAGCCAGGCGCGGTGCCTGACCAGGCTGCGCCCGGTCGTGCCCGGCAGATCGTAGCTCTTCGACCACTCCATGAACGCGTGGTGCTGCTCATGGAGCGGTCCGCCGGGATCGACGTCGCGGCCGTAGCGTTCTCTCTCTCTCGCCTCGGTTCGTCTGATCCGCTCCCCGGGCGGCACGTACAGGAAGACGACCCGGTCGAACTCTGCCGCGAGCTCGTCTCCCCAGCTGTTGATCGACCCGGAGAGCACCCAGCCCGGTTGGGAGAGGAACGCCGCCCGCAGGAGCTCGAGCCGCTCCGCCACGGGACGCTTCGCCTGGAACGGCGGCGATGACGGGTGCCAGTAGAAGTCGTCGGTGTCGAGATGCGGCACGTCCAGCCGCGCGGCAAGCGCGGCGCCGAGCGTGGTGGTGCCGGTGCCCGACGCCCCGGTGATGTGAATCCGCCTCGCTCGATACGCCACCGGTGAGTCCCGTCGCGACCGGCCTGCCGCCCGGTGCGGCCTCGCCTCACGCCGTGGGCGCCCGCTCCCCGGGGAGGGGGGCGGCAACCCCGCGGCGCCTGCGCGCTTCCGCCGCCTGCTCGGCGGCGTGGTAGGAGCTGCGCACGAGCGGTCCCGACTCCACGTGGGCGAATCCGAGCGCGAGCGCGTGCTCGCGCAGCGCGGCGAACTCCTCGGGGTGGTAGTAGCGCGCCACCGGGAGGTGCTTCTGCGTCGGCCGCAGGTACTGGCCGACCGTGAGCAGATCGCAGCCCTGCTCGCGCAGATCCTCGAAGGTGCGGTGGAGCTGCTCCGCGCTCTCGCCGAGGCCAACCATCAGCCCCGACTTGGTCAGCATCGCCGGGTCGATCTCCTTGACGCGGCGCAGCAGCTCGAGCGAGCGGGCGTAGCGTCCCTTCGGCCGCACGCGGGGGTAGAGCTCGGGGACGGTCTCGGTGTTGTGGTTGAGGACGGCCGGCCGGGCCTCGACCACGGTCGCGAGCGCGTCGCGATCTCCCTCGAAGTCCGGGATCAGCACCTCGACCTCGCAGCCGGGGCGGCGGTGCCGGATCGCGCGGATGCAGGCGGCGAAGATCGAGGCGCCGCCGTCGGGCACATCGTCGCGGTTGACCGCCGTGATCACCGCGTAGTCGAGGCCCAGCGTCGCCACCGACTGCGCGAGCCGCAGCGGCTCGAGCTGGTCGATGGCGCCGGGCCGCCCGGAGGTGACGGCGCAGAAGCCGCAAGCGCGCGTGCAGATCTCGCCCAGGATCATGAAGGTCGCGGTGCCGGAGTTGAAGCACTCGCCGATGTTGGGGCAGCGGGCCTCCTGGCAGACGGTGTGAAGCGAGCGATCGCGCAGCAGGAGACGGATCTCCTCGAAGCGCTGGCCGGAGGGGAAGCGCGCGCGGAACCACGGCGGCTTGCGCTCGCGCGAGGGGGCGCGTCCGCCGGCGGCGGCGCTACCCACGGCCGGCCACCGCGGCGGCGGCGGGCCGCGCTCCCGCGCCTGGCTCCTCCTCGACGAGTGTCGCGTCGAATCGCTGCTCGAAGGCGCGGGCGAGCGCGGCCTCCGCCTCGGCGATCGGCACGCGGCGGCCGAGCACGCGCTCAAGCGAGGTCACGCCCGCGTCGCGGATGCCGCAGGGGACGATGGCGTCGAACCAGCCGAGGTCGGTGCTGACGTTGAGAGCGAGCCCGTGCTGCGAGATGCCCCGCCGGATGCGAACGCCGACGGCCGCGATCTTCTCCGGCGTACCGCCGGGGCGGCCGCCGGCCGTCCACACGCCGGGCCGGCCGGGTATGCCCTCCGCGGGGACGCCGACGGCCCGCAGCGCTCCGATCACCGTCGCCTCGAGCGCGCGCACGTAGTCCGCCGCCCGCAATCCGCGGCGCCTGAGGTCGAGGACGGGGTAGGCGACGAGCTGCCCGGGGCCGTGGAAGGTGATGTCCCCGCCGCGGTCCACCTGCTCGAGAGCAGCCCCCCGCGCGGCGAGCTCGGCTGCGGGGACGAGCAGGTGCTCGCGCCCGCCGCCGTCGGCGCCGCGCGCGCCGATGGTGTAGACGGGGTCGTGCTGGAGCAGAGCGAGTCGCTCCGGCCCGCCCGCGGCGAGCGCGGCGTGGGCGTCGCGCATCCACGCCAGAGCGTCGGCGTAGAGGAGCGTGCCGAAACGGTCGAGGAGGACAGGACTCGCCACGGCGGTAGCGTACCTCACGGCCGCGGCGGGTGGGGTAAAGTGTTCGTGCCCCGGCGGCGTATGCCGCTTCGCGGCGGGGGGCCGATCTCTACGATGCGCGCAGAGGCGGGCCGTGCCCGTGCTGCGCGGAACGGGTGAGGCGATGGCGACGATCGACAGGGACCCGGCGGAGCTGCGCGCCTCGTCACTCGAGGCGGGGTCGACTTCGCCCTCCGGCTCGAACGGCGCCAAGCCCGCTCGGGCGGCGTCGGAGGCCGGGGAGGAGCGGGAGCGCCTGATCGAGGCGCTCGAGCGGCAGGACTGGCTGGAGTCGCTGCGCGACGTCTTCGCCGCGCGCGGCGCCGCGCGCGTCTCGGCGCTGCTCCGCGACCTGCAGATTGAGGCGCAGCGGCTCGGCGCCCAGCTCCCGGTTACCTCGCAGACCCCCTACGTGAACACGATCCCCACCAGCCGCCAGCCGGACTATCCGGGCAACTCCGTGATCGAGCGGCGCATCAAGAGCGTCGTGCGCTGGAACGCGATGGCGATGGTCGTCGAGGCGAACGCCGCCTCGGACGGGATCGGCGGCCACATCTCGACCTATGCCTCGGCGGCGACGCTCTACGAGGTCGGCTTCCAGCACTTCTTCCGCGGACCGGATCCCCCGGCCGGGGCCGACCTGGTCTACTTCCAGGGGCACGCCTCGCCGGGGATCTACGCCCGCGCCTACGTGGAGGGACGGCTCTCGGCGGAGCAGCTGCACAACTTCCGCCGCGAGCTCGCCGAGGGCGGCGGGCTCTCCTCCTACCCGCACCCGTGGCTGATGCCCGCCTTCTGGCAGTTCCCGACGGTCTCGATGGGTCTCGGGCCGCTGCTCGCCGCCTACCAGGCGCGCTTCCTCCGCTACCTCGACGACCGCGGCCTGCGCCAGGAGACGGGACGCCGGGTCTGGGCCTTCGTCGGAGACGGGGAGTTCGACGAGCCGGAGGCGCTCGCCTCCATCTCGATGCCCTCGCGCGAGAAGCTCGACAACCTGATCTTCGTCGTCAACTGCAACCTGCAGCGCCTCGACGGCCCGGTGCGGGGCAACGCCAGCGTCGTGCAGGAGCTCGAGGCGATCTTCCGCGGTGCGGGCTGGAACGTGATCAAGGTGCTCTGGGGCCGCGACTGGGACGAGCTGCTCGAGCGCGATCACGACGGGCTCCTGGCGAGGCGCATGGGCGAGGTCATCGACGGCGAGTACCAGAAGTACGTCGTCGCCGGCGGAGACTACGTCCGCGAGCACTTCTGGGGGACGGATCCGCGCCTGCTCGCGATGGTGGAGCACCTCTCCGACGACGAGCTGTGGCGGATGACGCTCGGCGGCCACGACTCGCACAAGGTCTACGCCGCCTACAAGGCGGCGGTGGAGCACACCGGATCGCCGACGGTGATCCTGGCACGCACCATCAAGGGCTACGGGCTCGGCGAGGCCGGCGAGGGCCGCAACGTCACGCACCAGCAGAAGAAGCTCAACGCCGAGGAGCTGCTCCAGTTCCGCGACCGCTTCGACGTGCCGCTCTCCGACGAGGAGGTAGCGGAGGCACCGCTCTACCGCTTCCCCGAGGACTCGGAAGAGTGGCGCTACCTGACCGAGCGCCGCCGCGCCCTGGGCGGCTTCCTGCCGCAGCGCCGCGCCGAGCCCAAGCGACTGGAGATCAGCGACGCCGACTTCTTCGCGGAGTTCCTCGAGGGGACCGGCGACCGCACCGCCTCGACCACGATGGCGCTCGTGCGCCTGCTCTCGAAGCTGATCCGGGATCCCGACATCGGCTCGCGCGTGGTGCCGATCGTCCCCGACGAGGCGCGCACCTTCGGGATGGAGGCCTTCTTCCGGCAGTTCGGGATCTACTCGCACGTCGGCCAGCTCTACGAGCCGGTCGACCGCGAGAGCCTGCTCTACTACAAGGAGTCGGACGACGGCCAGATCCTGGAGGAGGGGATCACCGAGGCCGGTGCGATGGCGTCGTTCACGGCGGCCGCCACCGCCTACGCGACGCACGGCATCAGCATGGTCCCCTTCTACATCTACTACTCGATGTTCGGCCCGCAGCGCGTGGGCGACCTGGTGTGGGCGGCCGCGGATGCGCGGGCGCGCGGCTTCCTGGTCGGCGCCACCGCCGGCCGAACGACGCTTAACGGCGAGGGATTGCAGCATCAGGACGGGCACAGCCACGTCCTCTTCTCGGTCGTGCCGACCGTGCGCGCCTACGACCCCGCCTACGCCTATGAGATCGCCGTCATTGTGCGCGACGGGATCCGACGCATGTACGGGGAGGGGATCGAGGAGTTCTACTACCTCACCGTCGGCAACGAGAACTACGTGCAGCCGCCGATGCCGGAGCCCCGCAGCGAGGTCGAGGAGGGGATCGTCCGCGGGATGTACCTCTTCCGCGCCTCCTCCCTTGACGACCCCGGGGCGCCCAAGGTGAAGCTGCTGGGCTCGGGTGCCCTGCACAAGGACGTGGTGACGGCGCAGGAGATGCTCGAGCAGCGCTACGGCGTCGCCGCCGACGTCTGGTCGGTCACGAGCTACTCGGAGCTCCGTCGCGACGCGGCCGCGGCCGAGCGCTGGAACGTGCTGCACCCCGCCGAGGAGCCGCGGGTTCCCTACGTCACCAGCTGCCTCCGCGGCCCGGGCGCCGTCGTCGCGGTCAGCGACTACGTGCGCGAGCTGCCGGACTCGATCGCGAAGTGGGTGCCGGGCCCCCTGGTCTCCCTCGGCACCGACGGCTTCGGGCGCAGCGACACCCGCGAGACGCTGCGCGACCATTTCGAGGTCGATCACCGGTGGGTGGTCGTCTCGGCCCTGACGGCTCTTGCGCGACAGCGGCAGGTGCCGCACGAACTCGTCGAGCGGGCGATTGCCGAGCTCGGCGTCGACCCGGAGAAGCCCGATCCGGTGCGTCTCTAGCTCGCGATCCGCGCCGCCGGAGCCGGGGATGCCCGCGAGCGCTCGATCGCGGAGAATCCGACACGGCCGCGTCGGGCGCCCGGCCGGATCGGATGAAGACGAAGGGGTGAGATGACCATCGAATTCGCGCTGCCCGAGCTCGGCGAGGGTATCGAGGAGGCGGACGTCCTGCGGGTGCTCGTCTCCCCCGGCGATTCGGTCGAGGTCGAGCAGGGCGTGATCGAGGTCGAGACCGAGAAGGCGACGCTCGAGGTCCCTGCGCCCGCCGCCGGGCGCATCGGCGAGGTTCGCGTCGCGAGCGGCGAGACGATCCGCGTCGGGCAGGTGATCGTCACCATCGACGAGGCCGCAGGCGCGGCCGGGGAGGCTCGGGCGCCCGCCGCCGCCCCCGCCTCCGCCCCCCCGGAGCCGGCGCCCCCGGCTCCGCCCGAGCCCGAGCCCGGGCCTTCCCCGGCCGCAGCGGCACCCGAGCCGGCGCCTCCCGCCGCCCCCGCGCCCGCGGACGAAGCGGCGCCCGAGCCCGCGCCCCCGGCCCGCCCCGCGCCCGCGCCCGCGAGTCCCGCCGCCCCGGTGCACCGGGAGGGCGAGCCCGTCTTCGCCGCGCCCTCCGTGCGCACCTTCGCGCGCGAGATCGGCGTCGACATCCGCGAGGTCGCCGGGAGCGGGCCCGGCGGCCGCATCTCCCAGGACGACGTCAAGCGGCATGCGCGCAGCCGCCCCGCGGGCGGTCTCGGGCGCGGGGCGCCGGCGCCCGACCCGGGGGCCGGCGTCGATTTCGCGCGCTGGGGCGAGGTGGAGCGGTTGCCGATGAGCCGCGTGCGCCGCACGACGGCGGAGACGATCTCCCGCTCCTGGCAGAGCCCGCACGTGACGCTCTTCCAGAAGGCGGACGTCACCGAGCTCGAGGCGCTGCGCCGGCGCTACCGCGAGCGCGTCTCCCGCGCCGGCGGCGGCAACCTGACGATGGTCGCGATCCTGCTCTCGGTCTGCGCCTCGGCGCTCAGGCAGCACCCGCGCCTGAATGCGAGCGTCGACGCTGCGGCCCGGCAGATCGTCTACAAGAAGCACGTGCACATCGGCGTCGCCGTCGACACCGACCGCGGCCTGCTGGTGCCGGTTCTCCGCGACGCCGACCGCAAGAACGTCACCGAGCTCTCGGCCGAGCTCGGCTCGCTCGCGGTGAAGGCGCGCGAGGGGAAGCTCGGTCTCGAGGAGATGCGCGGTGGGAGCTTCACCATCTCCAACCTCGGAGGCATGGGGACCGGGTTCTTCACGCCCATCCTCAACCCGCCCGAGGTCGGGATCCTCGGCGTGGGTCGCGCGCTGACCGAGGCTGTCTGGGATGCGGAGGCCGGCGCCTTCGCGCCGCGGCTCCTGCTCCCGCTCTCGCTCTCCTTCGACCACCGCATCGTGGACGGGGCGGACGGTGCGCGCTTCCTCTCCTGGGTCGTCGAGGCGCTGGAGCAGCCGCTGCTGCTCGCGCTCGAGGGCTGACGGGGTGGCGGCGGGCGCGGGGACGGGGAGCGGCTCCGGCGACGGCGCGACGCGGGTCGTCGTCATCGGCGCGGGGCCGGGCGGCTACCCGGCGGCGTTCCACGCCGCGCACCTCGGCATGGACGTCACGCTGGTCGATCCGGAGCCCAACCCCGGCGGGGTCTGCCTCTACCGGGGCTGCATCCCGTCGAAGGCGCTTCTGCACGTGGCCGGTCTGCTGCGCGAGACCGAGGCCGCCGCCGAGTGGGGGCTTCGCTTCGAGCGGCCGGAGATCGATATCGACGCCGTGCGGGAGTGGAAGGGCCGCGTCGTCGGGAAGATGACCGGGGGCCTCGGCCTCCTGACCAGGCAGCGCCGCGTCCGCTACGTGCAGGGCCGGGCACGCCTCGCCGGGCCGAAGATGGCCGTCGTCGAGCTCTCCGAGGGCGGCGATCAGACCCTCAACTTCGACTACGCAGTGCTGGCCACGGGGTCGCGGCCGCAGGCCATCCCCTCGCTACTGCCGGGCTCGCCGCTGGTCATGGACTCGACGGACGCCCTCGAGCTCGCCTCGGTCCCGCCGACGCTCCTGGTCGTGGGGGGAGGCTACATCGGCCTCGAGCTCGGCAGCGTCTACGCGGCGCTCGGCTCGCGCGTCACGGTGGTGGAGATGACCGCCGGGCTCCTTCCCGGGGCCGACCGCGATCTCGTCGAGCCGCTCCAGCGCCGGCTGGAGGGCGAGTTCGAGGAGATCCTGCTCGACACGCGCGTCGAGTCGATGCGCGAGCACGACGGCGGGCTCGAGGTGACGCTCGCGGCCGAGGCCGTCGAGCGCCCCGTGCGGCGCTTCGATCGCGCCCTCGTCTCGGTCGGCCGCCGCCCGAACTCGGAGGGGCTCGGGCTCGAGAGCACGCGCGTGGGCCTCACCGACCGCGGATTCGTCGAGGTGGACGAGCAGCGGCGGACGGCGGAGCCCACGGTCTTCGCCGTCGGCGCCCTCGCCGGCGAGCCGATGCTGGCGCACAAGGCGACGCACGAGGGCCGCGTCGCGGCCGAGGCGATCGCCGGTCGCCCGGCCGCCTTCGATCCCTCGGCGATACCGGCCGTCGTCTTCACCGACCCCGAGATCGCGTGGACGGGCCTGAGCGAGTCGCAGGCGCGCGAGCGCGGGATCGAGGTCGACGTGCTCCGCTTCCCGTGGGCCGCCTCCGGCCGCGCGACGACGCTCGGCCGCACCAACGAGGGGCTGACGAAGCTGCTCGTGGACGCTCGCTCGCAGCGGGTCCTCGGCGTCGGCATCGTGGGGGCCGATGCGGGCGAACTGGTCGCCGAGGCGACCCTCGCGATAGAGATGGGGGCCCGCGTGGACGACATGCGCGAGACCATCCACGCGCACCCGACGCTCTCCGAGACGCTGATGGAGGCCGCCGACCTCTTCACCAACGCGAGCCCGCACTACGTCGACCGCCGCCGCGAGCGCGCGCTGCGAAGCCGCGCCGGGCTCTAGGGCCCCGGCGCCGGCCCCCCGGGACCCCCGCCCCCGCCGGGGAGCCGCTGCTCCCGCTCGTGGGGCGGGCGCTCGAGGCCCGAGCGCCCGCACACCTCGTCGATGAGCTCCGGGAGCCGCTCGATGCCGCTCTCGAGCGCGAGGTGCTCACCCGCGCGCGGGTAGAGGCGCCACCGCACGTCGTCGTAGTCGACCGCGCGCACCGATTCGATCTCCTCCCACCTCAGCCGGCGCAGCTCGCGGCCGGAGTGGAGGGCGACCAGCATCTCGCCCGTGAGCACGAGGGCGGTCGGCGTCCGCCGCCAGGTGATCGCGACGATCGGCGCGGTGATCGCCGTCACCGCGAGCATGAAGAGGCCGAAGCCGGTCGCCTCGGCGACGCCGCCCGCGAGCCCCACCGCCAGCGAGACCACGGCGGCGAGGAAGGGGAGGGCGAAGGAAGCGTTGTTCCACCAGTGGACGAGGTGCGGGTGCACCGCGACGACGCCGTCGAGCCGATCGAGCGCGCGCGCATCCGCACCCCCGAGTGAGGGGGACTCCACCAGAGCGTTCCGCGGCGTGCGGGCTACGTCCATGTCGAGGTGTCGACGACGTGGCGATCGCGCTCCTCGATGCGCGCAGCGAAGCTCTCCATCTCGACGCCGAGTCCGATCGACATCCGGTTCATGTAGTTGAAGAGCGCCGTCTCGTGGACGATGTCGACGATCTCCTCGTCGCTCCACCCGGCGGCGCGGAGCGCCTCGACGTGGCTCTCGCGCACCTCATCTGGCCTCCTGGTCAGGAGGTCGGCGAATTCCAGCGCCGCCATCATCCGGGGCGGGAGATCCGCCGTGCGGAAGTCGGCCTTCAGCTGCTGCGTCAGCTCCACGGCGCCCCCGGCGCCGCGCGCCCCCTCGGCGTGCCCGACCGCTCAGTAGCGGCAGCGGTTGGCGGCCGAGACGACGGTGTCGATCATGTCGTGCTCGGCCTTGGAGAGACCGGAGTCCTCGTTGCGGAAGCTCACCGTGTGGGCGAGCTCCCAGAGCGCCGCCATCTGGCGCGGCCGGATCGACATCGCCACGAAGTTCTTGCGGATGCGCCGGCGGATCTCGGCGGGCTCCGACTGCCCCGTCATCTGCCGGTAGGCGTGCAGGATCTCGCCTTCCGCCTCCTGCGGCTCGACCGTGCGCACCCAGGCGATTCCCATACCGCTCCCCTCCTCCCGCGGCCCGTGTGCCCGGGCCGACTGCTGCTCAGCCGAGAAAGTCGCGAACGACCTGCGCGAGTTCACGCGGCTTGGTGAAGACGACGGGGTGGCCCGCTCCCTCGAACGACTCGTAGCGCGCGCGGGGGTTGAGCGCGCGGAGCTCCTCCCACAGCGGGCCGTCGAGCGAGGCGCCGGCCCCGAGCCGGCGGGCGACCAGCGTCGGGACCGTCAGCGAGGAGAAGTCGGCGCGCAGGTCCGACTCCGGGAGGCCGCAGAACTGCGCCATGCAGGCCATCGAGTCCGGGTCGTTGCGGAAGCGCAGCGTGGAGCCCCCGGCCGGCATCGTGGCCGCCTCCGCCCAGCGCCTGGCCTTCTCGTCCGTGATCTGCCAGTTGAAGTGCCGCCTCCGCAGCTTCTGCGCCCAGGTCACGACCTCGTCGAGGCCGGAGAAACGCAGTGCGCGCTGGCGCTCGGCGCTCTTGACCAGCGCTTCCCTGCTCTCGGCGGAGGGGAACTCCGGCGGCTGGTCGTCCATGATCAGCGCGGAGACGCGCTCCGGACGGCGCGCGGCGATGCGCAGCGCCGTCGCCGCCCCGAACGAGCTTCCCATGACGACGAAGGGGTCGGCGTCGATGGCGTCGAGCGCGGCGAGGGCGTCGGAGAAGTAGCGCTCCGGCGTGTAGCCGTCGGGCGGCCCCCACTCCGTGTGGCCGTGGCCGCGGGCGTCGACGGCGACGAAGCGGTAGCGATCTGCGACGAGCTCGGCGAACTCGTCGGTCTCCTCGGAGAGGCCGCTGTAGATGTGGAAGTAGGCGATCGTACGCGCTGCCGGGGGGCCCGACTCCCTGAGGCGCGTGCGGATCCCGTCGATGGTGACGTAGCGATCGGTCGGCATCCTCTTCCTCCTCATCGAGCCGTGTGCTTCCCGGGGTGCGGCCGGCGTCATCGTAGCGCGAGCGCGCGCCGGGGGCCGCTGCCTCGGCGGACTAGAGCGGCGGGCGGCGCTCGTGCCACGCCGTCGCCTGCTCGTAGGCGTGGGCGGCGCGGCAGAGCGTGACCTCGTCGAAGTGGCGCGCGCCGATCATGAGGCCGACCGGGAGGCCGGCGGCGTCGACGCCGCACGGCACGCTCACCGCGGGGATGCCGGTGACGTCGTAGGGCGCGGTGAGGCGCGCCAGCCGCGCGCCGAGATCGCCCTCGGCGATGGTCGGCGCCGTGCACTCCGTCGTCGGCGAGACGAGCACGTCGACCTGCGAGAAGACCTGGCGCGCCTCCTCGATCAAGAGCCGGCTCATCCTCTGCGCGTTGATGTAGGTCGCGGCCGACACCCGGCTCACCCGCTCCAGCGAGGCGCGGACGTCGTCGCCGTACTCGCCGGGGTGCGAGCGAAGCCAGCGCGCGTGGTAGGCGCCGGCCTCGGCGAGCAGCGCGCGGTGGAAGCGTCCACGCTCCATGCGCCGCATCTCCGCGAGCAGCGGCAGCTCCACCTCGCGCAGTTCGCAGCCCTGCGCCCGCAGGGTCTCGACCGCCTCCTCGCAGGCCGCCCGCACCCCCTCCTCCAGGTCGAGCCAGAGCGGGTCGCGCGGGAGCCCGACGACGAGGCCCTCGATGCCGCGGCCGAGCTCGGAGGCCGCGTCCGGCACCGGCTCCCTGGCCGATCCGGGGTCGCCGGGGGCGAAGCCGGCGATGGCGTTGAGCACGAGCGCCGCGTCCTCCACGCTCCGGGCCAGGGGTCCCACGTGGTCGAGCGACCAGGAGAGCGGGATCACGCCGCGGCGGCTGACCCGTCCGTAGGTCGGCATCAGGCCGACGACGCTGCAGAGCGCGGCCGGGATGCGGATCGAGCCGCCGGTGTCGGAGCCCAGCGTCGCCGTCGCCGAGCCGACGGCGACGGCGGCGGCGCTCCCGCCGGAGGAGCCCCCGGGGCTGCGCTCTGTGTCCCACGGATTGCGCACGGCGCCGAAGTGCGGATTGGCGCTGGTCGTCCCGAAGGCGAACTCGTGGAGGTTGAGCTTGCCGGTGAGCACCGCCCCCGCCTCTGCGAGCCGCGTGACGACCCGGGCGTCCTGCTGCGGGGTGCGCCCGCGCAGGAAGCCGGAGCCGCCGGTGGTGGGGATGCCGGCCGTGTCGATGAGATCCTTGAGCGCGATCGGGATCCCGTGCAGGGGGCCGCGGTCGCGCCCCGCCGCGAGCTCGTCGTCGGCGCGGGCGGCCTGCCGCCGGGCGTGCTCGGCGGTGACGGTGATGTAGGCGTTGAGGCGGGGCTCGGTCTCCTCGATGCGCACCAGCGTCGCCTCCAGCAGCGCGCCGGCCGACAGGCGCCCGGCCCGCAGCGAGGCGGCGGCGTCTGGGATCGAAAGCAGGGTGGGGGGGATGCTCTCGCTCACCGCGCGCCCGACTCCTCGTCGTCGAGCAGGAGATCGAGCCGGAGGACAGCCGCGGGCGCGACCTCGTCGAAGTCGTAGTCGTCCAGGGACGAGGAGCCGGACGGCGCCTCCGGCCGTCCCCCGGCCGGGGGCGGCTGTGCGCCGGTGTCTGCGGGGCGCGCCTCCCCGGTCGCGCGCTCCCGGCCGCGGCCGTCCATCCGATCGCCCATCCGTCCCCCCGCCAGCCGGCATAGGATAGCAGGGGGGCTGGTATCCTCCGGCCACTGCCCGCTCCGCCCGCCGGGGCGGCGCGCGGGGAGCGCGGGGGGGCGATGGCGCGCATCCTGGTCTCGCTCAACGTCGGGCGTCCCCGGCCGCTCCGCCACGCGGGCGGCGAGGTGCTGAGCGCGATCCGCAAGGCGCCCGTCGACGGCGAGCGGGCGCTCGGCCGGCTCGGCCTCGACGGCGACGCGCAGGCCGACCGGGCCGTCCACGGCGGCGTCGACAAGGCGCTCTGCGTCTACCCGCGCGAGCACGCCTCGTGGTGGGCGCGCGAGCTCGGGATCGAGCTCCTCCCCGGGGGCGCCGGAGACAATCTCTCGACGCGCGGGCTGCTCGAGCAGGAGGTCGTGATCGGCGACCTCTACCGCGTCGGCGCCTCCGCGGGCGACCGGCCGGGACCGCTGGTCCAGGTCAGCCACCCGCGGCAGCCCTGCTACAAGCTCGCCGCCGTCCACGGCGACCCGCAGATCGCGCTCGCCGTCCAGGAGGCCGGCGTGACGGGCTTCTACCTGCGCTGTCTCGAGCCGGGACGGCTGCGGGCCGGGGATCCCATCGAGCTCGTCGAGCGCCCCGCCCACGGCGTGACGGTCGCCGAGTCCAACCGCGTCATGCACCGCGATCGCGACGACGTCGCTGGCCTGAGGCGGCTGCTCGCCGCTCCCGAGCTCGCGAAGAGCTGGCGCGCCACGTTCGAGCGGCGGCTCGGCGGCGAGCTCGAGGACATCGGCCCGCGCGTCACCCCCCCGGGCGCGCGCTAACCGGGGATGTAGGCCGTCAGGTCCGAGGCGAGGGTGAGCCCCGGGATGATGTGCGGGCCGGTGACGCCGACCACCGTCACGGCCG
This sequence comes from Chloroflexota bacterium, assembly GCA_026713865.1. GTDB lineage: Bacteria > Chloroflexota > Dehalococcoidia > UBA2979 > UBA2979 > VYDC01. The sequence goes on along the minus strand of JAPONQ010000104.1, from coordinate 16,363 downwards.
GCGGGTCGGCCGAGAAGGCGTCGCTCCACGGGCCGAGCGCCGCCGCGATCTCGCGCAGGTCGGTCGCGAAGAGCTGCACGCGCACGATGTCGGCGAGCGATCCCCCCGCCGCCTCGCAGATCGCCGCCGCGTCCCCGAGCATCGCCGCGAGCTCCTCGCGGCCCGCCGAGACGAGGAAGGGGGAGGCGGGGTGCGGGCGCGCCCCGGGCGCGATGCCGCCGGCGTCGGCGGCGTGGCGGCCCGAGAGGAAGAGGTAGGGCCCGACCTGGAGCCCCTGCGGGGCGTGGAAGTGCGGCCGCGCCGCGCGCTCGGTCTCGATCACACGCACCGGGAGCTCGCTGTCGTCGCGGAGCGCGATGCAGTTGATCTCGACGCGCGAGCCCGTCATCCCCATCTGGTCGATGGGAACGACCGTCGTCGCCGGGGGGTTGTCGCCGAAGGTCCGCTCCCAGACGTTGCGCAGGCCCGGCAGGTCGCGGCTGTCGGTGAGGTAGACGTTCGCCTTCACGATGCGCGTGACGCTCGAGCCGGCCGCGCGCAGGTAGAGATCGAGCTTGTGCAGGTCGTAGGCGGCCTGCCGCTCGATCTCGGAGCCGTACCAGAAGTTGGGATCGACCTGGACCTCGTCGGGCTGGGTGTGGCCGAGCGCGCCCGGATAGGGGGCGCGGCTGACGAAGTCGGTGGGCGAGGAGCCCGAGCACCAGAGCCAGTCGCCGTAGCGGATGGCCAGCGAGTAGCCGGCGCGCGGCATCGGGGCGTCGGCGGCGTCGATCGCCTCCTTGACGCGCCCGCCGGCCGGCACCACCGCGATGCCGTCGACCTGCATCTGCGCGCCGGGCACGAGCAGGTCCTTGATCGCGAGCGCCGTGGAGCCGGGGCGGTCGCTTGTGAGGTAGCGGTCGCGCACCGGCAGGTAGTTCCGGAACTGGTCGTGGTAGGGGGTGAACTGGTCGATGCGGACCATGTTGTCGAGGCTGGTCCCGCCGGCGGCGAAGAGCGCCTGCAGGCGGCGGTAGATGCCGTGCGTCTGTCGATCCATGTCGTAGCGGTCGTAGGGGAAGTCGCCGGGCGCCCGGGACTCGCCCTCGACGCCCGTCTCCCAGTCGGTGGCCATGGTGCCGCCGAGGAAGAGCCACTCCCCGGCGAGCACCGCCGGCGCGGCCGGGAAGGGCGCGGGGGGAACGCTGGCATCGCTCACCATCCGACGGCTCATCTCTCCTCCTCGCTCTCCTGCCGGCGCCGCCGCGCTCGCGGGCGGCGCGGCTAGCCCTGTGCCCCTCGCCGATCCTCGAAGCGGCGCGGCTTCGACTCGATGCCGAAACGCGTCAGCTCCTGCAGCTCGCCCGGCCCGCGCACCTCGACGGCGATCGAGACCGAGAGCTGCGCCCGGAGCGCGTCGGCGACATCGGAGGCGATCGCCTCGCGCCCGGCGCCGTCGACGGGCCCGGAGCTCTCGACGTACAGCGTCATGCGGTCGCGGCCGTCGACCCGGTCGGCGATGCAGAAGAACTCGCTCCCGACGCGCGCGTCGCGTCGCGCGACGTCGCCGCAGGCCTCCGGCCAGACGTTGACGCCGCGCAGCTTCACCATCGTATCGGCGCGCCCCTGCAGGAAGTCGATGCGGGTGAGCTCGGAGCCGCACTCGCAGCGCCCCCGCGAGAGCACGCGCGTCGTGTCCTTCGTGTCGTAGCGCACCACCGGCACGCCGGTCTTGTAGAGCGCCGTCGTCACGATCGATCCGACCTCGCCGTCAGGGACGGGCGCGCCGGTCTCGATGTCGACGACATCGACGACGAAGGCGTCCTCCCACAGGTGCATCCCCGAGCGGGCGGGGCACTCCGACGCCATCACCTGCGTCTCGTGCATGCCGTAGTTCTCGAGCGCCGGGACGCCCCACTCCTCCTCCACGAGGCGGGGGTTGCCGCCCATGGTCGAGATGTGGGCGAGCCCCAGGTCGCGGCCGACCTCGAGCCCCATCTCCCGCGCGGTGCGCGCGAGCTGGATCACGTAGTCCTGGAAGCCGACGAGCCCGCGCACGCCCCAGTCGCGCATGATCTCGATCTGCCGCGTGCTGCGGGTGACGATGCCGGCGCTGGTCGTGACCGGGATGCAGCCCAGCCACTGGTAGAGCGCCTCGTCGACGATGAACGGGCCGTTGTGGGTGGAGTACAGCATCGTGTTCTGCACGGCGTCGCCGGGCCGGAAGCCGGCCAGGTAGAAGGCGCGCTGCCTGAGGATCGCCCCGACCTGCCGGTCGCGCAGCGTGTAGAGCGTGGGGCGCGGGCGCCCCGTCGTCCCCCCCGAGGTGTGGATCCGCACGGGTCCGGCGCCGGGCGTCTCCTCGAAGCGGACCCCCTGGTAGGTGCCGAACGGCGGCGCCCCCTCGATGCTGCGCCTCAGGTCGTCGACGACGTAGGTCGGCAGCGCGCGCAGATCCTCGAGCGTGCGCAGCTCCTCCGGGCGCCTCACGCCGGCCGCCCGCCAGCGCTCGCGGTAGAACTCGGTGCTCCAGGCGTGGGCGACGCAGGCCGCGACGCGCTCGGCCTGCAGCCGCCGGATCTCGTGCGGGGGCAGCAGGTAGGTGCCCTCAAAGAAGGCCGGCGCCGGCTGGTACTCGCGGACCGTCGCCTCCCAGTCGAGGGAGGAGTAGAGGAAGGGCACGCTCACGCCGGCCGTCTCGATCACCGGGCTCCCCACGCCGCCTCCCTCCCGCCGCTCCGGGGCGCCGCTACGGCGCGTTCAGCCGCTCCGGGAGGTAGAGGCCGCGGGTCGGGGGCTCGTAGGGTCCGGCGCCGCTCTTCTTCGGGATCACGCGAAGCAGGTCCCGGCCCTCCTCGACGCCCCCGTCCAGGGCGTCCCGCAGGAAGTCCGACATGTAGTAGTAGACGTCCTCGCCGCCAAGCCCCTCGATCGCCGGCGGCGAGTGGAAGTCGTCCTCGAGCACCCACATCTCGCGCGGCCCCGTGATCTCCTCCCAGATCGGGATCGCCTCGTCGAGCGGGCACAGCGGGTCGTACTCGCCGATCACGGTGAGGGAGGGGCAGGTGATGCCGCTGGCATGCCCCTCCATCGTCATGGTGACGGCCATCTCGTCGAAGCGGTCCTCGTCGTGCATGCCGGCCATGTACATGAACATCTGCTTGAAGCGCGGCGAGTCCTCCTCGAAGATCGCCCGCTTCGCGCTGAAGCAGGCCGACGCCGTCGCGAGCGCGGCGACGCGCGAGTCGTGGGCGGCGATGCGCATCCCCCAGAACGAGCCCATCGAGATCCCCGAGATCCCGATCCGCCCGGCGTCGACCGCCGGCTGCTCCACCAGCCAGTCGATCACCGCCGAACCGGCGCGCTCGTAGTTGTCGCCGGTCACGCGGATCTTGCGCATGTTGCTGGTGCCCTGGCCCGGCCCGTCCATCGCGAGCACGTTCATCCCGCGCTGCACGAAGGGGTTGCGGGTCGGGCGCGGGAAGGTCTCCTTCGTCTGATCCATGCCGGGGACCTCGATCACCGTCGGAGCGTTCTCGCCGCCGGTCATGTGGAAGAGGCACTGGATCTCCCGGCCCTCGAAGGGGACCTCGACCAGCCGGATCGGGTAGGGGGCGAACTCGATCACCTTCTCGTAGCACTCCAGGAGCTTCCCGTGGAGGTAGATCTTGTCGGGGTGATCGTCCCAGTAGAGCGGGTGCTGGGCGTCGCGGTAGAGGTCGGCGGCGCGCCAGTAGTGCTCGAAGGCGGTCTCGCGGTGGCCCGCCGCCTCGGCGCCCCGCGCCACCTGCTCGGCGTGGCGCGCGTATCGCTCGATGACCTTCGGGATCTGGCGGTAGGTCTTGACCTCGGGCGGATGCTGGCGCGTGTCGTAGGCGAAGTTCTGGACGCGCCCCGTCGTCTTCGCCATCCAGTCGAGCAGCCACTGCTGCCCGTCGCGGCGCCGCTCCTTGCTCGACACATCGGTCGCTCTCATCCGCCGTGTCCCTCCACCCCTCGCCGCGCGGATCCGCCGGCGCCGGCGCGCGGACGCGCACGCGATCGGCCTGCCCGCGGGCGTCCTCGCCGCCTCGCCCCCGGCCGGCCATTCATCCGGCCGCGGGTGCCGTCTGCACGCCGCCGTTGCCCGGGCGCGGACGCGCCCGCCGGTGTCGGCGCTAGAATGGCCGCGGTCGGGCGTCACTCTGCCACAGCCGCAGGAAAGGAACACGATGCCGCTCTCCGACGTCAAGCCGATCGACGTGCACATCCACCCCTTCACGGTGGAGACCCGGCTCGGGCACGGACCTTCCTACACCGAGGCGCACGACGAGTACTTCGGCCGCTCGGAGGAGGCGCCGCACCACGGCCGCCTCGATATTCCGATCGAGACGAGCTACGAGACCTTCAAGGCGGCGGGCGTCGAGCGGGCGGTGCTGGTGAACATGGTCTCCTACCACCGCTGGGGGCGCGCGCTCCCCAACGACTACATCGCCGAGTACTGCCGGCGCCACCCCGACATGTTCCTGGGCCTGGGCGGCGTCGACCCGCACATGGGGGCGAAGAACGCCGTCGCCGAGCTCGAGCGCTGCGTGGACGAGCTCGGGCTGCTCGGGCTCAAGTTCCATCCGGCGTACCAGGAGGTCGACCCGGCCGATCGCGCCCTGATGTACCCGATACTCGAGGCCTGCGAGGCGATGGACGCGGCGGTCCTGATCCACACCGGGACGACGCGCATGACCTACAGCAAGATCCGGACCTGCAACCCGATCTCGATCGACGACATCGCGACCGATTTTCCGAACCTGCGCCTGATCATGACGCACTTCGGGTGGCCCTGGACGGCGGAGGCGCTCGCCGTCATCTGGCGGCACGAGAACGTCTATCTCGACCTCTCGGGGTGGCTCCCGCGCTACGTCTACCAGGCGGAGCCGATCGTCTTCCAGTACATGAACACGGTGCTGCAGGACAAGTTCGTCTTCGGCTCCGACTACCCGGCGATCGACCCGAAGGTCTGGCTGGACGACTTCGACGCGATCGTCGAGCAGGGCTACGTCTGGGGCGGGGAGCGGCGCGCGTTCCGCCCCGAGGTCTACGAGAAGTTCGTGCGCACGAACGCGCTGCGCGCGCTGAAACTCGATCTCTAGCGCGGGGCGTCCGGAGGGGGGCGGCAGATGGCGACGGAGCAGGCCGCGGCCGGGGGCAGCGGGGGCGAGGCGCGACCGCTCTCGACGGTGGAGCGGGCGATGGGCAGCTACTCGGCGTACGGCTGGCGGGCGCGCATCGGGATCATCGTCCCGCCCGGGAACACCTCGAACGAGGCCGAGTTCAACCTGATGGCACCGGAGGGCGTCTCCGTTCACGCGGCGCGCTCCCCCGCCTTCCACGAGGTGGAGCGGGCACCGGAGATGCTCGCCTGCCTGCGCACCGGCGTCGCGAATATCGGCGGAGGCCCTCGCTACGACGTGGTGGCGCTCGGCTGCACGACGAGCTCGATGCTGCTCCCCGTCGACGAGCTCGACCGCGAGATGGCCGAGATCGTGGGCGGAGAGACGCCGACGACCTCGGCCGGGGGCGCCGTCGTCCGGGCCCTGCGCGCGCTGGGCGCGCGCCGCATCGGCGTCGCGACGCCGTACCCGGAGGTGCGGAACGTGCTGGCGCGCCGCTTCCTCGAGCGAGAGGGCTTCGAGGTGCTCTCCCTGGAGGCACTGGGGATCGGAGAGGAGGCGTGGCAGATGCAGGGCGGCTTCCTGGCGCGCATCCCGCCGGAGGTCGTCTACCGGCTGGCGCGGCAGGCGGACCGCGCCGAGGCCGACGCTTTGCTCATCAGCTGCACCGACCTGCCGGCGCTCTCGATCGTGCCGCGGCTCGAGGAGGCGCTGGGGAAGCCGGTCGTGACCTCTAACACCGCCATGTTCTGGGACTGCATGCGCCGGGCGGGCCTGAACGAGCGCACCGACGGCTTCGGGATGCTCCTGGCCGAGCACTAGCGGCGGGCGGCCCGCGCCGCCGCCGGGGGAGGGGAGGCGCGCGTGAGCGCGGACGCAGGCGGACCCACGATCAGCGAGCGCTTCGGCGCCTTCGCCTCGGCGCTCGGCCCCGCCGACCTCCCCGCCCCCGTCGCCGACAAGGTGAAGGCGCTGCTCCTGCATGCGCTGATGGTGGGCCTGGCCAGCCACGCCGAGAGCGACGTCCCGCTCGCGCGGAGCGTCGCGCTCGGGGGGGGGCCGCCGCTCGCCGCCGGCGGCGCGCGGATGCTCGCGAGCGGGGATCGCGCCCCGCGCCGCGACGCCGCCTTCGTCAACTCGGTCCTGATGCACGCGCGCGGGCAGGACGACTCCTACCGCATGCTGACCCACCCCGGCTGCGCCATCGTCCCGGCGGCGCTGGCCGAGGCCGAGGGGCGGGGCATCGACGGCGGCGGCCTGCTGGCGGCACTGGCGGCGGCCTACGAGGTCCACTGCCGCCTCGCCCGCGACCTGGTTCCCTCCACCCAGAACCACGGCTTCCGCTCCTCGGCGCTCTTCGGCGTCTTCGGCCCCGCCGTCGCTGCATCGCGCCTGCGCGGCCTCTCCGCGGATGCGACGGCGCATGCGATCGCGCTCGCTGTGAGCTACGCCTTCGGGAACCTGGAGACGAGCCGCGCCGGCACGCGCGAGATGACCTTCCAGGAGCCCGTCGCGGCGCAGTCCGGCATGACGGCGGCGGCGCTCGCCGCCGAGGGGGGCACCGGCGCCCCGCGCTGCATCGAGGGGGCCGTCGGCTTCCTCTACTCCTTCGCCGGGAGCGCGGAAGGGGAGCTCACGGGGAGCTTCGCCGGCGCCGAGCGCATCGACGTGGGGGCTCTCGCCGACTCGCTCGGCGATCGCTGGGAGCTGCTCGGTGCGACGATGAAGATCTACTCGGGCGCGGGCTTCGTGCAGCCCGTCATCGACCTCTGCGCCCGGCTCGGCCGCGAGCATGCGATCGACCACGCGCAGGTGCGCGAGATCCGCGTCGAGATGAACGAGTGGGAGACCTACTACCCCTCGCCGCGCTTCCCGCGCCCCGCCACCGACGAGTGGAACAACGCCTACTTCGCCGCGAAGGCGCTGATACAGCGCGGCTACGCCTCGACGGGGCGCCGCCTCTCCTACGGCGGGCGCGACGCCGCCGGCTCGGACGAACCGCCGGAGGTCGAGGCGCTCTCGCGCCGAGTGCGCGCCGTGGCGGCCGACCGGGCGCAGTACGCACCGCGCGTGACCGTGGAGCTCGTCGACGGCACGAGCCACGTCGCCGAGGCGGACGGGACGGAGTTCGCCTGGGATCTCGCGACCACGCGCAAGCGCGACCGGGCGCTCTACGGGGCGCTGCCGTTCCCCGAGGCGCACGCGGAGCGGCTCGCCTCCGCCATCGCCTCGCTGGAGTCTCTCGCCTCCGTCGACGAGCTCGTCGACCTCGCGGTCGCGCGGCCCTCGTAGCGGCGCTTCGACGCGGCGAGGGGCGACCCGGCCGGGTGCCGGAGCGGCCGCTCGCAGCCGGGGCCCGGCGCGCGCGAGGTCGCCGGGGTCATCCGCCGACGGGGAGCGACGGGCCCGCGGCGGCGGGGCAATGGTCCCGGCTGCGGTCGAGGCGGAGCGGCGGAGGCGCTCCCGGCGCTCCTAGCTCAGCTCCTCCAGCACCGCCGCGATCTCCTGGGCCCGGCGCACGAAGTCGTAGCCGGCGATCTTGTAGACGACCATTCCCGCCTCCATGATCACGAGCCCCTCGGCCTCGCGGACCTGCGCCAGGGTCGCGCCGTTGACCATCGCCGTGCGCAGGTGCGCCTCGCCCCCCCAGGGGTTGTTGAGGATGGTGTCGCTGACGACGGCGTTGAGCTCCTTCACGATCTTCGGCGTGTAGCCGCCCTCCTCCGGGCGGCGCATCGTGTAGCGCCGGAGCAGGTAGTAGCCCTCGAGCAGGCCGCCGCTCTCCCGCCCGAGCGCGGCCCAGAACTCCGGCATCGGGGCGTTGAAGCTGCGCTCGAAGTAGGCGTGGATCGCCGGCATCGCGCCGCCCTCGGGCGCCAGTCGCGCCGGCTGCTCCCCGGGCGGCTGCTCGCCCTGCGGCAGCGCCGCATCGGCCCAGCTCGCCGGGATCTCGACCGCGGGCATCGGCTCGGGGTCGCGCTCGTAGTCGCCCGACTCCCGCACCTCGAGCGCGCCGCGGATGCAGCGCTGGCCGATCTCGCGGAAGGTCGACATCCCCTGTCCGGTGATGTTGAAGCCCAGGACCTCGAGCAGCTCCTCGACCAGGAGTCCCCAGCGCACCGCGACCCGCGACCACCACTCGGCCGCCTCGTCGTTCCGCGCCGTCATCGCGATCGAGGCGCAGAGGAGCGCCTTGTAGCGCCGGGGCAGCGCCCCGCCCTGCGAGGGGTCGCGCATCAGCTCGCGCCACATCCGGTCGTGTCCCTGCAGCGAGGAGGGGGCGACCTCGGCCAGGAGCGCGAGGTGGGGCGGGAGCTCGCCGACCTCGGCGCGGAAGCGCTCCACGATCTCCTCGACGGGGCGCTCATCGACGGCGGGCAGCGGGCTCGACGCGCTCTCTGCGGCGGTGCTCATCTCGTTCCTCCTCCCGGGCGGCGGCGACCTCAGGCGGGGCGCATTCTACGCGGCCGGTCGAGCCGGCCGCCGCCCCGGCTGCTCACCCGCCGGTGGGACGCGCCCGCCCGTCCTCTCGCAGCTCGACGCGCGCCTCCGCGCCCGGCAGCGAGCGCAGCCGGTCGTCGAGCTCGCGCACGGGCGGTGAGCGAAACCAGCTCTCGGCGGCCTCGCGCGAGCGCCACCAGCTCGTGAGCAGGACCGAGCGCCGGGAGACCCAGCGGTGCATCCCCACGCAGCCCGGAGCCTCGCGCCCGAGGCGATCGAGGCGGCGCGCGAGCCAGAAGGCGCGCGCGGCCGAGCGCATGCTGGGCAGGTGCCAGGCGGTGAGCAGCAGGACCGGGGCCGGCGATTCCTCCATCGCGGGCGAGCATACGGCAGGAGATCGGTGCCGCGCGGCGCGCCCGCGAGGGGGCGGGGGCGGCGCCCCCACAGAGCGGCTCCGTGCTACGGTACGGCCCATGGCGGACGGGATCGTCGGCGTCAACATCGCGGCCGGCAGCGCGCGCGTGGCGGTCGAGCAGATCGTCGAGGCGGAGCGCGCCGGGATCCCCGCGGCGTGGGGCACGATCGGGATGGCCGGCGGCCAGGATCCGATCGCGGCCTTCGCGGCGGCCGCCGTGCAGACCGAGTCGGTGCTCATGGGCACCTGCATCATCCAGACCTGGCCCCGCCATCCGCTCGTCATCGCGCAGCAGGCGCTGGCGCTGGAGTCGCTCGCGCCGGGGCGCTTCCGCCTCGGCATCGGGCCGGCGCACCAGCCGGCAATGGAGTCGTCCTACGGCGTGACGTGGCGCAAGCCGCTCACGCAGCTGCGCGAGTACCTGACGGTGATCCGCACGCTCTTCGACGAGGGCGAGGTCGACTTCGAGGGCGAGCACGTGGTGGCGCGCGCGCGGCTGCGCGGGCCGGTGGAGGCGCCGGTGATGGCATCGGCGCTGCGCCCGAAGTCGTTTGAGCTCTGCGGCGAGCTCTCCGACGGCGCGATCTCGTGGATGTGCCCGCGGGCCTACCTGGTGGAGCAGGCGCTCCCGGCGCTCGAGCGCGGCGCGCGGGCCGCCGGCCGGGAGGCTCCGCCGCTGGTGGCGCACGTGCCGGTGATGGTCGAGGCGGATCGGGAGAAGGTGCGAGCCGCGGTGCGCGGATCGCTCGGCTACTACGCGCAGAGCGCGAACTACCGCGGCATGTTCGAGACGGCCGGCTTCCCCATCGCCGACAGCTACTCCGACCCCCTGCTCGACGATCTCGCGATCTCGGGGAGCGCCGAGGAGGTCGCAGCCGGCCTCGTCGGGCTGCTCGACGCGGGCATGGGCGAGGTGCTCGCCCACCCGGTCATCGATCGCGACGATCGCCAGGGCTCGCTCGAGCGCGCCTTCGGCGCGATCGCGCTCGCCGCGGAGCAGGTGGCGCGCTAGACGTCGCTCCCCGCCCCGGCGTTCCCGTTCCTCCGTGGTGTCCTCTGCCGCGATCGCTTCGCCTGAGCTGCTGCGGCGATCCGGGCCGCGCGCAGAGAGGGCGCACGCCCGTGGGTGTGCGCCCTCTCCCGAGACGCGGGACTTCAGTCCTGCCGGGCTACCACCATCCCATGATCTGGCGGTGCGCCGACCACACGGTGGTCGTGGCGCCGAGGAAGGCGGGATCGAGCGCCCACGGGTCGACGTCGGCGCGGAAGACCCAGCCGGTGTCGATCTCCGCGACGTGCGCGCAGGGGGCGAAGTCGAGGAGGTCGCGCTGAAGATCGCGGTAGAGCCCGGGCTGGTCGGCCGAGTCCGCCGCGTGGACGGCGCGGATGCGCGTGGTCCAGGCGCGGTCGAAGTTGTTCTTCCCGCCCCACATCCCCATCGGAGGATCGTAGTCGTGCGCCAGGTCGTACATCGGCTCGTAGAGGGCGTGACCGCACTCCTCCTTGAACCACATCGGGACCTTGGTGCCGAAGGGGAGCTGCGTGTCGAGACGGACGTCGACCGAGATCCCGAGCGGTAGCAGGGCCCGCTGCGTGATCTCGGCCAGGCGAAGCGACTCGTAGGAGGGCTTGATCCAGAGCTCGGTCTCGAAGCCGTCCGCGTGCGCACTCTCCTTCATCAGGGAGCGGGCGCGCTCCAGGTCGTAGCCGTAGGAGTCGTACTCCGCGGTGTGGAACTCCGAGGTGGAGCAGATCGGGCTGTGGCTGCGCCGCGCGTGTCCCCCGTACACCTGCTCCAGGATGCGCTCGTACGGGAGGGCGTAGCAGACCGCCTGCCGCACCCTCTGGTCGTCGAAGGGCGCCTCGAGCCAGTTGAACTCGAGCGTCGAGTGATTGGCCCGCACCTTCCTGGTGATGAACTCCGGGCGGCGCTCGAAGCGCGCCAGCTCCTCGGGATAGAGGCCGAGCGCCATGTTCGCCTCGCCCGAGTCGAGCATGCGCAGCCCCTGCTCGCGCCCGTCGACCCCGACCTGCACGATCGAGTCGACGCCGGGGCGACCCATCCAGTGCTCGTCGCGGGCCGAGAACTCGATCGCCTCGTCGTTCTGCCCCACCACCGAGAACTGCCCGAAGCCGCAGGCGTTGCGCGAGAGCCACGCCGTCGCCCACGGATCCTCGTCGGTCGCGTGCCGCCGGGCCTCCGTCGAGTCGACGACGTTGCCCGAGGCGAAGAGCAGGTATTGCGGGAACTGCGGGTTGGCGCCGCGCAGGCGGAAGCGCACCGTGTAGCGGTCCACGGCCTCCACGTCCTCGGCGGCGTTGATCGCCGCGAGGCGCCGCAAGCGCCAGAGCCCGACGCCCCGCAGCGCGAAGACGCGCTGGACCATCCACACGACGTCCTCGGCGGTCAGCTCGTTGCCGGCGTGGCTCCTCACGCCCTGCCGCACGCGGACGGTCCACGTGGCGTCGCCGTCGGCGGACTCCCAGCTCTCCGCCAGGCGCCCCTGGAGCTCGCTCGCCACGGGGTAGCGGGTCCCGTCGGGGTCGAAGGCGATCTTGGGCGTGGTCAGCGGGTCGTAGGGGATGTGGATCGTGTGGTAGGGGCCCGGCTGCGGGGAGCCGGCCAGGTGCGGCTGGTCGGGGTCCCACCCGCCGCGCATCGCGCTGCTTCCCACCGGCCACACGAGATTCTTCGGAGACGGACCACTCGCCATGTTCTGTTCCTCCCGGCTGCCGGCGCATCATACGGAACGCGGCCCGGCCGGTACATGCGCGGCCGTATCCCTCGCCGCCTGCGCCCGCTCGCCGCCGCCGTCCGATGAGTTCCGCCGCCCGGCGCCGCCGCGGCTACTCCGGCTCGTCGACGTCACCGGCGTCCGCCGGCTCGAGCGGCGCACCGGCGTCGACGCGCTCGCGCGCCTCGGCGAGCGCCGACTCCACCTCTGCCGGCTCCAGCCGCGCGAGCTCGCCGCTGCGCAGGAAGAGCAGGCCGGCGCTCACCTCTTCTCCCACCGCGGCCTCGACGGCGCGCTGGTAGAGCCCGAGCTGCACCGCGTAGCGGCCCGCCGCCTGCGCCGCCGGCATCCCGTCCAGTCGATCGCTCTTGAAGTCGATCACGTGCCAGCCGTCGGCGCCACGGTAGACGAGGTCGATGCTGCCGTGGACCGGGATGCCGTCCCAGTCCCAGGCGAAGGGCAGCTCGAACCAGCGCTCGACGCCGGGTGCCCCCAGCGCGGCGGCAACCGGCGAGCGGGCGAAGCGGTCGAGCATCTCGCGCACCTCGCCGGCCAGCCTCCGCGCCGTCTCGTCGTCGAGCGGACGCCCGCTCTGCTCGCGGGCGAGACCGGCCAGGGCGGCGTCGCCGAGGGAGCCGGGCTCGCCGCCGGAGAGCTCGAGCGCGCGGTGCACGAGCAGCCCGCGCAGGGCTGCCAGCCCGTCGCCAACCCGGCGCCGGGGAGGCTCGTCCGGGGGCGGGCGCAGCGCGGTGACGGGCGTGCTCGCCCGCAGCGGGATCACCGGCGGCCTGGCCAGCAGCGGCGGCACGTAGTCCTCCTCGGCGGAGGCGGCTGGAGGGCTGACGGCGGGGGGCGCCTGGCGCCTCGCGATCGCGCCGAGGTCGGGCGGGACCGGCTCGCGCAGCTCGATCCCGGGCCGGGCGGAGGCGGCGAACGCCTCTTGCGACCGGTGAAGCCAGCCGCCCCTCCCCGACCCGTCGCCCGAGAGGTGGAGGTAGTCGCCGGCGCGCGTCGCCGCGACATAGAAGAGGCGCTCGTGCTCCTCCTCGTCCGCACCCTCGTCCCATCGCGCGAGGTGCGCGTAGAAGCCGGGCCTCCGCCGCGTCTTGTCGTGCTCGCCGCGCTCCAGCGTGACGGAGATGCCGAGCTCCCGCGACCAGCGGACCGCCTCCCATGTGCGGAACGGTGCGAGGTGTGCCTCCGGCAGGAAGACGATCGGGAACTCGAGTCCCTTCGCTCCGTGCACCGTCATCAGCTGCACCGCGTCGGGGCGGTCGAGCGTGGCCGGCCCCTCTCGCGGGTCGAGGTCGTCGCGGCGCTGCTCGAGGTAGGTGACCACCTCGGAGAGCGAATGCCCGGCGAGCGCGCGCACGATGCGCAGCAGCTTGCGGGTATTGGCGAGGACCTGCTCGCCGCCGGCGAGCGGCGCCCATGAGGCCTCGAAGGAGCTGCGCTCGAACGCCAGCTCGAGCAGCGCGTCGGCCGGGAGCGAGGCAGCGGCCCGCCGCAGCTCGGCCAGCACCTCCCCCGCATGCGCGCAGCGCTCGCGCTCCCCGCCGGTGATCGCCGCCGGCGGATCGGCGAGCGCCGATGGACGGAGACGGCGCTCGGCGAGCGCCAGCAGCGTGTCGTCGCCGAGGGCGAAGAAGGGCGACCGCAGCACGCCCGCGAGGGCGATGCCGTCCTGGGGCTCGGCCAGCCACCGCAGCAGGTTGACGGCGTCGAGCACTTCCTGCCTGGTGAAGAACCCGGTCCCGCTCGGCGTCGCGGCCGGCACGCCTCGCGTGTCGAGGGCCTGCTGGAAGACGTGCACGTTGGCGAAGCGCCGGAGCAGGATCGCGACGTCCCCGGGGCGCGCCGGGCGCATGCGGTCCTCGCCGCGGTCCCAGACCGGCCGCCCCTCGTCGAGGAGCACTCGGATCTCCGCCGCCAACAGGTCCGCCTCGACGCGCCGCCGACCGGGATCCGTCGCCCTCCCGCCGCCGGGCGCGGTCGCGCCGACGGGCGTCAGCGTGAGGTAGGGACCCTTCCCAGGCGCGCGCGCGGGGCGGCCCGTCATCGGCGCACGCACTCCCGCGGCGGGCGTCGCTCCGGCGAAGATCTCGCCGAAGAGCTCCTCGATGCGGCTCACCAGCTGGTCGTGGCTGCGGAACGAGCGGCTGAGCGGCAGCAGCGGCCCCTGCCGCGAGGCGACCAGCCCCTGCAGCTCGGTGAAGCGCGCCACGTCGGCGCCGCGGAAGCGGTAGATGGACTGCCGGGCGTCGCCGACGAGGAAGAGCGCCGGCCGCGGCCCGCCGCTCCCTGAGCCGGCGATGCGCCCGATGAGCTCCGCCTGCAGCGGGTTGATGTCCTGCGCCTCGTCGACCATCAGGTGGCGGAAGCCCGCGCGCACGCCGGCGGCGACGGCCGGGTGATCGCGCAGCAGCGCCACGGCGCCGAGCTCGAGATCGAGGTAGTCGAGCGCGCCCTGCGTCTCCTTCGCCGCCTCGTAGCGCCGGACGGCGTCCTCGAACAGGGCGCGCAGTCCGGCGAGCACCTCGAGCGCCGGCTCATCGTGCTCGTTCCAGGCGGGGAGCCGCCGTGCCTCGGCACAGAGCCCGTCGCGCAGCTCGCGCAGCGCCTCCCTGACCTCGGAATCGGGCGGGCTCCTTCGCCCGGCCTGGAGCGTCACGTGAGACGCCGCCTCGTCCAGGAAGGCCACGAACTCGGGCCAGGAAGCGGCCTCGCAGGCCGCGGCGAGCGGCGCCAGCCCCTCGCGCACGATCTCGGCGAGCCGCTCGCTCACGGCGCTGGCGTCGCGCCTGATCTGCGCCGCGACCTCCTCGCTGCGCCTTCGCAGCTCGCGCTGGCTCGCCCCGTAGTGCTCGTCGAGGGCGGCCTGCACGCGCGCCGGCCACCGGGCGGGGTCGGCGCCCATCCGCTCAAAGGCCGCCCTCACGGCGTCGCGCTCGGCGACCATGCGCGGGAGCTGCTGGCCGGCCGGGTAGACGCCGATTGCGAGCAGCGCGGCGGTGCGCCCGTCCCCCGCCTCGGCGGCGGCGTCGATCGCCTCGCCGGCGGCGGTGCGGCGCAGGAGCTCCGCCTCGTCGTCGCTGAGGACGGCGGCCGAGGGGTCGAGCGCCGCCTCCACCGGGTGCTCGCGCAGGAGCCGCAGGCCCAGCGAGTGCACCGTCCCGATCGCGGCCTCGTCGAGCAACTCGCGGTGCCGCTCCAGCGCGGGGTCCGACATCACCGCGCGCCGGACCCGATCGCGCATCTCGGAGGCGGCCGCGTCGGTGAAGGTGATCGCCGCGATCTCGGGGATCGAGCAGCCGCGCAGGAGCTCCACGTAGCGCTCGACCAGGACGCGGGTCTTCCCGCTGCCGGCGCCGGCCGCGACCGCGAGGTCGGAGGCCTCCGCCCGGACGATCGCCCGCTGCTCGAGGGTCAGCTCCATCGCTTCCACCGGCTGAACTGGTTGACGCGGCAGATGTGGCGGAAGTCGCAGTAGCTCGGGCAGGGCGTGACCTGCGGATTGACGCGGAAGTCGCCCGCGGACACCTGCGCGCGCACCGCCGCCGCGTGCGCGGCCGCCGCCTCGATCAGGCGCTCGTCGTCCGGCTTCGCGCTGTCGAGCTCCCACTCCTCGGCGCGGGGATCGAGGTAGGCGTAGCGCGCGATCAGGCGTCCGGCCCCGAGCTGCTCGCGCGCGGCGAGCGCATAAAGCTGCAGCTGCAGCCGTTCGCCGCGCTCGACGGCCCGGCGGCTGATGGCGCGCCCGCTCTTGTAGTCCACGATCTGTGCGAAGCCCGGACCGGCGTCGACGCGGTCGATGTTGCCGCGGAGCAGAAGCTCGGGGTCGATGCCGGGCAGAGCGATCGCGATCGGCTCCTCGAGGCCGGCGATCCGGGCCGTGCCGAGCGCCTGGTTGCGCCTCGCCTCGCGCCGGATCAACCGCTCGAGGCCGTCGGCGGCGTTCTCCCAGCCGAGGCGCCAGAGGGCGGCCCGCCCGAAGTGGTGGCGAGCCGGCGCCTCCCGCCAGAGCTCCCGCCCGCGCCGGCGCAGGCGCTGGAGAGCCTCCTCCTCGGTCTCGGGGACGAGCGGGCGCCCGCCCTCGGCGAGCGGGCGGAGCACGTCCTCCAGGATCTCGTGGATGACCGTCCCGCGGGTCGCCGCGTCGGCTTCTGTGAGCTCCTCCCCGATTTCGTGGAGATCGAGCCCGTAGCCGGCAAAGAACTGGAACGCGCAGGGGCGGTAGCTCTCGACGCGGGTCGCGATCCAGCGCACCTGCGGCGCGACCAGGCGCTACGGGGGCGTGCCGGGGAGGGAACCGTCGCGGCGGGCGGGGCGCCGCGCCCGGCCCGGGCGGGCGGCGGGGCGGGCGCCGCGGCCCGGCGGGGCTCGCGGCCGGGCGGGTCGGGCGCGCCGCGGCGCCGATCGAGCGGCGGCGGCGCTCCTTCGAGGGCGCCGGCCGCCACGAGGGCTCCCTGCCGGGCACGGCGCCGGAGCGCCTGGTCGCGCCGCAGGTGCGCTGGAGCGCGACCCGCGTCGAGAGCTACCGCACCTGCGCGTTCCAGTTCTTTGCCGGCTACGGGCTCGATCTCCACGAAATCGGGGAGGAGCTCACAGAAGCCGACGCGGCGACCCGCGGGACGGTCATCCACGAG
>JAPONQ010000103.1 GCA_026713865.1 Chloroflexota bacterium | reverse complement strand
GGGTGTGGGGGGCGGGGGGGGGGGGCGTTGCGGGAGCGGCTCGCCTCGCGCGCCGAGCGGGGGCTCGAGCCGGCGGCGCGGCTTCAGGACCTCGGCCGCGAGCTCGGCCCCGGCGCGCGCGCGGCCGCCGAGCAGCTCGCCGCCGAGGCTCTCGTCTCCGTCGAGGAGGTGCTGGAGCGGCGCGACCCCCTCGCCGGGCTCTCCGTCGTGAGCCGCCCACGCCCCGAGCTGATCGGCGATCAGCGCCTCGCCGCGGCGCGCGCCCGCGAGCTGATCGACCGCGCCGGGGCCGGGGAGGAGCGGTGCCAGGAGCTGCTGATCGCCGGCGTGACCGGATCGGGGAAGACGGAGGTCTACCTCGAAGCGCTGGCGCACGCCGTCGAGCGCGGGCGTCGCGGCATCGTCCTCGTCCCCGAGATCGCCCTCACGCCGCAGACCGTGCGGCGCTTCTCGGAGCGCTTCCCCGGGCGTGTCGGCGTCCTCCACTCGGCGCTCTCGCCGGGTGAGGCCTTCGACGAGTGGCACGCCGCGGCCGAGGGCCGCTACGACGTCGTGGTCGGCTCGCGCTCGGCGCTCTTCGCCCCGTTGCCCGATCTCGGTCTGGTCGTGATCGACGAGGCGCACGAGTGGACCTACAAGCAGGACGACCCGCCTCCCGGCTACGACGCGCGCGACGTCGCGCGCCGCCTCTGCGAACTCGAGGGCGCGGCGCTCGTGCTCGGCACCGCCACGCCGTCGGCGGAGCAGTGGTACCGGGCGGCGGCGGGAGAGCTGGAGCGGGTCGACCTCCCGCGTCGTGTGCGCCCGGTGCCCCAGCCCGACGGGAGCGTCGCGGTCTGGCCCTCCGACGAGTTGCCCGCGATCGAGGTCGTCGACATGCGCGGCGCCCGTACGCTCTTCTCGGACCCGCTCGCGCTCGCACTCGAGGAGACGCTCGACCGCGGGGAGCAGGCGATCCTCTTCCTCAACCGCCGCGGCCTCGCCGGCTTCCTGCTCTGCCCGCAGGGGCACTCGCCGGAGTGTTCCTCGTGCGATGTCGCGCTCGCGCTCCACACCCGCGGGGAGCCCTCCGGCGTCCTGGCCGCGGAGCCGGGCGCCGCCGCGTCAGCGGGCCTCCTCCTCTGCCACCAGTGCGGCCGCCGCCGCCAGGTACCGGGCGCCTGCGGCCGCTGCGGCGGCGCGCTGCGCCCGGCGCGCGCCGGCACCGAGCGCGTGGAGCGCGAGGTTCGGCGGCTCTACCCGGCGGCGCGCGTCGCGCGCTGGGACCGCGACACCGCCCGCCGGCGATCCCAGCACGAGGCGATCCTCGGGCGCTTCCTGCGCCGGGAGCTCGACGTCCTGGTCGGGACGCAGATGGTGGCGAAGGGCCTCGACCTGCCGGCCGTGACGCTGGTCGGCGTCGTGCTTGCCGACTACACGCTGCGCGAGGGCGACTTCCGCTCGCGCGAGCGGACCTTCCAGCTGCTGGTGCAGGTCGGGGGCCGGGCCGGCCGCGCCGAGCGGGGAGGGCGCGTCGTGATCCAGACGCTGCAGCCGGGTGACCGCGCCGTGGAGGCCGCCGCCGCGGGTGACGTCGACGGCTTCCTCGAGCAGGAGCTCCGGTGGCGGGTCGAGCACGGCTACCCGCCGCCGCGCCGCCCGGCGCGGGCGCGCCTTGCGCACCCCCCCGCCCCCCCCGGGGGGGGGGAGGGGGGCC
>JAPONQ010000102.1 GCA_026713865.1 Chloroflexota bacterium | reverse complement strand
CGGGCGCGGCCCCGCCGCCGGGCGCGGCGGGGGGGGCGGGGGCGGCGACGCCCCCCCGGGCGCGGGGGAGGAGCGGGAGCGCCACGCTCCTGACCGAGGTGCGCGCGCAGGCGCTGCTGCTCCCGGTGGCGGCGGTGCGCCAGATAGACGGCTCCTGGTTCGTGGCGGTCCCGGCCCCCGGGGCGGAGGCGGAGGGCGGGGAGGGCCCCCGGCCGTTCGAGCGGGTGGAGGTCGACGTCGGCGCCTCCGACGGCACGCTGGTCGAGATCACACGCGGCCTCGAGGAGGGAGCCGTGGTGCTGCTGGGCGCCGACGGCGAGGGCGTCCCCTACAGCGCGACCCGCCTCCCCGAGCCGGCGCCTGGCGGCGCCGGCGGCGGCTTCTTCGGCGGGGGCGGCTTCGGCGGAGGCGGCGGGGGCGCAGGCGGCCGCCAATGATCGAGCTCAGGGAGGTGCGGCGCGTCTACTCCCCGGGCGGGACGCCCGTGCGCGCCCTCGACGGCGTCTCCATCGAGATCGCCTCCGGCGAGTTCGTCGCGATCCGGGGCCAGTCCGGCTCCGGCAAGACGACGATGATGAACACCATCGGGCTGCTCGACCGGCCGACGAGCGGCGAGTACCTCTTCGCCGGGCGGCCGGTCTCGGCGCTCTCCTCGGACGCCCGCGCGCGCCTGCGCGGGCGCGCCTTCGGCTTCGTCTTCCAGTCCTACAACCTGCTCCCGCGCCTGCCGGCGCTCGAGCAGGTCGAGCTGCCGCTCCTCTACCAGGGCGCGCGCGACCGCCGCCGGCGCGCCGCCGGGGCGCTCGCGCGCGTGGGGCTCGCGGGCCGCGCGCGGCACCGGCCGACCGAGCTCTCGGGCGGCGAGCAGCAGCGCGTCGCCATCGCGCGCGCGCTCGTCGCCGACCCGCTGGTGCTGCTCGCCGACGAGCCGACCGGCGCCCTCGACACCGCGACCGGGCGCGACGTGATGGAGCTGCTTAAAGAGCTCGTCTCCGAGCGCGGCCTCACCATCGTGCTGGTGACGCACGAGGCGGAGGTGGCGGCCTACGCCGGGCGCAGCGTGCTGATGCGCGACGGCCGCATCGTGGAGGACAGCGGCGCCGTCCCGGCGGCGCGTGCCGGGGCGGGCGCGGCGGGGGAGCCCGGGGCGTGAGCCTCTGGGACGCGCTGCGGGTCGCGGTCGGCGCGATCGTCTCCAACCGGCTGCGCAGCGCCCTCACCTCGCTCGGCCTGATCATCGGCGTGAGCTCGGTGATCGTCCTGATCGCGGTCGGGCAGGGGACGCAGAAGGGGGTCACCGACCGCATCCGCGGGCTCGGCACCGACCTGCTCTTCATCGAGTCGAGCGTCGCCGCGCTCACCTCGCAGACCGGGGGGCTGGGCGGCCTCGCCGAGTCGACGCTCTCCCAGAGCGACGCCGAGGCGATCCGCGCGGCCGCCATCCCGGGCGTCTCCGCGGTCGCGCCGCTGGTGACGGTGGAGGCGCAGGCCGTGGCGGGCGCGAACAACGTCGGCGCCGAGATCGTCGGCACCTCGAGCGAGTACGCCCGGGTGCGCGACCTGGAGATCCGCTCCGGCTCCTTCCTGACGCCGCTTCACGACGAGGGGGGCGCGCTGGTCGCGGTGCTGGGGGCGCACGTCGCCGAGACGCTCTACCCGGCGGCGGAGGCGCTGGGGCAGGAGCTGCGGCTCTCCTTCGCCGGCGGCCGCATCACCCTCGCCTTCGCCGTCACCGGCGTGATCGAGGAGCAGGGCGGCGCGAGCGAGGTCGACGACCAGGTCTTCGTCTCGACCGCCGGCATCGCCAGCCGGCTGCGCTTCCTGCGCGCGCCGACCGGCGACCTGCGCGCCACGCAGATCGACGTCCGGGCGGCGGGCGGAGCCGACGAGACACGCCTCAAGGAGCAGCTCTCCGAGCTGCTGCTGTTCCTGCACGAGACGCCGGAGCCCGACTTCGTGATCCACAGCCAGGACGACCTGATAGACGCCGCGACCGAGGTCTCCAACACGCTCTCGCTGCTGCTGGGGAGCGTCGCCGGGATCTCGCTCCTGGTCGGCGGCATCGGCGTGATGAACATCATGCTCGTCTCCGTGACGGAGCGGACGCGGGAGATCGGGATCCGACGCGCGGTGGGGGCCACGAGCGGCGACATCGTGACGCAGTTCGTCATCGAGGCGCTCACGCTCTGTCTCGTCGGCGGTGTCGTCGGCATCGCCTCGGGCGTCGGGATCTCGCTGCTGCTCGACGGGCGCGAGCTGGGAGGGCAGGCGATGACGACACTGATCCAGCCGTGGAGCATCGCCGCCGCCTTCCTGGTGGCGGCGGGGGTGGGCCTGGCGAGCGGGAGCTACCCCGCCTACCGCGCGACGGAGATCGACCCCATCGCCGCCCTGCGCAACGAGTGAGCCCGGCTGAGCCGGCGGGCCGGGTGCGCCCGGGGGCGCCACGCGCTAGGGTGCGGGACCGGATCGGGCGGCGGCCCCGGGGGCGCGCGGAGGAGGGGTGAGATGGCGATAGCGGTCGGCGAAGCGGCGCCGGACTTCACGCTCGATGACGAGAGCGGGCGATCCGTGACCCTCTCCGGGCTGCGGGGCGCGCCCGTCGTGCTCGTCTTCTACACCTTCGACTTCTCCGGCATCTGCACCGGCGAGCTCTGCGAGATCCGCGACGACTACGGCGAGTGGATGGAGCTCGGCGCGCAGGTCTTCGGGATCAGCCGCGACAGCCGCTTCTCGCACGCCGCCTACCGCGAGCAGCACGGCCTCCCCTACCCCCTGCTCGCCGACCTCAAGGGCGAGGCCGCCAGGGCCTACGACACCTGGAACGAGGACCTCTGGGCCGCCGAGCGGCTGACCGTCGTCATCGACGGGGAGGGCGCGATCGCGCACATCGTCAAGAACCCGATACCGGACGCGCGCGATCACTCCGCGATCGGCGAGGCGATCCAGGCGGCGCTCTAGCGGGCAGTTCGGGCCGGCCGGGCGCTCCCCCTATACTCGGACGTCCAGTCGCCGCCTCCCCGGCGGGCGCGCGGCGGGCGAGCGGCGGGCGGGCGAGGAGGGCGAGGGCCTGCATGCCGACGACCCGCGCCCGGCAGGACGATCCCTCCTCCCCCGGCGACGCCGACGCCTTCGCCGAGCTCTACGAGGCCTACGCCGACCGCGTCTACCGCTACCTGCTGGTCAGGACGTCGCGGCCGGCGGAGGCGGAGGAGCTCACCTCGCGGACCTTCCTGCAGGCCTTCGCGAACCTCGGCCGCTACCGCGGGCGCGGGGCGGGCTTCGGGGCCTGGCTGATGACGATCGCCCACAACCTGCTCGCGAACTGGTACCGCGACCGCGGGCGCCGCCCGACCGCCCCCCTGGACGACGCGCTCTCTGTCCCGAGCGAGACGCCGGGGCCGGAGGCGAGCCTCCTGCGCAGCGAGAGCGTGCGCCAGGTGCGGCGTGCGATCGGCCGGCTCGCCCCCGAGCGCCAGCGGCTCGTCGCCCTCAAGTACGCCCACGGCATGTCGAACGCCGAGATCGGACGTATGATGGGCCGCACCGAGGGGGCGGTGAAGGCGCTGCACCACCGCACGCTGCGCCAGCTCCAGGCCGAGCTCGCGGACGGGGGCGGGGAGCCGGAGGCGGGGCGATCCCCGCGCCGAGCCTCCGGGACGGGACGACCTAGCCGATGACGCCGGCCCCCGGACGCCTGCTCCGCACGCGCATCAGCGGCGTCGGCCGCTACCTCCCCGAGCGCGTGCTCACCAACCACGATCTCGAGCGGATGGTCGAGACCTCGAACGAGTGGATCGTCGAGCGCTCGGGGATCCGGGAGCGCCGCATCGCTGCTGATGACGAGAGCTCCGGGACGATGGGCGCGCGCGCCGCGGAGGAGGCGCTCGCCTCCGCCGGGCTCCGGGGCTCCGACATCGATCTCGTGATCGGGGCCACCTGCACACCCGACGGGATGTTCCCCGCCACCGCCACCGTGATCCAGGACGCCATCGGCGCCGGCCGCGCCAGCAGCTTCGACGTCAACGCCGCCTGCACCGGCTTCCTGACCGCGCTCTCGGTCGGCTCGCAGTTCGTCGCCTCCGGCTCGGCCCGGCGCGTGCTGGTCGCGGGATCGGAGACGCTCTCCCGCGTCGTCGACTGGACCGACCGCGGCACCTGCGTCCTCTTCGGCGACGGCGCCGGCGCCGTCGTGCTCGAGCCGGCCGCCGACGGCGAGCCGGGCGGCCTCGCCTCGCCCGTGCTGCGCTCGGACGGGGCGCTCGGGGATCTGCTCTACGCGCGCGGGCCCGCCTCCGCCCGTTCCGGGGCGGGGGCCGCGAGCGGCGTGCCCGCGGCGGGCGACAACGGCGCCGATCCGCTGCGGGCGGTCGCGAGCTGCATCGTGATGGACGGGCGGAACGTCTTCCGCCACGCCATCACGGCGATGACCGAGGCCGCGCAGGCCTGCCTGGCCGGGGCGGGGCTCGAGGCCAGCGACATCGCCCTCTGCATGCCGCACCAGGCGAACGTGCGCATCCTCTCCGCCTTCGCCCGCAACCTGGAGCTCTCCGAGGATCGCGTCTACATGAACCTCGAGCGCTACGGGAACACCTCCGCGGCGAGCATCCCGATCGCCCTCGCGGAGGCCGTCGCCGAGGGGCGGCTCGCCGCGGGCGACCGCGTGCTCATGGTGGCCTTCGGGGGCGGCTTCACCTGGGGCGCCACCGTCGTCGAGTGGAGCGGCGTGCGCGAGCCGGAGCGGCTCTCCGCCGTCCCCGGACCGCTCCCCTCCACCGCGCCGCCGCCGTAGCCGGACCGCCTTCCGGCGCGTGGCGGCTTGGCAGCGCCCGCCGTAGCATGCCGCGCGGCGGGGACGGGGCCCGCGCGAGGGGAGAGCCGTGGACATCACCTGGCTCGGCCACGCGGCGATCCGCGTCCGGACGCGCACGGCGGCCGTCGTGATGGAGCCGGCCGCCCGCTCCGAGGGCGTCGAGATGGGCCGCCCCACCGCCGCGATCGTGACGGTGAGCCACGACCACCCGGCGCACGCCCACGCCGCCGGCGTCCGCGGCGACCCCGTCGCGCTCACCCGTCCCGGCGAGTACGAGATCGAGGGCGTGCAGCTGCTCGGCGTCGCCACCCGGCTCGGCCCCGCGCCCGGAGACGGCGACGCGGAGGGGCAGGCTCGGGCGAAGCGAAACGTCGTCTTCGTGCTGGAGGCGGAGCAGCTCCGGCTCGTGCATCTCGGCGGGATGTGTGTGCCGCCGACGCACGCCGAGATGGAGCAGCTCGCCGACACCGACGTGCTGGTGGTGCCGGTCGGCGGCGAGTCGGCGCTCGCCGCCGCGGCCGCCGCGCGCCTGACGCGCGAGCTCGATCCGCGCGTCGTGATCCCGGTCTGCTACGCGCAGGGGACCCCTGAGCGGAGCACGGAGCTCTCCGCCTACCTCACGGCCCTCGGGATCGAGGCCGAGGAGCCCGTCTCCCGGCTGAGCGTCCAGCGCCGCGGGCTCGGCGAGACGACGCGGGTGCTGCTGCTCGAGTCGCGCGGCTAGCGGGCCCCACCGCCGGCCGCCCCGACTCGACGCGCGAACGCGGTACACGTATAGTATCTATATGTATACGTATACTCTCGTCCCGGGCAGCGGACCCTGATGAAGCGGAAGCTCACGATCACCGTGGACGCGGATGTACTGCCGCTCGCCAAGCGGCACGCCCATGCTCGCGGGGTCTCGCTCTCCTCCCTGATTGAGAGCTCTCTGCGCGAGATGGTCGGGAGCCCCACGCCGCCGTTCTCCTCCCGCTGGCGGGGCAGGTTCCGGGCCGCTGAGCGCGGCGATGCGCGCTTCGAGGCGCTGGCCGACAAGTACCTGCGGTGATGCTGCTCGACACCGACGTCCTCGTGGACGTCGCCCTCGACAGGCGCCCGCACTCCGAGGCGGCGTCCGCACTCCTCGACCGCATCGAGGCCGGCGCGGGGGACGCGTGCATCGCCTGGCACTCCGTCTCGAACCTCTACTACCTGGTGACCCCGGAACGCGGTGGCGCGAGCGCTCGCGACTTCATCGTCGAGCTGACGCGCTTTGTGGCCGTCGCCACGACAGACGCCTCGGGCATCCGCTACGCCGCCGAGCTGCCGATGGCGGACTTCGAAGACGCGATGCAGGTGGCCGCCGCCCGCGCGTGCGGCGCGCAGCACATCGTCACGCGGAACGGTGCGGACTATGCGCGCTCGCCGATCCCCGCGGTCTCCCCCCGGGAGGCGCTCAGCTATCTGCTCTGAGCTCCGGGCGTCGCAGCACACTCCACGTCCGGCCGGCGAACGGCACCGGAGCAGTGCTGCCCCGGGGTGCCAGGGTCTGCCCCCGGGGCGTCCACTCCGGCCGCGGGTGAACCGGGTGGCGGGAGGCTGGGCCTACGGCAGGAAGCGCAGCGGGTTCACGACGTAGCCGTTGCGCCGTATTTCGAAGTGCACGTGCGGGCCCGTCGAGCGGCCGGTGTTGCCGCTCACGCCGATGATCTGCCCCTGCGCCACCGTCTCGCCGATGGAGACGTAGATCTCCGAGAAGTGCCCGTAGCGCGTCTCGTAGCCGCCGGCGTGGACGATGTCGACGTAGAGGCCGTAGGAGCAGCACGCGTCGCCGCCGGCGAAGACGACCTGCCCCGACTGCGAGGCGGCGACCGGCACGTAGGGGGCGTTGATGTCGATACCGAGCGGGTGCGTCGGCCCGAAGTAGGAGGTGATGAGGTCGACCACGGGCCAGATGAAGCCGGTGGATGACTCCTCCCTGGCGACGATCACGATCGACGACTGCCAGGGGGGCGGGATCCGCTCGCCGCCCACGACGAGGAGCGTGTCCCCCTCGGTGAGCGTGTTCGGGTCGGTGATCGCGTTCGCCGGGAAATCGATGATGTCCTGGACGTCGGCCTCGTAGATGTCAGCGATCTCGGTGAGCGTCTGCCCGAAGCGCACGTCGTGCAAGATCCCCTCGATGCTCGGCACGCGCAGCACGTCGCCTATCGTGAGCAGGTCGGCGTCGTCGACGACGTGGATGTTGTTCCAGATGATGAAGTCCGAGCCGACCCCGAAACGCTGGGCGATCGCGCTGATGGTGTCGCCCGCCGAGATCTCGTAGCGGAAGAACTTGGGGAGCGCCTGCGGCGCGCGCGCGTCCGGCAGCTCGACCTGGGCGCGCGCCTCGCGCTGCTCCGCCTCGAACGCGGCCAGCGTGAGCCCGGTCCGATCCTCCGCCAGCAGCACCTCCCCGGCCTCGACCGGCGGCGTGATCACCGTGAGCGGGACCGGGAGCGCCTCTATCGCGCGCGCCTCGGAGACGCGCGCCGAGGCCGCGAGGCCGGGGATCGTGAGCCGCTGGAGCTCGAGCGGGGGAGGCGGGCCGGGCTCGACCGCCGGCGGCTCGGGCGCGGGGAGCGCGCCGGTCGCGAGCACCAGCGCCGCGACCACCGCGAGCAGGCTCCCGTGCACGGCGAGGCCGCGCCGGGGGGCTCGCGACGAACCGGCCAGACGGAGCGGGCGCCGGCGCGGGCGCGCGAGCGGGCGTCGGCGGGGCGGGAGCGGGAGCGTGCCCGGTATCGGATCCTCCCTCCGGCAGCGGCGGGACGTGCCCGGCCGTGCAGGTGCGTGCTCGCGGGGCACGCGCCCGGAGGAATTGCCCGTCCCCGGCCCGCTTGTGACGTCCATCGCAAGGGGCGGGGCCGCACGAGTGTATCACGGGGGCCGCTGGCGGCCCCCCGGCTCGGGCGGGGCTGCTGCCGGGCTCTAGACCGGCTCGGTCTTGAGCGTGGTGAGGAACTCCTCGTTGCTCTCCGTGCGCGAGACGCGATCGATCACGCGCTCGGTGGCGTCCTCGTTGTTGTCCTCGAGCATCGACGCCATGCGGCGCAGCAGCCAGACCTGCCGCAGCTCTTCCTCGCCGAAGAGCAGGTCCTCGCGCCGGGTGGAGGAGGCGAGCACGTCGATGGCGGGGTAGACGCGCTTCTCGGCGAGGCGGCGGACCAGCCGCACCTCCATGTTCCCGGTGCCCTTGAACTCCTCGAAGATCACGTCATCCATGCGCGAGCCGGTCTCGACCAGGCAGGTCGCGATGATCGTGAGCGAGCCGCCCTCCTCCGTGTTGCGCGCGGCGCCGAAGAAGCGCTTCGGCGGATAGAGCGCTATCGGGTCCATGCCGCCGGAGAGCGTCCGCCCGCTGGTCGGCATCGCCAGGTTGTAGGCGCGCGCGAGCCTGGTCACCGAGTCCATCAGGATCACGACGTCGGTGCCGCCCTCGACCAGGCGCTTCGCCCGCTCGAGCGCGACCTCCGAGACGCGGGTGTGATCCTCGACCGGCTCGTCGAAGGTCGAGGCGACCACCTCGCCGCGCACCGAGCGCTGCATGTCGGTCACCTCCTCGGGGCGCTCGCCGATGAGCAGCACCATGAGGTGGATGTCGGGGTGGTTCGCGGTGATGCCGTGGGCTATCGACTTGAGCAGCATCGTCTTGCCGGCCTTGGGCGGGGAGACGACGAGCGCCCGCTGCCCGCGTCCGACCGGCGCGAAGATATCGACCAGGCGCTGCGAGAGCTCGTCGGGGCGCGTCTCGAGCTTGAGCTTGCGGTTCGGAAAGATCGGCGTCAGGTCCTCGAAGTTGGGGCGGCGCTTCGCCTGCTCCGGGTCGATGCCGTTGACGGCCTCCACCCGCAGCAGCCCGTAGTACTTCTCCTGATCCTTCGGCTGCCGGACCTGCCCGGTGACATAGTCGCCGGAGCGCAGCCCGAAGCGGCGCACCTGCGACTGCGAGACGTAGACGTCGCTCGGTCCCGGCACGAAGCGATCGCCCCGCAGGAAGCCGAAGCCGTCGTCGACGACCGCGAGCACGCCGCCCGAGTAGATGGTCCCGTTGCGCGCCGCCTGCCGCTGCAGGATCCGGAAGATGAGCTCCGGCTTCGACATCGCGGCCGCCTCGCCGACCTCGAGGCTCTCGGCGAGGACGATCAGCTGATCGCGCGCCTGGCGCTCCAGGTCGGCGATGTTGAGCGGCGGCACGTCCGAGGCGTGCGCCGGGGCGTAGGCCTCCTCGTCTGGGGGATCCTCGCGCGCGAAGCGCGGCTCGCGCACCGTCTCGCGGCCGTTGCGGGAGCCGCGGCCGCGCGGGGGCCGCCCGGGACGGCGCGTCCCGCGGGGGGACCGCTCCCGGCCGCCGCGCGCCTCCGCGGCCACCGGGGCCTCCGGCCCATCGGCCTCACGCCGCCCGTCGCCGTTCTCGTTCACCATGGAATTTCGCTCCGCACTCGACTCGCCGCCGGGAGGGGTGGCCTCCGCCTGCGCGTCGGCGCCCGCCGACGGCTCACCGTTCCCGCGTGAAGGGGTGTCGACCATCTGCCACACAGTTCGCTGCGGGTCCGGGGGCATGTAGGACGCAGCCGGCGGGGGCCCCGCCGGGTACCGCATCATACCGAATCGGACCGTCCACTCACAAGGAGCGCGCCGGACCGCCCGCCGGCGGCGCCCCTAGAAGGGCTTCGCCACCGCGAGCCAGGCCATCACCGGCACCGTCAGGGCGATCAGCGTGCCGAAGACCACCGGCACGTTGTCGGCGAGCGCCTGCCGCAGCTCCGCCGACTCGGCGCCGTCGCGCCGCGCGATGAGCGCGAGCAGCTCCACCCGCCTGAGCCCGACCGCGAGCAGCGGCAGAAAGAGGAAGATGTCGAGCGCGAAGACGGCCTCGAGCGCCACCAGCCAGCCGGTGGTCACGGGGTTCCAGTCGTCTGCGGCCGCCCACGCGAAGCCGGTGACCGCCGCCGCGATCATCCCCGGCATCAGCCACAGCACCTGCGCGCTGCGCGCCTGCATCAGGAGCAGCGTCTTCTCCTCGATCCCCTCCGTGCGCCAGGCGCGCCAGAGCGGGATCAGAGTGGCGCCGAGGCCCCCCATCATCCAGAACAGCGCGAGCAGGTGGATCAGCCTGAGCATCACCCGCCCGCGCCCCCGCGCCGCCGGGCAGAGGCGGCCCCGACGGCCTCACCCCGCCCGCGCGAGCGCTCAAGCGCCGCGCCGACGAAGTCGCGGAAGAGCGGGTTCGGCCGGCCGGGGCGCGAGGTGAACTCCGGGTGGAACTGCGCCCCCACCATCCAGGGGTGGTCGACGACCTCGACGATCTCGACGAGCTCGCCGTCGAGCGTGTGGCCGGCGGCGCGGAGCCCGTGGCGCTCGAGCGCCTCGAAGAGGGCGCCGTTCACCTCGTAGCGGTGGCGGTGGCGCTCGCGGACCACGTCGCGGCCGTAGGCGGCGTGGGCGCGCGTGCCCGGGACCAGCCGGCAGTCGTAGCCCCCGAGCCGCATCGTGCCGCCGAGCTCGTGCA
Organism: Chloroflexota bacterium; assembly: GCA_026713865.1. GTDB lineage: Bacteria > Chloroflexota > Dehalococcoidia > UBA2979 > UBA2979 > VYDC01. The sequence goes on along the minus strand of JAPONQ010000102.1, from coordinate 23,526 downwards.
CGCCCTGCTGCTCGGAGAGCAGGGAGATCACCGGGAAGGGCGTGCGCGGATCGGCCTCCGTGGTGTTGGCGCCGGGCATCCCGGCGACGTTGCGCGCGAACTCGCAGACGAGCATCTGCATCCCCAGGCAGTCGCCCAGGTAGGGGATGCGCTGCTCGCGGGCGTGGCGCACGGCGGCGATCTTCCCCTCGAGGCCGCGGTCGCCGAAGCCCGGGCAGAGCAGGATGCCGTCGACGTCGTCGAGGGCGGCCGGGGGGGCCGCCGACTCGAGCTCCTCCGCGTGCACCCACACCGGCTGGAGCCGGACGCCGTGGTGGGCCGAGGCGTGCACCAGCGCCTCCCGGATCGAGAGGTAGGCGTCGTGGAGCTCCACGTACTTGCCGACGATCGCGATGCGCACCGCCTCGCCCGGGCGCTGGAGCCGGGCGACGAAGGAGCGCCACTCGTCGAGGTCGGGGCGCCGCTCCGGCAGGGCGAGCGCCCGCTCCACGATCCCGGAGAGCCCCGCCGTCTCCAGTATCAGCGGCACCTCGTAGATGGAGTCGGCGGTCTCGAGCGGGATCACCGAGGTCTTCTCGACGTTGCAGAAGAGCGAGAGCTTCTCGCGCAGCCCCTCATCGACCGGCTCGTCGGCGCGCGTCACCAGCACGTCGGGCTGGATGCCGTACGAGCGGAGCTCGCGCACCGAGTGCTGCGTCGGCTTCGTCTTGAGCTCGCGCGTCGCCCGGATGTAGGGGAGCAGCGTGACGTGGATGGTCATCGTGTCGTGCTCGGGGAGCGCGTAGCGGACCTGGCTGATCGCCTCCAGGAAGGGCTGGCCCTCCATGTCGCCGACCGTCCCGCCGACCTCGACGATCACGATCTCGGCGGCGAGCGCCTGCCCGGCGAGCCGGATGCGGCGGCGGATCTCGTTGGTGATGTGGGGGATCGCCTGGATCGTCCCGCCGAGGTAGTCGCCGCGGCGCTCCTTGCGGATTACCTCCTCGAACACCTGCCCGGTCGAGGTCGAGTTGGTGGCGAGGAAGTCGGTGTCCAGGAAGCGCTCGTAGTGGCCGAGGTCGAGGTCGGTCTCGGCGCCGTCGTCGGTGACGAAGACCTCGCCGTGCTGGTAGGGGGACATCGTGCCGGGGTCGACGTTGATGTAGGGGTCGAGCTTCAGGATCGAGACGGAGTGCCCGCTCGACTTGAGGATCCGCCCCAGGGAGGCGGTGACGATGCCCTTCCCGACCGAGCTCACGACGCCGCCCGTGACGAAGACGTACTTGGTCATCCCACCCCAGTCACGCCGGCCGCGGAAAAGGCGACCTCAGGGGAGCGCTTCGCGCCGTCACCGCCGGGGGGGAGATCGGGGGCCGCCCCGGCGGGGCGTCCGCGGGACAGGGGCATCATCCCGAGGGCGCGCGGCCCTGTCAACGCGCGCCGCGCCCCGGGCGCGCCTCACCGCCCACCATCGGGATCACGAGCTCGACCGTGTCGCCGTCCTGGAGCGGATGCCGGTGCGGGCGCTGCTCGCCGTTGACCATGGTGAGGATCGCCTGCGCTTCCTCGCCGCGGAAGCCCTCGCGGCGTATGACGTCGCCGGCCGACATGCCGGCCTGATAGGGAAGGCGCAGCCGCATCTCGCCCGAGAGGGCGCGCTCGGCCAGGATGTCGCTCATCCGCACATCGATCACGGCGACCCCCCGGGAGCCCGGGCCGCGCGGCGCGGCCTGCTTGCCGCGACGCGCGGGCCCCCTCTAGCCTGACGCAGTCCCGGCCCCCGGCTCAACCGGGGCGGGCCTGCGGGAAGCGAGCTCACGTGCCCGACCGCCCCCCGGGCTCCCGGCCCGTCGCCGCCCCAGCGGCCGCGAGCCGCGCGCCCGATGCGCACGAGCTCACCGTCCTCGACGGCGGGCTGCGCATCATCACCGCGAGCGCGGCCCAGGCGCAGTCCGCCTCCGTCTCCTTCTTCGTCGGCGTCGGCTCGCGGGCAGAGCGGGTCGAGGTCGGCGGCGTCTCGCACTACCTGGAGCACATGCTCTTCAAGGGGACCGCGAGGCGCCCGACGGCGCCCGAGATCAGCGAGGCCGTCGAGGGCGCGGGCGGGGGCCTCAACGCCTTCACCACGCGCGAGCTCACCTGCTACTGGAACCGGCTCCCCTTTGAGCGCTGGCAGACGGGGATCGAGGTGCTGGCCGACATGATCCAGCACTCCCTGCTCGCCCCCGAGGAGGTGGAGCGCGAGCGCACCGTGGTGCAGCAGGAGATCCGCCGCACCCACGACAACCCGGCGGCGTGGGCGGGGGAGCTGCTGCAGCGGGTCACCTTCGGCGACCAGCCCGTTGGCCGGCCGGTCGCCGGCACGCTCGAGAGCGTCTCGGCCATCGACCGCCCGGAGCTCTCACATCACATCCGCTCCCACTACACCGGGGGCAACGCCGTGCTCGCCGTCGCCGGCCGCGTCGAGCACGAGGCGGTCGTGGAGGAGGCGGCGAGGCACTTCTCGGAGCTCGCACCCGGCGCCGGCCTCCCGCTCGAGGCCGCGACTCGCGGCCTCCCTGCCGAGCGCGTCCTGGTTGAGGAGCGGGAGACCGAGCAGACCAACGTCGCGCTCGCCGTGCAGTGCGGCGGCCGGCGCGACCCCGACCGCTACGCCCTCGAGATACTCGTCACGCTGCTCGGGCGCGGCATGTCGTCGCGGCTCTTCAAGGAGGTGCGCGAGCGGCGCGGCCTCGCCTACTCGGTCGCGGCGCGGGTGGGCCGCCTGCGCGACATCGGCGCGCTCGCGGTCACGGCCGGCGTGACGCGCGAGCAGCAGGAGGAGGCGCTCGAGGTGATCATGGCCGAGCTCGGCCGCCTCGTCTCCGAGCCGGTGGGCGAGGAGGAGCTGCGCCGCACCATCGACTACGCCGTCGGCGGATTCCGCCTCTCGCTCGAGACGCCGATGTCGGTCGGCCAGCGGCTCGGCGACCAGCTGCTGCAGGACGGCGAGATCGAGCGCGTCGAGGAGTCGGTCGCCTCGCTTGAGGCGGTCACCGCCGCGGACGTCCAGCGCGTCGCCCGCGACCTCTTCGAGGGGCCGCCGGCGCTCGCGGTGGTCGGTCCCTCGGCCTCCGCCGACCGCCTCGACGCGATCCTCTCGCCGTGATCACCCCCCGCAGCCTGCTGCGGCTCACGGGCGGCGCGCGCGCGCCCGACGAGGCGGCGCGCGCCACCGCCGCCGACGCCGTGCTGTTCGATCTCGACGCCGACGCGACGCCGCCCGGCCGCGCCCGCGCGAGGCGCACGCTCCGGCGGCGGCGGGACGCGCTGGCGGAGTCGGGGGGACTCCTGCTCGCGCGGGTCGCCGACGCCCGCTCGGGCGAGCTCGCGGCCGATCTCGACGCCGCGGTCTGGGAGGCGACGCGCGCGGTGGTGCTCGCCTCCTGCGAGACGCCGCAGGACGCGCGCGACGCCGACGTCGCGATCCGGCGGCTTGAGATGCGTCGCGGCATCACGCCCGGCCAGCTGCGGCTGCTCTGCGAGGTCGACTCCGCGTCGGGACTTGCCGCGCTGCCCGAGGTGCTTCAGGCCGTCGACCGGCACCAGGGCGTCGCCCTCGCCCCGCTCGCGCTGGTCGGCGAGCTGGGAGCGACGCTCCCGGCGGGCGCACCGGGCGGCATGCACGGCGCCTCGTGGGCGCTGCTCGACCACGTGATGGCCCGCGCCGCGCTCGCGGCCGGCGGCGCGGGACTGCCGTGGCTGCTCGACGCGCCCGGCGCCTCGCCCGCCGTGCGCCAGACGCTCGTCGGCCGTGCCCGCGACCTCGGGGCGTCGGGCGTCGTGATCGCCTCCGAGGGCGAGGCGCGGGGCGCGAACGCGCTCTTCTCGCCCGACCCCGGCCGCACCGAAGACGCGCGTGCCGTGCTCAGCGAGTGGGAACGCGTGCGCGCCGCCGGGCGCTGGTCCGGCGAGGTGGACGGGCGCCGCGTCGACCGCCGCAGCGCGCGACGGGCCCGGCGGGAGGCCGGCGAGAGCTGACGCCGCGCGCGACCGCCGGGGAGGCGCCATGAGGCGCACACTGCTCGCCCTCGTGGCCGGCGGCGCGCATCTCGCGACCACGCGGCGGTCAGCGAGGTCACCGGGGACGTGACCATTGAGGTCCGTTTCGCGGCGGAACCCCCCGGCTTTCGCGAGCGTCCCGAGCCACTCCCCGGCAGGTCCCCGGGTCCGCACCGCGACCCGTTCTCACGCCTGCTCATCGCACGGGCGCCCGGCCGTGAGCTCGCAGTCGTCTCGAACGAGACCTCGTTCGACCGCTACGGAGTCGTGCGCCTCTGGTGAGAGCGTGCGAGCCCCAGGCCCTCCCCGAGTTCCGAGGCGATCGCGGCGCGCAGCCGCCCCTGGTTGCGCTGAAGGATCTCGCACGCGCGGCGGGCCCGCCCGGCCGCCTCCGGGGCGATGTCGCCGGCCGCGAGGGCCGCCTCGAGCTCCTCCCCGTCCTCCCACCGGAGCTCGTCGCGCCCTGAGGGGCCTGAGCCCGGGCGCACCCAGAGGTCGAGCAGAAGGTCCTCGAACCGGACCTCGGCCGCTTCCCCCTCCGCGGCCGGCGGCGCCAGCTCCACGCGCCCGACCGCGTCGAAGCGCGAGGCCACCTCGCTCCCGTCGTCGGGTCGCACGAAGCGGTAGCAGATGTACGGGCGCCGGGGCCAGAAGAAACCGTACGAATAAAGCGGCGCCGGGAGCCCCCACGCCGGGCGGCGGATGCGGTAGAGGATCACCGCGCGGGCCGGCGTCGCGCTCACGAGCTCGCAGCGGTAGCGCTCCTCGCTCCCGTCCGGGCGCCTTTTGACCTCGACCACCGTCGTGCCGGGGGCAAGTAACGCCGCGGCCCCGGCCCACGAGGGGCGCCGCCCCCGCGCTACGGGAGCTCGGCGACCCACGCTATGACCGCCGGGCCCTCGCCCGCCGGATCCGGATCGACCGTGAACTCGACCGCCGCCCCGACGGCCAGCGACTGCGGTCGCGGGGAGGCGCCCGGGTCCTCGCCGAAGCGGATGCTCCCGGGCGCGATCCGGAACGGCGCCCGGGCGCCGTCCACGGAGACGACCAGGAGCGAGCCGGACCCGTCGACTTCCCGCACGAGGCCCGCCAGGCGCTCCTCGCCGGCCCACTCCGCGCTCCCGCTCTCGCGCATGTGCAGCGTGTGCGTACCGCCCGCGCGGTCGAGCAGCCGCACCCGGTAGCCCGGCGTCAGCGCCTCCCCGCAGAGCCTCCCCGGCCGGTCGATGCCGAGGCAGCGCGAGGGCCACACGACCTCCTCCGCGGTCCCGACCCCCAGCTCGGAGTGCTCGACGCCGAGCCAGGCGGCCATCAGCGCGACCGCGCGCACGGCGGCGTCCGCGGCGCTCCCCGGCGGACCCGGGGTGGAGGTGGGCGCGGGCGCGGCCGCGGGGGTCGGGGTGGGGGTGGAGGTCGCGGCCGGCGCCGGGGTGGCGGCCGGCGCCGTCGGAGTGGCGGCCGGGGGCGCGGGGGTGGCGGCCTGAGCGGGCGCGGGGCTGGCCGGGGCGGGGACCGCGGGGACGGGAGCGGCGGGCTCCGCCGTCTCGGCGAGCGGGCTGGTCGGCGGCGGCTGGCCGCTCCCGCAGCCGGCTGCGGCGGCGAGCGCCGCTGCGGCGGCGAGCGCGAGCAGGGACGGGGGTCCGCTCCGGGGCACGTTCGTCCCTCCCCCGCGCGGGCCGCCCGGGGGCCCGGCACGGGCCGCTGCGGCGGCGCCCATGTATGATCCTCCGCGCACGGTCGCCGCCGCAAACGGGCCAGCCGGCGGCCGGGGCGGAGCGGAGGCCCCTCCCCCCGCCCCACACCAGCACCACGCCCGGCCCGGGACCAGCTCGCACGAACCGGGGAGATGCCGATGCCTGCCGTCGTCGTGATCGGCGGCCAGTGGGGCGATGAGGGCAAGGGACGCGTGGTCGACTACCACGCGCGCAGCTGCTCCGTGATCGCCCGCTACTCGGCCGGCACCAACGCCGGCCACACGATCGTCAACCAGCTCGGGAAGTTCGCCCTGCACCTGGTGCCGGCCGGGATCTTCCACGGCGACAAGACCTGCGTCATCGGCAACGGCGTCGTGATCCACCCGCGCTCGCTGATAGACGAGATCGCGATGCTGGAGGAGCGCGGCGTCGACACCTCGGGCCTGGTGATCTCCGATCGCGCGCACGTCGTGATGCCCTGGCATCCCCTGCTCGACGGCTACGAGGAGCGCCTGCGCGGCGACGGCGCCATCGGCACCACCGGCACCGGGACCGGCCCCGCCTTCGTCGACAAGGTCCGGCGCTCGGGCATCCGCATGATCGATCTCATCACGCCCGAGCTCTTCCGCGACCGCCTCGAGGCGCAGCTCGACTACTACAACCACATCTTCGAGCGCCTCTACGACGCGCCGCCCCTGGACGGCGAGGAGATCCTCGACGAGTACCTGGAGCTCGGGGCCCGGCTGCGGCCCTGGGTCGGCGACGCCGCCGAGGTGGTGCAGCAGGCGCACGGGCGCGGCGAGCGCATCCTGCTCGAGGGGGCGCAGGGGGCGCTGCTCGATCTCGACGCCGGCACCTACCCCTTCGTCACCTCCTCCGTGCCGGGATCGGTCGCCGGCGGCGCCCCGGCCGGAATCGGCATCGGGCCGACCGCGATCGAGCGCGTGGTCGGCGTCTACAAGGCCTACCAGACGCGCGTCGGCAACGGCCCGATGCCGACCGAGCTCTTCGACGAGGACGCCGAGCGGCTGCGCAACCACGGCGCCGAGCGCGGCGCCGGCGAGTACGGCACCACGACCGGCCGGCCCCGGCGCTGCGGCTGGTTCGACGGCGTGCTCGCCCGCTACACCTCGCGCCTCAACGGCATCACCTCGGTCGCGCTCACCCGCCTCGACACGCTCTCCGGCTTCGAGCGCGTGAAGATCTGCGTCGCCTACGAGCTCGACGACCGGCGCGTCAGCACGCTCCCCGCCTCGCTCAGCACGACCGAGAGCCTGCGCCCGATCTACGAGGAGCTCCCCGGCTGGCAGCGGGACGTCTCGGACATGCGCTCGTTCCGGGCGCTCCCGACGGAGGCGCGGCACTTCGTGCGGCGCATCGAGCAGATCCTGGGCGCCCCGGTCGACATGATCTCGGTCGGCCCGGAGCGCGAGCAGGCGATCGTCACCCGCGACGTCTTCGGGAGCGCGGTCTAGGCTCCGCCCCCGCCGCGGCCGGCTAGTGCACCCGCACCGGGTGCGGGAGCACCTGGTGGAAGAGGTAGCCCTCCTCGTTGAAGGGCACCTCGTCGGGCTGCGTGTTCCCGGCCCCGTCGGTCGCGCGCGTGGTGAGCGTGTGCTCGCCCGGGCGCGCCTCCCAGTCGAACTCGAAGCGCGCCCAGGAGTACTGGAGCTGCGGCCCGGCGAGCCGCGCGAGCTGCCAGCTGGCCCCCCCGTCCGCGCTCCACTCGACGCGGGCGATCGGCGCGTGCGGCGAGTGCGCGAAGCCGTGCAGGAGCTGCCTCCCCGGGGAGAGCTCCGCCGGCCACGGGAGGCCGAGCGCGCTCTTGATGGTCTGCGTCGTGACCACCCGGCCCCGCGCCTCCCCCTCGGTCGGGTAGTCGTCGCCGATGAGCACGTAGGAGGTCGTGTTGTTGCGCGTCCACAGCCGCTCGCTCGTGACGACGATGCGGCCGAGCCACTTGATGCTGGTCGCGCCGGCCCAGCCGGGGACGAGCGCGCGCAGCGGGTAGCCGTGATCGGGCGGGAGCGCCTCGCCGTTGAGGCTGTAGGCGAGGAGCGTGTCCGGGTGCATCGCCTTCTCCGGGCTCAGGACGCGGCGGAAGCCGCCCTCGGGCGCCTCCCGATCGAGGCCGATCAGCAGCACGCTCCGGGCCTCCGGGGTGATGCCGGCGAGCTCGAGCACGCCGGCGAGCGAGGCGCCGAGCCAGATCCCGTTGCTCACGGCTCCGGTGCCCCACTGCGTGCCGTTCGCGGACCGGCCCTTCAGGCGCTCGAACATCGAGCGCTGGTTGCCGGCGCACTCCAGGTAGCAGACGAGCGTCCGCTGCGGGAGGCGGCGTATCTGCTCGTAGGAGAGCTCGAGCGGGCTCGCCACGGCGTCGCCCTCGACCGTGAGCCGCCAGCCGGAGGCGTCGAGCGCCGGACTGGGGGCGTTGTTGCGCACGAAGAAGTGGGACGTGGGCGTGATCACGCCCTCCATCAGCTCGAGGCGCGACTCCAGGCCGTCCCGGTCGCGCTCGATGAAGGGACCGCGGTCCTTGAAGACCCCGGCCGCGCCGCCGCGCTCCGGCTCGGTGCCCACGGCTCCCCCGTCCCCCGCTGCGGCGCCCGCGCCGCCCCCTGGGCCCCATGCTACCCCGCGGGCCGCCACCGCCGAAGCGGCGCGGCGCACGGGCCGCTACGGTCCCGGCCGCTACAATCGGCGCGGGGCCAGGTGCGCGGGAAGGGAACCAAGACCCGTGGAGACACTCTCTTTGATCCTGCACGTCACGGCGGCGGCGGCGCTGGTCGGTCCGCAGATCCTGCTCTTCCTCGCCGTGATCCCGGCGACGCGGCAGCTCGCGGACGAGGACCGCAGCGCCGTGACGCGCACCGTCACCATGCGCTTCGGGATGATCGCCGGCGTCTCGCTCCTCGCCCTCCTCGTGACCGGCCTCTACCAGTTCTACGAGGTCGTCCCCGTCGCCGTGCAGGAGGAGATGAACAGCTTCCGCTTCGGCCCCCTCTTCATGGCGAAGATGACGCTCTTCCTGGCGCTCGTCGCGCTCATAGCCCTGCACGCGGCGTGGCTCGGACCGCGCATCCAGCGCGCCCTCGAGGCGGCGCAGACGGGCGGGGGCGTGGAGCTTGCCTCGCTCCGGCGGCGCTCGCTCTGGGTCTCCGCCGCGATGGTCGCCGTCTCCCTCGCCGTGCTCGCGCTCGGCGTCGCGATGGGCCACCACGAGTACGCCTACCTCGCCCGCTGATGGCGCCTCCCCCCGGCGCGCCCCACGCCGGATGACCCCGCCCCGGGCGCGCTCCGGGAGCGGGCCCCTCCGCCTCGGCTCGGGCGAGCGCCGCCTCGATCACGACGACGACTGTCCCCTCTTCAGCGAGCGGCTGGAGGAGCACCTGGTCGCCCTCAGCCGCGGCGAGCGGCCGCGCTCGGGCCGCTTCTGCGGGCACTGCTACACCCCGATGTCGCCGGAGCGCGCGCGCTGCGCCCACTGCGGCGAGGAGGCGTCCTCGGGCCGGCGGCCCGTCTCCTCCGTCCCCGAGGAGGTGATGGCGATGCTCCGCCGGCAGCGCAAGACGGAGCGCGCCTGGGTGACCGGCTACGCCTACCTGGGGCTCGGCCTGGCGATCGTCGGCGGCCTCGCGCTGGTGCTGGGGCTCCCCCCGCTGCGCGAGAACCTGCTGGGGGCGACCGTCACCTACGCCCTCGTGCTCATCATCGGCGGCCGCGCCGCCGCCGGGTTGCTCGGGGGCGGCGTCGGGGACCGGCAGGGGTACGAGCGCGCCCGCTCGCGCCTGCTCTCCGAATGGGAGGAGTGGCTGCTTCGCCGCGACGCCGGGCCAGGGGCCGGCGGGGGCGTTCCGGAGGCGGAGCGGCCGGAGCGGGCGCCTGACGCCTGAGCGAGCGCGCGCCCCTTACACGGGGACCGGCAGATCGACCCGGTGGCGGGCGAGCTCTGAGCGGATCCGCGCCCGGGAGTCCTCCGAGGGCGGGACCAGCGGGAGCCGCAGCCCTCCGACATCGAAGCCGGCCTCGCCGAGCGCGAACTTCACCGGGGCCGGGTTGCTCTCGATGAAGAGCACGTCGACGAGCGGCGCGAGACGGCGGTGCACGGCGGCCGCCTCCTCCGTGCGCCCGGCGAGCGCCGCCCCGATCATCGAGGCGATCTGCCGCCCGACCAGGTGCGAGGCGACCGAGACCACGCCGTAGCCGCCGACGGCGAGCAGCGGCAGCGTGTCGGCGTCGTTGCCCGACCAGACGCGGAACTCCGTGCCCCGGGTGCGCTCGACGATCTCGGCGACCTGCGCGAGGTCGCCCGAGGCCTCCTTGATGCCGACGATGTTCGGGACGGAGGCGAGCCCCGCCGTCGTCTCGGCCGTCATGTTGACCGCCGTGCGCGAGGGGACGTTGTAGAGGATGCAGGGGAGCGAGGTCGCCCCGGCCAGCACCTCGAAGTGGCGCCGGAGCCCGGCCTGCGACGGCTTGTTGTAGTAGGGGACGGTGAGCATCAGCACGTCGGCTCCGGCGCCCGAGCCCGCCTCCACCATCTCGAGCGACTCCTGGGTCGAGTTGGTCGAGGCGCCGGCGACGAGCAGCGCCTCCTCGCCGACCGCGGCGCGCACCGAGCGCCAGACGCCTATCTGCTCCTCGATGCTGAGGGCGGGGCACTCGCCGGTGGTGCCGGTGAGAACGAGGCCGTCGGAGCCGGAGTCGAGCAGCGCCCGGGCAAGCTCCCCGCAGCGCGGCTCGTCGACGGCGCCGTCCTCGGTGAAGGGCGTCACCATCGCGGTCAGCAGGCGGCCCACGGCGCGCGTCATGCCGCACCTCCCCCGCAGCCGCCCGGAGCGCGGGGTACCGCCCTCCGGGGGCCCACTATAGCGCCGGGGCGGCCCTCCGGGCGCCGAGCCGCCCGCGGGCCAGCACCTCCTCGGCGATCTGGATGGCGTTGGTGGCGGCGCCCTTGCGCAGGTTGTCGGAGACGACCCAGAAGACGGCGCCGTGCTCGACCGAGGGATCGCGCCTCAACCGACCGACGAAGACGCGATCGTCGTTCTCGGTGGAGAGCGGCGTCGGATAGAGCCCCGCCCCGGGCTCGTCCTGGAGCTCGAGACCCGGCTGCGCCGCGAGCTCCCGGCGCAGCGCCTCGAGCGGGGCGGCCGACGCGAACTCGACGTGCACCGCCTCGGCGTGCCCCACCATCGTCGGCACGCGCACGCAGGTGGCGGAGAAGCGCAGATCCGGCTGGTGCAGGATCTTGCGCGACTCGTTCTGCATCTTGAGCTCCTCGCGCGTGTAGCCCTCCTCCGCGAAGTCGTCGACCTGCGGGATCACGTTGAGCGCGATCTGGTGCGGGAGCTCCCGCGGCGGAGCGGGCTCATCGCCCGAGGCGATCGCCCGAAGCTGCGCCCGGAGCTCCTCGGCGGCGGCCGCGCCGACGCCGGTCACCGCCTGGTAGGTGGCGGCGCTCACACGCTCAAGCGGCGCCACGCGCCGCATCGCGTGAAGCGCCAGCACCAGGGGCGTCGTCGTGCAGTTCGGGATCGAGAGGATCCCCTCGTGCCACTCGACGTCTGAGCCGTTCACCTCGGGCACGACCAGGGGGACCCCGGGCTCCATGCGGAAGGCGGAGCCGTCGTCGATGAAGACGCCGCCCCCGGCCGCCACCACCGGGCCCCAGCGCCGGGAGACATCGGAGTTCGCCGAGCAGAAGACGAGGTCTGCGCCCGCGAGCGTCTCCTCGCTCGTCTCGCGCACCTCGTGATCCTCGCCGCGGAAGCGGAGGCGGCGCCCGGCCGAGCGGGCGCTGGCGAGCAGCCGCAGCTCTCCGACGGGCAACTCGCGCTCTTCGGCGACGCGCAGGAAGGAGGCGCCGACGGCGCCGGTCGCGCCTATGACCGCGACGGTCGGACGCGCAGAAGCGGGCACAGGTTCCTCCCTCCGTGAGCGGGGCGCACGGGCCGCTCACCATCGTAGGCGGCACGGCCGCCTCTGGCGAGCGGTGGCGCTAGGAGAGCCCCACCAGCGAGTCGAGCCCCTCGACCAGGCCGTCTTGCTCCATGACCGCGTGCACGGCGAGCAGCACGCCGGGCATGAAGGACTCGCGCCCGGTGCTGTCGTGGCGCAGCGAGAGCGTCTGGCCGCGCCCGCCCAGGATCACCTCCTGGTGGGCGACGAGCCCGGGGAGCCGCACGGAGTGGATCCCGACGCCGCCCACAACGGCGCCGCGGGCCCCCTCGGCGCCCTCGTGCTCGAGTTCGGGGTCGGGGTGTGAGAAGTCGGAGCCCCGCTCCTCGCGCATCCCGCGCGCCGTGGCGAGCGCGGTGCCGGAGGGGGCGTCGGCCTTGCGGTCGTGGTGGAGCTCAATGAGCTCGGCGGCGTCGAAGAAGCGCCCGGCGACGCGCGCCAGGTACATCTGCACGACGGCCCCCAGAGCGAAGTTGGCGGCCACGACCCCTCCCAGCCGGCGCTCGGAGAGCGCGCTGCGGAGCCGCGCGACCTCCTCGGCCGGGACGCCCGAGGTGCCGATCACCGGGCGCACGCCGCACTCGATGACGGCGTCGATGAGCCGGGCCGTCGCGCGGGCGTCGGTGAAGTCGACGACCAGGTCGGGGCCCGTCTCCCGGAAGAGCGCCGCGGGGTCGGCGCTCAAGGGGTAGGAGGCGCCGGACGCCGCGGCGTAGTGCTCCGGCCGGACCGACGTCTGCGCGGCCAGCGGCTCGAGCACGCCCACGACCTCGACACCGGGCTCGGCCTCGAGCGTGGCGAGGACGAGCCGCCCCATCTCGCCGGTCCCGGAGACGGCAGCGCGCATCACCGGATCAGCACCCCGCGGACGACGCTACCAGCGGCGCCCGCCGCCGGAGTTGCCCCCGCCGCCGGAGTTGCCACCGCCACCGCCACCGCCACCGCCACCGCCGGGGCCGCGCCCGCCGCCCCGCGAGCCACCGCCTGAGCGACCGCCGCGGCCCGAGCTGTTGCCGCCGCGACCGCCGCCGCGACCGCCCCGGCCGCCGCCGCCGCCGCTTCCGCCGCCGCCCCCGAAGCCGCTGTAGCCTCCGAAGGAGGAGGAACGCGAGGGGATCTCGTCCTCGTCCGGGTCAGCGTCGTCCTCCGCGGCGCCGCGCCCGGCGAGCACCGGCTGCGGGTCGCGGTCGGCCTCCTCGTCGGCGAGCCCGACCCGCTCGCTGTCCTCGCCGGGCTGCACGCGGGCGAGGTTGATGCGCCCGAGGTTGTCGACCTCGACGACCTTGACCGTGATCACCTCGCCCATGCTCACCACGTCCTCGACGCGGTTCACGCGCCCCGGCGCGAGCTCCGAGATGTGCACCAGCCCGTCCTTGCCGGGCAGGATCTCGACGAAGGCGCCGAAGTTGAGGATGCGGACCACCGGGCCCTCGTAGACCTCCCCGACCTCGATCTCCTTGGTGAGGCCCCGGATGCGCTTGAGGGCATCCGCGACGCCGTCCTGGGAGCCCGCGACGAAGACGGTGCCGTCCGACTCGACCGAGATCGAGGCGCCGGTCTCCTCCTCCATGCCGCGGATGACCTTGCCGCCGGGCCCGATGACCGCGCCGATCTTCTCGGGGTCGATCTGGATGCTGCGGATGGCCGGCGCGTAGGGGGACATCTCCCCGCGCGGCTCGCTGATGGCGCCGCCCATCACCTCCAGGATCTCGAGGCGCGCCGTGCGGGCGCGCTCGAAGACGCGGGGCAGGAAGTCCTCGGGGAGGCGCTGGAGCTTGATGTCGAGCTGCACGGCCGTGATGCCGCGCGCCGTCCCGGCGACCTTGAAGTCCATGTCGCCGAAGGCGTCCTCGATGCCGGCGATGTCGGTGAGGATGCGGTAGTCGCTCCCGTCCGGCGTCGAGACGAGCCCCATCGCGATGCCGGCGACCGGCGCGGCTATGGGGACGCCGGCGTCCATCAGCGCCAGCGTCGAGGCGCAGACGGAGGCCTGCGAGGTGGAGCCGTTCGAGGCGAGCACGTCGGAGACGACGCGGATCGTGTACGGGAACTGCTCCTGCGCGGGGAGCACCGGCTCGATCGCGCGCTCGGCGAGCGCGCCGTGGCCGATCTCGCGCCGCCCCGGCGAGCGCAGCGGCCGCGCCTCCCCGACCGAGAACGGAGGGAAATTATAGTGATGGAGAAAACGCTTGTATTCGACCGGCGAGATCGCGTCGATCCGCTGCTTGTCGCCGGGGGAGCCGAGCGTCGCGACCGACAGCACCTGCGTCTCCCCGCGGCTGAAGAGCCCGCTCCCGTGCGCCCGCGGGAGCACCCCGACGCGCGACGTGAGCTGGCGGATCTCCTCCTCCGGGCGGTCGTCGGCGCGACGGTTCTCCGCGAGCACGCGTGCGCGCACGAACTCCTTGAGCGCCGCCTCGGTCGCCTGGCGCACGGTGCGCGCCTCGTAGCCCGACTCCTCTGCGCCGAGCGCCGCGAAGACCTCCGCGCCGAGCACGTCGATGCCGCGCCAGCCCTCGGCCTTCACCGCGTCGAGCAGATCCTGGTCGCGGCCCGAGAGCGCGTCGGCGACCGCGCGGGCGAGCTCCTCATCGGCCGGCCGGGGCTCGAAGGGGGTCTTCGGCTCGCCGATGGCCGCGACGATCTCCGCCTGCAGCGCGTTCAGCTCGCCAACCGCCTCCATCGCGAAGTCGATGGCCTCGATCAGGTCATCCTCGTCGACCTCGCTCGCCCCCGCCTCGAGCATCACCACCGACGAGTCGGTGCCGGCGACGGTGAGGTCGAGGTCGGACTCCTCGAGCTGCTCGTAGGTCGGGAAGAGCACGAGCTCCCCCTCGACCCGGCCGACGCGGACCGAGGAGACGGGGCCCTCGAACGGGATGTTCGAGGCCGTGAGCACGGTCGAGGCGCCGGTCGTCGCCAGCGCGTCGGCGGGGTTCTCGCGATCGGCGGAGAGCACCGTGCAGACGACGTGGATCTCCCGGCGGTAGCCCTTGGGGAAGAGCGGCCGGATCGGCCGGTCGGTCATGCGCGCCGCCAGCGTCGCGTCCGTGCCCGGGCGCCCTTCGCGGCGGAAGAAGGAGCCGGGGATCTTCCCGATGGCGTACATCCGCTCCTCGAAGTCGACGGTGAGCGGAAAGAAGTCGATGCCCGGCCGCGGCTCGCCGTCGGCGAGCGTGACGAGCACGATGGTGTCGCCGAGACGGATGGTGCAGGAGGCTGTCGCCTGCTGCGCCAGGAGCCCCGTCTCGATCTCGATGCGCTTCCCCGCGACCTCGCGGGTGAAGCTCCGTGGTTCTGTGGTCACTCTCTCTGCCTTCCTCGTTCTCCCCTTGAACTGTTTTCGCTAGGTGGTGGTGAACGCCGTGCTATCCGTCGCGCCGGGGGGAACGGCGGCGGACGGAGCGGCGAGGCGCGCAGAAGCGGGCGCGTCGTGAGGCGCAGGGCCGATGCTCGGGTTCGGGCCGGCGCGCGCGGTCGGCTGGCTCGGGCGCGGCGGTCGACCGCGCCCCGCGTCGTGCTGGTGTGATGTGCTGGCTCTTCCCTCGACCTCGTGCCCGGCCGGATCCTCCTCGGGACTGCCGGTCGGGCGGTGGCGCCGGGGCCCCTCCCCGGCCGTGCGGGCGGGGCGGCCGCCCCGCGCTGCGTGGGGCGCGCCTAGCGGCGCAGTCCCAGCCGAGCGAGGACCGCGTGATAGCGGTCCACGTCGACATTGCTCAGATAGCGAAGCTGGCGGCGGCGGCGTCCCACGAGCTTGAGCAGCCCGCGCCGGGTCGCGAAGTCGTGCCTGTGCTCGCGGAGGTGCTCCGTCAGATGCCGGATGCGCTGGGTCAGGAGCGCGATCTGGACCTCGGCCGATCCGGTGTCGCCCTCGTGGCGGGCGTAGTCGCGGACGATCTCCTGCCTGCTCGTGGCTGTCGGCATCGACCCTCCGCCGCCCGTCCGGCGGCTGCTTGGAGTCCGCGTCGTCATCTACCGGGAGTGGCGCCCCAGGCGGGCGGACTCAGAAACGGTAGCACGGAGGCCGGGGGGCAGCAACGCGAGGGAGTGGGCGCCCGGGGCCTGAAGCCGCGCCCCGCGGAGCCCGCGCACCGGCTAGCGACCGGCCCGCTCGGTGTGCCCGGGAGGCCCCCGATCGTGGCTCCGGCCCGATCGCTCGCGAGCCTGTTCGAGCAGGGAGCGCAGCGACGGGTAGCCGTGGCGCTGCAGCCAGAGCGCGATGGCGAAGGCCGGCGCGCAGATGAGGAGGCCGGCGAGCCCGTCGAAGAGGAAGTGGTTGCCGGTCACCACCACCGAGATCGACTGCAGGACGAAGACGAGCGCGGCGCCCGCGCGCGCCCAGGCGTTGCCAGTCGCCATCCACACGCAGACGGCGAGCAGCGCCGCCCACCCCACGTGGAGGGAGGGCACCGCCGCGTAGGGGTTGACGAAGGGCTGCGTCGACTGCGCCTGGTAGGAGAGGCTGGAGTAGATCTGGAGCGTGTCCACGAATCCCCACTCGGGAAAGTAGCGGGGCGGCGCCACCGGGAAGCTCCAGTAGACGACGAGCGCGAAGCCGCCGGAGATCAGGCAGGCGTCCCGCAGCAGCGTGTAGTGCCGGCGGCTGGTCGCGAAGAGGACGACCCCCACCGCGATGATGAGCGGGAAGTCGAGCCAGAAGTAGACGAAGTTGAAGAAGAGGATCGCGGCCTCGCTCTCGAGCGTCCAGGCCTGCAGGTTGGGCTCGACGAAGAGGCCGAGCGCCGCCTGCCAGTCGACGATCATCCGTGCGTTCTGGAAGGCATCGGCCGCCCGGTCGACGACGGCGCCGCGCACCAGGAAGTAGAACAGGAAGGCGGCTGCGGCGAGACCGAACTCCGAGAGGTCGGCCCAGGAGACACCCGGGCTGCGGGGCGAGGTGACGCGGGCGAGATAGCGGGCGAGGTGGTCGCGCATGGGCCGCGCATGATAACAGCGTCCCGCGTCGACCCGGGAGAGGGCGGCGCTCTATGCTCGGCCGCCCGCCCCCGGCGGGGGTGGAGCGGCCCCGGAACGGAGGAGATGGTGGACCTCACGGCTGCAAGCGGCGGCATCCTCGACCAGCGGGCGGAGAGCTACGTGGTGACGGTCCCGGAGGGGAGGCGCCGGCTCTCCGGCGCGGCGGCGCAGGTCAACGCGCGCTCCGGCGGCGTCATCGCCGGCATGCGCCGGGACGGGCTGCTGCGCGGCACCCGCGGCGAGATCACCGTGCTCCCCGCGCTCGGGGAGATGCCGGGAAAGCGCATCGTCGTGCTCGGGACGGGCGACGAGGTGAAGGCGAGCGCCCACTCCCTCCGCGCCCTCGCCGGGTCGCTCGTCCGCAGGCTGCGCGCGATCGACGCGGGCGCCGTCGCGTGGGGGGCGTCCGGGGCGCTCGCCGCCGCAGGCGACCCGGAGGAGGCGGCCGTGGCGCTCGCGGAGGGGCTCGTGCTCGGAAGCTACCGCTTCGACCGTCACCGCACGCGCGAGGAGGACGCTCCGGCGGGCGCCGTGCGCTCGCTGTGCGTGGTCGGCGGGACGGCCAGGCAGGCGGCGGTGGTGGAGCGCGGCCTCGCCCGCGGCCGCATCCTGGCCGAGGCGACGAACGAGGCGCGCGATCTCGAGAACGAGCCCGCCAACCGCATGACGCCGACCGACATCGCGCAGCACGCGATGGAGCTCGCCACCTCCGTCGGGCTCGAGTGCACGGTGATCGAGCGCAGCGAGGCCGAGCGGCTCGGCATGGGGAGCTACCTCTCGGTGGCGGCCGGGTCGGTGCAGCCGCCGAAGTTCATCGTGCTCAGCTACCGCGGCGCCGGGCGCGCCCGCCCGCTCGCGCTGGTCGGGAAGGGGATCACCTTCGACACCGGCGGCATCTCGCTGAAGCCGGGCGCGGGGATGGAGGCGATGAAGGCCGACATGTCGGGCGCCGCCTCGGTGATCGCCGCGATGCGCGCGATCGGGCGCCTCCGGCCCCGGGTCAACGTGCTGGCGATCGCCCCCTGCACCGAGAACATGCCGGGGGGTTCGGCGACCAAGCCCGGCGACGTCGTCTACACGATGGACGGGCAGTCCGTCGAGATCATCAACACCGACGCCGAGGGCCGCCTCGTGCTCGCCGACGGCCTCGCCTACGCCCGGCGCGAGGGGGCATCCGCCATCGTCGACGTGGCGACCCTGACCGGCGCGATGTCGGTGGCGCTCGGCGCGGTGCGCTCGGGCGTCTTCTCATCCACGGACCGCCTCTACGGGGAACTCGAGCGCGCGAGCGCGGCCGCCGGCGAGCGCATCTGGCGGCTCCCGCTCGACGACGAATACGCCCGCGCGCTCCGCTCCGAGGTCGCCGACCTGAAAAACGTCGGCGGGCGGGCGGCCGGCGCCATCACGGCGGCGAAGTTCCTGCAGCGCTTCGCCGGGGAGACGCCGTGGGCGCACATGGACATCGCGGGCGTGATGTCCGTCGACCGCGACAGCGGCGAGTGGGTGAAGGGGGCGAGCGGGATCCCGGCGCGCACGCTGGTGCGGCTCGCGCTCGGCCGCAGCCGGGGGTAGTTGCCGCCTCGCGCGCCCGGGCCGCCTAGAGCAACGCGGCCACGCGGTCGAGGATGCGCGCGGCGCAGTCGTACTTGGGGAGCAGCGGCAGCGGCTCCACGTCGCCCTGCTCGTCGAGGATCGAGACCCGGTTGGTCGGAGATCCGAAGCCCGATCCGGGGGCGGTGACGTCGTTCGCCACCACGAGGCGCGCCCCTTTCGAGCGGAGCTTGCGCAGCGCCTCCACGCGCAGCGCCTCGCTGTCCAAAGCCAGCGTCTCCGCCGCGAAGGAGACCTTGACGCGCGCGCCCTCCACGGCCGCCGCGATGTCGGTGTTCAGGGCAAGCTCCACCGCCGGAGGGCCCTCGCCGCGGTCGCTGCGCTTCATCTTCCCCTCGGCGCGCGTGCGCGGCCGGAAGTCGGAGACGGCGGCCGCCATCAGCAGCGCGTCGGCGCCCTCGGCGTGCCGGCTCACCGCCTCCAGCATCTCGGCGGCGCTCTCCACCTCGACCGCGCGGATGCCGTAGGGAGGGGCGACCTGCGCGCCGACCGTCGTGACCAGGACGACGTCGGCACCGCGGTCGCGCGCCACCTCCGCCAGGGCATAGCCCATCTTCCCGCTGGAGCGGTTGCTGAGATAGCGGACGGGATCGAGCGGCTCGCGCGCCCCCCCGGCCGTCACGACGACCAGCCGCCCGGCCAGGTCGCCGCCCTCGCGCCCGAGCCGTGCGCGCACCGCCCCCACGAGCGCGTCGGGCTCGACGAGCCGCCCGGCACCGGAGCGGCCCGAGGCGAGGCGGCCGCTGAGCGGCCCCACCACCTCCACGCCGCGCGCGCGAAGCGTCTCCACGTTGGCGCTCGTCGCCGGGTGCTCCCACATCTGCGCATCCATCGCCGGCGCCACCAGCAGCGGAGCGCGCGTGGCGAGCGCGGTCAGCGAAACGAAGTCGTCGGCAAGCCCGTGGGCGAGGCGCGCCAGCGTGCTCGCCGTGGCCGGAGCGATGAGCATCACGTCCGCCCGCCGCGCCAGCTCGACGTGCGCCTCGCCGGGCTCGCCGCCCGGGGCGAACATCCCGACGTAGGGCTCGCGGCCGGTGAGCGAGCGGAATGTGAGCGGCGTGATGAACTCGGTCGCCGACGGCGTCATCGCGACGTCGACCGAGGCCCCCGCCTGCCGCAGGCGGCTCGCGATCTCGGCGGCCTTGTAGCTCGCGATCGAGCCGGTGACGCCGAGCACCACGGCGCGTCCCTCCAGCGGCCCGCCCCGCTCCGCGCTCACGGCGCCCCGCTCCGCCCCGCGGCCCCCACCTCCGGGCGGTTCGCCTCGAAGACGAGCCGGAGTCCCTCGAGATTGAGGTGCTCCTCGATCGCGTCGAAGCAGCCGGCTTCCTGCTCCACGATCGAGGCGTAGCCCCCGGTGCCGATCACGGTTGCGTCCTCGCCCAGTTCCTCGCGCAAGCGCCGCACCATGCCGCGCACCATCTCGGCGTAGCCGTAGTAGAGCCCGGCCTGCACCGAGTGGATGGTGTTACGGCCGACCACCGAGGGCGGGCGCTCGATGGAGACGCGCGAGAGCATCGCCGCGCGGGCGAAGAGCCCCTCCGAGGCGGGGCCGATCCCCGGCGCGATCGCGCCGCCGAGATAGTCCCCCTCGCGCGAGATCGCGTCGAACACGAGCGCGGTGCCGAAGTCGACGACGACCAGCGGCGGGTTGTAGCGGTGGAGCGCCGCGACGGCGTGCAGAATGCGGTCGGGCCCCACCTCGCGCGGGTTGTCGTAGCGAACCCGCACGCCCGTGCGCACCCCGGGGCCCACCACCAGCGCCTCGACCCCGAAGCAGCGCCGGGCGACCTCGCCGAAGACGCTCGTCAGCGGGGGAACGGTGGAGGAGAGGATGGCGAAGCCGACGTCCTCGGGCTCGATGCCGCGACCCCGAAGCAGCCCCGCGAGCAGCATCGCGTACTCATCGGGGAGGTTCTCGCGATCGGAGGCGACGCGGAAGGTCGCCTCCAGCTGCTCCCCCCCGTAGACACCGATCGCGATGCTGGTGTTGCCGATGTCGATGGCGAGCAGACGCGCGGCGGGCGGGGGGTCGGGGGAAGGGTCTGGGGCCACGTCGGCTCTCCGTGAGCGCCCGCTGCGGGTGCACTCCGGTCGCCGCCCGGCCGGGGTCGCCGAGCGCGCGCTCCAGTATAGCGGTCGACCCCGCTCGCCGGTCCTCGCGGCAGGTCCCGGAAGAAAAACCGACCACGGTCCACATAACAGTCTTGATCCGCCAAAACGGAGGGGCTACAGTCGCCCAACGTCGCCGGAGCGGTGAAGACGCCGCCCGGCGGTGAGCCGCCCCGCGAGACGGGGCGCACCCGGACCGGGGGCCTCGCGGCCGACCGTTCCGGGCCAGACGGCGAGCGGGGGATCCGGACTCGGCGGGGCCGGGATCCTCGACGAATACTACGCACCTCGGAGATACCCACACCTGTTCGCAGGATGTGGATATTCGCCCTCGCGAAGGCGAGGGGTGGGGTGCTGTGTGCTCTGCGACCGCCGGCGACGGAGAGAGCGCGTGCATACCGACGCCGGCACCCTCTGGCGCGAGACGCTCACCGTGCTCTCCCAGCACCTGTCGCGGGCGAACTACGAAACCTGGCTCGAGGGCACCGAGGGTCTGCGCCTGGAGGAGTCGCGGCTCGTCGTGGGGACCCGCTCCGAGTTCGTCACGGAGTGGCTGAGGAAGCGCCTGCGTCCACTCGTGTTGCGCACCATCGCCGACCTCGCCGAGCAGCCGCTCGACATCGACTTCGAACCGCTTCCGAGCGAGGAACGCTCGCCGCCGGAGGCGCTGCGGGCGCCCGACTCGCCGCAGGGCGCCGGCGCCGCCGATCCCGGGGCGGACCCGCTCCCGCCGCCCCCGCGCCTGCGCAAGCGCTACACCTTTGAGAAGTTCATCTCGGGTCCGGGCACCCGCCTCGCCGTCGCCGCCGCCGAGAGCGTCGCGCGCGACCCCGGCCACCTCTACAACCCGCTCTTCCTCTACGGGGCGGCGGGGCTCGGCAAGACGCACCTGCTGCACGCCATCGGACACGGACTTGCCGACCGCGGCTACCGGGCGACGTACATCTCCGCCGAGCAGTTCACGAACCAGCTCATCGGCTCGATCCAGGAGCGGACGCAGGGCGCCTTCCGTGCCCGCTACCGCTCCGCGACCGCCCTCCTCATCGACGACATCCAGTTCATCGCGGGCAAGGAGCAGACCCAGGAAGAGTTCTTCCACACCTTCAACGAGCTCTACGAGGCGGGACGCCAGATCGTGATCAGTTCCGATCAGGGACCGTCCTCGATCCCGCAGCTCGAGGAGCGGCTGCGCACGCGCTTCCAGTGGGGGATGACGGCCGACCTCCAGCCCCCCGACGTGGAGACGCGCATCGCCATCCTGCGCTCCAAGACCGCCGACCACGACATGTCGGTGCCCGATGGCGTGCTCGAGCTCATCGCCGCCCGCTTCACGAGCAACATCCGGGAGCTCGAGGGATCGCTGACGCGGGTGATTGCCTACTCGCGGCTGACGGGCGAGCCCCTGACGCCGGCGCTTCTGCAGTCGGCGCTCGCCGCTCTGGAGCCCTCCGCCTCGCGCCTGCCGCCGTCGCCGTCTCTGATCATCGGGGCGGTCTGCCGCTACTTCGAGCTCGACGAGCGGCAACTGCTTTCTCGCAGCCGCGAGAAGCGCGTCGCCTACCCGCGCCAGATCGCGATGTATCTGATCCGGGAGCTCGCGCACCGATCCTTGGTCGAAATCGGCGCCACCCTCGGCGGCCGCGACCACTCCACCATCCACCACGGCTGGCAAAAGATGGATCGGGCGCTACACGTCGACCCCGAGACGAAGCGGGACGTCGCCACGATCCGCGAGCTGATCGAGCAGTCCCGCCGCTCGGCCTGACCTCCCTCCCTGCATCGCTCCGCAGGCGGTGGCGTGCGCACCGTGCACACACTGTCCCCAGCCGGTGGATAACCCGGTTCACTGTGTGGACATCTGCAGCCGCGACGTCCCCGCCAGAGACCCGGCGCACGCACGGGGCCCCTCCTGCGCGGCATTCTCGACGCCGCCTCCCCATTAGCGCACGCCTTTCCCACACGCGCGTGCCGCGCTCCGCGCAACCTGCAGCCGTAGCCACGCCCCCGCGCACATCCACAGATCCCACGCCCCTACTACTACGACGATCCCCCTACCATGGAGCATGCCTTTAGGAACCCTGTGGATGTACGCGTCGTGATCGATCGTGTGGAACTCGACGTTGTCGCCGGAAACGGGGGCGACGGGGTGGTCTCCTTCCGGCGCGAGAAGTTCGTTCCTCGTGGTGGCCCCGACGGTGGGGACGGTGGCCGGGGCGGCGACGTCGTGCTCGTGGCCGACCCGAAGCTCTCGACTCTCAGGGGGCTGCAGGACCAGCGCCCCAGGAGTGCCGAGGACGGCCGCCCGGGGGGCACCGCCCGCCGCCGCGGCCGCTCGGCGCCGGATCTCGAGCTGCGCGTTCCTGCCGGCTGCGTCGTCTGGGAGATCGGGGACGACGGAGAGCCCGCGTCGGAGCCCTTGGCCGACCTCGCGGAGGCAGGGGCCAGAGCCGTCGTGGCTACAGGTGGGCGTGGGGGCTGGGGCAACCGGCGTTTCGCGAGCTCGACGCGACAGGCGCCGCGCTTCGCCCAGCGCGGCACCGCCGGAGAGCGGCGACGCCTGCGCCTCGAGCTGCGCCTGCTGGCCGATGTCGGCATCGTCGGACTGCCCAACGCTGGCAAGTCGACGCTGCTGCGCGCCTGGAGCGCGGCCACGCCGAGGGTCGCAGCCTATCCGTTCACGACGCTCGAGCCCGAGCTCGGTGTCGTCGAGGCAGGCGCCGATTCCTTCGTGGCGGCGGACCTGCCGGGGCTGATCGAGGGTGCCAGTGAGGGGCATGGTCTCGGCCATGAGTTCCTGCGCCACATCGAGCGGACACGGGTGCTGGTGCACGTGATCGATGCGGCACGCTCGCACTCCCTCGACGACCTCGATCTGGTGAACGGCGAACTCGCTGCCTTTCGGCCCGAACACCCGCTTGGCGCCCCACTCTTGGAGCGCCCGCAGCTAGTTGCCCTGAACAAGATCGATCTCCCGGCGGCCCGGGAGAACCTCGACTCGCTCGAGCGGGCGCTCTTGGAGCGGGGTCTTCCGTGGCTTGTGATCGCGGCCGTCTCGCGCGAGGGAACGCGGCAGCTGGCGCTTCGCGCCGCGCAGCTGCTGGGAACGGCTCGCGAGGCCGAGATCGCGAGCGCGGCCGAGCGCCTGCCGGTG
>JAPONQ010000101.1 GCA_026713865.1 Chloroflexota bacterium | reverse complement strand
CTCTCGAAGCGGGCGAGCGGGTCGCCGGGGCGAGGCTCGACCTCGACGGCGATCTCCGCGTAGAAGCCGAGGTTGCGCGCTGATTCGTGATCGGAAGTACAGGCGGAGCTGAGGGTGGCCGCAATCAGGCCAAGGAGCAGGAACCCGAGTCGGTGCCCGGTGGCGATGCACATGATGGCGCAGGGTCCCAATTGACTATGCGTGTTGACGACCACTCTACCGCGACGATTGACACGCAGCCTTGGTAGAGCCGGGGTCAGCGCCGGAAGCGAGGACCGGGTTGTGCCGCGCTCGCACTTCGGGGAGTCAGTCTCTGTCCCCAAGGGGTGCAGCCAGCTACAGCCCGCCGAGGGGAGCCGACGCGCCCTGCCCCGATCCGCACTCGCCGGCCTGCGAGCGGCCGTCGGCAGTCGCCGTCGCTCCATCGTTGACGCACATACATTCTGACTGGCAGTCTGGATGCACCGTGCGCTGCGCTGCGGCGCCCACGGCTCGAAACCATGCGACCCCCAGGGCGGGCCGCGGGCCGGCCCGACTCGAGAGACCCCGTGATGCCGACGAGCGCCATCCACGACCCCGCGCTGATCGACGCCATCGCCAGCTACCTGCTCGCGCACGTCGAGCGCCACGGCCACGCAGGCACGGCCGAGGCCTTCGGCGTCTCGCGCCACACGCTGTGGCGCTTCCTCGATCGCGGCCAGCCGGGCCGCGCCCTGCCCCGCGCGGTGACGAGCAAGGCCGGCGACACCCCCGGGAAGCTCGCCGCGGCGACACGCGCGCTCGATGGCGAGGCGCGGACGGCGCCGCGTGAGCGCCCCCGCCCGCCACGCCTGACGCAGGCTCTCCACGAGACGCTGCTGCTCGTCTGCGAGACGCCGTTCGCGAGCGTGGAGGACCTCTCGCGCCTCAAGCGCGTGGCCGCCTCCACGCTGCGCGAGCGCCTGGCGAAGCTGCGCGGGCTGGGCCTCGCCGAGGCGCATCCGCACCGCCTGGCGATGCTGAGCGACCGTCCGCTGCGGCGCTACGTCCCCACCCGAGCGGGCATCGCGGCGCTCGGTGACGACGGCCTGCTGCGCCGCCACCCCGTCTCCCGCCAGTGGCTGCGGCTGCTGGCCGAGCGCCTCGACGGCGTGGCGCTCGTCTACGAGCTGGCGGCGCTGATCGCCGGCGCCGACCCCGAGCAGGACCCCGTGCGCGTCCAGCACTGCCGCAGTGGTCCGTACGACGCGCTCGTCACGCTCTCAGGGGGCCGCACGCTGGGGGTCGTGCGGCAGGGGCCGCTGCTGAGCACCGCGAGCCTGCGCTACCGCATCCGCACGATCGAGCGGATGGGCGTGCAGGAGCTGCCTCACGTGACGCTGATCGCGACCGACTCCGACCAGGACACGCGGCGCGGCGTGCGCGCGCTGCGGGAGCCCGAGGGCTTCCACCACAGCGCGGTGGCCACGCTGGGCGCCGTGGTCGGCCGCGGGGCGCGGGCGCGCGTCTGGCAACCGGCGCGCTACGGTCGCGGAAACGCGCCGGTCATCGCGGCCGACACGAGCCTGGCGTGGCTGGTCGACCTGGCGGGGCGCGAGGCGGAGCACCCCGTGCACGGCGTGCTGCCGAAGCGACACTGGACATGGCGTTCCTCGGGAGGCGTGCGCGCGACACCCCCTGCGTCGGGGGGGGTCGCGGAGGCCGTGGCGCTGCAACTGGCGGCTGCCGAGAAGCGGATGCTGGACCTGCTGGCGGCGGGGCCGCTGTGCACGACGGCGCAAACGGCCAACCTGATGGGCGGGCCCACCGAGCGGCCGGGGAACCCGCTCCT
>JAPONQ010000100.1 GCA_026713865.1 Chloroflexota bacterium | reverse complement strand
GTCAACCGGGAGGTCGACGGAGAGGCCCGCAACCAGCTCTACCGCGAGCTGATGCAGGAGGAGCGCATCCACAGCGGCGGCGCGTTGGAGGCGGGGCCGTCGGCGTTCATCGCCGAGAACCCGGCCATCTTCGCCTTCCGCGGCGACCTCATCGACGCGGGGAGCTACGTCCCGTGGACGACGCCGTCGGCGCGGTTCGAGAACATCGTTCCGGCCTAGGGCACGGCACGACGCTCACTCGGAGAGGGCCCGGTTCGCCGGGCCCTCTCTGCGTCTTTCGCGGCCCGGCCTTCCCGTCCCGGTCCCGCGCCGCGTAGCATCGGCGCCGTGAGACTCCCGCTCCTGGCTCGCACGGCGCGCGCTGCGCGCCGGATGGACGGCTGGGGCGTGGCGCGGCGCGCACTCGCCGCGATGGCCCTGGCGGCGCTCCTCTGGGGCTCGGCGCTCGCGTGGTCCGCCGCCGAGCCCTGGCTCAAGGCGGGGACGCTCTTCACCGACGGCGTGCTGCGGCTCCCGGTTCGCCCCCTGACCTGGGTGACGAGCGAGCCGGAGCGGCACGAGATCAGCTGGGGGGAGAGCGGTACCTCCTCCGCCGGCCGGGGCGTGCTGACGCTGCCGGCGGGAGCGGGTCCGCACCCGGCGCTCGTGCTCGCGCTCGGCGCGGAGGCGGCGCGGCCGGACGATCCGCGCGTGATGCGCCTCACCGACGCGCTGGCGCGGCTCGGCGTCGGAACGCTGCACCCCCTCTCGGCCGCTCTCGACAGCGGGCTGGTGGAACCGGCGGAGGTCGAGCGCCTGGTCGGCGCCTGGCGGGCGCTGGGGGCGGATCCTCGCGTGGAGTCCCGCCGCGTCGGCTTCGTCGGCCTCTCCGTCGGCGGCTCCCTCTCGCTCATCGCCGCGGCGCATGATCAGATCGCGGACGACGTCTGGTTCGTCATGGCGGTCGGCCCCTACGCCGACGCCGGGCTGCTCGCCGCGGAGACCGCATCCGGCCTCTTCGAGGCCGGGGACGGGCGGTACGCGTGGGAGCCTCGCCCCATCACCCGGCGGGTCGTGCTGCGCTCGCTCGCGAGCGTGGCCGGCGGGGAGGAGCCGGCGGCCGCCCTGCTGGCGCCCGGCGGCTACGAGGAGGCCCTCGCGCGCATGCGCGAGACCGAGGCCGGCGTCGAGGCGTGGATCGAGGCGCTCTCTCCGCTCACGCATCTCGACGGGCTCGCAGCCCCCTTCTACCTGCTCCACGACCGCGCGGACCGCTTCGTGCCGTGGCCGCACTCGGAGCTGATCGCGGACGCGCACCCCCCGGAGATCTATCACCGGACCGACCTCTTCGAGCACGTCGAGCCGAAGCCGGACTCGGTGGGCCCGCTCTACACGGACGGCTGGCGGCTCTGGCGGCTCTTCGCGCGCATCCTGGGCGAGGCGGACGACCCGGCGGGCCCGGAGTGAGCCCGGGCGACCGGTACGATCGCCCTCAGGCGGAGATGAACTCCTCCAGCGCCTTCCCGGCCTCGGCCGGTGTCCCCTTCGGCATGTAGACGATCTGCAGGTCGGCGCCGTTCTCCGCGCGCTCGCGCAGGCGCTCCTTCACCTCGGGCATCGTGCCCAGCACCTGGATCTCGCGGACCATGCGGTCGCTGATGCCGGCGATGGCGGCGTCTCGATCCCGCTCGTTCTCCCACGCCGCCTGCACGGCGCGCACCTCGTCGGCCCAGCCGGTGCGGGTCATCATCTCGTGGTAGAAGTTGCCCATCCGGTTGATGTAGTTCTCGAGCGGCCGCTTCGCCTCCCACAGCGTCTGCTCGTCGTTCTGGCCGTCGAAGACGAAGATCGGCGTGTGCGGCGCGATCGTGACCTCCATCGGGTCGCGCCCGGCGGACTCGGCGCCCTCGCGCAGGTAGCCGCGGAGCTGGGCCATCTGCGACGTGGGCCAGTGCACCGGCATGATGCCGTCGGCGATCTCGCCGCACTGCCGCAGCGACTTCGGGGTGAGGGCGCCGATCCAGACCGGGACATCCTCGCGCGGCCGGTCGTAGAGGATCCGGAAGCCGCGGTCGAGCTGGAAGATCTCGCCCGTGTAGTGAAGCCGCTCCCCGCGGATCAGCATCTTGAAGATCTCGGTGTACTCCCGGATCCGGCGGAGCGGTCGCTCGAACCGGATCCCGTGCATGTCTTCGGCGACGAGCGAGCTGGCCGCGCCGATTCCGAGCATCATCCGCCCGCCCGAGATCAGCTCGAGCGTCGAGTACTCCTCCGCGAGCGCCGCCGCGGAGCGGGAGAAGACGTTGACGATCGACGTGCCGATGTGAATCGTCGACGTGTTGAGCGCGATGACCGAAAGCCACGGAAGCGCCGAGAGCTGCCACGACTCCGGCACCACCACCATCTCGTAGCCCAGCTGCTCGGCGATCCGGATCTTCTCGATCGAGGAGTGCCAGTCTTCCTGGAAGTCCTGCGGCCCGCCGACGCGCCGCCCCGGCGTCGACGTCATCCCCGTGAGCACCCCGAGCCGCATCTCCGCTCCCCCCAGCGCCCGGCCCCGATCGCCGCGCGCCCGCAGACTAGCGCAGGCGAACGGCAGCCGCAGGTCGGTGGACGGCGCGGCGCGGCCGGAGGCGGCGGCGCGGCGGGGGCGCCTACGGCGCGGCGGTGAGCCGCGTCTGCACCTTCTTGAGCGATCCGAGGAGCGACCTCGTGCCCACGATCTCCACGTCGCGGAGGTCGGCGCTGGTCGTGAGGTGGCGCTGGACGCGCCGTCCCAGGGGCTGGGCTGCGATGACCGCCAGCATCGCCGCCGTGACGGCGTTGGGGAAGCGCTTCCAGGCGGGCCCGGTCGACACGACCGTGGCGGCCGCGAGCCCCGCGGCGAAGCCGGCCACGGCGATGTTCGTCCCGCAGTGCGGCGAGACGGCCAGGTTCGACTCGCCCGCCTGGAGCCGCCTCAGCGCCTCGTGGGCGGCGGCGTCGACGTCCTCGTCGCGGAGGGAGCCGAAGAGGTAGAAGCCGTCCGGGCTCGCCCGCCCGGCCACGCGCATCGGCCCGTGCCTGGCAAGCAGCACGGCGACCGTCGCGTGCTCGAGCGCGTGGTTCTTCCGGACCGCGCCGACCCAGGCGTCTAACATTGGCCGCCGCTCTCCCGCGCGGCGGGGGCGTCGCCGCGATGCTGACGAGTATCCACCGGAGCGGGGGCGCTGGCCAGCATGCCGGCGGTGGCGCGTGCCCCGCCCCCCGGCATCGCCGCTAGTAGAGGCGGCTCGTGCCGGGCGCCCCGATCTCGAAGTCGGCATCGACCTCGAACTGGATGGTGATGTCGGGGACGTTGGCGTTGGCCGCGCGCAGGCGGATGGGCCCGGTCGCGTGCCGATCGGGGAGCAGCGTGGGATTCGCGGTGAGCCGCAGGCGCGCCGTGCGTGAGCACTCCCGCCCGCTGCAGTCGACGCCGTCGCCGAGAGCGACGCCGGCGGGGGGATCGACCACTATCCAGTCGGCGCCCGCGATGGCCTGCCAGGAGAGAATGCCCGAGCCCGGGTTGGTGATGATCACGGTGGCGTGCGCCTCGTCGTCCGTGCCGTCAAGCCGTACCGAGACCGATCTCACGTCGGCGGCGAGCCGCGGCGCGCCGAGGAACCGGGCCGTGAAGCCGGGCCCGAGCGCGGGCGACGGGTCGGCGTGCGCGGGCTGCGGCGTCGGGATGTCCATCGCGCTGAACGGGAAGGCGAAGGCGGCCGGTGAGAGCGGACCGAAGAACTGCGGTTGCGTGAGGTCGGGGAGCGTCGCCTCGATCGCGTCCCAGAGCGGGGCTCCGCCCAGCGTCGGCGGCCGCGCCAGGCAGCCCCAGACCAGCTCCTGGTAGGGGTAGTCCGTGCGCGACTGGTTCCCGTCGCAGCGGTAGGCCGGGCGCGGCCAGCTTCCGAAGCCGGGATCGGAGGGGTGGTTGGAGCTGTTGGATCCGGGGCCCGTGAAACCGTTGTAGCCCCAGACGGCGTAGTACCAGTTCTCGACCAGCGTCGGATCGGAGCCCGTATCGGTGCCGGCGACGGGGCGGCGCTCCGGGGCCTCGTTCCATTTCGCCGCGAGCAAGGCCGCGCCGCCGGCGATGTTGTAGGCGTAGTGGGTCGCCACGCTCGCCTGGCGGTCGGTGGGAGAGTCGATGCCGAGGGGCACGGTCATTCCCGTCGTCACCTGCATGATCCCGTGCCCGCAGTCGAAGGAGACGAGCGCCGGCCCCGAGGAGCTGAACGCCACGCCGGAGATCGCCATCGTCATGCGCGACTCGACCCAGGCGATGGCCTTGAGCAGCGTCGGGGGGAGTGCGGCCGGCCCCGGAGAGCGGGCCCCGCGCGCTCCGGTCTCGACGGCCGGCAGCTGGAAGTGAAGGCTGCCGGGGAAGAGGGCGTTGGCCGACGCGGCCTCGATGGCCTCGAGGTAGGCATGGCGCTCGGCATCCGCCTCGTAGGCGTGCGGCGTGCGGGTGAAGGCGCAGGCCCCGGCGTAGGGCGCCGTGTCGCCGCGGAGAGCCGGTGCGGCGAGTGCCAGCAGGACGAGCAGCGCCGCGGCGAGCGCGGCGGCGGGCAGCACGCGGGCGACGCGGCGGGCGTGCTCACTCATCGGTCCACCAGCCCAGGAAGACGACCTGCGAGCGGGCGCGGACCGCGCGGCGCGCCCCGGATGCGTCGATCAGGGTGAGCTCCTCCATGCCCGGATCGGCGGAGTTGCGACCGTCGAAGCTGCGGGCCGCCAGCGTCCGGCCGTCCGGGCTCCACCCGAGCGGCACGTCGAAGCCCGCGGCGGGCGCGGCGAGCTCCGTCGGGCCGGCGCTTCCGTCCAGCGTCAGCGTGAGGGCTCCCGTCGCCGCGGACGCCGCCGCCTCGCGGCCGACGGTGATCGCCCCGCCCCCGGGCCTCCAGACGGGACCGTACTGCTCCGTCGCGGCGACGCCGGCGGAGGAGGCCGGCCGGATCGCCTCGCCGCCGGCGAGCGTGGCGACGTGCAGCCGGTGCACGACCCGCTCGGCGAGCGGCACCGGCGCGATATAGGAGAGCGCGGACCCGTCCGGGGAGAGCCGCCAGTCGCGGGCGACGTGCGGTGATGCGCGGAGCAGGGCCCGGGGCTCGCCCCCCTGGAGCGAGACCGCGTGCAGACCGGTGCCGGCCCCCGAGATCTGGGAGAAGAGCAGGTCGCCCGCGGGCGTCACGGCGACGGGGAAGAGGCCGAACGGGGTGCTGGCCGTGTAGAGGACGCGGCGGGTGCGGCTCGCGACATCGACGCGGACGAGGCTCTGCTCGGAGCCACTGCTCGTCCGGTAGACGACGACCGTGCCGTCGCGGGCGAGGACCGGGGCAGCGAGCAGATCGGCGTCCCGCGCGAGGCGGGCACGCTCGCCGCTCGCCACGTCGAGCAGCCAGAGCTCGGCGGGACTGTCGCGCTCCGGGCGGGCATCGGGTGGGAGCACGGTGTAGGCGGCGAGCGCCCCCGCCATCTCCGGCGCCGGATGGATGCCCCAGCCGGGCGCGTGTTCGGCGCGAGCGACGGCCGTGCGGTCGGAGGGATCGTCGGCGGGCGCGACCAGGATCTCGTCGACGTTGGGGCCGAAGACGGCCAGCACCAGCAACTGCTCGCCCGATCCGCCCGTGCCCGTCCCCGACGGGTCGGAGGCCGGTCCGTCGCCGCCGCGGCCGGCCAGGTAGAGAGCGGGCGCGGCGAGGGCGAGCAGCGCTAGCGACACGAGGAGAGCGAGGCGGAGCGGCGGGGTGCGGCGTGGTGTGGCCATCATGGCAACGCCGAGGGGCGCGCGCCCCGGCAGGCCTCACGCACCGGACCCGAGGACCGGCGAACCCCCGGCGAGCAGCTCTCCCGTCCCCTGCCCGGACACCGCCACTCCCCGCGTGCGGACGGACCCCTGTGGGCTCGCGGTGGGCCGGCCGCCCTGTCGCTGCGACCAGCGAACTCACGATAGGGGCGGCCTCGAAACAGTGTCAACGAAAACTGTTTGCTACGCTGATCGCATGCTGCTCCGCTACGTCACGGTGCTGGGCGAGGCGCCGCTGGCGTTCGTCATCCTGATCGCCGCCTTCTCGGTTTCTCTGCTCGTCGGGCTCGCGTTCCATGAATTCATGCACGCCTACACCGCCGACCGGCTGGGGGACCCCACGCCGAGGCGGTTCGGGCGCCTGACGCTCGATCCGCGGGCACACCTGGATCCGATCGGATCGGCGCTGATCTTCTTCATCGGGTTCGGGTGGGCGAAGCCGGTCCCGGTGAATCCGATGAACGCGCGGAACCCGACCTGCGCCATGGCCACGATCGCGGCGGCCGGTCCGCTGACCAACCTCGCGGTCGCCGGCATCGCCGGCGTGCCGATCCGGCTGGGCCTCGTGCCGCCGCTCCATCCCTTCGTGGGGACGGGCCTCGCCGAACCCCTCGCCCGCTACGCCGCCGAGAGCCCCGCCAATATGCTGGGTCTCTTTCTGGGCACGGTGGTGCTGCTCAACGTGCTGCTGGCCGTCTTCAACCTGATTCCGCTGGCGCCGCTCGACGGGTTCCGGGTCGCGGTGGGACTCCTCCCGCGGGCGCTGGCGCAGCCGCTCGCCGGCGCCGAGCGCTGGGGGCCCGGCATCCTGATGCTCCTGATCTTCGCTCCCTTCGTCACGGGCGGCGCGGTGAACCCGCTCTACTCGGTGCTGGGTCCCCCGGTCGGGCTCCTGCTCGATCTCTTCGCACCCGGCATCGGACGACTCGCCTTCGGGTAGAGCGGGTGGGGAGTCTCCTCCGGCCGCTGCGGCGCGCGGGCTACCGCGTGCGGCAGGTCGCGTGGGGCCTGCGTTCGGCGATCGCGCCTGTCGACCGGGAGGCGGTGCGCGGGTTGCTCTCGGCCGCGGAGCTCGCACTGTTCGACGCGATGCAGCCGCGCGACCGCGCCCACGCCGTGCGGACGCTCCGCTGGCTCGACCGCGCGGGCGGCCCCGGCTCCGCGGCCCGGCGCGAGGTGCGGGTGGCGGCGCTCCTGCACGACGTCGGGAAGGGGCGCCTCGCGCTCTGGCACCGCGTCGCCTACGTGCTGCTGGCCGCCCTCCCCGGCTCGCCGCTCGATCGCCTCTGCCGGCGCGGCCGCGGCGCCCGGGACGCGCTGTGGAGGCTCCGCCACCACGACCGGCTCGGCGGCGCCCTGCTGCGGGAGGCGGGAAGCGCGCCCCGCGTCGTCGACCTCGTCGAGCGACACCTCACGCCGGCGACAGCGGCGCGCGCGGCCGGCGATCTCGACCTGGCCGCGCTGATCGAGGCCGACGGCAACTCCTGACCGCCGCGGCGCGGTGAGCCGCCTCGCGCGTGCTAGGATCGCCCGGCCGCTCCACCGCGCGGCGCGTGGACCAGGGGGAGCGATGCCGCGCGTCGCGATTCTGGGCACCGGCCTCATAGGGACCTCCATCGGGCTGCGCCTCCACAGCCACGGCCGCACCTCGGATCTCTCCGTCGTCGGCTGGGACCGCAACCCCGACCACGCGCGCGAGGCGCGCGAGCGGGGGGCTATCGCCGAGACCGCGGCGAGCGTCGAGGAGGCCGTCGCGGGCGCCTGGCTCGTGGTGCTGGCGGCGCCGGTGCTCGCTCTGCGCTCCCTGCTCGAGGACGTCGGCGCCGAGGCCGCCGCCGGGCGCATCGCCGCGAACGCGGTCGTCACCGACACGGGCTCGACCAAGGCCGACGTGATGCGGTGGGCGACGGAGACGCTTCCCGCCTCCGTCTCCTTCGTCGGTGGCCACCCCATGGCCGGGAAGACCGAGCCCGGTCCCGCCGCGGCCGACGGCGCGCTCTTCGAGGGAGCGCGCTGGGTCCTCGTCCCCTCGCGGAGCGCCCCCGGCGGCGCCGTCGAGACCGTCACCAGCCTCATAAACACGATGGGTGCCGAGGCGATGTTCATGGATGCGGAGGAGCACGACGCGTACGTCGCGGCCGTCTCCCACCTGCCGCTCGCGGCCGCCGTCGCTCTGTTCACGCTCGTGCGCGAGTCCGAGGCGTGGCCGGAGATGTCGATGCTCGCCTCGAGCGGCTTCCTCGGCGCCACGCGCCTGGCGCAGAGCGACACCTCGATGGCCTACGACATCTTCGCGACGAACCGCGAGCAGGTGGCACACTGGCTCGAGCGCTACGGGGACGAGATCGCTCGCTTCCGCGAGAGGCTGCTCGACGACGAGGGGGGCGAGGCACTCTTCCGCGCTCTCGGCGAGGCGAACCTCGACTATGCGCGCCTCGCGTCCGGCGACGTGGGGCGGGACGCGTGGACGGAGTCGCCGCGGGATATCCCGTCGATGTCGGCGTTCGATCTGCTGCTGGGCGGGGCGCTCTCCGACAAGATGCGCGAGTGGCGCCAGGGCCAGGAGGAGTCCCGCGAGCGGGGCTCCCGCCGCCGCCGGTGAGCGCGCTCCCGCGGGGCGCCGGGGGAGCGTGATCCGTGGGTGAGACCCGCACCGTCCGTCCGGCGAGCCGCCTCCGCGGCACGGTCTCCGTGCCGGGCGACAAGTCGGTGACCCACCGGGCGCTCATGCTCGGCGCCCTCGGCGCCGGCGACTCCCGCATCGAGCGCTTCCTCGATGCCGCGGACACGCGGGCCACTCTCGGCTGCCTCCGCGCCCTCGGCGCCACCATCGAGGAGGTCGCGGGCGCGGCGCCCGGCGAGGGCGTGCTGCTGGTGCGCGGCCGCGGGCGTGCGGGGCTCGGCGAGCCGGCCGACGTCCTCGACTGCGAGAACTCCGGCACGACCATCCGCCTGCTGAGCGGACTGCTCTGCGGGCTGCCCGGTCTCGCGGTGCTGAGTGGCGACGCCTCCCTGCGTCAGCGTCCGATGGACCGCGTCGTCCGTCCGCTCCGGGCGCTGGACGCCGACGTGACGGCGAGCGCGGGGGGGACCCGGGCCCCGATCGTCGTGCGGGGCGGCCCCGTCGCCGGGGGCCGGCGCATCGAGACGGGGGTCGCCTCGGCCCAGGTGAAGTCGGCGCTGCTGCTGGCCGCGCTCGAGGCGGACGGTCCCACCACCGTGATCGAGCCGCAGGCGACGCGCGATCACACCGAGCGCATGCTCGCCGCGCGCGGCGTGGGGATCGCGCGCACGCCGCGCGCCGGCGGGGCGGTCGAGGTGACGCTCTCGCCGCCGCCGGGCGATCTCGAGGCCGTCGATGTGCGCGTGCCCGGCGACGTGAGTGCGGCGGCGTTCTGGCTCGTGGCGGCCGCGCTCCATCCGGACGCCGAGCTGACCCTCCGGGGTGTCGGCGTCAACGAGACGCGCACCGGCATCCTCGACGTGCTGGGGGGGATGGGCGCGGCGATCGAGCGGCTGGAGGAGCGCGAGGTCGGCGGCGAGCCGATCGCGGACCTGCACGTCGAGAGCTCGGAGCTCCGCGGCATGCGCGTCGACGGAGAGCTCGCTCTGCGCGCGATCGACGAACTGCCGCTGGTGGCGCTCGCCGGTGCGCTCGCCGGGGGCGAGACCGTGATCGCCGACGCCGCCGAGCTGCGCGTGAAGGAGAGCGACCGCATCGCCGAGACGGCGCGCCTGCTGCGGTCGTTCGGGGCGGAGGTCGAGGAGCGCCCCGACGGGCTGCGGATCGCCGGCGGCGCCGGGCTGCGGGGAGCCTGCGTGGATGCGGGCGGGGATCA
Source organism: Chloroflexota bacterium (assembly GCA_026713865.1). Lineage (GTDB taxonomy): Bacteria > Chloroflexota > Dehalococcoidia > UBA2979 > UBA2979 > VYDC01. The sequence continues at coordinate 4,631 of JAPONQ010000100.1, read as the reverse complement.
CCGCCTCGCGATGGTCGCCGCCGTGGCAGGGCTGCTCGCGAGCGGCGAGACGGTCGTCGAGGGGGCCGGGGCGGTAGCGGTGTCGTATCCTCGCTTCTGGTCGGAACTGGAGCGGCTGCAGGGCGTCCCGGGCGCCGGTCTGGAGGCGCCGTAGGGCGGCCCTGGTCGGGTGACGGCAGGCGGGGAGAGCCCGGGGGGGCGGACGATGCAGACGGAGCTCATCCACGTCGGGTTTGACAGCTACGTCGCACTGAATCGCGTGCTCGCCGTGGCCTCCCCGGGCTCCGCTCCCGTGAAGCGGATGGTGCAGCACGGGAAGGAGCGGCGCCGGGCGGTCGACCTCACGAGCGGCCGGCGCACCAAGGCCGTTCTCGTCCTGGACGACGACTGGGTGGCGCTGATCCCGATCGCGCCCGAGACGTTCGCCGGGCGCGTTGCCGCCGCGCGAGAGCCCGGCGTGGCGGGGTGACCCGGCCTCCGGCGGGCGGCACCCGTCACCGCGCCGGCCCGGGCCCGCAGCGCCGGCTGCTCGTCGTGCTCTCGGGGCCCTCGGGTGCCGGGAAGGACTCCGTCATCGCCCGGCTCCGGGAGCGGAGCGACGCCTTCCGCGTGCCGGTCACGATGACGACGCGTGCGCCCCGTGCCGGGGAGCAGGAGGGCCGGGACTACCTCTTCGTGAGCGAGGAGGAGTTCGAGCGCCGCATCGATGCCGGCGACCTCATCGAGCACGCGCGCGTCTACGGACGGCTCTACGGCGTCCCGCGCTCCGAGCTCCGGCGCGCGCTCGAGGGGGCCGACGCCATCGTGCGCGTCGACGTGCAGGGGGCGGCGACGCTGCGGGACCTGCTTCCGGGCGCGCTCTTCGTCTATCTCGCGCCCGACTCCAGCGGACGGCTCGCCGAGCGGATGCGCGCGCGGGGCGAGCCGGAGGAGGAGATCGCGCGCCGGGTCCGGGCGGCGGAGGCGGAGGACGATCAGAAGGGGCACTTCGACCACGTGCTGCGCAACGCGGAGGGGGATCTGGACGCGACGGTCGACGAGTTGCTCGCGCTCATCGAACGCGCGCGGGGCGGTTCGGGCCGCCCGTCGCTCGAGCTCTAGGCCACGCTCCCGCCCCGCCGGCTCGGGCGTGCCGGCTCTCGTTGACACTACTCGGCGGGCGGCCGTAGCCTCGATGTCACGGGCGTTCGGCGCCCGATCCGCACGCCCGGGCGGCTGGTGGCGAGCGCCGCGACGAGGACCATCGCAGGGCGATGGTCCTTCTGTATGGGGGAGCGTCGGCCCGCCCGCGTGCGGCGCGGGGCGGCTCCGGGGAGCAGTCGTGGGCGAGCACATCCCGCCGCTCGATGAGGTGCGGCGCCTCGCGTCGGAGCCGCGGCCGGCGGGCGAGACCGTCGTCCCCGTCTACCGCGAGGTGCGGGCGGATCTCGAGACGCCGGTCTCCGCCTACCTGAAGCTGGCGCGCGGACCCTACTCCTTCCTGCTGGAGTCCGCCGACGGCGGCGAGCGGGTCGGGCGCTACTCCTTCATCGGCACCGAGCCCTATCGCGTCGCGCGATGCGAGCCGGCGGACGGCGACCCCCTGCGCGTCGTGCAGGAGGAGCTCTCCGCCTGGCGGGCGGTGCGCGTGCCGGGGCTCCCCCGGTTCCACGGCGGCGCCGTCGGCTACATCGGGTACGAGGCGGTCTCGCACTTCGAGCCGCGGGTGCCGTCGCCGGAGTGCGACCCGCTGGGCGTCCCGGAGTCGTGGCTCATGTTCTCCGAGACGCTGGTCGTCTTCGATCACCTGCTCCACACGATCAAGGTGGTGGCGCACGTCCGCCTGGACGGGGACGTGGACGAGGCCTACCGGTCGGCGCAGGCCCGTATCGACGAGCTGGTCGGTCGCCTCTCCCAGCCGCTCTCTTCGCTGCCGTACACGCCGCTGGTCGGGCCGACCGGCGAGGCCGCCGTGTCGAACTGGGAGCGCGCCGACTACCTCGCAGCGGTCAGGCGCACGCGCGAGTACATCGAGGCCGGCGACGCCATCCAGGTGGTCCTCTCGCAGCGCTTTTCGCGGCGGACGGGGGCGCAGCCCTTCGAGGTGTACCGGTCGCTGCGGGCCATCAATCCGTCACCCTACATGTACTTTCTCCGCTTCGACGACGCCTACCTGGTGGGGGCGTCGCCGGAGCTTCTGGTGAAGATCGAGGACGGGCGCGTCGAGAACCACCCGATCGCCGGGACGCGCCGGCGCGGCGCGAGCGCGAGCGAGGACGCCCGGCTCGGCAAGGAGCTGCTCGCCGATCCGAAGGAGCGCGCCGAGCACATCATGCTGCTGGACCTCGCGCGGAACGACGTGGGGCGAGTGGCCGAGGTCGGGAGCGTCCAGGTCAACCAGCGCTTCGACCTCGAGTACTACTCGCACGTGATCCACATGGTGTCGCACGTCGAGGGGCGGCTGCGGGACGGCCTCTCCCCCTACGACGCGCTGCGGGCATCCTTCCCGGCGGGGACGGTGTCCGGCGCGCCGAAGATCCGCGCGATGGAGATCATCGCCGAGCTGGAGCCCGACCGGCGGGGCCCCTACGCGGGCGCGGTCGGCTTCTTCGATATGTCGGGCAACGTCGAGACCTGCATCACCATACGCACCGTGCTGATGCGCGACGGCGTGGCGCACGTGCAGGCCGGGGGCGGGCTCGTCTACGACTCGGTGCCGGAGCGCGAGTTCGAGGAGACCGAGCACAAGGCGGGTGCGCTGGTGGCCGCCATCGACGACGCGGAGGCGCGGGCGCGCCGCGTCATTCCCGGCAGCCTCGGCTACTAGGGGCGGGTCGCGATGGCCGCCGCCCCCGCCGTCGCAGCCGCCGCGCTGCTCGTCCGCGACGACGGGCGCGTGCTGCTCGTGCGCCACCGCGACGATGACGGCGCCTTCGCGGGGCGATGGTCGCTCCCGATGGAGCCGGTCGCCCCGCAGGAGACCGTGGAGGAGGCGCTGGAGCGCGCGCTGCGGGATCGCATGCACGTCGAGCCGGGCCGCTACGAGTTCGCCGAGACGCTCTACCTCGTGGGGGAGGACGGCGCGCGCGTGGTGGTGAATGCCTTCGCCTGCCGCGGCTGGGCGGGAGAACCGCGCTTCGGTCGCCGCCACTACCAGGACGCCGCGTGGATCGGGGCCTCCGCCCTCTCCCGCGAGCGCGGGGGCGGCCCGGCCGGTCTCGGCGACGCCCTGTCGCCGGAGCTTCGCGCGTGGCTCGCGCGCGAGCTGGGCGCGCCCCGGGACGGGCGTGCGGACGGCGTCCCCCCGCGCTCGCGAGCCGAGCTCCTGGAGGAGCTGGCTGCCGCGCGCGCCGAGCTCATGGCGGCGTTCGAGGCGCTCCCCGGGGGCGGTCGCGAGCCGCCCGGTGGCGGCTCGTGGACGGCCGTCGACGTGCTTGTCCGCGCGGGGAGCGCCGAGGCCTACCTCGCCGCCGAGGCGCGCCGGCTGCTGGAGTTGCCGGGCCATGCGTGGCGGCCCTTCAACGTGGGGCAGTGGGAGTCGGAGCAGCGTTCGAGGGAAAGGCCGACCGAGGCGGCGGCCAGGGAGCGGCTCCTGACCGTGCGCGCGGAGACCGAGGCGTGGCTGGCGGGCCTGGAGGAGGCGGAGCTTGCGGCCTACGGTCTGCACCGGGAGCGGGGGGCCGTGACCATATCGAGCCGCGTCGTGAAGATCGGGGTCCACGACCGCGAGCAGGCCGGGGTGCTGAGGCGGCTCGGGGAGCGCCGGGACGACGCCGGCGCCGGCCGGGGCTCCTGCGGGCGGGGCGGGGGATGATACGTGCTGCTGCTGATAGATAACTACGACTCGTTTACCTTCAACCTCTACCAGTACCTCGGGGAGCTGGGCGCGGAGGTCGTCGTGCGCCGCCACGACGAGATCAGCGTGGAAGAGGCGCTGGCCCTCGGGCCGGAGCGGATCGTGATCTCGCCGGGGCCGTGCACGCCCGATGAGGCCGGGATCTCGGTCGGCCTCGTGCGCGCGGCCGCCGCCGGCGCGCAGCCGGTCCCGCTGCTCGGGGTCTGCCTCGGCCACCAGTGCATCGCGCAGGCGTTCGGCGGCGTCGTCGACGGGGCGGGCGAGATTCTCCACGGCAAGACCTCGCGGATCACACACGACGGAAACGGCCTCTTCGCCGGCCTGCCGGAGCCGTTCGAGGCGATTCGCTATCATTCGCTCGCCGTCGAATCCGGCTCGCTCCCGCCGGAGCTCGAGGTGACGGCGCGGGCGGAGAGCGGGGTGATCATGGCGCTCCGTCATCGCTCATTGCCGATCGTGGGGGTGCAGTTCCACCCCGAGTCGATCGCCACCGAGGCGGGGCACGCGCTGCTGCGCAACTTTCTCGAGATGCCGGCCCGCGCGCCCGCTGCGGCGGGCGGGCTCGGGGGGGCGGGGGGGCCGGGCGGGGCGGCCACCCCCGGCCGGCGGCCGGCCCGGAGAGGGGGGGGGGACGGGGAGGCCCCCCGGCGGGGGGGGTGCCCCCCCCCCCTCCATGATCCCGCGCAGGGCCGCGCGCCCCGCGCCCCCGCGGGGGCCCCGCCGCTCCTCGACCAGGGCGGCTATCGCGCTGCGCATGTCGGCGCCGTCGGCCATCACGACCCCCCGAGACCGCCCG
>JAPONQ010000099.1 GCA_026713865.1 Chloroflexota bacterium | reverse complement strand
TCCGCCTCGAACCACACCACGATCGGAAATCCCGCAAGGTCGGGACCGGTGTGCACGAACCGCGGGTGGCAGACGGAGCACGTCGACCACGTCGCCGGCGCCTTTCCGGGCATGTGATTGCGCCGTGATTGCTTTCTGAGCGCGTCGTGAGCGGATCCTGAGCGCCTCGTGAGCGCCTGAGCCGCCCTGAGCTCCCCGTGAGCGAATCCTGAGCGGATCCTGAGCGGATCCTGAGCGAATCCTGAGCACCCCGTATCGCAGGCTGTCCCCGCATCGCCGCACGCCGCCACCGGGGCGAGCGTGCGGCGGTGCGGAAGGAGGCCGGCCGTGCGGGTTGCCGTGCTTGCCGCCGCCTGTGCGCTCGGCTGCTTCCTGCTCGCCGCCCCGCCCGCGCACGCGGAGCAGGCGGCGGACCCGCTCGCGGCCCTGATAGTCGCCGGCGCCCCGCTGGTCCACTCCGCTCCGCCGGTCTCCACCACGGCCGGGGTCGCGCACCCGCCCGGCCTGGCGGCCTCCTCCCGGGACGCGCCGCCGCCCGGGCCCGGGACGGCGCCCGCGGTGGAGCTGCCCGCGATCCCCAACCCCCTGGACCTCCTCGGCGGCGCCTCGCTCGACCCGCGCGCGTGGGCGGGCGCGTTTCTGGACGCCGCCTTCGACGCGCTGGGCGGGGCGCTGCTCGGGGCGATGCGCGGCTTCACCGACTGGGCGCTCGGCCTCGGCGGCTCCTCGCTCAACTTCGTGACGCGCACGCCCGAGGCCGGCAGCTACGGGAGCACGACCGTGCGCTCGCTGTGGGAGCTCTCCCGCGGCGTCGCCAACGCGGGCCTGGCAGTGATCGTGATGTGGGGCGGCTTCAACGTGATCCTGAGGCAGCAGCTGCGGAGTCCCTACGACGGGGTGATGGAGCTCCTGCCGCGCGTGGCGCCGGGAGGCGAATGTCGTGCTCAGGCCGGATGCGGCTCCGGGAGTCGATGGGATGACGTGGCGAGAGTACGAGGACGGGCTGGACAAGCGATTGCTCGACCTGCACGGCGAGCACCCACGGGGGCGTACTGGGCGACTCCCGTCAGGCGGGTAGAGATACCGAAGCCGGACGGAGGGACGCGACCGCCGAAAAAAATCACATGCACGTGCGCCTCCCCTGTTGGGGGACTGTAGGAGTATGAGCATTGTGAGGCCAATATTTCTTAGCCAGCCTACTTGGGTTCCTCCAGAACACCGTTCGGGTCTCAGCAAATTCAAGAATCTACTGCGAGTACGTGACCTAGATCCCCGCTCGATGGGCGTAACGGACCGTCCCAGCCAGCTACCGCTGAACGAAGTGATCCAACTAATGGAGGGTTGCTATGGGGCGATTATCTTGGGCATCCCACAGATCGAAGTCCACTCAGGCAAGCTGAAGGGTGAGGAAATCACGTCTCGATTCAGCCTTGGCACCGAGTGGAATCACATCGAAGCTGCTCTAGCCTACTCCCTTCAACTACCGGTGTTGGTGATCCACGACGCCACGGTGGGCAGAGGCATTTTCGACCGTGGGGCAGCTAACGCATTCATCTATACCGTCGACTTTTCCTCCGAGTCGTGGGCGCTCAGCGACGAGATCAGCGGCGCGTTGGGAGCCTGGTGTGGTCGACTTAGGCCAGAATAGATAGGGACCATGCTCTGTCGTGCACGACGAGGCCGCTCAGTCAAGGCTCGGCGAGCTCGACGCTGCCCTCGAGGAAGTCGGGGTCTGCGCGCTCTCGCCCGGGCGGTGGACCAGCGGCACGTAGACCTCGGCGCGCCGGCGGCGCCACTCGCGCAGGCACTCGAGCACCAGCGTGATGCCTACCGCGGCTACGATGCCCAGGGCTCGTCGCGGAGCTACCGGTGCTCTGCGAGACTCCGCGTGTGACGACCAGCGGCCGCTGCTGGGGGCGCGGTGCGCTCGTTGGGCGCACGACCCGTCGGCGAGCTACGTGCTAAGTCAGGGGCGGCGCAAGCTCGCCGAGGAGGTCTTCGGCTGGGTATAGGCGTACTGCGCCCACCGACCGTCCAACGGGGCGCCGACCCGCCGCCGGGGCACAGCAGACGCGGTCGGAGCCGACGATCGACGACTGGGTAGACGATCGCGTTCGGGATCGTCCGCGTCCCGAGGTCGAGCCAGGCGAGCAGCACCAACAGGCCGCCGAACACGGCGGCGTACGCGGCCCCGGCCGGCCCCGGCCGGCCCCGCCCCGCCGATCGCCGCGGCACCGAGTGCCAGCGCGCCGCCGCCCGCGGCGCACCATCCCGCCGCCCGGGTCGCCGCGCCAGCCGGTCGCCGCCCGGGACCGGCGGTCTGGAGTCCCGACGCGCTAGCCACGCGCGGCGGCCCCGACCAGTTCCGCCAGCAACGCTCTAGTCTCCGGCGACGGCCGCACGCCGGGTCGTCCAGCTCATCGACCAGGGCCTGCGAGAGCTCCTCGAAGGCCGTGCGTGCGCCCGCGACGTCGCCGCAGCGGGCGAGGCAGCGCATCAGGCCGCGCGCGGCGTCCTCATCGGTCGGCTCGCGCTCGAGGATCGCGCGGTGGAAGGCCACCGCCCGCGCGGCATCGCCCATGCCCTCGGCCATCGCGCCGGCGGAGCGCGCGGCGTCGAGCAGCCGCCGCCGGTAGTCCATGCGGTACGGCTCCAGCCACGTGAAGAACTCCCCCTTCAGGAACTCGCCGCGTAGAGGCGGAGCGCGCGCTCGTACCCGTCGAGCGCCTCCGGGGCGGGCGGGTCGGCCGCGCGCCCGATCGCCGCGTCGAAGGCATCGAGATCCACCGAGAAGAGCGAGGGCGCCAACTGGAGCCGCTGGAGCGCGGTAGGGGAATGGTCGGCCGCCAAGACCGAGCGCAGGATCTCGCGCTGGCGCTCCCAGTTTAGCCGGCGTCATGATCGCATCGACTCACCCCTCTGTCTGACCTCGATGGCATCGGGCGAGCTATCCTGAGCGATGGCGGGTATCGCCCGAGGCAGAAGGAGCGAAACGTTCTGTGAAGACAACGCGCTACTTTGATGAGCAGGTGCGACGCAAGCGCCCCTACATCGAACTCGCGTGGTGCCTTGAGGTCGTGGCTGCGCCCCTTCGCATGGAGCAGCAGGGAGATGGGCGTGTGCGCTATTGGGGGGAAGTCATCTTCCCGGATGAAGCCGTCCCCCGCTATCTGCGGGTCGTCACGCTGGAAGACGGCGAGACCATTCACAACGCGTTCTTTGATAGGCGCTTCAGAAGGGAAGGCGAGGCATGAAGCTCCACTACTATCCGGAGACCGACAGCCTCTACGTGGAATTCAGGGCGGGGCCGGGAGCGAATACCATCGAGGTCACAGAGGGGCTGCACGTCGATATGGGTGCCGATGGGGAGGTGGTCGGCTTCGACATCGACCAGGCATCGCGCCGTCTGGATCTTCACACGTTGGAGACCGAGGCGCTGCCCCTGCACAGCATCAGGGCCGGATAACCCACGACACCAGGCCAGCAGTGCCGCGACCGCGTCGGCCGCGATAAACGGCCCGTAGGGGATGCGGCCATCCCGCTCGACGCGCCTGGTGACGAGCAGCACCGCGGCCGTCGCGCCTCCCGCTACCGCGGTCACGAGGCCGGCTGACAGCACCGCCGGGTAGCCGGCGACCGCCCCGGCGAGCGCGGCCAGTCACCAGCTTCACGTCCCCGCCGCCGAGTCCGCCTCCGCTCAGGCCGCTCGCGGCGGTCGCGGCGGCCAGCGCGCCGAGCCCGTTCGTGAGCGCCCCGGCGAAGGCGCGTTCGGGCCAGACGCCGGACAGGGCCATCCGTTTCGGGATCACGCGGCTGCGGAGATCCGATCAGGCCAGCACCGTGACCGAGAAGCGGACATTCATCTCGCGGCAGGCAGCGACCACCACGTGGGATTAGAAGCCGCTGTCGGCGCGCACCGTGAGCCGCCCGCTCGCTCCGTCTGGGGGGATTCGAACGACGACCCTCAGGCCGGTGCACTGGCGCCCACGAGCGGCGTGTGTGCGTTGCGCCCGACTCACCAGACCAGGCCGACGAGCCCCCCGAATGCCAGGAACGGCCCGTAGGGCAGGGCATCGCCCGGCCGAAGAGTTCGCGTCAAGAGCAGGGCTCCCGCGACGAGGCCGGCGCTCATCGCCGTGAGGGCGCTCGCGGCCACGATGCCGGGGAGCCCGACGACGGCGCCGACGAGCGCGGCCATCTTCACGTCGCCCCCGCCCAGCCCGCCACGGCTCAGCGCCCGGATCGCCGACCAGGCCGCCAGCGCGACGAGGCCGCCGGCGAGCGACTCCGCCAGACCAGGCCCGGGTTCCGACGGCGAGAGACCCAGGGCGAGCACCAGCACGGGGTAGACGATCGCGTTCGGGATCGTCCGCGTCCCGAGGTCGAGCCAGGCGAGCAGCACAAACACGCCACCGAACACGGCGACGTATGCGGCCTCGGCCGGCGCCACCCCGCCCAGCGCCGCGGCGCCGAGCGCCACCAGGCCGCCGCCCGCGGCGCACCACGGCGCCGCGCGGGCCGCCACGCCGGCCGGTCGCCGCGCGGGAGCAGCGCTCCGGAGTCCCGACGCGCTAGCCACGCGCGGCGGCCCCGACCAGTTCCGCCAGCAACGCTCTCGTCTCCGGCGAGGGCCGCGCGCCGGGGTCGTCCAGCTCATCGACTAGGGCCTGCGAGAGCTCCTCGAAGGCCGTGCGTGCGCCCGCGACATCGCCGCAGCGGGCAAGGCAGCGCATCAGGCCGCGCACGGCTTCCTCATCGGTCGGCTCGCGCTCGAGGATGGCTCGGTGGAAGGGCGTGGCCCTCGCGGCGTCGCCCATGCCCTCGGCCATCGCGCCGGCGGAGCGCGTGGCGTCGAGCAGCCGCCGCCGGTAGTCCATGCGGTACGGTTCCAGCCACGTGAAGAACTCCCCTTCCAGGAAATCGCCCGCGTAGAGGCGAAGCGCGCGCTCGTACTCGTCGAGCGCCTCCGGGGCGGGCAGGTCGGCCGCGCACGCGATCGCCGCGTCGAAGGCATCGAGATCCACGGCGAAGAGCGAGGGCGCCAGCTGGAGCCGCTGGAGCGCGGCGACGACCGGCTGGAGCTCATCCGGGGCGGCGGCGGCGCGCAGGGTGCTCCTCAGCGTGGTGACCGCGTTGGAGAGGCTGTGCCTGAGGCTCGCGTCCCAGTCGTACTGCTGCCAGAGCGCCTCGGCGATGACCTCGCGGGCGACCGGGACCGAACCGTGCGCCGCCAGGAACGCCAGCAGCTCGCGCGACTTCTCGAGCCGCCACCTGACGACGGGCGTGCCGCGCGCGCGGACCTCGAGCGGGCCGAGGCACCGGATGTGGAAGACGGGCTCCCGGGCCTCAGTCAGGACCACCAGGTCGCTCATTTCGCGCTCGCTGAAGAGCGCGGCTTGCCCGGCAAGCGGGCCGTCGGTGCGCCCGCCTCCTGCCGGCGATGCCGGCCCGCCGGGAGGAACGGGCGGGCCCGGGCGGCCATCGTCGTCGGCACACGGGGCACCGCGGTCGCCGGCGGGTGGACCGGGCGCATCCGCCGGCTGCCCGGCCACGCCCGGCTCGCCGGGCCCATCCGCCGGCTCACGCGGCGTGTCGGGCACCCGCAGGTCCCCGGCGGCGTCCCGATCGGTCTGGGGGGAGACGACCGCCGACGCGACCGCGCGTTCTTCCGGGTCGAGCTTGTCGGGAGCGTCCGCCGCGTCCGCCGCGTCCGCCGCGTCCGGCTCGCCGGCACCCGCCCGGTCCCCGGCGGAAGACGAAACGCCCGCGGGATCGGAGGCGAGCGCCGCCGCGGATCGCTCGCCCGGGTCGGGTTCGCAGTCGCACCCGGCGGGCGGCTCCTCCGGCGGCGGCTCCGAGCGATCGGGGAGAGCGCCGCCGCCACCGGCGTTCCCGTGGGGCCACTGGTTCGATTCAGGTTCCCCGACGTCGGGCGGGGCGGCCCAGCGCGCCGACGTGTCGCGCCGCACGGCGACCGTGTCGAGGTGGCGCGGGGGGCCGGGGCCGGCCGTGAGCGCGATCGCGCCGGCTCCGGCGCCCCCTTCCTCGTCGCCCGGGCCGTCGGCGGATGCACCAATGATCACCCGCGCGCCCGCGGGGTCGTGGTTCCCGGGCGGCCCGGCGGCGTCGACGACCCGCACGAGTGAGAGACCGGCGCGCGGGCCGTCGGCCAGGATGCTCTCGAGGGCGGGGTCGCCGCCCGGCGGGGGCGAGACGAGAGCGAGCAGCGGCCGGTGGCCGCGGCCGGACGCCCTGCTCCGGAGCAGCTCCTCGAGCTCCGGGATCAGCTCCGCCAGGGCGGCCCCGCCGGAGCCCCCGGCGTGCGGCAGGACTGCTCCGTCTCCCAGATGCGTGGCGGCCTCAGCATCGATGCGGAGCGCCAGCTCGTGCGGGGCGTGCGTGGTCGCGAGCGTGGCGAGCCACGAGCGGAGCATCCGCCGGCGCTCGCCCTCGGGACCCGCGAGCGTGACCGGGCCGGCCGCGGCGAGGTTCAGGTAGACGACGCCGCCCTCCTCCGCGCCGACCGGCACGACGAGCGCGGGCGCGGTGACCTCGGCCTCCTCCGCCCGGAGCGGGGCCGGCCGGGCCAGCGTCACCCGCAGACGCGTGGCGTCCTGCACCTCCATCCCGACCTCGCAGTCGAGCCGCCGCCCGATGTCGTGCCGGCGCCGCAGGAGCTCGTCGACGTCCCCGGCGGGGCAGGAGAGCGTGAACGCCAGCCCGCGGCCGGACTCCTCGACGAGCAGGGGGCGCGCCTCGTCGAAGCCGCAGTCGGAGAGGGCGCGCGCCAGCGACCGCGTGGCCAGCGTCACGCCGACCGCGTCGCCCGGGGTGCCGTCGCCTTCCCGGCCCCGGAGCCGCGGCAGCCCGTTCCGGGCCAGCCGCCGGACGAAGACCGCCGTGCCCCCCGCCAGCACGAAGCCCGCCGCCGTCACGAGCAGCGGGCGCGGCGGCGCCGGCCGCTCCCACGGCCCGCCGCCGGCCCCGACCGCGGCGGCAACGCCGACGACGGAGCCTCCCCCCTCGCCGTCGAGGCCCGAACGCACCGCCGCATCTGCCCTCGCCGCCGCGCCGATCGCGGCCTCCCCGGCCGGGAGAGCGGCGTCGCCGACCCGGGCCGGCAGCTCCAGCAGCCATCCCGGCTCGAGCCGGTCCGGGTCGGTGAAGTGCGACCCGCCTTCCATCTCGCGGCCGCGGTTGCGCTCCCAGATCTCGACCCAGCGGAAGCCGTCGCCGAGGAAGCGCTCGGCGATGCCCCAGAGGTGGTCCCCGCGCCGCACGCGGTAGGTCACGGCATCGTCGTCGACTCGCACGTTGGGCGCGGGCAGCGGCACGCGCAGCACCTGCCCGGCACGGACCATCCACGGATCGGAGGCGGGCGCGCCGCCGCCTGCCGGCAGGGCGCTGGCGGAGGCGATCTCGACCCAGCGGGTGCCGTCGCCGTAGCAGCGCCGCGCGATCTCCCACAGGTCCTCGCCCGAGGCGACCGTGTAGAGGAGGCAGGGCGCCGCCGTCTCCGCGGGCGCCTCCCCGGCGCGGGCCGGCGGAGCGTCCGCCCATGCCACGTGCGGAGGCGCCGCCGCGGCGTAGGCGGCGTGCCCCGCGGCCTCGGCGGGTGCGGGCAGCGGCAGCCAGCTCGCGGCGAGCAGGGTCCCGCCGACGCCGCCGTCCACGACGCGGCGCACGGCCGGGATCGTGACCAGCGTGCTGAGGCGGAGGCCGGTGCGCGCCCACCGCGCCCCGCCGCTGAGCCGGCCGCAGAGCAGCAGCAGGAGCCTGAGCCCAACCGTGAGCGCGAGGTAGCAGATCACGAGCCAGGCGAGCGCGGCCGCCGCCGCGGCCAGGTCCGAGTCGGCGAGCTCCGCGCCCGCGAGGACCTCGCGCAGGTGCGCGCCGTCCGGCGCCCGCGGCCCGCCCGAGATCTCCCACAGCGCAGCGGCCAGCGCCGCGCCCGAGAGCAGCAGCGCCAGCAGGCCGGGCGCCCCGGGCGCGCCCGGCCTGCGGCGGACCGTCCCGCTCCCCCGCCGCCGCACCGCGCCCGTCACCGTGCGCTTCCCCCGCACGCTAGCGGTTCGCCGTCAGCACCGACTGGAGCTGCTGCACCGGGTAGGCGCGGCTGTAGGTGCGCGTGATCGGGTCGAGCGAGAGCCAGGGGCCGCCGTTCTCCGAGTAGCGCGCGCTCCAGGTGATCCGGAGCCTGACGGGGTAGGCGCCGCCGGCCCCGTGCGAGGAGCGCTCGTAGGTGTGCCGGATGTCGCTCCGCGCGGGGTAGGCCCGGCCGACCGAGCTGGCGTGGAGCGACGACCCGTCGCCCCAGGTCCAGCGGTAGGAGGTCGGCGTGATCTCCACCCGGACGCTGGAGCGGTCGAGCGTCGCCGCGCCCGTGAGCGTCCCGCCGGAGTAGCCCCGCACCCAGAACCACGCCGGCATCGCCACGAGGCCGACGTCGGGGTTCGCGCCGATGGAGATCCGGGGCAGTCCCACGATGCGGAAGGCCGACGCCCGGACCAGGGCCGGGTCGACCGGGGGGATCGGCGGCTCGCCCATGGCGACGTCGGGCGCGCCCCTGCCCGTCGGCACCCAGGCAATCCCGAAGGCGCCGCCCTCGCAGTTCACGGCCCACGGGAAGGTGCCGGGGTTGGCCTCGATGCCGTCGGCCACCCAGCCGGTGCTGGCGTCGCCGACGTTCACGGGAGCCGCTGAGCAGACCGGGGGATCGGGCGGGCGGGGCGTCTCCGGCGTGCCCGGGCCGCCGGGGCTCCCCGGGGTCCGCGTCTTCGACTCGATGTAGATCGTCACGCCGCCCGGACCCGACTCCACGCTGATCTCGACGGTGACGTCCGGCCGGCCGTCCCCCGGCACGGCCGGATCGCCGGGCTCCGGCGACCCCTGCGCCCGCGCGGCGCCGGGTGCCGCCCACGCGAGGCCGAGCACGACCAGGGCGAACAGGAGGAGCGCGGCGGCGGCCCGGCGCGTGCGAATCATCGGGGGCCCTCCCGCTGGCTGCCCGTGGCTACCCACCTCCCGTCCCTCCTCTCCATGAAGACCGTGTCGCGCAGGACCTCGCCGCCGCCCTCCGCGCGCGGCGGCTCAAGGCTCACGGGGTCGACGTGGAAACTCCGGTTCGTGACGTGGTCCACGACCGCGGCGAAGGCGGGGGAGGTCACGACGACGAGCAGGTCGTGCTCGACGACGATCCGGAGCGCGACGCCCCGCGCCTCGAGCGCGGCGATCTCGGCGCGGATCCGGCGCAGCTCCTCGCCCGCCGCGAAGCCCTCGACGAGGGACGCGTCGAGGTGGAGCGCCGCGGCGGCGTAGGCGTCCCAGTACGCGAGGTAGGCGGCCTCGACCTCCTGCTCGACGGAGCGGGCCGGCGCCGGGGTGGGGGTGCGCCGGGGGACGGGCGCGGGGGTCGCCGCCGCGGCCGCCGGCGGCGTGGGTGCGTCCGCGGGTGCCGGTGCGGGCGGGGCGACGGCGTCCACGCTCACATCCGGCCCCGGGCCGCCGCCGCGCACGGCGAGCGCGGCGGTCGCGAGCGCCGCGGCCACGAGCACCGAGGCGAGGAGCAGCGCGGCCCTGAGCGCCACGGGGCGGCCGGCCCGGCTCACGACGGCACCCCCACGCGCGGCGCCCCGGGCGCCGCCACGACGCCGTGCCGCGGCTCGGCCGAGGCGCGGGCGCGGATCGTGACGTGGTCGATGCGCACGACCCGCAGGAAGACGGTCGGGGCGCGGCGCGCCACCTCGACCTCGACCCGCGCCCCGCTCGCCCGCACCGTGTAGGTCAGCCCGCCCTCGGCCGCCAGGTAGCCCTCGGCCGCCCGGCGCGCGGCGGCCCCGTCGAGCGAGACGTCCGACCCGCCGGAGGCGCGGTAGCGGGACTCGTCGAGCTGCATCGCGCCTGCCGCCGCCGCCGCGTCGGCGGCGTTCTGGAGCGCGCGGCGCTCGGCCAGGAGCGTCCCGCCGTCGGCAACGAGGCCGGAGACCGAGACCAGCGCCACGAGCCAGAGCGCCACCAGCACCATCGCGGCGCCGCGCTCGTCCTCGTGCAGCCGCCCGGGGCCCGCGCTCACGGGAGCGCCGTCGCCCGGCCGCGGTAGAGCTCGACGCGCTCCCGATGCGTGCTGCGGACGGTGACCTCGATGAGCCCGTAGAGCGGCAGGTCGCCGAGCGCGACGCGGTAGGAGGCGCGCGCGCGCACGGTCCCGCCCCGCCGGAAGGCGCCCGCCTCCAGCACGAGCTCGAGCTCCGCCGCCTCCAGCCCGTGGCCGTCGGCCACGGCCAGCGCCCGCTCGCGGGCGCCTGCGAGGCCGGCGTGAGCCGACGGCGCCTGCGCCAGCGTGCGGCCCGCCTCGCGCGCGACGGCGCCGACGCCGACCTGGGCGTGGGCGATGCGTCCCGCCATCACCACCCCGAAGGCGACGGCCAGCACCAACGGGATCACCAGCGCGGCCTCGACCAGCACGCCGCCGGACTCGCCGGCGGCCGGCCGCAGCAGCGCGCGGAGGGCGTTACGGGCCACCGCGGAGGCCCTCCCTCCGGACCTCCGAGCGCGACTCGATGCGCACGTGGAGGTCCCTGACCCACGGGATGAAGAGCCGGTAGCGCCCGCTCGCCTCGGTGGCGACGACCTCGCCGCGGTGCTCCGCCCGGACGGAGAAGCCGGAGCCGGAGGTGCCGAGCCCGGCCCGGAGCACCTCCCTGGTGCGCTCCGCGCCCTCAAGCAGCGATCCGCCCTCGGAGGCGGCGAGCCGCGCCCCCTCCGCCGCCGCGGTGTCGGCGACGCTCCCCGCGTGCTGGACGAGCGCGAGCTGCACCGCGCCCAGCAGCACCACGAGCAGCGCCGGCAGCACCAGCGCCAGCTCGAGCGTGGCCTGCCCCGACTCGCCCCCGTGCACGCGGCCGGCCTAGATTCCGTCCAGGGCTTTGGCGATGTCGGTGAAGACGGCCACGACGTTGGTGCCGATGGCCTGCGCCGCGGTGAGCGCGACGACCGCGATCACGGCGGTGACGATCGCGTACTCCACCATCGCCGCGCCGCCCTGGTCGCGGTGCAGCGCCCGCACCCCCCCTGCCAGTCGCTCGCGCATCACGAGTCCCCCTTCCTTGCCAGGACCACCTGCGTCACGTGCCGAGGCCGAGCAGCTCCACCCCGGCGGGGTAGAGCAGGACGACCAGGAACACCGGGAAGATGAAGAGCGTGACCGGGAACAGCATGCGGACGGCCGCCTTGCCGCCCTCCTCCAGCAGCTGCGCGCGCCGGCGGTCGCGCACGGTCTCGGCGAGCGAGAGCATCGCCGGCGCGAGCGGGAGCCCCTGCTGGTGCGAGAGCTGCCAGGCCGAGGCGAGCGAGCGCAGCTCCGGGACGCCCTCGCGAGCCGCGAGGCGCGCGAGCCCCTCGGCGTCGCTGGCCGTCCCGAGCCCGGCCTCCCGCACGACCTCGCGCAGCGCCTCGCCGAGCACGCCGTCGAGCCGGCGACCGGCCTCGTGGAGCGCCTGCTCCGGGGAGAGCCCGGCCGAGGCCGCGATCACGAACAGGTCCAGCGCCGCCGGCAGCTCGGCGCGGATCGCCCTCTCGCGCTTCGCCAGCCGGCTTGCGAGCTGCCAGCTCGGGGCCGCGAAGCCCAGGGCGAACGCCCCCGCCCAGAGCCACACCGGCCACGGCCCGAAGGGGTGCGCGCCCAGCGCGTTCATCGCGGGGAGGGCGAGCGCCGCCACCGCGCCGGTCGCGAGCTGCTGCCCGCGGAACTGCGGCGCGCTCATCCCCGGCCAGCCGAGCGCAAGGCGGCGGTCGAGATCCCCGGCCTCGAGGCCCAGGCGGCGCAGGAGCCCCGACGCCGCGCGGCCGGCGTCCTCGAGCAGCGGGCGCAGCAAGCGCTCGAGCAGCGCCCAGCGGAACATCGGCGCGCCCGCGGGCGAGGCGCTCTCCTCAAGCTCGATGCGCTCGGACACGGAGAGCCGGCCGAGCCGCGCGGAGAGCTTCGGCCGCGGCCGCCCCAGGGGCTGCCCCATCAGCATCAGCCAGAGACCGGCGCCAAGCGCTGATCCCAGGGCGAGCGCGGCCGTCACCGGAGCACCCGCTCCCGGCCGGGAAGCGACGCCTGGCGCAGCATCACCGTGTAGCCGGCGAAGACGCTGAGCAGGCAGCAGGCGAGCACCGCCTGCCCGGCGGGCTCGGAGAAGGCGGCCAGGTAGTTCGGGTTGGAGCCGCGGATCACCAGGATCAGCACGACCGGCAGCGCCGCGATCACGCGCGCCGAGAGCACGTTCTGGGCCTGCTGGGCCCGCACCTCGCGCCTGACCTGCACGGTGCCGCGGATCGAGTGGCTGAGCCCGTCGAGCACCGCCGCCAGGTTGCGGCCGCCGATGCGGTAGGCGGTGAGGAGCGCCACGGCCAGCGTGTCGAAGAGCGGCTCCTGGAGGCGCTCGCGCGCCCGCTCCAGCCCCTCCTCGAAGCCGGCGAGCCGGAAGTCGCGCTCCATCCCCTCGAGCACCGGCCGCAGCGCCGTGGGGCCGGCCTGCGCGAGCGCGCGCAGCGCCTCCTCGATGCCGAGGCCGATGCGCACCGCGTCGCGCAGCATCTCGACCGCCTCGCCCACCGCCTCCTCGACCTCCGCCCGGCGCTGGAGCGCGCGCTGGCGGTAGTACCAGCCCGGGAGCAGCAGCCCGGTGCCCGCGGCCGCGAGCGTCACCACCGGCCACCCGAAGAGAAGCTGCGCCAGCGCGCCGCCCGCCGCCGCCCCGGCCGCGCTCGCCGGCGCGAGCTCGCGCAGGCCGACCCCGTCCGAGCCCGGCGCCGCCAGAGGGTGCGCCGCCCAGCCCAGGCGCCTGCCGCGCCGCCCGCTCCGGGGCCCCGCTGAGCGGGGCCCGCCCGTGAGCGAGCGGAAGACCAGGTAGAGCCCCGAGCCCAGCGCGAGGCTCAGCAGGACGTGCACGTGCCCCTCCTCCCCCCGGCCCTCACGGGGCTGAGCCGCCGGGACCGGCGTAGCCGGCCTGGAGCAGCCGCCGGGAGCGTCGCGGCCGGATGCCGGTCCACTCGAGGCGGCCGCCGCGGAGCGCGAAGAGCTCCGAGCCCGCGACCTGGTCGCCCTCGATGCCCGTGACCTCGTAGATGCTGGAGACGCGGCGCCGGCCCGCGTCCATGCGCAGGTGCACGACGAGCTGTATCGCCTCGGCGATCATCTCGGTGACGGCCTGCGCGGGGAGGGCCTCCTCCGCCATCAGGGCGTAGGTGCGGAGCTTGGTCAGCGCCTCGCGTGGGCCGTTGGCGTGGATGGTGCACATCGAGCCGTCGTGGCCCGAGTTCATCGCGGTCAGCATGTCCAGCGCCTCGGCGCCGCGCACCTCGCCCACCACGATGCGCGTCGGCCGCATGCGCAGCGCGTTCTTGACCAGCGATCGGATCGAGACGCCGCCGGCGCCCTCGGCGTTGGGCTCGCGGCCCTGCAGCGCCACGCAGTCCGGCAGCACCGGCTCGAGCTGGAGCTCCGCCGTCTCCTCGATGGTGACGACGCGCTCCTCGAGCCCCGAGACCGAGGCGCCGAGGGCGTTGAGGCAGGTCGTCTTGCCGGAGCCGGTGCCCCCGGCGATCAGCATGTTGAGGCCGGAGCGTACCGCCGCCTCGAGCAGCGCGGCCGCCTCCTGGGTCAGCGCCTCGAGCGCGACCAGGTCGGAAAGCGTCCGCGCCCTGAGCAGGAACTTCCGGATCGTGGCGTGCGTGCCCCCGACCGCGAGCGGCGCCATCACGGCGTTGAGGCGGGAGCCGTCGGGGAGCCTCGCGTCCACCATCGGCGAGGTCTCGTCGAGCCGGCGCCCCAGCGGCCCCAGCGCGCGCCGCAGCAGCTGCAGCAGCTGCTCGTCGTCCTCGAAGACGACGTCGGCGAGGCGCTTGCGCCCGCCCGCTATCGCGAAGATGCGCTGCGGGCCGTTGACGATGATCTCCTCCACCTCGGGGTCGTCGAGCAAGGGCTGCAGCGGGCCGAGTCCGAGCAGGTCGTCGAGGATGCGGCGGGCGAGGCGCTCCGGCTCGGCGAGCGCCGGCTCGCCGAGGGTCGCCGAGCGCCGGTTCGCGGCCGTGATGCGCCCCGCGACCAGCTTCTGCACGCGCTCGTACTCGGCCGGGCCCGGCTCAAGCAGCTCCCCGGCGTCGAGCAGCGCCCGCAGCTCGTCGCGCACCTCGGAGCGGATGGCGCGCTCGCGCTCGCCGGGGGCGGCCGGCGCCACCACCTCAGGACCGCCCCGCCAGGCCGAAGGCCAGCCACTCGGGCTCGAGCGGCGCCTGCTCGGGCGCCGCCGCGTCCGGGACCGAGAGCGCGGCGGCCAGCGCGCGCAGGTCCTCCGTGACCCGGCCGCCGGCGGCGGGGAGCGGGATCTGCCGCGCCACCGCCCGCCGCGCGGCCTCCCGCTCCTCGCGCACGACGCCCAGCACGGGGAGGCCGAGCGCCCGCCCCACCTCGCCCGCGTCGTAGTGCTCGCGGCCTTCGCGGCGGTTCAGGACGGCGTGGCAGGTCGCCCGGCCGGCCCGCTCACGGACCCCGGGCAGCGCCGTGCGCGCGTTCCAGATCGAGACGAGGTCGGCGCCCGTCACCAGCAGCAGCTCGTCGGCCGCCCGCAGCACCTCCGCGGCCGGCGGGACGCCCAGGTCCGCGACGACCGTCTCGAAGCGCCCGCGCAGCGCCTCGACGACGCTCCGGAGCGCCTCCTCGCGCAGCCCCGCCGCGAGCTCGGGGCGCTCCACGCCGGCGAGCACGCGGAAGCCGGGGCCCGGCTGCAGCTCCGAGTCGAGCCGCCCGCCCGCCGCCGCCAGCCCCACCAGCCCGCGCCGGGGGTCGAGATCCAGGTAGGGCGCGACGTTGCCGCCGCGGAGGTCCGCGTCCAGCAGCACGACGCCGGGGCCGCGCTCCGCGAGCAGCGCCGCCACCGAGATGGCGATGGTCGTCTTCCCCGGCGCGCCCTTGCCGCTCGCGACCGCCAGCACGCGGCCCCCGCGGGCCCGCGGGGGAGGTGCGTGCGCCGCATCGGCCGGCCCGGCCGGCGCCCCGGCGGGCAGGGCGGCGGGCGGGGCCTCCGCGTCCGGGGCGCCTGCGCCCCCAGGGGCGGGAGCCGGGGGCCGCGCGCCGGCCGATGCGGCCTGCCTGAGCGCCGCCGCCACGATCGCGCCCGGCGCGGAGGCCGGCAGCACGCGGCCCGGCCCCGGGAGCCGCGCCGCGCCCGGGCTGCCCCCTGCCAGCAGCACCAGCGGCAGCCCCCGCTCGCTCAGCGCCTGAAGCACCCCGTCCGAGAGCCGGTGCAGCCCCGCGGATGCCAGCACGACGTCGACACCGGTCCCCGCCGCGCGCTCCAGCAGGCTCGGCCCGTCCAGGCAGCGCCCGCAGACGGCGAGGCCGGCTGAGGCCAGCTCCTGCTGGAGCCGGCGCTCCAGGGCGCGGTCGCCCACCGCGAGCAGCACCCGCAGCTCGTCCTGCGCGCTCACGGCCGGTCCCCGTCACCCGCCGGGGGCCCGGAGACCGGCTCCGGCGGGCGCAGCAGCAGCGTCAGCTCGGAGTTGACGAGGGCGTGCGCGACGGCCTCGGCGCGCTCGCGCGGTATGACCAGCGTGACGTTGGCGGGGCGTCCGTCCTCCGAGGCGTCGCCCGACCCACCGAGGGAGACCCGCGTCGACTCCAGCGCCACGGCGTAGACGACGGCGCGCTCCAGCAGCGCCACCGTCCGGCTCTCCGGCCGGCCCGGCTCGCTCGTCGCCATCACCGCCACGACGTCGCCGCGGCGCAGCCGCCTGTAGACGCCGTCGTCGGGGACGGGGATCGTCGCGGCGAGCTCGCCGGGGCCGATAGCCGGGCCGCTCCCCAGGTCGGGCCGCACCACGAGCTCGCCGGCGTGGATCGAGCCGGTCGCCGTGCGGCCGAGGGCGGTACCCAGCTCCGCCCCGGGCAGGGCGAGCTCGGCGAGCGGCCCCTCGAGCCGCGCCTCGGCCAGCGCCAGGTCGTCCTCTTCGATGACGGCCCCGGAGCCGATGTCGCGGGCGGCGACCACGACCGGGGCCGTCGTCCTGGCCGCGCTCCAGAGGCTCAGGACGCCCGCCACCGAGACGGCGACGAGGGCGAGGCCGGCGAGGAGCCGCACGTCGACGCGGGGAAGCGCCACCGCCCGCCCGCGTCCCTCCGCGCTCCCTGCCGCCATCGCCCCGCCCCCGTCCGCTTCGCCTCCCCGGCGCCGCCCGAAGCCACTCGTCCCGGGCGCCGGACCTCGGCGAAAACGGCACAGACGCTAGCGGGCCGGCGTTCCCGTTTGCGTCCCGGATCGGCGCCCCGGAGGCCGGTCCGCGGGGGCAACGGCGCTCCGGGGGCCGCCCGGCGGGCCCGTCTCAGGTTCAGAACGAGCACCGGCGGGGGACCCAAAATTGGTACGCGAATTGGTACGCCTGCATCCGGCGCCGTGCACGATCGGGCCGTCCGGGAGCGGGTGGATCGCGGCGGGGAGAGGAGGAACGGAGGGTTTCGATGCCCGTGGACGACCCCGCCGGCCGGGCGGACCGGCGGTTCCGGCGGAGCGGCGGAGGCGCGCGCGTGCCGCCGCAGGTCCGCCTCTCGCTGCTCGGCGGGTTCACACTCACCGCGGACGGCTCGGAGTGCGAGCTGCCGAAGCGCGCGCGGCTCCTGCTGTCCCTGCTGGCACTCAAACCGCCGAGGTTGCGCAGAAGCGACGCCGCCCGGCAGCTCGCTCCCCACCTCGAGCCTGCCGGCGCGCGCGCGAACCTGCGCAAGGCGCTCGCGCGGCTGCGGGCGACGCGCCTGCCGCTGATCGAGGCTGACCGTGTGTGGCTGGGCCTCCACCCCGGCGTCGCGGTCGACGCGCGGGAGGCGGAGGCGCTGGCGGCCCGGCTCTCCGACCGCTCGCAGCCGCTGCCCGAGAACCCGCGCCACGAACTGCTCACGCGGAAGCTTCTGCCCGACTGGGACGACGGATGGGCCGATCGCGCCCGCACGGGGATGCAGGGCCGCTTCCTGCGCGCGCTGGACGTGTACGCGCGCCGGCTGGACGAGGAGGACCATCCGTACCGGGCGCTGTGCGTCGCCCAGGAGGTATGGGACGCCGATCCGCTGCACGAGAGCACGGTCGTGGTGATGGTCGAGCTGCATCTCGGCAGCGGGAACGTCGGGCAGGTGCTGCAGGTCTACGGCGCCTTCGAGCGCGAGCTCGCGGGATTCGGGTCAGTCCCCACGAAGGCGCTGCGCGATCTGGTCGCGCCGCTGCTTGCGGGGCGGAAGCGGTCCTGAGGGAGGACCGGAGGCGGAGCATCGGGCGCGACGCCGAAGGTGGCCGGGGCCTGCGACCGCGGGCGCGACGAGGGCGCGACGGGCGCGGGGACGCCCCGCTCGCTTGACGGGGGTGGACCCAGGAGGGTGAGCGAAGAGCCGCCGCCGCCACGTCCGGGTGGTGACGAGACGCTCGCCGGATCCGAAGCGGGCCGTCCGTCGAGCGAGGTTGTGGGCGATCACCGGACCGCGAGCCACGCGCAGGTCGCGCGCCGGCAGCGCCGGTATCGCCTCGCGCCGTCCCCCCGCCCCCCGTCGACCACCGGCCCCTCGCGAACGACGCCCGCATCGAGCCGTTTGCTGTTGAGGCGCAGCACGGGGTGGTCCGCGGTGCGCATCTCCGGGAGCAGCAGCATCAGCCGCTCGCGGTCGCGGCGGTCGCGCGGATTCCGGCTCGCGATGGAGGCCGGCTTGCCCGACGACGGGATGCCGAGCACGTATCCGTTTCCGGCCGTGCGCGGCGTTGCGCACCAGACATACATCGGAAGATACGCACGGCGACTCGATTGATACTCATGCGATAGATGCGATGGTCTACACTCTCTCCTAGGTCGATCCTCGGTGCCGGCCCGGGATGGGCGGCTCCACGAGCGAACCGCGATTGCGGTCTCAGCGGCCCCGGGGGAGACGACGATGAGCAGGCGCAGGCGGGTTGGGCTGGAGCCGGGGCGATGCGCCGCCCCAGGGCCGATTTTCCGTGACCGGGATGGGAACGCTTCCAGCGCCCAGTTGTCGGCCTGCGGCGCGAACGCGGTGTTCGACCAGGGTGTCGCGTCGGTGAGCGAGCGTCCGCGATGAGACAGGGCCGTCTGCTCGCCGCACTGGCGGTGCTGGGCGCAGTGGCGGGCCTGGCCGCGGAGCTGGCGCGGCCACCCTCGCCGGCCACGGCACAGGCGCCCTCGTCCGCGGACCCCGTGCAGATCGTCCGGATCCACAACGGCGTCTACCTCTACTGGCACGAG
>JAPONQ010000098.1 GCA_026713865.1 Chloroflexota bacterium | reverse complement strand
ATCGACGACCCCACGAGCGCGGCGACGTCCCTGCCGGCCGTCCCCTGCGCCGTGGAGACGAGCAGGACGCCGCCGTCGAGGATGGTGCGCCGGAGGTCGATGGTGGAGCGGCGCTGGCCGAGGATGGCGCGCGCGCGCCGGGAGGAGGCGTAGTAGGAGAGCCGCGTCTGCACGGGCGCGAGCGCCTCGGCGGTGTACTCCCTGCGCCAGCCCCCGAAGTCGCGCGCCCACCACTCCAGCAGGTAGGGGTCGGAGACGCGCTGAAGCACGCCCATGCGGAAGCGCTCGTCGGAGAGCAGCCGCAGCCCGTCGAGGATGGTGTGCTGCTCGTCCGCGTCGAGGCTCGCGTTGGCCTCGTGCAGGGTCTTCACTGTCTGCTCGAGGATCGACTGCATGCGCGGCCCCCACTGCTCCCAGAGGCCGCGCGCGACGCGCACGACCGAGTCGGCGGTGCGGTCGCGGTCGGCGAAGACGCGCGTGTCGAGCAGGTTGATGCCGGGCGCGCCGCGGCCGTCGGCGAGGTCGACGAGCCGCACCGAGCCGACAAGCGATTCCGGCACGTGCCCGAGGATGCTCTCCACGAGGTCGGCGTGGGGGTCGATGACGACGATGGCGTCGCCGTCCCGTCCCGCCGCCTTCTCCTCCATCCGGTGGACGACGAGGTGCTGCATGAGCGTCGACTTCCCCATGCGCGTGCGCGCCGTGTAGAGGTGGTGGCGGCGCGTGAGGTCGTCCGGGAAGCGGATCTCGCGCGGGGCGCCCGTGGTCGTGTGGCCGACGAGCGCGCCGCCGCGCACGTCGCGCGCGGAGGGCATGAGCACGCGCGCGCCGGAGCGGGCCACGAGCGGCGTCTCGTCCCTGGCCCCGGGCGGGTGCCAGAGGCAGGCCGCCTCGCGTACCCCGATCACGCTGCGCGCGCCGAAGAGGCCGGGGCCGGGCGGGTGCATGGCCGCGGGGTCGGGGAGTCCGGCGCGCACCTTGCCGACGCGGAAGCGCGCCCCCGCTGGATGGTCGTAGTGGCGGTAGGCGGCGGCCACCTGGCCGAGCAGCTCCTTCGCGCGCTGCCGCCGGTCGCCCGCGGGCAGGACGGCCGTGACCTGGAGCTCCGCCTCGAAGGCGATGCGCGAGACCTTCTCCTTGATCAGGAGCGGGTCGTAGACGCGGTTGCGGGAGCGCTTCCAGCGCGCCCACGCCCAGCCGGCCACGCCCAGCCCGAGGGCGATGCCGGCGCCGAGCGCGATCGCCTTCCAGGTTTCGCCGGCCTGCCACCACTGGTAACCCTTGAAGAAGGCGAGGCCGCCCAGGGCGAGGGCGGCCATGGCCACGCCGTCCTGGGTGTGGCGGCGCACCTCGCCCGTGGAGGTGTCGTGGCGGGGTTCCCGAACGGCGGGGCGGTGCGCCCGCTCCTGGTGGCCCTGCGACCAGTCGGGGCCGAGCGAGCGCAGCAGCAGGCGGGCGACGACGCGCTCGCCCGGGCGCAGCGAGGAGAGCGCCCCGAGCAGGGCGATCAGCGGGTCGGAGCCGGGGTCGAGCAGGTCGTCGTCGCGGAAGACGCGCAGCGGCACGTACTCGGGGCCGCTCGCGCGCAGGCGCATGTGCCAGGCCTGCTCACCCTCGGCCAGGGAGAGCGGGTCCTCGTGGGGCTCGAGCTGGTGGATGCGGGCCTGCGGGTAGTGCGCGGAGAGTTGCTGGCGCACGACCTCCTGGTCGAGGCAACGCGCGAGCAGCGTCACGCCGTCGGCGTCGCCCGTGAGCTCGAGCGAGAAGGGCTCGGGCACGGCGATCGAGCCGAGCAGGTTCTCGACGCCGAGCACGGTCCGCTCGGCGTTGCGCGGCGGCGTGATCGCCAGCAGCACGGGGGGTTCGGGGGTGGACTTGAAGGGGTTGAATCGCATGGTGGGCATTCCTCTCGTGGTCGATGGGTTGTTCGTCGCGGTGTGGCGTCAGGGACGGTCTGGGGTGGTCATCGGTGCGCGTCCTCCGGGTTCCGCTATCCGTCGTCGTCTTCGGACTGCCGCCGGTGGGAGCCCGGCCGCCACTCGATCACCTCGGTTTCCTCTGGGGTCGCCTCGATGCGGATCGGAAAGCGGTTGCCGCGTGCGAGCAGGAGCCCGTCGCCGCGCGGGCAGGAGAGCAGCCAGCGCTGCAGGTCCTCGGGCAGGTCGAAGGCGTCGCCGACGGTCGAGATCGCGGCCGCGTCCTGCTGGAGGAGGAGCTTGAAGGCGGCGTTCTGGAGCAGGGCGCGCCCCGAGTGCCCGGTGATCGCGCGCGAGGGGTCCTCGCTGAGCAAGTCCTGCACGTCCTGTGTGATGAACTGCAGCCCCAGGCGGTGCTTCCTCGCCCGCTTCGCCATGCTCACCATGAAGGCCGCGCCCTCGGGGTGCTGCATGATCGACCACACCTCGTCGACGACGAGCAGCCGCGGCCTCGGGTCGCGCGCCGCCGCCGCCCAGACCGTCTCCGTGCAGACCATCGTGGCCGCCGGGCGCAGCTCCGGCTCCAGGAGGTGCAGGTCGAAGACGGTGACGAGCGCCTCGTTCGTGAGCAGGTCGTCGCCCTTGTCGGTGAGCAGGTGGCGCAGGCTGCCGGTGGCGAAGGGCCGCAGCAGCCTCGCCAGGCCGGGGTCCCCGTCGGCCTCGTCTCCCTTGAGGAACGTGAAAAAGTCGCCGAAGCCGGTGCGCTCGCGCGGCTGCGCGTAGTAGGCGGCGAGGGCGTGGTCGAGGGCGGCCCGGCGCTCGGCCCCGAGCGGCTCCCCCACCATCACCTCGATCAGCCGCCTGAGGCTGCCGATGCGCTGCAGCAGCTCCTCGGGGTCGGTGCGGTCGATCACGAAGGGGTT
>JAPONQ010000097.1 GCA_026713865.1 Chloroflexota bacterium | reverse complement strand
TGCCTCAGCGTCGCCAGCAGATCCCCGTCGTCCATCTCCCGGCCGCCGGCCGTGAGTGCCAGGAAGAGCACGTTCCGTCTCCGGCCCCCCGCGTCCTCGAACACCTGCAGCAGCGACGCCAGCGGACGCTCGTCGAGCTCGACCGTGCGCTGCACGGCCACGAGCAGGTGCCCGGGCGGCGTGACGCCGAGCCCTGCGATGTGATCCCGCGTCACGCGCGTGATCGCCCGCCTGAGGCGCCGCCCCCGCCTTCCGTCCACGTCCGCCTCGACCGTCGGGCGCCACGGCCGCCGCCACGCGGCGGACGCACGCCTCATGTAGACCAGCCGCCGTCCGCACCAGCCCCGCATGCGGGCCACCGGCCCCCCGGCCCGGCGGCCCCTGCTCCTCTTCCTGCCGGCCATGCCGTACTCCTCCCTGTTGCTCCGACCCGGCTCCTCGCGGCGGGACGGTCCTGCACTCGATCGCCGGGCTCCTCCCCGGCACAAGAAGGCCCCGTGGCACGGGAGCCGCACGGGGCCGCTTCACCCGGCGACACAGGGCCCGCGGCACGCGCGCGGCAATGCTGCCGCTCGCCCCATCGAGAGCCCGGTCCCGGTCGTCGCCTCTGGTCACCTCGGCGCGAGCCCGCGTCGGCGGGCCCGCCTCATGCCCTCTTCCCTGGTGATCCTCCTCGTCTGCGCGTACCTCGCGATCCGCCGCGTCGCTGATGTCGCTGCCGGTGGTGCACCTCCTCTACCCTTTGGTCCCGGTTTCCCTTGCCTGCTCGATTCGACGCCGGTCGCGGAGAGCGCTGCTCGTTGCCTCGCGTGAGGGTGATCCGTGCCGCTGTCCCGGATGAGCGGTCCGTGCCGGCTTCTCTTGCTCCCTGGAGCGGCGCTGCCGGCGAAACGCACTGCTGACGGGAGGAACGCTACCGAGGGACGTTCACAGAAAGTTCCGGATTCGTTCCGCGAAAGTTCCGGATGTTCCGGAAATCTTCCGGATTTCTTCCTTTTCCCGGCGCCCGGGGTGATCGCGGCCACCGGCTCGCCTGCACTCGCCCCGGATGCCGATCCGCCGGAATGACTCGAGGGGGAGTCGCGCGGCGGGAGCCGCGTGGCCGCGAGCGGGACCGATCCCGGCCCGGGTGGGTTTCGCGAGCGATGAGCCGCGTCCGACAGCCGGCTGCGCCAGCAAGGCCTGGCCCCAATCCGCTCACGCGGCAATCGGCACGTCCAGACGTCGCATCTGTGTCCGCCGCAGCCCGGTCGGGGCGGTGCGGGTACGCCCAGGGCATGCGCGCGGGGCGTGACCGGCCGAGCCGGTCCGCCCTCGGGTCAGCCGAACGCCGTGTGAACAAATCCGGAACGAAATCGGAGCGGATCATTGTGATCTGTCTTCCACCAACGGGATGTGCAGGTCGTGTTCTGGCTCATCGGCCCACCATCGCTGCGTCACCACCGCGACGGGCATCTCCTAGCAGTCCGCTCGCTCTCGATCGGTCACGATCTCGCGCCAGACGACGTGCGGCATGTCGGCCCCCGCACGCAGTGCTCGCTTCCGTTCGATCCGTGCTCACCGGTCTCGCGGTGCTCCGGCTGCACTGTCGGCGTCTCGAGTGCGCGGGCGACGCTTGCACTTCCGGGCGAACGGTCCAGTCTCAGGACTCCCGTCGCCTATGCTCGCTTCATGCCACGCGGGCTCCTCGCGCTGCTGGCGGCGATCCCCGTCCTGTTGCCGCTGTCATGCAGCGGCAATGAGAACCGGACCCCGGTCGGCCCTGCCGCTACACCGCCCGCCGCCGCAACGACCGCCGCCACACCCGCCACTTCGACTGAAACTGCGGCTGCCACGCCCGTCGCGACCACGCCAGCCGCACCAACCCGGGTCGCGGCGGCGACCCCCGTCGCGGCCGCGTCCGTCACCCCCGATCCCGCCGCGACCGCCCCTCCCTCCGCGGCGGCGACGGCCACGGCGACCCCCATCGCGACCGTTTCTCCCTCCGCGACGGCGACGGTGACGGCCACGGCGACTCCCGATCCTGCTCCGACGCCGGTTCGTTCCGGCCCCGCCGTGACCGTCGCCGGGCCGCTGCTCGTCTTCTCCGAGGCATGGGACGTGGACCGGAGCCGGCCACCGTCGGGGCGGACGCAGACGAGGCGCGTCTACGTCCACGATCTCAGCGCCGACCGGTACTGGGCCGCCCTCGACTACGAGCACATCGTCCTGGGCAACGGACAACACCGGTCCGCCGTGCAGGTGGCGGGCGAGAGCCTCATCGTCTGGACGGAGGACGAGGTCCGGAGAGTGAGCCTCGAGGGCGAGACGGAATCCGTCCTCTTCGCGAACCACCAGATCAGCTGGCTCGAGGTCTCACCCGATGGAGCGATGGTCGCCATCGTGTACGGCCGCGACCGTTCCGGGGGCACCAGCCCCGTCGCCGTGCGCGTCGTCGACATCGCCACCGGCGAGGAGCTCCTGGACACCGGGAGGCGCTTCGACCCGATCTTCACGGGGTCATCCCTCGACCTCCGGCAGCGGTGGCACGCGGACGGCACCGCGCTGCTGGTGGAGGAGGAGAGGCGGCCGGGTCTCCTTCGACTGGACGGCACCTTCGACCCGCTGCCGGAGGACTGGCATCTCTCATCCGACCTGCGCTACGCCCTGCGCACGGGGGAGAGGCTCGGCGGCATCTCGTTCAACAAGCACCAGGGTGAGACCGTGTGGGCGAGCCTGGACGTGCTCGATGTCGAGACGGGAGAGGTGCTCTGGACGGTCCGGGCGCAGGAGGGCGGGGGCCTGTACCAGCACCTCCACTCCGCCGGCGACGGCTGGTGGGGGCCGGGCCTCTTCCGGGAGCCGGCCTGGGAGGACCGGCGCCACCTCTTCTTCAACGAGCTGGCTCCCGAACCCGACTGGCGGACGGGGCATCAGCCCGGACTCGGCGTCCTCACGGTTCTCGATGTCACCACCGGGGAAATCCAGCCCGTCACGGTCGAGGTCGAAGAGCTGTTGCGGGGCCGTCCCTCGAGCAGCTGCGACTGGTGGTCCATGCCGGCGTTCCCCGAACAGTGCCGCATCTCCTACGACGGCCGGGTCATCCGGGAAGGAGCAGAGGGGTGGCTCCGGTACGTGGGAGTCGTCGATCCGGCCGGTGACATCGAGCTCCGGGGGATCACGCAGCTTGCCGCCGACGTGGAGATCGACCCGCCGCCTCCACCCTCCCGCGAGGAGATGGTCGGCCCGCTCCTGGTCTACGAGGTCTACAGGCCCCACCCCGCCACCCCCCGGCTGACGATCGCCCACGACGCGGGCACCGGCGCGAGCTGGACGCTTCACCGGCGCGACCCCCCGCGCTTCTGCTCTCCCCCCCAGGCCGCGGCGGGCGGCCTCGTCGCCTGCCACGGGTCAGAGCTCCTGCACGTTGCGGTCGATGGCCGGACCAGGACCCTCGTCCCTGCCGTGTCCTCGGTCCGGTACCGGGTCGCCCCTGGCGGGGGGGTGGTCGCCGTCGATCTCGACGGCGACCTCTTCGTGCTGGACGTCCCGTCCGGCGACGAGCTCCTGCGGGTGGAGAGCGATGAGCTCTCGCGGGCCCTCGCCGCGTCCGGCGAGGAACGGGACGTGGGCCAGCCCCTCCTGACGTCCTGGGCCTCAAGTGGGTGGAGCCTCGACGGGACCGCGTTCCTGGCGCACACGATGGTGCGGGGCGCCCTCGTGGGCCTCGACGGTCGGGTCATCGCGCTTCCCCCGGACGTGGAGGTCGAGGGCTCGAACCTCTCGCCGGATGCGCGCTACATTGTTCGGGGGTACACCGAGGGCGGCGCCGGATACCACCGGGCGACGAACTGGCGCCACCTCGACATCATCGACTTCCACTCCGGGCAGGTCCTCTGGTCGCTGGACACCGGCTACCTGCAGAGCAAGCACTGGGAGTGGGCCACGCCGACGCACTTCGCCTGGTCCCCCTGGTTCTGGTTCGAGCTCCGGCAGCCGGACTGGCATCCCGAGCGCACCGATGTCTCCGTCATCGACGTGACGACCGGGGAGATCACCGTGATGGACGGCGCCGACTACGTCGCGCGCTTCCACCCGCCTCCCCGCGCGGCGGCGGACTGCCCGCAGAACCCCGCGTATCCGTGCCGCATCCTGCTCGACGGCGAGGTCGTGGGGGAGGGGCGGTGGCCGGTCGTCATCGGCCTGGTCGAACTCGACGGACTCGCCCCGACACGGCCCCCGCTCCCGGCGTGGTCGCCGTGACTCGATCACGCCACGCGGAGGCTCCCCGGCGCGGGTCGGCCGCGCGTGCGCCGATGGCGGCGATGGTTCGCCGGGGCGCGGGAGACCGCAGCCGGCACGGGCCCGGCATCCCTGCCGGTGTGGGTCCGGTCGAGGAACGGGCGACGATGGGCCAGAGGGCGCAGGGAGCCGCGGTCGCTCGCCCGTTGAGCCGTCCCCTGTGCACAGTGGCGACGGAGGGAGGACGTTGATGCCCACGTTCACGAAGATGAGCCCGGATGATGTGACCACCGGCCGGGGACGCGCCGCGGCCGAGCAGCGAAGGCCCTACATCGAGGCACTGGAGGCGGGCGACGCCGGCAGCATCACGCTCGAGCGCGGCGAGAAGCCGGCGACCGTGAAGCGGATGCTCCAGGAGGCGGCGCGCCGGGCGAACGTCCGCATACGCTCCTCGTGGACGGATGACCGGCAGCGCGTGCTGGTCTGGAAGAAGGTCGGCACGCGCTGAGGCGGCGCCGGGCCGCCGGGCGCGCTCCCGGCTGCCCCCGCCTCGCTGTCGGCACTCCGCTCCGACTTGCAGCGCGGCGGCGCCACGCACATTCTCCTTCGAGGCTCTCGGCGGCACGGGCGCTGGGCGCCGTTCATCCCGGGCTGTTGGAGCACGCGCACGGCGCTCGATGACTCGGCGGCGTGACGCTTCCCGCGCGCACCGCCGAGCGGGCCGCGCACCGGACGGATGGCGTTCCGCGTGCCGCCCGCGAAGAACGTGGCGCCCGGGGGACGAGAACGGCAGGGCAGGAGCATGACCGGCGCCTTCTACGTCTACGAAGACAGGCCGACCCGTTCGGCCACGGTCCACCAGGCGGAGGGCCCCTGCCCCGTCCCCGGGCGAAAGCGGGCGCGCGACGGGCAATGGCACGGACCGTTTCGACTCAAGGAAGGGGCGCTGAGGGTCGCCCGCGAGGTCGGCCGCGACGTCCACGAGTGCCGGCTCTGTAACCCCTGACCCCGGTGGGGCGATCCCCCGT
>JAPONQ010000096.1 GCA_026713865.1 Chloroflexota bacterium | reverse complement strand
TGCTGGCGGTCGACACGGCGGCGAGCCGCTATCTCTACGACGCCGCCGTCTTCGAGGTCGCGGCGGCCCTCGACCTCACGAGCGCGGTGCTCTGGGGGTCCGACTTTCCGCTCCGCTCCCAGGCCCGAGACCGCCGCGACCTGGAACGAGCCGTCCCCGACCCAGCGCTGCGCTCCGACCTTCTGGGCGGGAACGCGGCGCGGCTCCTCGGCCTCTGAGCCGTGGCCAGGCGGCGCGCGGGCGAAGCGGCGCGCGGGGAGTCGACATGCGCCTCTTCGTGATGATCGACGTACCCGACGCCTGGCGATCGGCCGCCCGCGCAGCACAGCGCGCGCTCATCGAGCGCGTACCGCCCGAGACGCTGCGCCCCGTCGCCCGGGCACAGCTGCACCTCACGCTACGCTTCCTGGGGGAGGTCGACGAGGGATCGGTCCCCGCTCTCCGGCACCACCTCTCCTCCGTCGCTCCCGTCGACCTGACGCTGGAGCTGGGTCGGGCCGGGAGCTTCGGGGGGCCGCGCCGGACGCGCGTCGCCTGGCTCGCCGTCGAGAGCGCGAACGGTGGCCTCGACGCTCTGGCCGAGCGCATCGAGGGTGCCGTCGTGTCGGCGGGGGCGCCTCCGCGGCGCGAGCGCTTCCACGCCCACCTCACGCTGGCCCGCGTGGCGCGCCGCGTCCAGGGGCCGGCGAGCCGCGCCGTGGGGGAAGCGGTCGCGGCGCTCCCCCGGGCGGAGGCGCCGCCCTTCCGCGCCCGCGAGTTCGCCCTCGTGCGCTCGCACCTGGGGTCCGCGGGCGGGCATGGCCCCCGCTACGAGACGATCGCACCGTTCCGGTGAAGCCGGCGCCCGAGCGCTGTTGACGGCCGGCGCTCTCGCTCCCTATCGTGGGGCTGGAGGCGAAACATATGGGAGAACGCCCACTCGTGCATCGGGCGTCCGGGCGCCGCAGCGATCGCTGCGGCGCTTTCTGTTTCCCCTCCCGCTCCCCGCTCCCCGAGCCAGGTCCCAGGTGGGTGGCGCACGGCCGCCTCCACCAATCGGCACGACAGGAGGCCCCATGCATTCCGGGATGATCGGCAAGGTCGCGAAGGCACACCGCTATGCCGACCAGCGCGAGCGTTTTGACATCCACACGCTCGCCGTCACTATTCGCGGGGACAACGCCGATCATGTGGTGGAGCTTGCGGACGACCACTGGAGCTGCGGCTGCGACTTCTTCTCGCACAACGGCGCCTGCGCTCACACGATGGCGCTCGAGCTGCTGCTCGCGGGGATGATCCCCGCCGCCGAGGCGCGGTCGATGCCGGAGACGATCCCCGCCTGAGAGCGGCCGCGGCCCGGGGCGGCCGCTCTCTAGTTGGGGACGGTGGTCAGCACCAGCACGGCGTTCTGGCCGCCGAAGCCGAACGAGTTCTTCATGACCGTCCGCACCTCCGCCTCGCGGGCCTGCTGCGGCACGTAGTCGAGATCGCACTCGGGATCGGGGTGGGTGAGGTTGATGGTCGGCGCGATCGTGCCGGTCCGGATCGTCTGCACGGCTGCCACCGTCTCGACGCCGCCGGCACCGCCGAGCAGGTGTCCGATCTGCGACTTCATCGCCGAAATCGGAAGCCGGTAGGCCCGCTTCCCGAAGACCGCACGCACGGCGCGCGTCTCCGCGATGTCTCCGATCTCCGTCGCGGTGGCATGCGCGGAGATGTAGTCGACCTCCTCCACGGAGATCTCCGCGTCGGTGAGCGCTGCGCGCATGGCGCGCGCCGCACCCTCGCCGTCCTGCGGCGGCGCGACGAGGTAGGTGGCGTCGGATGAGACGCCGTAGCCGATGACCTCCGCCAGCGGGCGGGCTCCGCGTGCGAGGGCATAGTCGAGAGCCTCCAGCACGACGATCCCGGCTCCCTCCCCGGCGACGAAGCCGTCGCGGTCGCGGTCGAACGGGCGGGAAGCCGACTCGGGACACTCGTTCGACGCGGTGGCGAGCGCGCGCATCGCGGAGAAGCCGGCGAGCCCGACCTCGCAGACACCCGCCTCGGTGCCGCCGGCGATCATCACGTCGGCCGCGCCGCGGCGAATCACCTCCGTCGCGTCGCCGATCGCCTGCGTCCCGGCCGCGCACGCCGTGGTGATCGTGTTGGAATAGCCCCTCACACCCAGCTGGATCGAGACGTTCGCGGAGGCCATGTTCGGGAGCATCTTCGCGATGAAGAGAGGGTCGACACGGCTTCCGCCCCGCCTGAGCAGCGTCCGCATCGCCCGATCGGTCTCGGGCAAGCCACCTCCGCCGTTCCCCACCAGCACCCCGATGCGCGTGGTGTCCCGGGCGGCGAGATCGAGATCCGCCTCCTCGACCGCCTGCTTGGAGGCGGCCACGGCGAACTGCGCGAAGCGGGCCATCCGCCTCGCGTCCTTGCGATCGAGGTAGCACTGCGGATCGAAGCCGCGGACCTCGCCGGCGATCTGGCAGGCGTACTCCGAGGGCTCGACCTGCGTGAGCCGTCCGATCCCGGAGGCCCCCGCGATCGCGTTCCGCCAGAACTCGGGGACGCTGTTGCCGAGCGGCGCTACCAGGCCGGAACCGGTGATGACGACGCGCCGACGGCCGTTGCTCCCAGACATCGACGTCCCTCCCGGCAGAGGTCTGAGTCTACCGCAGCACCCGACCGGGAACCGTCCCGCGCGAGCCCTGCGGCGGGCGACCGGGGGTGCCCGGTGACCCGCTAGCGAAGCCCCAGCGCGCGGTCACCACCGATCGCGAGCAGCTGCTCCCTGGCCTCGGCGGCCGTGTAGAGGCTGCCGCCGACGATCACACAGCCCTCGTCGCCGGCGAGCGCCCGGGCGTGCGCGAGACCCCGCTCGACGGAGGCCGCCCGCTGCGTCGGAATCCCGGCCTCCGCCAGAGCCCGCTCCGCCCGCGCAGGGTCGTCGGCGCGCGGCGAGTCGGGCGGGGCGACGACCGCCAGATCCACCACCTCGCGCAGCTCGGAGACGAGCGCCGCCGGCGCCCGGCCTCCCAGCATGCCGAAGAGCAGCACACGCGGCGCGGGGAGCCTGAGTCCTCTCAGTGCCTCCGCGACGCGGCGGGCGGCAAGCGGCGTGTGCATCCCGTCCAGGATCACGAGCGGACGGCGGTCAACCGCTTCGAGCCGCACGGGGAGCTCGACCCGGGCCAGCCCCTGCCTGACGGCGCGCTCGGGCAGCGCCGTCGAGTACTCGCGCTCCCACGCGAGCTCCGCCGCGCGCACCGCCGTCGCGGCGTTCTCCGACTGGTGACGGCCGAGCAGGGGCAGCATCAGCCCCCGGTAGGTGCGCAGCGGCGTGCTCAGGTCCAGCCGCTGGCCGTCGAGAGTCTGGCCGCGCACCGTCGCCCGGCACTCGTCGGCGACGGCGTGGAGCTCGGCGCCGACCGACCGCGCCCGCTCCCCCACCACGCGCGCCGCCGATTCCCTCATCGGCGCGACCACGCAGGCGCACGGGCCGGTCAGGATCCCCGCCTTCTCCGCCGCGATCTCACGGATCGTCCCGCCGAGGATGGCGGTGTGCTCGAGGTCGATGGGCAGGATCGCCGCCACGTGCTTCTGCGTCATCGCGTTCGTGGTATCGAGCCGGCCGCCGAGACCGACCTCCACCACCTGCCAGTCGCATCCGGAGCGAGCCGCCGCCAGCCAGCCCATGACCGTCAGGCACTCGAAGTAGGACCAGGTGCGTGTCGCCGGATCGGCGAGCAGATCCGTCGCCAGCTCCGCGAAGAGCGCCGGCGCGATCGGCTCCCCTGCCACCGCCACGCGCTCGCGTGCCGTGTGCACGTCGGGCGAGGTGAGCTTGAGCGTCGTCGCGCCGGCGGCGCGGAGGATCGCCTCCACCATCGCCACCGTCGATCCCTTGCCCTTGGAGCCGGCGACGTGGACCGTCGCGCGCTCGTCCGGACGGCCGCGCGCGGCGAGGTACTCCGCCACGTGATCCAGTCGGAAGCCGCGCGCCGTCCGGGGATCGCCCGTGCGCTCGAAACCGGTGTGCGCGAGCAACCCCCGCGCCGCCGCGACATACGCGGCGAGATCGGCCCGTTCGCTCGCGATCACGCGCCCCACCCCCCGCCGCCGCGGCCCGCCGGCCCGCGGCGCGCGCCGCCTCCGAACCGCCGCGAGCGCAGTGTATGTCCTGACCGAGGCGCGGCGGTGATATCGTCGCCGCCGCAATGACGAACACCAACGGTGCTGAGTCCGGCGGACGGGCCGCGGGCGGCGGCGGCGCGGAGCCGTCCCCGCCGCCCGGCTCGCGGACGCTCCCCGACGACCCGGAGGGTCGCCGCTGGCGCTTCGCCGGCGGCGTCGAGGACTCGCCGCTGTCGCGCATCGCCGGGGCCGCCGTCGCCGACGACGCGACGGTTGAGCCGTGGGTGGGCCCCCGCAACTCCGTCGGCGCGCGCTACTTCCGCTGCTACCTCACGACCGACGCCGGGCGCACGCACGAGCCCGTCGTCTTCGGGCTCCAGCACAGCGGACCCTTCCCCGGCAACAACTGGGTCGAGGTCGCCGAGTACCGCGACGTGCTGACGCTTCCCGACGGTCGCGGCGTGGAGATCCCGGAGGGCATCGAGCGGCAGATCTTCGCCCGCCTCGCCGAGCTTGTCCCGCCGGGCGGGCACCTGATGGCGGAGTACGAGTCGCCGGCACGGACGCTGACCGCGCGCGCGCTCGCCCTCGGCGTGCCGCCGGTGGCGACGCCGCTCGGCGCGACGCTCCGCTCCGTCGGCTGCGGCGCCGCGATCCGTGACTGGTACATCCCGGAAGGGGGCCGCGAAGGACCGCGCAAGCTCCAGGGCTTCCGGGCCGTCGACCCGGCGCACGAGCGGCGACGCGCCGCCGAGATGGTGCCGGCGCTTCAGGCCTTCCTCGCCGACGAGCGCGATCTCGACTGGGACGTGCTCGGCTTCACCCGGCCCCTCGCGCGCACCGCGCTCCAGGAACTCTCGGCGCTCGCCGGGCTCGCGGAGTAGCCACGCCCCGTCCCGGCGCGAGCCGGCGGAGGCTCCGTCACGCCCTCGTAGGCAACGCGCCGCCGGTGGCGCTACGATGCGGGGGCCCGGCGCGCGGAGCGCCGGTGCTCCCGGCCGTCGCCCCCTCGCCGGCGACGCCAGACGACGCAGTCAGACGGAGGAGGCGACGGTGCCCCAGACCCTGAGCGTGATCAAGGCCGACGTCGGCGGCTTCGTCGGCCACTCGGCGATGCATCCCGAGGTGCTGGGGGCCGCGGCCGAGTCGCTCGAGCGCGCGGTGCAGTCGGGCCTGCTCATCGACGCGCAGGCCCACGCCTGCGGCGACGACGTCTTCCTCGTGATGTCGCACGATCGCGGCGAGAACGACGAGGGCGTGCACCAGCTCGCCTGGGACACCTTCATCGGCGGCACCGAGGTCGCCCGCCGTCTCCACCTCTACGGCGCCGGGCAGGACCTGCTCGTCGATGCCTTCTCCGGCAACATCCGCGGCGCCGGGCCGGGCTCCGCGGAGCTCGAGCTGGAGGAGCGCCCCTCGGAGCCGGTGCTCGTCTTCCTCGGCGACAAGACCTCGGCCGGCGCCTTCAACCTCCCCCTCTACAAGATGTTCGCCGACCCCTTCAACACCGCCGGTCTCGTGATCTCCGAGTCCCTGCACGAGGGCTTCTCGTTCGAGGTCCACGACGTGCGCGAGCACCGCAAGATCGTCTTTGCCGCGCCCGGGGAGATCTACGACCTGCTCGCCTTCATCGGCTCGCCCGCGCGCTACGCCGTCAAGCGCGTCGCCAGCCGCGCGACCGGTGAGGTGGCCGCGGTCTCCTCCACCGACAAGCTCTCCGAGATCGCCGGGCGCTACGTGGGCAAGGACGACCCGACGGCGATCGTCCGCTGCCAGGGGGCCTTCCCGGCGGTCGGGGAGGCGCTCGAGCCCTTCACCACGGCCTGGGCTGTCGAGGGATTCATGCGCGGCTCCCACTACGGCCCGTGGATGCCGACCTCACTGGGCGACGCCCATCCCGCCCGCTTCGACGGGCCGCCACGCCTGGTCGCCCTGGGGTTCCAGCTCGCCGAGGGGAAGCTGGTGGGGCCGCGGGACATGTTCGACGATCCCTCCTTCGAGAACGTGCGGCAGGAGGCGAACGACATCTCGGATTACCTCCGCAAGCACGGCCCCTTCGAGCCCCACCGGCTCCCTCTCGACGAGATGGAGTACACGACGATGCCGGCGGTCGCCGCCAAGCTCGCGGATCGCTGGTCGCCGCTCTAGCGGCGGCCGCGGGCTCGCACGCGCGGACGCCTGGCGTGGCACGAAGCCTTCTGCTCGCCTCGGGTAACGCCGGTAAGCTGCGCGAGCTGCGCGGGCTTGTGAGCCCCCTGGGCTGGGACGTGCTCACGCCCGGCGACGCCGGTCTCGACCGCGTGCACGTTGTGGAGGGGGACCGCTCCTACCTGGAGAACGCCACGGCGAAGGCCGTCGCCTACCTCCGCGCGTCCGGGCTTCCCTCGCTCGCCGACGACTCCGGCATCGAGGTCGACGCCCTGGGCGGGGATCCCGGCGTCCTCTCCGCACGCTTCGGCGGGCACCGGGCCGGGAGCGACGCGCAGCGCTGTGCTCTCCTGCTCCGCCGCCTCGAGGGCGTGCCGGAGCCCCGGCGGGGCGCCCGGTTCCGGGCCGTGGTCGTCCTCGCGCTCCCCGGCGGCGCGACCGTGGCACGCGAGGGGTCGGTCGAGGGGCGCATCGCGACGGCGCCCCGCGGCTCCACCGGCTTCGGCTACGATCCCGTCTTCGAGCTCCCCGACGGGCGCACGATGGCGGAGGCCGGCGACGAGAAGCAGCGCCTCTCGCACCGCGCCCGCGCGCTCTCTGCGATGATGGCAGTGCTGGAGGCGCTGGATGAGCCGCTTCATTCCCCCGACCGCGCGCGCGGGCGCCGCTGACCGAGCGGGCGGTGCGGCGCCGCTCGACCGCTTCGGGAGACCGCTCCGCGACCTTCGCATCTCGGTCACCGATCGCTGCAACTTCCGCTGCCGCTACTGCATGCCGCGCGAGGTCTTCGGACCCGGTTTCGCCTTCCTCCCGCGCGACCAGATCCTGAGCTTCGAGGAGATCGCCCGCGTCGCTCACGTCGCGGCCGGGCTCGGCGTCCGCAAGGTGCGCCTCACCGGCGGGGAGCCGCTGCTGCGCGCCGAGCTGCCGCGCCTGGTGGCGATGCTCGCCGCGATCCCCGATCTCGAGGTGGCGCTGACGACCAACGGGTCGCTGCTCGCCTCGCTGGCAGCGGAGCTCGCCCGGGCCGGCCTCGGGCGGGTGACCGTGAGCCTCGACTCGCTCGACGACGGGGTCTTCCGCCAGATGAACGACGCCTCCTTCCCGGTGCGCCTGGTGCTCGAGGGGATCGAGGCGGCGGCCGCTGCCGGACTCGCCCCGGTCAAGGTGAACGCCGTCGTGCGACGCGGCGTCAACGATCACACCGCCGTTGATCTCGCTCGCCACTTCCACGGCAGCGGGCACGTCCTGCGTTTCATCGAATTCATGGACGTGGGCACCACCAACGGCTGGCAGCTGGGCGAGGTCGTGCCGGCGGGCGAACTCCGCGACGCTGTCGATGCGGCTCTCCCGCTCGAGCCCGTGGAGCCCTCCTACCGCGGGGAGGTCGCCCGCCGCTACCGCTACCGCGACGGCGGCGGCGAGATCGGGTTCATCACCTCCGTGACACAGCCCTTCTGCGGCGACTGCACGCGCTCGCGCCTCTCCGCCGAGGGCGTGCTCTACACCTGCCTGTTCGCCTCGTCGGGCCGCGATCTCCGCGAGCCGCTGCGCTCCGGCGCGAGTGACGCGGAGCTCACCGAGCTCCTGCGAGGGATCTGGGGCGCCCGCGAGGACCGGTACTCGGAGGAGCGCTCGGCCGCCACCGCCGGGCTGCCGCGGGTCGAGATGTCGTATATCGGAGGCTAGCGGGGCACCTCGCGCGCCGGGGGGTGATTGGTGACGCAGTCGCGCGGTCAGGGCACAGATGCGGGGCTGAGCCATCTCGACGAGCGCGGCCAGGCGCGCATGGTCGATGTCTCGGGGAAGCCGGCAACGGTGCGCGAGGCGACAGCGCGCGGCCGCCTGCTGGTGGCGTCCTCGACGCTCGCCGCCATCACCGGGGGCTCCGTCCCCAAGGGCGATGTCTTCGCGACCGCGCGTATCGCCGGCATCCTCGCAGCGAAGCGCACGCACGACCTGATCCCGCTCTGCCACCCGCTCCCGCTCTCGGCCGTCGAGGTCGCGCTCTCGGGCCGCGAGTCCCCGGAGACGCCGGGCCGGGCCTCGGTCGAGATCGAGGCGACCGTCCGCACGACGGGACCCACCGGCGTGGAGATGGAGGCGCTGACCGCCGTCTCGGTGGCCGCACTCACCGTCTACGACATGTGCAAGGCGCTCGAGCGCGGCATGCGCATCGACCAGGTCCGCCTCACCGCCAAGTCGGGCGGGCGCTCCGGAGAGTGGCGGGCCGAGTAGCCCCGCCGCGCGCGGATCAGGCCGGACCGCCCGGGACCCCCGCCGCCTCGACGTGACGCGACGCGACGAGCACGGCGCGGTGCGCGTAGAGGACGAAGTGCTCGGCGGGCATGTCCCCCAGGGGATGCATCTCCTCCGCGCGCGTGGCCACGGGATCGCCCGCCGCCTCCTGCTGCGGATCGTGGCTCACGACGAGCTCGTAGAGGCCGCCGTCCTCCCCGAGCACCACGCAGCCGTAGTCGCCGGGCAACTCGCCCTCGGGATCCACCTCGAGGCCGTACGCGAACATCGCGCCGGGGAAGGACGGGAACTCGCCGACCGCGCGCGCCACGCGGGGAAGCAGCTCGCGCAGCTCCCGGGCGGCGCTCTCCACGATCGCCTCCGCGTGCGAGCGATTCGCCCGCGCCGCGCCGTCCCCGTCCGCACGTGCAGTCATCACATCCCCGTTCCGCCGACGCGCTCGCGGGCAGGCGCCGCTGTCCATGATAGGAGAGCGTCTCCCGCCGGCGACCGGGGGGCCTGATGGTGGCAGTGGCGAGACCCTCCCGTATCATGGTCGCGGCCGCGCCGTGGCACGCTCCCCCGAACGCCCGCAGGCTTCGCGAACGCGGTCGCGGCGGCCGGACGAGGGGATACAGGCACACGGCTCGCCTATGACGATCTGGGTCGGCCGCTACGCGATGGTCGAGGGCGAGCCGCGCGACGAGAGCCCCTGGCTGATCGATCGCCGGCGTGTGGTCCGCGGGGAGTCGGTGCGCCTGGTGGTGCTCGCCGAGCCCGCCGACGAGCGCTCGGAGCCCTACTGCGCCGAGGTCGCCGACGCCGTTGCCGGTCTCTTCGGCCGCGACTCGCTCTCGCTCACCGGCGGCCTCCTCCGCGCCCTGCGGCAGACCCACGCCAACCTCGTGGAGTGGAACCGCCACTCCCTGCTGGAGCACCGCATCGCCGTGGGAGTGACCTGCGTCGCGATCCGTGACGGCGAGGCCACGGTCGCCCTCGCCGGTCGCGGTTCCGTCTACCGCGGCGATCCCTCGGGCGTCGAGCGCCTCGGCAGCGAGGAGGCGCCGGGCCGCCATCCGCTCGGCGGCGAGGAACCCGTCGAGCCGCTCTTCCTCTCGGCGGCGCTTGACGACTCATGGATCCTGCTGATCACGAGCTCGGCCGAGGCAGCGGCGGGCAAGCCGGCCGTCGCGAAGGCGGTGTCCGCCGGCCCCGAGCGCGCGCTCGGCGATCTCTACGCGCTGACGCGCGGCGTGCGCGACATGAGCGCCGTGCTGCTCGCCGATGTCGATACCGAGGAGGAGGAGGTCGCACCGATCGGCGTGCCCGCCGGCGAGATCACCGGCGAGATTGCCGGACCGGTGCGCCCCACCCTCGACTCGGGGAGCCGGGGCGCGGACGCGCCGCGCGGCCGGGGGGGATTCCCGACGGTCCGGACGTCGGAGCGCGACATCGGGCCGCGCCGGTCCTCCGCGAGGTTGCCGTGGGGGTTGATCGGCGCGGTGTCCGCCGCGGTGATCGCCACCGCGCTCTTCGCCGGCCTCATCCTCCTGCCGCTGCTCGCCGACGACCAGGAGCGGCGCATCACCGATCTCCTCGAGCAGGCGAGCAGCGAGCTCTCGCGCGCCGAGCAGGCCCGGGGCGACGGCGATCGCGCGGAGGAGCGGGCCGCGATCGAGGAGGCCCGCTCCATCCTCGAGCGGGCGCGCGCTCAGGCCGAGGACGATCCCCGCGTCGACGATCTGCTCGCGACGATGGAGGCCGCTCGCAGCCGGCTCGACGCGGTCATCGCCGTCTCGGCGCTCGACCGCGTCTCGGCGCTCGACGGGATCATCACCGCCCCGGCACAGGCGAAGGATCTCGTCTCCGGTGGCGGGATGCTGTGGCTGCTCGAGCAGGGGAGCGGCCGCATCGCGCGGCTCGACCCCGACGGCGCCCTCCAGGCGGTGCGCGTCTACAGCCCGGATGAGACCTACGACGGCGCGCGCGCGCGCGCCGCGGACGCGATCGCCTGGGACGAGGCGGGGCGTCGGTTGCTCGTGCTGGACGAGAGCCGCTCGCTCTTCGAGATCCGCGAGACCCGCTCCAGCCGCCCCCGCAGGCTCCTGCTGCGCGGCGCCGACGACATCCGCTCCGTCCAGGGCATCGCCGCCTATAGCGGCAATCTCTACGTGCTCGACCCCGCGGGCGGCGAGATCTGGCGCTACGTGCCCGCCGGCGACGGATTCGACTCCGAGCGCCAGGGCCTGCTCGGGACGGCGGAGATCGGAACGGCCCGCGCCATCGCCGTCGACGGCGACGTCTACCTGCTCGGCGAGGACACCCTGCGCCGGTTCCGGCTCGGGGCGGAGCTCGACCCACTCCTCGCCGGCATCGATGCGTTCCCCGGGGCCGCCTCCGGGATCGTTGCGGACCCGGAGCGGGGCGTGATCTACGTCGGTGACCGCGAGCGTGGTCGCATCGTCGTCACCGAGCGCGGCGGCAACTTCCTGCGGCAGTACCACCACGTCGACTTCGACGACATGCGCGCACTCGCCCTGGGCCCCGACGGCGATCGCCTCTACGTGCTCACCGGCCGTAGCATCTTCGGGTTCGATCCCCTTGCCGAGGCCGAGTCGCTCCCCGGCGCGCCCGCCGAGAACTGAGCGGGGGAACCGTCCGTGCGCATCCTCGCCATCGAGAGTTCCTGCGACGAGACCGCAGCCGCCGTGGTGGACGACGGTCGCCGGCTGCTCTCCTCCATCGTGGCCTCGCAGGATGAGCTTCACGCGGAGACGGGCGGCGTGGTGCCGGAGGTGGCCGCCCGCCAGCACCTGCGCGCGATCGGCCCGGTCGTGCGCCGTGCGCTCGCCGACGCCGAGACCACCTGGGACGCCATCGACGCGATCGGCGCGACGGCAGGGCCCGGCCTTCCCGGAGCGCTCGCCGTCGGCTTCGCGACGGCACGCGCCATCGCCTTCGCCCGCTCGCTGCCGCTCATCCCCGTCGACCACATCGAGGGCCACGTCTGCGCCGCCTGGCTCGGCGAGAGGGAGCCGCCCCTGCCCGCGCTCGCCCTCGTCGTCTCGGGAGGCCATACCGAGCTGCTCCTGATGGAGGACCACGGGCGCTTCCGGCGGCTCGGGGGAACCCGCGACGACGCCGCCGGCGAAGCCTTCGACAAGGTGGCGCGCCTGCTCTCCCTCGGCTACCCGGGAGGACCGCCGATCTCGCGCCTCGCCCGGACGGCGAGCGGGCGCGATCTGCGCCTCCCGCGCGCGTGGCTCCCCGGCAGCGACGACTTCTCCTTCTCCGGCCTCAAGACAGCGGTGCTGCGAGTGGTGCGCGGCCCAGATCCGCCGCCCGCGGCCGAGGTCGCCTGGGCGTTCGAGGAGTCCGTCGCCGACGTGCTCTCGCGCAAGGCGACGCGCGCCGCCACCCGCGAGGGCGTCGCCTCGCTGCTGGTCGCCGGGGGCGTCGCCGCCAACGGCCGCCTCCGGGAACGGCTCCGCGAGCGCGCCCTGCTCCCGCTCTTCATCCCGCCGCCCGCGCTCTGCACCGACAACGCCGCGATGATCGGCGCCGCCGCCTTCCGCCACAGGCACGAGGCGGTCGATCCCCGGGCTTCGCTCGACATCGCGCCGACCGCGGCGCGCGGCCAGGCGGCGCTCGGACGGACCGCTCCCTGACCGCGCTCGGCAGCGCCGGGCGGCGGCCTCCGACCCCGCCTAGCACTCTCCACCGAAGAGTGCTAACATCACGCGCCACTGGCGGGAGAGCCCCCCGCGAGACGCGGAGGGGCGTTACTCAGGACGAGGAGGCAGGGGAGTTGGCGACGAAGGTTGTGCCGCTGACGGATCACATCGTGCTTCAGTCGATCGACGAGGAAGAGGTGACCGTCACCGGCCTCGTGATCCCGGACTCCGCCAAGGAAAAGCCGCAGCAGGGTGACGTGGTCGCCGTCGGCCCCGGCAAGATGAACGACGCGGGCGTCGTCGAGACGATGGATCTCTCGGCCGGCGACCGCGTGCTCTACCAGCAGTATGCCGGCACCAAGGTCCAGATCGAGAAGGTCGACTACATCGTCGTTCGCTTCTCGGACGTGCTGGCGCGCCTCGACCAGAACGGCACCGACTAGCGGCCTGCGCCGCAGGCTCGACCCGCCGCCCCGGCGACGCGACGGTGTGAGGGGGAACGGAGCCCCGCTCGCCCCGGGGCGCCGGCGCGGGCGGGCGGGCGGCGGCCGGATGCGACGCCGCGCGTGTGGTCCGCGATGACGGGGGAGAGCGATGCCCAAGGGTAAGATCCTGCGATTCGACGAGGCCGCGCGCGCCGAGCTGCGCCGCGGCGTCGACTCCCTCGCCGACGCGGTTCGCATCACCCTCGGCCCCCGCGGGCGCAACGTCGTGCTCGACAAGACCTACCTGCGCGCCACCTTCACGAAGGACGGCGT
The DNA here is from genome assembly GCA_026713865.1 of Chloroflexota bacterium. Lineage (GTDB taxonomy): Bacteria > Chloroflexota > Dehalococcoidia > UBA2979 > UBA2979 > VYDC01. Next base: position 66,933 of record JAPONQ010000096.1, on the reverse strand, counting down.
CACCGTCGCGCGCGAGATCTCCCTCGCCAACCCCTTCCACAACATGGGGGCGCAGCTGGTGAAGGAGGTCGCGGTCAAGACCAACGACGACGCCGGCGACGGCACCACGACCGCCACCGTGCTGGCGCAGGCGATCTACCACGAGGGCCTCCGCAACATCGCCGCCGGCGCGAACCCGATGGCGCTCAGGCGCGGTCTCGAGCGCGCCTGCGAGGCGGTCACGGACCAGCTCACCACGCTCGCCACGCCGGTGGAGAGCCAGACGACCGTGCGGCAGGTCGCCACGATCGCGGCCAATTCCGACCAGGAGATCGGCGATCTGATAACCGACGTCATGGACAAGGTCGGCCGCGACGGCGTGATCACCGTCGAGGAGGGGAAGTCACTCGAGCACGAGCATGAGATCGTCGAGGGGCTGCAGGTCGACAACGGCTGGATGTCGCCGCTCTTCGCGACCGACCAGGAGCGTCTGGAGACGGTGATCGAGGAACCCTACATCCTCATTACCGACCTCAAGCTCTCCACCGTCCAGCAGGTCGCTCCACTGCTCGAGAAGCTCCTCTCCGTCTCAAAGAACCTCGTCATCTTCTGCGACTCGATGGACGACGAAGTCCTCTCGCTGTTCGTGCTGAACAAGATGCGCGGGAATTTCAATCCGCTCGTCGTCCGCTCGCCCTCCTTCGGTGAGCGGCGCAAGCAGATGAGCGAGGACCTCGCCGCGCTCACCGGCGGCGTTTTCGTCACCGAGGACATGGGCCACACGCTGGAGAACGTGCAGGTCGCCGCGCTCGGGCGCGCCGATCGCATCGTCACCACCCCCCGCGTGACCACGATCATCGGCGGTCGCGGGACCGACGAGCAGATCCGCGACCGCATCGAGACGCTTCGGGCGCAGCTGGAGTCGAGGACCGACGCCCTCACGCACTTCGACTTCGAGATCCTCCAGAAGCGAATCGCCAAGCTCGCGGGCGGCGTCGGCGTGATCCGGGTCGGCGGCACCAGCGAGATCGACGTGCGCGAGCGGAAGTTCCGTGTGGACGACGCCCTCAACGCCACGCGCGCCGCCATCGACGAGGGAGTCGTTCCCGGCGGCGGCGTCGCCTACCTGCGGGCCCGCAGCTCCCTCGAGCCCCTCTTCGACGAGCTCTCCGGCGACGAGGCGACCGGCGTGCGCATCCTTGAGCGTGTGCTCGAGGCGCCGCTCCGGCAGATCGTCGAGAACGCGGGCGGCGAGCCCGCCGTCGTCGTGGAGGGGGTGGCCGCGGGGAGCGGCAACCACGGCTACGACGCCGCCCGCGGCGTCTACGGGGACATGTTCACGCTCGGCATCATCGACCCCGTCAAGGTCGTGCGCATCGCCCTCAACAGCGCCGTGTCGGTCGCCGCCCTGATGCTGACGACCGAGTCACTCGTGAGCGACATCCCGCGCAGGGAGACCTGGGACCCGGCGCTCGAGAGAATGTCCGCGGAACTCGGCCACCCGGGGATCGACCCCTACACCGGGACGCTGATCCCGGGATTCTGAGCCCCGCGCCGGACCGGGACCGCGGCCGACCTGGATCCGTCTCCCTAGCCCTCGCGCCCGGCGGCCCGGTGCCGCCGGGTGGGGCCCTACGGGCGCGCGAGTGCCAGAAGCGACCGCTCGGCGTCGGTCGACAGCGAGGCGAGGGCCTCCTCGATCGGGAGGGCGAGCACGTCCTCCACGAGCGCGTCGGGCGAGGGCTCGCCCTCGATCGCCACGACGACCGCGCGGCGCCATCCCTGCTCCCACGTCCCGCGGCCCTCGCGCGGCAGGCGCGATGCGACGCGACCCGGAGCGAGCCACGGCTCGCCGGCCGGGCGCACGCCGAGGCGGGCGTTCAGCAGCCCGGCGACGACGCCTGAGAGCGTCTCGCCGGGGGCCGGACGGGGCAGGTCGAGCAGCGAGATCCGTTTGCTGCCGCGGAGCCTGACCAGCAGGCAGCGGCGGTCCGCCGCGCCCTCCCCCTCGGCACCCGACATCGACGCGAGCGGCACCAGCACCATCCGCTCCGGCGGCTCACGCTCGCTCCCGGTGTCGTCGTCGGCGGCCGTCCGCGGCGGAGTCGATCGCCCGCCAGCGAACCGCGCGCCCTTGCCGTCCGGCGTGCTCGGAGCCGGCGCCTCCGTCGCCTCGCCATCGCCCCTCACCCGGCCCCCCGCAGTGCGGCCTCGAGCGGCTCCTCATCGGCGAAAGGACCGACGACGGCGAGCCGGAGCGCCGAGTCACGCACGACACGCTCCGCCACCCGCTCGATATCGGCCGCGGTCACGGCCTCGTAGCGGGCGATCGCCTCCTCGGGCGTGACCAGGGGCAGGCCCAGCGCAGCCAGCACGCCGTAGCGCGCCGAGACCGCACGCGTGTCCTCGAGCCTGAGCTGGATGCGGGAGCGCACGAGCGCCTTCGCACGCGCCAGCTCATCCTCCTCCACGGGCTCCCGGATGCGCGCCAGCTCGCGCACGATCGCAGCGAGTGCCTCGTGGGTCCGGCCACGGTCGACGCCCGCGTAGACGCCGAAGCTTCCCGTGTCCCGCAGATACCCCGCGGCGCTGTGCACGTCGTAGCAGAGCGCGAGCTCCTCGCGAAGCCGCACGAAGAGGCGCGAGGACATTCCCTCGCCGAGGATCGCCGACAGCAGGCCGAGGGCGTGGCGATCGGGATCGACCGCGGAGAGGCCGCCCATCCCCAGGGCGATGTGTGCCTGCTCCGTCTCCTTCGCCCGCAGACGCACGCGCGAGGCCTGCGGCGAGGGGCCATCGACGCGGATCCAGTCGGCGGGGGCGCCCGGCTCCCAGTCGCCGACGAGACGCTCGCAGAGCTCGCGCGCCCGCTCCGGCTCCACCGCGCCGGCGACCGAGAGCACCGTCGCGTTCGCGACGTACTGCGTGCGGTAGTAGGCGCGCAGGCGCTCGACCGTGATCGTCCCGACCGAGGCCGGGGTCCCGGCGATGTCGCGTCCCAGCGGCTGCCCGGGCCACAGCAGTCCGTCGAGCAGCACGCCCGCCAGCTCGTCGGGGGCGTCCTCGACGGCGCCGAGCTCCTCCAGAATCACGCCGCGCTCGCGCTCGATCTCCGCCTCCTCGTAGAGGGAGCAGCGCAGCATGTCGGCGAGCACGTCGAGCGCCCGCTCGAGGTACTCCGGCGTCACCTTGGCGTAGTAGCTCGTCAGCTCGCGATCGGTCGAGGCGTTGATCGATCCCCCGACCGCGTCGATCTCCGACGAGAGATCGACCGGCCTCGGCCGGCGGGCCGTTCCCTTGAAGCAGAGGTGCTCGCAGAAGTGCGAGAGCCCGGCGCTCTCCTCCGACTCGTAGCGAGAGCCCGCCCGCAGGTAGAAGCTCGCGGAGACGGAGCGCGCGAACGGGAGCGGCGTGACGACGAGCGTCAGGCCGTTGTCGAGGGTCGTGACGACGGAGGCGTCGCCGGTGGCGACCGCCGTCACGCCGCGTCACGCGGGGCGGCGCTCACGAGCTCGCCCACAGCACGTCGCCGTGCAGGTCCTCCGCATGCTCGCGGGCCGCGAACGCGGCGTACTCCGCCCGCGAGTCGGCGACCGTCGTCCCGCCGCCGTGGCCCGGGAGCACGAGCGTCTCGTCGGGGAGCGCATAGAGCCGCTCCGTGATCGACTGGATCTCCTGCTGGAGGGCCTCCCCGGAGCGAGAGGCGCCGGGCCCCCCCGGGAAGAGCGTGTCGCCGGTGAAGACGACGCCACCGGCCCGCAGGCAGATCGATCCGGGGGTGTGGCCGGGCGTGTGGATCACCTCGATCCCCACGCCGCCGATCTCCACCCGCTCCCCGTCCGCCAGGCGCCGCACCTGCCGCGACTCGGCGATCTCGATCTCCTCCGCGCCCGCATAGGCCGGCGCGCCGCTCGCACCGCGGAAGACGTCGAAGCCGTCCCAGTGATCGCGGTGGTAGTGGGTCACGATCACGGCGCCGATCTCGCGGCCGGCGAGCGCCTCGAGGACGGCCTCGAAGCCCTCCGGCACATCGATCACGGTCGCCGGCCCGCCGTCCGCGGGGCGGACGATGTACGAGACGTTCGCGAAGCGACCCAGATCCGGCAGCGCCTCGACGGTGAAGCGATCGTCGGCGTAGACCTCGGGCATGGCACTCTCCTCGGCTCCGGCGCGGCGTCCGAGCGTAGCACCGGCGGCCGCCTAGCGCTCAGCCGCCGGACCGCCCGTCGCCGCTCCCGGCGGCTCTCCCAGCCCGCAGCGGTTGCCGGCCCGCCACGCCAGCCCCTCCCGCTCGAGCGCCCCCAGCAGCCGGCGGGCTCGCTCCTGCCCTCCGCGGCCCTCCGCGACCCGCGCCAGCAGCTCCTCGACGCCGACCGATCCCCCCTCGGCCGCCTCCTCGCGCAGGATCCGCAGGATGCGACCCCGCCACTGGCGATCCGACCCCTCGTAGGCCGGCTGGCGCCGGGGCCGGGGCGCCTTCTCGCCGCGGGCGAAGCGCGGGCGGGCGGCGCAGAGCCGCTCCAGGGGACAGCGATCGCAGCGCGGCCGGGACCTGCAGGCGAACGCGCCGAGATCCATCAGCGCCGGGTTCCACCGCCGGGCGTCGCCCGGGGGCAGCATGCGCCGGGCCACGTCCTCTATCGCGGCGCGGCGGCCCGCCGGCGTCGGATCGAGCTCGCCGAGCACCGCCCGGCCCAGGACGCGAGCGACGTTGACGTCGACGGCCGCCACCTCCTCGCCGTGGCCGAAGCAGCGAACGACGGCGGCCGTGAACGGGCCAACGCCGGGCAGCGCCCTCAGCGCCGCCTCCTCCCGCGGCAGCTCGCCCCCGCGTGCGCGCGCGGCTCGCGCCGCCTCGCGGATCGCCAGCGCCCGCCGGGGGTAGCCGGCGTCGCCCCACAGCGCGAGCACCTCGGCGCGCGAGGCGGACGCCGCGTCGGCGAGGGTCGGCAGCGCCTCCATCCAGCGCCGGTAGAGCGGGAGCACACGTGCCATCGGCGTCTGCTGCGCGCACACCGCCGCGACGAGCGCGGCGTACGGGTCGCCCGGCCGCCCCGGCTGCGGGCGCCACGGGACGTCGGTCCCGTGGCGCTCGTACCAGTCGAGGACGGCGCGGCGGATGCGGCGCACCCGTGCGGCGTCGACCACACCCCCCGCCCGCCTCCGCTCGTTCGGGAGGGGATCCGGGGGCGGACCGGCGGACGATGGCGCGGGCACGACCGCGAGCGTATCGTGCGCTCCCGACCGGCGCGATCGGGCGCCGGATCCGAATGCGCGGGGAGCCGAGATGGGCCAGCGGGCCACGCTCTGGCGCGAGGCGGTCGAGCGGAGCGCGCGGCCGTACTGGCGCAGCGCTGCTGCGAGACGCACGCGCCGCGCGCTGCGGCGCGTGCCCCTCGTCCGCGGCCTCCCCGGCGTCCGCCGGCGCCCGAGGGCGGGCGCCGGCGAGCGCTCGGGCAAGGAGCACGTCGAGTCCTCCGCCCGGCGCATCGACGAGCACCTGGTGCAGCACGTCGTCCGCGTGCGGCTCTTCACGCGCACCTTCCCGACATCGAACGTCTGGATCCTGCACGACGGCGACGAGGCGGCGCTGATCGACGCGGGGTTCGGCGACGACGCCTCCGTCGGCGAGCGGCTCGCCTACCTCGGGCGCGAGATGGGGGCGCTCCGCGTCCACACGATCGCCATCACGCACCATCACAGCGACCACGCCTCGGGCGGGCGCCGCCTCTCCGAGCAGCTGGGCGCCGAGATCGCGATGAACCCGCTCGACGAGGTGCTGCTCCACACGCCGCACGAGAGCAACGAGGACCTCCCCGACGACCGCGAGCTCAGCGAGCGGGCGCAGCTGTGGCGGGCGGAGGCGCTGGCCACCGAGGTCCACCGCCCGCTCGCCGACGGCGAGAGCTTCTCGGTCGGCGGGTTGACCGTCCGCGCCGTGCACACGCCCGGCCATACCGCCGGGCACACCTGCTACCTCGTCGAGGAGACGGGGGTTCTCTTCACCGGCGACACCATCCTCGGAGTGGGAACGAGCGCCGTCTCGCCGCCGCCCGCCGGAGACATGGGGCAGTACCTGGAGAGCCTCGAGCGCATCGGGCAGCTCGGCGCCTCGCTGCTCGCGCCCGGTCACGGCCCGGTGGTCCGGGACGTCTCGGCGAAGGTGCGCGAGCTGATCGACCACCGCCTCCGTCGCGACCGGCAGATCCTGGAGCTCGTCGACCGCGGCTACCGGAGTGACCGGCAGATCCGGCGCGCCCTCTATCCCGAGATCCAGCGCGGCCTCAGGCGGGCCGCCCGCAACCAGGTCCGCGCGCACCTCGCGCGGCTCGCCGACGTGGGGACGCTCCGCGTCGAGGCCGGCGAGCGCGGGTGGACGGTCGAGCGCCTCCGCTCGTAGCCTCGTCCGCCCCGGCAGCGTGCGGGAACGTCCCGCAGGGTCCATAATCGGCGGAGGCGGACCCGGAGCCGCCTCCGCGCACGCGCGCGGGGGAGGGGCCCCGGGGACCGAAACAGCATCCCACCGCACCACGCGGGGTGGCCCTGTGACGATGGACGCGACAGCGAGGCTGCCGCTCGCCGATCTGCTTCCCCTGACCGCCGGACTCGCTCCCGGCGGACACCTCGCGCTCGGCGGCTGCGACGCGGTCGAGCTCGCCGAGCGCTTCGGGACCCCGCTCTACGTCTACGACGCCCGCACGCTGAGGGTGCAGTGCCGCGACTACGTCGAGGCCTTCCGCTCCGAGTACCCGCAGAGCACCGTCCTCTACGCCAGCAAGGCCTATCTCAGCCGCCCCCTCGCCCGACGGATCGCCGCCGAGGGGCTCGGCTTCGACGCCGTCTCCGGAGGCGAGATCGAGGTGCTGCGCGCCTCGGGCGTCGCCATGGAGACCGTCTACCTGCACGGGAACTCCAAGGAGCGATGGGAGCTCGATCTCGCCGTCGAGGCCGGCGTCGGGCGCATCGTCATCGACAACGAGGAGGAGATCCCCCTGCTCGGCGAGGCCGCCTCCGCAGGCGGACGCAGGCAGGGCGTGCTGCTGCGCCTCTCGCCGGGCGTCGACGCCCACACGCACGAGAAGACCACGACGGGGATACTCGACTCCAAGTTCGGCGTGCCGGTCGCGACCGGCGCGGCGGAGCGCGCGCTCGCCGCCGTGCTCGAGCAGCCCTCTCTCGATCTGCGCGGCCTCCACATGCATCTGGGCAGCCCCATCGTGGAGCTCGAGCCCTTCGAGCTCGGTATCGCCGTGATGGCCGACTTCGCGGCGGGCGTCTGCCGCGACCGCTTCGGCGTGGAGGTGCGCGAGTTCTCGCCGGGAGGAGGCTTCGCGGTCGGCTACGCCGCCGGCGATCCCGTCCCGCCGCCCGCCGCCTATGCGCGCGCCATCGCCTCGGCCGTGCGCCGCGAATGGGGCGAGCGGGGCCTCCCGCTGCCTCACATCTCGGTCGAGCCCGGGCGCTCGATCGTCGCCCGCGCCGGCGTCGCCCTCTACCAGGTCGGCGCCCGCAAGGAGGTGCCCGGGATCCGCACCTACGTCTCGGTCAACGGCGGGATGGCCGACAACGTCCGCCCCGCGATGTACGGCTCGCGCTACGAGGCCCTCTCGGCCGAGCGACCGACGGCCGCGCCCGAGGAGACGGTCACGATCGCCGGCAAGTACTGCGAGTCGGGGGACGTGCTGCTGCGCGACGCGCGGCTGCCGCGGCTGCGGCGCGGCGAGCTCCTCGCGGTGCCCGCCGCAGGCGCCTATCAGCTCTCCATGTCCTCGAACTACAACCTCTCCTACCGTCCCGCCGTCGTGCTCGTCGAGGAGGGGCAGGCGCGGCTTCTGCGGCGCCGCGAGCGCGCCTCCGACCTGATGGCACTCGACGTCGAACCCGGCCCCGGGGACGCCGCGGAGGCCGCCGGGAGCAGCCGCGATGAGTGAGCTGGTCCACTCCGCCGCCGCGAGCCGCGGAACCGCGGCCGAGATTGCGCCGCCCGCGCCGGACGCCGTGCCGGACGGAGGCGGATGGGGCGTTTACGGCCAGGAGCTGGCCGTCGCCTCGCTCCGGCGCGCGCTGCGCGCCGGCCGCCTCGCGCACGCCTATCTGCTCGCCGGGCCCGCGGGCGTCGGCCGAGCGACGCTCGGCCGACGGCTCGCACAGGCGCTCTGCTGCGAGCAGCGGGACACGGGCGCTGCGGAGGATGTCGCGCCCTGCCTGCTCTGCCCGAGCTGCCGACTGATCGAAAGCGGTGCGGCCCCCGACGTCGAGACGGTCTCCATCGGCGGCCTCTGCGACGAGGCGGGTGCACCCCACCGCGACCACGCCGCGGACGGTTCCACGCGCATCCGCGTCTGCCAGGTACGGCGCCTCGAGCGGCTCGCCTCCCTCGCCCCGTTCCAGGCCGCGCGCCGCATCTTCCTCATCGACAGCGCCGATGATCTCCAGCACGAGGCCGCGCAGGCGCTGCTGAAGACGCTGGAGGAGCCGCCGGGGCGGACGCTGCTGCTGTTGCTCGCGAGCGACCCCGAGGCGCTTCCGGCCACCGTCCGATCGCGCTGCCAGCTGCTCCGGCTCACGCCCCTGGCGCCGCGGGCGCTGGCGCGCTCGCTCGCCGAGCACGCCGACGTCGACGAGGTCGAGGCGGCGCGGCTCGCCCGCGAGTCCGGCGGGCGCTACGGCACCGCGCTCCGGCTTCACGCCGACCCCTCCCACGCCGTCCTGCGCGAGAGCGCTCTCGCCGACATCGTGCGCCTCACCGCTGCCGACCGCGCCGAGCGGCTCGACTACGCCGACATGCTCGCCCGCCGGTGGCCCCGCGAGCGCGCGAGCGTGCTCGAGCTGCTGGACCACTGGCGAGGCTGGTGGCGCGATCAGCTCCTCGCCGCCGCCGGGCTCGCAGGCGGGCAGCCGTCCGGCGCCGACACCGATCCGGATGCGGCCTCCGAGTCAGCCTCCGCGCTCGCCGCCCTGGAGCGCGCCCGCGCGCACCTGCTCGCCAACGTCGTTGCGCAGTTCGCCCTGGAGGTCCTCATGCTCGATCTCCCCCGGCGAAGCGCGCCCACCAGAGAGGAGGACGGCGCCCGGCCCGCCACGACCCAGGCGGGCGAGCAGCCGAATCGACCATGACCGATCTTGCCGGGGTCCGCTTCACCGAGGCCGGACCCGTCTCCTACTGCAGCGCCGGCGATATCGCGCTCGGCGTCGGCGACTACGTCGTCGTCTCGACCGATCGCGGCGAGCGGCTCGGCTGGGTGGTGATCGCCCCCGACCAGGTGCTCTCCGGCAGCGCGCGCGGCCCGCTGCGGGTGATCTCGCGGCTCGCCTCCGAGCAGGACGTGGCGGCCTGGCGCGCCGGGCGCGAGCGCGCGGCGGAAGACCAACGCCGCGCGCAGGATCTCGCGGCGCGCTCCGACTCCCGCCTGCGCGTCGCGAGCCTGGAGTACGACCTGGCGGGAGAGTTCTGCGAGCTCACCTTCGCCGCGAAGGAGCGCATCGAGCACGCCTGGCTGGCGCGCCAGGCCCGCGAGCTCCTCGGCTGCGACGTGCGCGTGGAACAGGTCGGCGACCGCGACCGCGCGAAGGCCGCGGGCGGGCTCGGCGTCTGCGGGCTCGCCCTCTGCTGCGCCACCTGGCAGACGGAGTTCCCGTCGATCTCGATCAAGATGGCGAAGGAGCAGGACCTCCCGCCCAACCCCTCGAAGATCTCCGGCGTCTGCGGCCGTCTGCTCTGCTGCCTCTCCTACGAGGTCGAGTCCTATCGCGAGCTGCGCGGCGACCTGCCCCGGGTCGGCCGGCGGGTCAGCACGCCGGTCGGCAACGCGCGCGTGACCTCCGTCAACGCACTGACGCAGCTGGTCCGCCTCCGCATGGAGAGCGGCCAGGTCATCGACATTCCCGCCGACGAGCTGCGCGCGCAGTACGGCACCGCCGTGCGGCCCGCCGACCTCGAGGACGACGTGGAGGCTCCGATCCGGAGCCGCGACGAGGCGCTGCGCGACGCGCTGCTGGCCCGGCTCACGCCGGTGAACGCCCCCGCCCCCGGCCCCGGCCCCTCGCCCCGGGCACGCCCGTCCGACGGCGCCGCCCGCGACGCGAGTGAGCAGCGCCGCCGCGACCCGGGACGCCCGGGGGAGGGCCGGAGCCGCGGTTCGTCGCGCCCGGCCCGCACCTCCCGGCGCCGCCCGGGCGACCCCCGGCCCTCCGCGCCGCGCGCGGAGCGCGACGACACCCCTCCCGCCCCCGATCCCGCGGGGCACGGGGCGCCGGACACGGGGCCGTCTCCCGCCGAGGGGGAGGGGGGCGGCGAACGGAAGCGGCGCCGGCGCGGCCGGCGGGGCGGGCGCGGCCGGCGGTCCCGTCCGGAGGACGGCGGCGAGAACCGGTCAGGAGGAGAGAGATGAGCGAGCGAGAAGGCACCGCCGAGCCGGGACCGGTCGTGGGCGGCGAGTGGCTCGCCGCCCACATCGACGACCCCGGGCTCGCCCTCATGCACGTCACCAACAGCCGCGCGGAGTACGATGCCGGCCACCTGCCGCGAGCCGTGTACGCGCACGGGTACGGCGATTTCAGCGCGGAGCGGGACGGTATCCGGGCGCTCGTGCCCGGGCGCGCCGAGATGGCCGCGACGCTCGGCCGGCTCGGCGTCGACGGCGATGCGCGCATCGTGCTCTACGCCGGGGAGCCCTCCGCCTGGCCGTCTCGCGCCTACTGGGTGCTGCGCTACTTCCGCTGGCCGCGCGTCCACATCGCCGAAGCCGCCCTGCCGGCGCTCCGGCGGGCTGGGCTTCCCGCGACCACCGAGCCCGTTCTCCCGCAGCCGACCACAGTCGACCTCCCCGAGCCCGACGCCTCCCTGCTCGCGAGCTACGAGCAGGTGCTCAACGTCGTCGAGGGCCGGGCGGGCGACCGGCCGGCACAGGTGCTCGACTGCCGCACGACGGGGGAGTACCGGGGAGAGGAGGCGGGTGCACACACCGCTCCCCGCTCCGGCCGTGTTCCCGGCTCCATCCACATGAACTGGGAGATGCTCGTCGACGGCGACGGACGGTTCCTCCCGCGCGAGCACCTGCGCTCGCTCTACGCCGCCGCCGGCGTCGACGGATCACTCGAGGTCTTCCCCTACTGCGGCGGCGGCGTCCGCTCCGCCGCGAGCTGGTTCGTGATGCACGAGCTCCTGGGGTTCGAGGGCGCGCGCAACTACGACGGCTCGTGGGCCGAGTGGTCGAGGCGCGCCGACCTCCCGATCGAGCGCGGCTAGCCGGGGAGCGGGCGGCACGGCCGGGACCCGGAGACCGACCGGTCGGGGATGTGTCGGCTAGCCGTTCGAGCCGGCGCCCGACGCTGCGCCGCTGGCGGTGAGGGCCGCCTCGATCTGGCCGATGTGCTCCTCGAGGTGGTCGATGTGCCCTCGCACCTGCTGGCGCAGCGAGCGGCGCCCCCTGATCGGGTGGAGACCCGGCCGTCCCCACGACGCATCCGGCGTCCCCGAGAGCAGGGCGACAGTGCTCTCGATCTCGGAGCGGATCAAAGCGAGCAACTCGGCGCCGCCGAGGCGCTCCCACCCCTCGCGCTCGACCTCGTCCGCCTCGTCCCAGATCACCGACTCCGGCTCCTCCATCCAGGCGATGCGGTAGATGAACTCGCGGCTGTGGCGCGCGTAGCTCAGGAGATGGGCCAGCACCCGGACAGGGGACCACTCCGCTCCCGGCGGGGAACGGCGGAGGGCCTCGTCGGTCTGGCCCGCGAGCGCCAGGCGCAGGCGATCGGGGACGGCGGCGAGCGCGCGCACCTCGCCGATGTAGCGCTCCGGCGCGCCCGTCACAAAGTCGATGCGCGACATGCCACTCTCCCCGGGGCGACCGCGACGGCGAGCGGTCCGCCCTCCTTCAGCGAGCGCAGCGAGCCTACCGCGCCTCGGTTGCGAAGAGGAACTCGACCTCGACGCAGGCACCGCGCGGCAGCGAGGCGACGCCGATCGCGGCGCGGGCGCCCACGCCGTTCTCGTCGCCCAGCGCCTCCCTGAGTAGCTCGCTCGCGCCGTCTATCACCTCGGGCTGCTGGTCGAAGCCGGGCGTGGCGGCGACGTAGCCCGCGGTGCGGAGCACCCGCATCCCCTCCAGCGCCGCCTCCGAGCCGAGAGCCGCCGCGGCGGCGGCCAGGCCGTTCAGCGCGCACTGCCTCGCCGCCGCGCGCGCCTCGTCGAGGCCCACGCCGTCGCCCACCCGCCCGGGGTGGAGCAAGGCACCGTCGCGCATCGGCAGCTGCCCAGAGACCAGCACCAGCTCACCCCGGAGGAGAGCGGGGCGGTAGAGGGCCAGCGGGCGGGCCGGCGAGCCGAGCGGCACGCCGAGCTCGCGCAGGCGTTCAGCCACGCTCATCGGATCTCCTCCCCCTCCAGCAGCCGCTCCAGCACGCCGCCGAGCTCCTCGTCGCTGTAGAAGTGGATCGTCAGCGAGCCGCGCCCCCGCCGGCTGCGGCGGAGCCGGACGCGCGTGCCCAGCGCTCTCTCCAGCGCCTCCACCACCGCCCGCGACTGGTCGTCGGCGGCGTCGGCCGTGGCGGGCACGCGGGAGGTCTCCCGAGGCGGCGGCGCCACTGCCGCCCGTACCATGCCTTCCGCCTGGCGTACGTTCATCCCCTCGGCGACGACGCGCCGCCACGCCGCGATGCGCGCCTCCGCGCCGGTGAGCCCGAGGATGGCTCGCGCGTGTCCGGCCGTGATCTCCCCCCGCGCCAGGGACCGCCGCACGGCGTCCGGCAGCTCGATCAGGCGAATGGTGTTCGCCACCGCCGCGCGGGAGCGGCCGACCCGGCCGGCGACCTCCTGCTGCGTCAGCCCGAAGTCCTCGACCAGGCGCTGGTAGGCAACGGCCTCCTCGAGCGGGCTGAGATCGGCGCGCTGCACGTTCTCGACGATCGCGAGCTCGAGCAATTGCTGGGGCGTGCTCTGCCGCACCACGACCGGCACCCGCTCGAGTCCGGCCGCCCGCGCCGCCCGCAGCCTCCGCTCGCCGGCGATCAGCTGGTAGCGCGGCCCCTCCGCGACGGCCTCGTCGTCGAACTCGGAGCGACCGAGCTCGGAGACCAGCAACGGCTGGATCACTCCGTGCTCGCGCACCGAGTCGACGAGCTCGGCAAGCGCGCCCGGGTCCATCGCCGTGCGGGGCTGCTCCGGATTCGGCGCGATCAGGTCCAGCGTGACCTCGCGCACGGGGAGTCGGGGATCCGCCTGTCCCGGCGCCACCGGGATCAGCGCCTCGAGCCCCCGTCCGAGCCCGCTCCTACGCGGCACGATGCATCCTCCCGCTCAGCGGCCGCCTCCCCGCGGCAGGCGCAATCGTCCGAGCAGCTCGTCCACCAGACTCTCATACGCGAGGGCACCCGGGGAGCGGCGATCGTAGATCTGGATCGGCTGCCCGTGGCTCGGCGCCTCCGCGAGTCTCACCGAGCGCGGTATCGCCGTCTCGAACGTGGAATCGAAGTGCCGACGAACCTCCTGCTGCACCTGCCGGCCGAGCTTCGTCCTGGCATCGAACATGGTGAGAACGACTCCCAGAAGCTCCAGCCCCGGGTTCAGGTTCGCGCGGACGAGCTCGATCGTCCGCGCGAGCTGCCCGAGACCCTCGAGTGCGAGGTACTCGCACTGTACCGGCACGATGACCTGATCCGCCGCCACCAGCGCGTTCACGGTGAGAAGACCGAGCGACGGCGGGCAGTCGATGAGGATGAGGTCGTAGTCGGCCCGCACGCCCTCCAGGGCGAGGCGAAGCCGGTGCTCGCGCGAGGTCTGGGCGACGAGCTCCACGGCGGCGCCGGCGAGGTCGCCGCTCGCCGGCAGCAGCGAGAGCAGCGGCGACGCGGTCGCGACGACGGCGTCCGCGCCCCTCCGGCGGCCGGCCAGCACCTCGTAGAGGCTGCCGCCGTCCGGTCGACAGCCCAGGGCCGACGTCGAGTTCGCCTGCGGATCGGCGTCGACCAGGAGCACACGAACGCCGCGTTCGGCCGCGCCGGCCGCAACCGACACCGTGGTCGTCGTCTTCCCGACGCCGCCCTTCTGGTTGGCGAACGCGATCACGACGCTCACATCGACCGATCCCTCCGGGGAGCGGCTCGACCGGCCCGCCTACTCCGGCATTACCTCGACCTGGCGCTCGTCACCCTCGCCGACGCTCTCCGATCGGACGCCCGCTTCCTTCTCGATGGCGAGGTGGATGATGCGCCGCTCCGCGGCCGAAAGCGGCTCGAGCGTGATGACATCGCCGGTCTCGCGTACCTCCTCGGCGATTTCCTGAGCCATCTCCACGAGCGAGCGCTCGCGCCGGCGGCGGTAGCCGGCGGCGTCCACGGCGAAGACGTGATCGCCCCCGAGACGCCGGGCGACGATGACGTTCAGCAGGTACTGCAGCGACACGAGCGTCTGCCCTCGACGGCCGATCAGCCCCCCGAGCTCGTCCGCCGTCTCATCGTCGAGAGCAACAATATCGAACACTTGTTCTGTTCGGCCGATCCCGTCGCCGTCCGTCTCCGGATCGCGCGCGCGGATCTCCGTCTCCGTGAGTCCGACCAGGTTGAGCAGGTCGCGAAGCGTCCGCCCCGCGAGATCGATCGCGTCGTCCCATTCCGTCACCGGATCCGGCAGCTCCGGAGTCTGCCCGGGGATTTCCGGGACGCGATCGAGCGGCGCCCGGCGAGGCCGGCGCGGTCCGCGCGAGCGGTCCGGGCGGCCCCGACCGCCGGCGCCGCTGCGATCGTCGCGGCGCCGACCGCCATCCCGGCGCTCCACGTCCGCTCGCCGCGGCGGCTCGTCGTCCTCGAGGTCGGCGACGGCCGCGGGGGCATCCTCGCGCACCGGTGGCTCCTCCCCCTCCGGTCCGGCGCCGGAACGACCCTCGCGGCGGCGGCCCCGGCCGCCCCGCCGGCCGCGCCGCCTGGACGGCCTGCCCGTCGTCTCGCCGGAGCCGTCCGGATCGGGAGAGCTGCGCGACGTGACCCGTACGACGGCCTCCTCCGCGCCGATGCCGAGGAAGCCCGCGCGACCCTCGCTAACGACGTCGACGTCGACCTGATCGCGACTGAGACCGAGCTGATCGAGCGCTCGATCGACGGCCTCGTCGACCGTCCTTCCGCTGACCTCCACTGTGTCCATCATCTGTCCTCGCCTCGCCCCCTGCGTCCGATCGGTCTTCCTCGGTTCCGGTCCGCGTGCCGTCGACGGACTCGCGGGGCCGGCCCGCGTGCGCCGGCGCGGCGGGCTTCAGCCCCAGCGACTGACGGGCTGCTGCCGGAACAAGGGAGCCCCACGTGAAGTCCCCGGGACCCACGAAAATCCACTGCAAGACAATACCGATAATGGTGCTCGCGGCCCAGTAGAGCCCCAGTCCCGCCGGCACGATGAAGACGAACCAGGAGAAGATGGCCGGCATCATCCACTGCATCATCTGGTTCATCTGAGCCTGCTGCGGGTTCGGCGCCGCCGTCGCGCGCGTACGGCCGCTGGAGATGCGCTGCTGAAGCCACATCGCCACGAAGACCATGGCGACGAGCCAGATCGGACCGTTCTCGCGCAGGTCGAGCACCAGGAAACTGGTCGAGAGCGGGATCGCCCCCTGCACGATGTCCCAGTCGTAGAGGCGCCCCGAGAGCGAGAGCACGCTCTCGGGCGTGGTGCCCAGCGTGATGCGGATGACCTGGTAGAGCGCGATGAAGACCGGCAACTGGATGAGCTGCGGGCCCAGGCAGCCCAGCGGGTTCACGCCGAGTTCCCGATAGAGCTTCATCGTCTCTTCCGAGCGGCGCTTCGGATCGGAGTACTTCTTCTGGATCTCCTGGATGCGCGGCTGGGCATCCTGCAGCGAGCGCATCGAGTGCAGCGTCCGCAGGGTCAGCGGGAAGGTGACTGCGCGCGAGATGACGGTGAAGAGCAGGATCGCCAGGCCGTAGGAGCCGAAGGTGAGCGCCGAGAGCGCCACCATCAGGTTGATGAGCGGCGTCTCGAGGAAGGTCTGCCAGATGAACCCGATCGGCACGGCCGCCTACCCGTCCCGGGACCCGAGGGAGAGACGGGAGAGCTCCTCGATGCGTCCATCCTGCGGATGGACGCGAACGACGTCACCGTCCGTCGTCAGGTAGAGGATCTCCGACCCGCGCACGAGGGGATCGGCGAGAACATCGCCGTCGATCGTGCCCCGCCAGAGCACCGCGCCGCTCGACGGCGCCAGCCCGACGATCCCGCCGTCTTTGTCGAGGGCGACGAGCACGCCGTCGACGAGCACGAGAGCCGTGCGTATCTGCGATCCCTCGCTGGCGAAGCTCCAGCGCTGGGCGCCCGAGAAGCGATCGATGGCGTAGACGGTGCCGCGGGAGGTCGGGGCGTAGATCGAGTCGCCGGCGACGAGCGGGCGCGACCAGAACCAGCCGTCGCCCTCGAAGCTCCACAGCGGTGATCCGCCGGCCTCCGCGTCGAGCGCGTAGAGGCGGGAATCGAGAGCACCCGCCAGCAAGACCTGGCGATCGAGGGCGAGCGGCGCCGCCAGGCCGCCGTCGAGGGCCTGCGTCCAGCGCGCCTCCCCGGAATCGACCCCGATGGCGTGCACGGTGCGGTTGATGTCGGCGATGTAGAGGGTCCCGCCCTGGAGTACCGGGTCGCCCCAGATCGGGTGGTCGCCGGCGACATCGAGCACCGGGCCCGCGACCCGGCCGGTCGCCGCCTCGAGCACCGTGACGCGCCCGCGGTCGGTGGCGACGTAGAGTCGCGTCCCGTCGAAGGCGGGCGTCGCGACGATGTGGCCGTCGAGCCGCACGGGCGGGCCCCAGTCGGGCAGCGGGCGACCGGTCGCGACGCTGAGCGCCACCACGTCGCCCGAGTAGCCTGCGAGGTAGATCACGCCGTCCTCGACGACCGGCGTCGCGTAGATGGCGACGAGCTCGACCTCATCGTCGGAGACCGGGTAGTGCCAGCGCTCCACCAGCCCGCCGCTCGCCGTGAACTCGAGCGCGTCCAGTCGTCCGCGCTCGCTCTGCACGAGCAGGCCCTCGCCGGTCTCGACCGGGGAGGCCCAGCCCGTGGGCTGGGAGAACGTGTCGCCGATGCAGCCGGTCGCGACGACGAGCGCGGCGAGGGAGGCGGCGACGAGCGGAAGCCGCGGGTGTTTCACGTGGAACATCACCGCCCGGCCGCGGATCCCGGGCCCCGGGCGCCCGTCGGCGCCGCCGGGCGCTTCGCGCGGGCGCCGACGCCGCGACCGGGGACCGGATCGTAGCCACCGGCAGAGCCCGGGCGACACCTGATGAGCCGCCGCGCAACGAGACACGCCCCCCGCAGAGAGCCGTGCCGCTCGATGGCCACGAGCGCGTAGCGCGAGCAGGTCGGCTGGTAGCGACAACTCGGCCCGAGCACGGGCGAGATGCTCATCTGGTAGATGCGGATGACAGCCCTGAGCAGGAAACTCATGGATCCTCCGACAGCCGGAGACCGATCCCGCTGAAGCAGCGAGCCACGTCATCCCGGAGCTCCCGGTACTCGGCCGAGGCCGATCCCGGGCGGGCGGTCACGACGAGGTCGTACCCGCCGCCCGGTGCGCCCGTGCGCAACATCGCCCGCAGGCGCCGCTTCACGCGGTTTCGGGCCACCGCCGACCCCACACGTCGACTCACGGAGAGCGCGTAGCGGCTGCGCGGGAGTCCGTTGGGATGGGCCGCGATCTGCACCAGCCGGCGGCGCGCCCTCTTCCCCCGTCGCAGTGCCCGAGTGATCTCGGTGCTTCGGCGCAGTCGATCTGCCGCGACAGCCACGCCGCTCTGCGCCCTGGGGACCGCTAGACCGCGAGTCGTGAGCGCCCGCGCGCGCGACGGCGTCGGATCACGGCGCGTCCACCACGCGTCGCCATCCGCGCGCGGAAGCCGTGCTTCCGCTTGCGCGGGATACGCTTCGGCTGCCAGGTCCGCTTCGGCACAGCCGTGCTCCACTCAAGACCGTCTCGCGTCCGACTGACGCGCCGCCGCCAGCGGCCCGGCCGCGCTCGGCAGCATCGAGTATAGGTCCGCCCTCTGGGGAGCGCCAACGAACGGCGGGCCGCGCAGGTGCCGGGGGCTCCCCTGCCGCGCGGTTGGTGATCTACTATCTCCCGGGCGATCGGGGTCTCGGGGCCTCCGCCGTGTCGCCGTGTCGCGCGCGCCATCGGGCGCGCGGGAACGGCGGGCGGCCGGTCACCGGCACCCGGCAGGGAGAGGAGGATGGTAGGTGACGCAGGCAACGGCGGTCCTCCGGCGCGGCTTCGTGCAGTGCCCGGACGGCAACATCGAGTACTTCGAGATGGGGACGGGCGAGCCCCTGGTGATGCTCCACGCCACGCCCGCCTCGTGCATGGCGTATCGGGACATCGCGCCGCTGCTCGCGGACGAGTTCCGGGTGATCGCGATGTCGACGATGGGCTACGGCCAGTCCGACCGGCCGGATCCCCCCTACACGACGCTGCGCGAGTTCGGACGCGCCGTCACCTGGCTGCTCGACGGGCTCGGCATCGAGCGCACCAGCCTCTACGGGACGCACACCGGCTCCGAGATCGCGGCGGTCACGGCCGCCGAGTTCCCGGAGCGCGTCGACAAGCTCGTGCTGGAGGAGGTCTTCAACTGGGGAACGCCCTCGCGCCGCGCCGTCCACGAACGCATTCACCGCTACTTCGAGCCCCGGAGCGACGGGAGCCACCTCGTCGACCTGTGGAACAAGGTCGGCGGAACCCGGCCGGAGATGGATATGCGGCGCGCCACCGAGCGCTTCATCAATAACCTGATCGTGAACGAGGGTCAGACGGCCTACGGCGACATGGGCTGGGAGGGGGCCGGTCCCTACGCGATGTGCCATCACGACATGTGGGAGACCACGCCTCGCATCCAGGCGCCGACGCTCGTCATCCACGGGACGACCAGCGAGCTCGGGCGTTCGCACGAGAAGTTCCTCGCCACGATCCCGCGCTCGCGCGGGGTCCGGCTTCCGAGCCAGGGGAACTTCAACGCCGGACAGGCGCCTGACCTCTGGACGACCGAGGTCCGCACCTTCCTGCTAGACCCCGGGGTCTAGCGGGCGACGCGGCGGCCGCCCGGCGCGACCTCCGCCGGGCGGTCCCGCTCACAGCAGCGTGAGGTACTGCGCCCGTTCGTACTCCGAGACCTGCACCCGGTAGCGCGCCCACTCCTCGCGCTTGTTCGCGATCAGCGTCTCGAAGACGTGGTTGCCGAGCGTCTCCCGCATCAGACCCGAGCCCCGAAACGCGCCGATCGCCTCGCCGAGCGAGGAGGGGAGGGCCGCCGCATCGGCTGACTCCTCCGCCCCACCGGTCGCAGGCGGTAGCTCGTAGGATCCGTCCATGCCGGCGAGCCCCGCCGCGAGCACCGCGGCCAGCGCCAGGTAGGGATTGCAGGCCGCATCGGGCGCGCGGTACTCGATCCGCGTTGAGAGCTCCTGCCCCGGGCGGTGCTCCGGCACGCGCACCAGCTCCGCCTGGCTATGCGGCGACCAGCTCTGGTGAGTCGGAGCCTCGAAGCCCGGCATCAGGCGCTTGTAGGAGTTGACCCACTGGTTCGTCACCAGCAGCGTCTCCGGCGCGTGGGTCAGGAGACCGGCCGCGAACTGTCTGGCGAGCGGCGAGAGGCGCAGCTCGTCGTCGGGATCGTAGAAGGCGTTGCGCTCGCCGCGAAAGAGCGAGAGCTGCAGATGCATCCCCGACCCGTTGTGCTCGGTGAGGGGCTTGGGCATGAACGTCGCGTGCACCCCGTGCCGTAGCGCCACCTCCTTCACCACCACCCGGTAGGTCATGATCGCGTCGGCCATCGTGAGCGCATCGGTGTAGCGCAAGTCCATCTCGTGCTGGCTCGGCGCCACCTCGTGGTGCGAGAGGGCCACGCCGATGCCGAGCTCCTCGAGCATCAGCACGGTCTCACGCCGGAGGTCGGAGGCCGCGTCGAAGGCGGTGAGGTCGAAGTAGCCACCCTGGTCGAGGGGTTCCGTCCCGTGCGCGTCGCGAAAGTAGAAGAACTCGATCTCCGGCGAGACGTAGAAGGTGAGCCCGCCTGAGGCCGCGCGCGCCAGTATGCGCTTGAGCACGGCTCGCGGGTCGCCCGGGAACGTCTCCCCGCCGGGCTCACGTATGTCACAGAACATACGTGCTACTGCCTGCTCGCGCGGCCGCCACGGCAGGAGCTGGAAGGTCGCCGGATCGGGCACCGCGAGCATGTCCGTCTCGCGCGCCCGCGCGAACCCGCGGATCGACGACCCGTCGAAGGCGATGCCGTCGGCGAGCGCGTGCTCGAGCTCCTCCACCGTGATCGCCACCGATTTCAACACCCCGAGGATGTCGGTGAACCACAGGCGGATGAACTTCACATCATGGTCGCGGCACGCCTGCAGGACGTGCTGGCGCGAGCTCGACTCATCCATCGGTTCGCCCCGCCGCCCGGCGGCGCCGCTCCGCGGCGAATCGCCTACACGTGGAAGTACATCTCGTACTCGAACGGCGTCGGCCGCTGTCCGTGCTCGCCGATCTCCTCCCGCTTCCAGTCGAGGTAGAGATCGAGGGCGTCGGCGGTGAAGACGCCGCCCGCGAGCAGGAACTCATGATCGGCCTCAAGCGCGGCGATCGCCTCCGGGAGCGAGCCCGGCACCTTCGGGATGGCGGTCGCCTCCTCGCCCGAGAGCTCGTAGATGTTGCGGTCGATGGGGTCGCCCGGCTCGATCTGGTTCTGGATCCCGTCGAGGCCGGCCATCAGCATCGCCGCGAAGGCGAGGTAGGCGTTGCACGAGGGGTCGGGCGGGCGGAACTCGACCCGCTTCGCCCCCGGGGAGAGGTCGTAGGTCGGAATCCGGACCGCGGCGGAGCGGTTGCGCATCGAGTAGACGAGGTTCACCGGCGCCTCGAACCCGGGCACCAGGCGCTTGTAGGAGTTCGTCGTCGGTGCGGCGAAGGCGAGTATCGCCGGCGCGTGCCGGAGCAGTCCGCCCACGTAGTGGCGCGCGAGCGTGGAGAGCCCGGCGTAGCCGTTCGCATCGTAGAAGATCGGCTCGCCGTCCTTGCGCAGCGACATGTGGGTGTGCATGCCGGTGCCGTTGTCGCCGAAGATCGGCTTCGGCATGAACGTGGCGACCTTGCCGTGGCTGCGCGCCACGTTGCGCACGATGTGCTTGTACCACTGGTTGTAGTCGCCGCGGCGCGTCAGGGTCGCGTAGCGCGTCGCGATCTCTCCCTGGCCGGCCGTCGACACCTCGTGGTGGCCGACCTCGGTCTCCATTCCCACCGCGTGCATCGCCTCGTGCATCTCCCAGCGGATGTCGGCGAGCGTGTCGAAGGGCGCGACCGGCGAGTAGCCCTCCTTGCCGGGGATCTTGTAGCCGAGGTTCGGCTCCTCGTCGCGACCGCTGTTCCAGTGCGCCTCCACCGAATCCAGGTGGTAGAAGGCCGTGCCCTGCGACTGCTCGTAGCGGACGTCGTCGAAGATGAAGAACTCGCTCTCGGGGCCGAAGTACGCGGTGTCGGCGATGCCCGTCGAGCGCAGGTACTCCTCGGCCTTCTGGGCGATGTGCCGCGGGTCCCGCGAGTACGTCGACCGGGTGATGGGGTCGGCCACGTCGCAGATCACGGCGAGCGTCGGGAACTCGGCGGAGGACATCGGATCGAAGACCGCGGTCTCGATGTCCGGCATGAGCAGCATGTCCGAGTCCTGAATCTCCTGGAAGCCGCGCAGCGAGGATCCATCGAAGCCCTGGCCGTTCGCGAGCAGCTCGGGCGTGAAGTTCGCCGCCGGGATGGCGAATTGCTGCCAGCGGCCGAACAGGTCCGTGACCCGCAGCTCCACGCGGCGTACGCCGTGCGACTCCATCACCTGCTTCACCTCGTCGTAGCCCACCTGCGCTCCTCCTTCTGCCCCTCGGACCCGGCGCACGTCGCCGGCGATCGCCTCACGCCGGCGCAGGCAGGCACACCCCGCCCGGACGCGGCCCCTCTAGGATAGGAAACGGCCGTTTCCCGGGCGTTACCCCGTTGTTTCGGAGATGTTTCCGGCCGCCGGAATCCCCGCTGCCGATCAGAGCTCGACGAAGCGGTAGCCGACGTTCCTGACGGTCTCGATGTACTGGCGGCGTCCCTCGATCTTCGAGCGAATGCGGCGCACGTGCACATCGACGGTCCGCGCGCCGCCGTAGTAGTCGTAGCCCCAGACGCGGTCGAGCAGCGCCTCGCGCGTGAAGGCCCGCCCGGGGCTCCCGGCGAGGAACGCCAGGAGTTCGTACTCCTTGTAGGTGAGGTCGACGACCGCGCCGTCGACTGTGACCGTGTAGCGCTCGAGGTCCAGCACCACGCCTCCCCGGCGCAGCACGCTCCCCCCGTTCCCCCCGGCACGCGCCAGGGCCCGCCGCACGCGCAACCTCAGCTCCTCTTCGTCGAGCGGCGAGAGGAGAAAGTCGTCGATCTCCGTCTCGGGACGAAGCACGCCAAGCTGCTCCGGCTCGGCGATGGCGAGCACCCCGGTGGCGCCACCGATCGCCGGGTCGCGCAGCACCGCCTCCAGGCCTCCCGCCGTCAGCCTCGTCCGCAGCGCGCCGCGCGCGGCGCTCCGGCCGGCCGCAACCGGCGCCGCGTGCACGCCATCACGCTCCAGCGGGACGGCGAGATCGAGGATCAGCACCAGCGGGCGCCACTCCCGCGCGAGCGACAACCCGGCCGGAAGCGAGCTCTCGTGACGAAACAAGAGGCCCTCGTCGCGCAGCACGGCCTCCGCCACGGCGGCGTGAACGGCGCTGTCGGAGACGAGGAGCACACGCTGCATGGTCCGAAGTGTAGCGAGTGTCCACGGCTGCGGGCGCCCGATCGGGTCCGGGCCGGACGCTGCTAAGATCCACGCGACCTCAGGCGCGAACCGGGAGGCGGCCCGTGGCGGTCGTGGAGACGACGGACCTCACCAAGATCTACCAGAAGCGCTATATCGCGCTGAACGCGCTCAGCATGCGCGTCGAGAAGGGGATGGTCTACGGCCTGGTCGGGCCCAACGGCGCCGGCAAGTCGACCACCTTCCGGCTCCTGCTGGGGCTGCAGCGACCGACCGCCGGACGCCTCACGGTGCTGGGGGAGACGATGACGCCGGAGCGCGCCGACCTGCGCCGCCGCATCGGATTCCTTCCGACCAACCCGACCTTCCCGCGCCACCTGACGCCCATCGGCTACCTCGAGTTCGTCGGCAGCATCCTGGGGATGCCGCACGACCTCGCGCAGGTCCAGCTCGCGCGGCTGCTGCAGGCCGTCGACCTCACGAGCGCCGCCTCGCAGCGGCTCGAGGGCTTCTCCACGGGGATGCTCACACGCGTCGGGATCGCCGCCGCGCTCATGAACGACCCCGAGTTGCTCATCCTCGATGAGCCGACCTCGGGGCTCGATCCCTCCGGACGCAAGCAGATCATCGAGTCGATCCGCCAGATCGCCGGCCGCGACCGCACGATCATCATCGCGACCCACATCCTCGGCGACGTGGAGCGCGTCTGCACCGACATCGGCATCATTGCGGAGGGCCGTCTCATCTATGCCGGGCCGATGTCCGAGATGCGGCGCCTCGCCAGGCAGGGGACGGTCTCCTTGGAGCTCGACGGCAACGTCGCGGCCTTCGAGGAGCGGATCTCCACGCTCGATGAGTTCTCCTCCGTGAACTGGCAGCGTTCGGGGAACGAGTTCCGGATCACCTTCCTCGGGGCGCATCCCTTGGAGGAGTACGTCCAGCGCGTCCTGGCCCTGATCAGCAGCACGGGCGCCGAACTCCTGCATCTCGACACCGGCGCGAACGAGATCGAGGACTCCTTCCTCCATCGCCTGGAGGAGGACCGCTCACGTGGTATCGAGCGGCTCGCCGCCTGGTCGGCGACGCACGAGACCTCCGGCCCCGATGCGGATGGGCTCGCGAGCTCCGACCGCGGCCTGCCTGAGGCGGGGCAGCGCCTGCCGGTCGAGCCCCGATGAGTCGGGGCCGCGATCCGGCGCTCGTCGCCGGGCCACCGGGACGGACGTCCGGCCTTCCGATGACCCCCATCTCACCGCGGTGAGACGATCGAGCCCCCGGACGAGCCCGGGGACCGGAGCGCGCTGAGGCGACGAGAGGGAACCAGCCATGCAGGCCTACCTCGCCATCCTTCGCTACGACGTCATCCAGCTCGCGCACTCGTGGCTGCTCCGAACCTGGATCGCCCTGCTGGTGCTCGCGGCGGCGTTCTTCGTCGCCGTCGCCGCGAGCCAGGAGGAGAAGGCGTCGGAGACGCTCGCCGTCTACGTGCTCGCCATCGTGGCGCCCGTCTCGGCGCTCGCCGTCGCGATCATCGGCGGAACCTCCGTATCCGGCGAGGCCGCGATCGCCTCCGACTCGATCCTGGCACGCTCGGTCACGCGCACCGAGTACGTTGCCGCCAAGGTAACCTCGCGACTGTTGATCGCGGTCGCCGTGCTGGTGGCGGTGATGGCTCCCGTCTCCCACCTCATCCTCCGCTACTCCTCCGAGTCCGACGCGTCGACGGCCGGAGTGATCGCCGGCTCGCTCATGGTGACCGCGGTGCTGCTCGCAGTCCTGGCGCCGGCGATCGCCCTCTCGACGTTTCTTCGCAGCTCGTTCTTCGCCGCCCTGATCGCTCTCGCCGCATCCGCCTTCCTGGCCGGCACCTTCTACTTCATCGGCCTCTCCTGGTTGAGCAGCTGGGGCGTCTTCTCCGAGCTCGCCGCGACGTTCCGCGGGGAGACGGCCCTGTGGCGCGAGATCGCGGTGATCGTCGCCTACGGCCTCATCTGCGTGTTCGGCGTTGGGGCGGCCTTCGCGGTCTTCCGGCGGCGCGATCTCTAGCACCGGGGGAGCGCCCGGCGCCCTCCGGGCAGGGTTCTCGGGCCCTCAAAGTCGCGACCGCCAGGTGATAGCATGGGGACCGCGCCGGCGTAGCTCAGTGGCAGAGCAGCTGTTTCGTAAACAGCAGGCCGAGGGTTCGAGTCCCCCCGCCGGCTCCACCGCCCGTGCCCGCCGACGGGAACGACGGAGACCCGGGGGTGGTCATGAGCAAGCTGCGCGAGCTCGCCCGCCGGACGGCCCGGCAGCGACCGCAGGCCATCGGCTTCGGGCGCCGCTCCGAGCCGTCGAGTCCCTTCGTCGTGGTCGTGGCCTTCGTCGAGAGCGCCGCTGAGGCCTCGGCCGCCGTCGAGGCGGAGGCCCAGGCGCTGCTTTACACGGGACCGCCGGCTGGCGCGGCTCCCATCGTCTCCGCCGCCGGCTCCAGGCCCGTCGGATGCCTCCTCGCGGGCGCGACCGACTCCGACTCGCAGTCCCTGATCGAGCAGGGAGTCGACTTTCTCGTCTTCGACGAGCTGCTCGCAGAGGCGGCCGCCCTCGCACGGCCGGAGCTCGGCCGGGTCCCCCTGCTCGGCCCGGACATCGACGAGGCGGCGCTCCGGGCGCTGGCCACGCTCGAGCCCGATGCCGCGCTGGTGACGCCGCCCGCGGGCGCGACCGAGAACGACCGTCTCACCGTCCGCTCGCTCGCGACGATGCGCCGTTGCTCGGATCTGCTGCGCGCCCCGCTCGCCATCGATGCGCGCACGCACAAGGGGAAGCTCGATCCGGTCACGGTCGCGGTCTTCCGCGACGCCGGGGCTCCGATCCTGGTCGTTTCGTCGGCGCGGGTCGCGGCGGCCGTCTCGGCCGTCGCGTCGGTGCCGCCGCCTGCGCAGCGGCCGCGCGAGCGCCCGTCTGCGGCGCTGCCGGCGCCCGCCGGGTGGCCCCCCGACGCGGACGACGAGGACGAGTGAGCCGGGGCTCCGGACGCGTCCTCCGCATGCGGTTCCTTGACGGGCCGGATCGCCTCTCCCTACGATCCCCTCGCTCACCCCGACGAGCGATGCCGGTCAGGGGGACGAAGTGGACGACGGGGACCGCCGCTACCAGATAGGCGAGGTTGCCGAGCGCACGGGCGTCACGCAGCGAACGCTCCGCTTCTACGAGGAACGAGGGCTCATAAGCCCCACCGACCGCCTGGAGGGCGGCTTCCGCCTCTACACCCACAACGACATCGAGCGAGTCTCCCTGATCAAGAAGCTCCAGGAGCTGCTCGGCCTGAGCCTCGCCGAGATCAAGGAGATGGTGGATGCCGAGCAGCTGCGCGCCCAGATCCGCGCGACGTTCCGGTTGGACCGCGAGCTCCCGGCCCGCCGCGAGCGCGTCCAGCTCGTGATCGACGCCACCAGGCGCCAGCTCGAGATCGTGGAACACAAGAGCCAGCAGCTCACCGAGATGCGCGGGGAGCTGCACGAGAGGCTCGGCGCGCTCGAGAAGCGCGCCGGCGAGATCGAGGAGGCGATGCGGGCCTACCCGGTGCAGGCCGAGTAGGCCCGGCGCTCAGCGCCGCCGCGGCTCCCTAGCCGCCCGCCGCCATCCCCTTCACCGCGCTCAGCGCCTCCGAGGCGTGGTACTCGACCTCGTCGAGGTCCTTCAGCACGTAGCGGCAGACGCCCTCGCCGTCAAAGATGAAGGTCACCCGCTGCGCAATGGGCAGCCTCTCGTCGCGGACGCCGAAGGCGTCCAGCGTGCGGTAGCGCGGCCAGTCGGCGAGCAGCGGAAACTCCGTGCCGCATTGATCCTGGAAGACCCCGTTGGCCGGTGCGTGATCCGAGCTGACACCCACGACGCGGGCGCCGGCCTCCTGGAACTCCCCGAGGAGCTCCTGGAAGGCCTTCATCTCACGCTCTCAGCCTCCGGTGAAGGCGACCGCGTAGAACGCCATGACGGCGGGACTTCCCGCGAAGTCCTCGTTCGTCACGTCGCCGTCGCGATGGCGCAGCTTGAACTCGGGCATCCTCTCGCCGACCTGCAACACGTGCTGCTCCTTCCCCGTCGCCTCAGGCCGCCTCGCGGGGCGGCTCAGGACTCGTGGTGTCCACCGGAGCCCGGCTCCGGAGGCAGCTCCTTCTTCTGGAAGTCCCATTCGAAGCCGTTCAGGCGGAGGTAGAGGTACCCGACGCCCGCCGCCGCGAAGAGAACGAGAACGCCGGCGATGGTCATGACCACGGCACCCGCTGCCTGCTCGGGCGCGCCGAGTGCCCGGCCCTCCTGCGCGGCGGCGATCGCCGGGACGAGCGCCGCCGCGGCGCCGGCACAGACAGCGGCGAGGCGTCGTCGACTCATCCCAGCGCCTCCCTGCGGCGGCAGTGTACCCCAGCCGCTCCCGCCGCGGCACGCTTCGCCCGGCGCGCCGCGTGTGCCTCGTCGGTCCGGCCTCCCGGCGCCCTCCCTGTCCCCGCGCCGGGTTAGACGAAGAGGGCCGTCGCAGCCCCATCGGCGAGCCGGAAGAGCGGACCGGCGTAGAGCCCGATGAACACCACGCCGAGAAGCAGGCCCCCGGTGGTGGCGAGAGCGGTGAACGACGGCCGCCAGCGCGCCGCGTCGCCGTCCGGCGGGTAGAGGTACATCTGCCGGATGACCTGCAGGTAGTAGTAGAGCGAGACGGTGCTGGCGATGACGGCAACCACGGACAGCCAGAGGAAGCCCTCGCTGGCCACGGCCTGGAAGAGGATGAACTTGGTGGCAAAGCCCGCGAACAACGGCATCCCGGCGAGCGAGAACAACCCCGCTGTCAGCACCAGGGCGAGGTAGGGCTGGGTCTCGGCCAGGCCCCGGAAACCTGCGATGCGCTCGTCTCCCGTCCGGTTGTGCACGGCGATGACGGCGGCGAAGACCGCGAGGTTCGTCACGAGGTAGCCCGCGACGTGGAGCAAGAGCGCGCTCGACGTCTCGAACGAGATGGCCGTCACCGCCATCAGCATGTAGCCGACCTGACCTATCGACGAGTAGGCGAGCAGTCGCTTGATGTTGCTCTGCTGCAGCGCGATCAGGTTGCCGAACGCCATCGTCAGGACGGCGAGCGTCGCCATCATCCACTGCCATTCGTCGATGGCCGGCAGCAGCGGGCCGCCGAAGACCCGGAGCAGCAACGCCACAATCGCCGCCTTCGACGTCGCGGAGAGGAAGGCGGTAATGGGCAGCGGGGCGCCCTCGTAGGCGTCGGGCGTCCACATGTGGAACGGGACCGCCGAGGCCTTGAAGCCGAGGCCGCCGATGAGCAGCGCCAGGCTGAGCACCAGGGCCCACTCGAAGTCGGCGGTGCCGGCCGCGAAGGCCGCACCGATCTCGGCGTATTGCGTCGAGCCGGCGATGCCGTAGAGCAGGGAGAGGCCGTAGAGCAGCATCGCCGAGGCGACGCCGCCGAGCAGCACGTACTTCAGGCTGGCCTCGCCGGAGCGCCGATCGCCGAGCGTGAGCGAGACGGCGACGTAGAGCGAGAAGGAGAGGAGCTCGATCGCGATGTAGGCCGTGATCAGCTCGCGGGCCGCCGACATGAAGATGGCGCCGACGGTCGCAAGCAGCAGCAGCGCGTAGAACTCGCCGACGTGGCGAACGTGCCGCTCGACGAACTCGTGCGATCCGAGAATCAGCACCACGACGATCGCCGCAAAGAGGACGCGGAAGAAGGTTGTGAAGTCGTCGATCGTCAGAAGCTCGGCGAAGTCGTCGGAGCGGTCGAGGTAGGCGAGCGAGACGACGCCGGCGACGAGCGCCCCCAGCACCGCGAGCCAGGGCAGCAGGCGCCGGCTCACGCGCAGCTCCTGGCGGAAGGCGTCGGCGAAAAGCACGAGCGCGGCCGTCGCGGCGAGGATGAACTCCGGGAGCAGCAGCGCGTACTCGTAGTTGAGATCGGGGTTCACAGCGCGACTCCCTGCAGACCCTCGACGGTCGCCGCTATGCGATCGATCCAGGGGGAGGGCCAGAGTCCGAGCCAGAGGATCGAGGCGGCGAGCACCGCCGCCCCGGCCCGCTCGGGCCAGGCCATCTCACGCATGCCGCTCCACGCCGGGTTCATCTCACCGAAGAACGACTGAGCGAACATCCGCAGCAGGTAGGTCGCGGTGATGGCGGCCGTGAGCACGGCGAGTCCA
Source organism: Chloroflexota bacterium (assembly GCA_026713865.1). GTDB lineage: Bacteria > Chloroflexota > Dehalococcoidia > UBA2979 > UBA2979 > VYDC01. Next base: position 37,972 of record JAPONQ010000096.1, on the reverse strand, counting down.
CCGACTATGGGGTAGGCGCGGAAGGCCCCGATGAAGATGTGGAGCTCCGCGACGAAGCCCGAGAGGCCGGGGAGTCCGAGCGAGGCGAGGCCGGCGATCACGAAGAAGGCCGCCCAGATCGGCATCTGCTTCGCCATCCCCGAGAAGTGCGGGATCTCGCGGTCGTGGGACTGGTCGTACATCGCGCCGATCAGGAGGAAGAAGAGCGCCGTCATCACACCGTGCGCGAACATCTGCAGCACCGACCCTGTGATGCCGATCGCGTTGAAGGTCCCGAGCCCGACGAAGACGTAGCCCATGTGCGACACGGACGAGAAGCCGGTCATGAGCTTGAGATCGGTCTGGCGCAGCGCCGACACGGCGCCGTAGAGCGCCGCCACGATCCCGAGCGTGAGGAGGCCCGGCGCCCAGAACTCGGCGCCCTCGGGGAGGACCTGGAAGCCGAGCCGGATGATGCCGAAGGCCCCGAGCTTCATCAGCACGCCGGCGTGGAGCATCGAGACGGCCGTGGGGGCGGCCGCGTGCCCGTCGGGGGACCACGAGTGGAACGGGAAGAGGCCGCCCAGCGTGCCGCAGCCGACCGCGATGATCGGGAAGAAGATCTTCTGGAAGGAGACCGGGTAGTCGGCCCCGAAGAGCGCCTCGAGATCGAAGGTGCCGAGCCCGGCCTCGGTGTAGATCGCAAAGATGCCGGCGAAGATCAGGATGGATGCCCCGACGAGCATCATCATCAGCTTCATCGCGCCGTACTCCTTGCGGGTCGAGCCCCACACGGCGATGAGCAGGTACATCGGCAGCACGGCCGTCTCGTAGAGCAGGAACCAGAAGAAGAGGTCGAGCATGACGAAGGTGCCGAAGACCCCCGCCGCCAGCACGTAGAGGAGGATGAAGAAGTCCTTGGTGCGGTGCTCGATCTTCCACGAGACCCAGGTGCCGGCCATGGTGATGATGCCGGTCAGCAGGACCATCGCCGCCGCGATGCCGTCGACGCCGACCTTGAGCTGGATCCCCTTCTCGCCGAGGATCCCGACGTTCTCCATCCAGGTCCATGCGCGGACGCCCTGGAACTGCGCCGGGTCGCCGTAGTCGTAGGAGAGGAAGACGTAGACCGAGACGAGGAACATCGCCAGGCTCGAGGCCGCGGTGAGGGCGATGATCGCGGAGCGCTCGCGCGACGGCACCACCATCAGCAGGAGCGCGGTCCCGAGCGGCAGCAGCAGCAGCGCCAGCAGCAGCAGGCCGTCGTTCTCAGTCATCGCACCTCACGTCCCGCGATCCCGTTCCGTCTCGCGCGCCCCGGGCGGCGCGCTAGCTCGTCCCGAATGCGACCAGCGCCAGGGTGATGATCCCCAGCGCCATCGCGAGGGCGTAGTTCGGGATGCGTCCGGTCTGCAGGAACTTCAAGCGGAGCCCGGCATACCCGATGCCCTGGGCTCCCCCGTCCACGCCCGCGCGGTTGACGATGCGGTCGTCCACCCACGCGACGACGCCCGCGGCACCGAGCACGACGCGGTCGATCGTCGCCTGGTAGAGGTCATCGAGGTAGTAGCGGTTCACGAGCAGGCGGTGGATCTCGGGCGCCCACGCGCGAGCGCGCGCCGCGCGCTCCGCCGTCCCCCACCAGTAGACGAGGCCGACGGCGATCGCCAGCAGCGCCGACACGGTCGCCGTCGCCGCAATGTCGGGATGGAACGCGAAGGCGTGCCCCTTCACGGTGAAGACGACGTAGCCGATGCCGCCGGCGAACCCGAGCAGCTCGCCGACGCCGTCGAAGGCGACGACGCCGGCGACGGCGGCGAGCACCGCCAGCACCAGCAGCGGCCCGGTCATGATCCGCGGCGACTCGTGCGCGTGCTCATAGGCGGCCTGATCGCGCGGCTGCCCGAAGAAGGTGAGCACGACGAGCCGCGTCGTGTAGAGCGCGGTCAAAGCGGCCGTCGCCGCCAGCGTCACGAAGACAGCGGTCGAGCCGTGCGCGAGCGACTCGTAGAGGATTTCATCCTTCGACCAGAAGCCGGCGAGCGGGGCGATCCCGGCGAGCGCGAGCCCGCCCACGAGGAAGGTCCAGCCGGTCACGGGCATCTTGCGCCAGAGCCCGCCCAGGTACTCCACGTGCTGGCGCCCCGTCGCGTGGATGACCGACCCGGAGCCGAGGAAGAGCAGCGACTTGAAGAAGGCGTGCGTGAAGAGATGGAACATCGCCGCGGTCACCGAGCCGGCGCCGAGCGCGACGAACATGAAGCCGAGCTGCGAGACCGTCGAATAGGCGAGGACCCGCTTGATGTCGTTCGACACCAGCCCCATCGTCGCCGCCAGCAGCGCGGTCACGAGGCCGACGTAGAGCACGACGTCGCGCGCCACCAGCACCGTGTCGAAGACCGGCAGCATCCGCGCCACGAGGTAGACGCCGGCGACCACCATCGTCGCGGCGTGGATCAGCGCGGAGACCGGCGTCGGTCCCTCCATCGCGTCCGGCAGCCAGACATGCAGCGGGAACTGCGCCGACTTCCCGGCGGCGCCGGCGAAGAGGAAGAGCATCGCCACCGTCAGGTAGGTCTCGTCGAACCCGCCGGCCTGGGCGAGCGCGATGATCTCCTGGATGTCGAAGGTGCCGGAGGCACGCCACAGCAGGATGATGCCGATGAGGAGCCCGACGTCACCGACGCGCGTGGTGATGAAGGCCTTCTTCGCCGCCTCCGCCGCGCTCTGGCGCTCCCAGTAGAAGCCGATGAGGAGGTAGGAGGCGAGCCCGACCCCCTCCCAGGCGAGATAGAGCTGGAGCAGATTGCCGGAGACGACCAGCAGCAGCATCGCCGCGGTGAAGAAGGAGAGCAGCGCGAAGTACCAGCCGTAGCGCGCCTCGCCGTGCATGTAGCCCACCGAGTAGACCATCACCATCAGGGTGACCACGGTGACGACGGTGATCATGACCACCGTGATCGCGTCGACGTGCGTGGAGAAGTCGATGGCGAGGGCGTCGCCGACCGCGGCCCACGCGAAGGCGTAGTGGTTCTCCCCGCCGGGCTCGAAGACGCCGCCAACGACGAAGCTCTGGAAGTCGAGTATCACCACGGCCCCGATGACGAGCGTGGCCGCCATGCCGAGGATGACCAGCCAGTCTCCCTGGCGGGGGATCAGGCGCCCGAAGAGCGCCACGACGACGAAGAGCGCGGCCGGGATGGCGGGCAACAGCCACACCTGCTCCATGCCCACGGCTGATCCCTTCTCGCCCGGCCGCCCGCTCCGGGTTCTCCCCGGGCGACCCGCCGGCGCCCCTCGCTAGCGCCCGCGCACTACCACTTCAACTCGTCGGCCGCGTCCACGTTCGCCGTGCGCCGCTCCCGGTAGAGGCGGAGCACGATGCCGAGCGCGAGGCCGACCTCCGCGGCGGCGACGGTGATCACGAAGATCGCGAAGATCATCCCGGTGAGTCCGTCGGCGTCCAGGTACGCCGCGAAGGCGACGAGGTTGATGGAGACGGCCGCCAGCATCAGCTCGACCGACATCAGGATCAGGATCGCGCTGCGGCGCGCCAGCACCCCGTAGAAGCCGATGGCGAAGAGCGCCGCCGAGAGCAGGAGGAAATTCTCCAGGGGGATCACGGGGAGGTCTCCTCGTCACCGGCGGTGGCACGCTCGCGGCGCGCGTTGACGTAGGCGCCGGTGAGCGCGATATCCAGCAGCACGGCGATGATGATGAACGGCACCATGTAGTCGCCGAAGAGCTGCTCGCCGAAGGCGCGCAGGCTCGACGCCGCGACCTCGTTCACTCCCCACGTCGCGTCGTAGGCGGCGGCGACGATGACCCCGGCGAGGAGCAGCCCCACCATCGCCGCGAACGGCTTCTGCGAGCCGTCACTGACGACGGGGTCGTCGGTCGCGTTCGTCAGCATGAGGCCGAAGAGCAGCAAGATGACGACGCCGCCGCCGTAGATGAGCACCTGCGCCAGCGCCAGGAACTCCGAGCCGAGCAGGAGGTAGACGCCGGCGACGCCGAGCAGCGTCGCGACCAGCGAGAGCGCTGCGTAGACGATATTGGGCAACAGCACCGTCCCGAGCGCTCCGCCCACCACCACCGCGGCGACCAGCCAGAAGATGAACTCCGGCGCGGTGATCTCGTCGACGGCGAGCAGCACCAGGAGCACCAGCAGGAGCGGCGCCAGGGCGAGGCCTGCCACCACCCCTCCGGTGATGATGATGCGATCGAACTGCGACGGGAGGGGGAGCCGCCGCATCACGGTGCGGCTCCCGGCTGCCGCCGCGCGAGAGTGCCCGGCGCGTCGCTCACGGAGCGACCCACTCGTCGATCGCGCCGGCCTTGTGCTGCGCGAGCAGCTGCGGGAGGTCCATCACCAGATCTGCGCGGTCGTAGACCGAGATCTCGTGCCCGGACCAGGTGTTGTTCATCGCGATCGCGTCGAAGTTGCAGACCTCCACGCAGATGTTGCAGCGCATGCAGCGGGCGTAGTCGATCCAGAACTTGTCGATGATCTTGCGGCGCTTCGAGGTGCCTCCGAGGGAGGTGTGGGCGGGGTTGTCCTTCATCAGGACCGTCATGCACTCGACCGGGCACGCGCGCTCGCAGGCGTGGCAGCCGGTGCAGAACGGCTCGTCCGTGTCGAAGTCCCACAGCAGGAGCGGAAAGGCCCGATCGCGTTGCGGGATCGGCCGGTGCCGCTCCGGGTACTCGCGCGTGACCGGGCCGCGCACGAACGTCCCGAGAGTCGTCGCCATCGCCCTCACGATGCCCCTCATGTCGCCGCCTCGCCTTCCAGCGCGCCGGACGGGCGCCCCGGGCGCTCCGCCGGCCGCTTGACCGCGCGGTCGATGATCACGGCCAGCAGGACGAGACCTGCGCCGCTCGCGAGCAGCAGCAGCACATCCGGCCAGCCGTAGACGAGCACCAGGCCGTTGGCGAGGATCTGCGCGAAGGAGAGCGGCAGCAGCACCTTCCACGAGAAGGCCATCAGCTGGTCGACGCGCATGCGCGGCATCGTGGCCCGCACCCAGAACACGGTGAAGATCAGGAAGCCGGTCTTCGCCGCCGTCAGTCCGAACTGGTAGAGGACGCCCAGAATCTCGTTCTGCTCGGCGACCGTCTCGCCCAGCGGCCAGGCCCAGCCGCCGAGGAAGACGGCGGCGCCGAGCAGCGACAGCAGAAGCAGCGCCGTGTACTCCCCGAGGAAGAACATCGACCAGCGGATCCCCGAGTACTCGACGAAGGGCCCGCCCACGACCTCGGACTCGCCGACCGGGATGTCGAAGGGGGTGCGGTTCAGCTCGGCCAGCATCGCCACGTAGAAGATGACGAAGGCCAGGGGCTGCCACACGATGTAGGGGATGTGCCCCTGCTCGGTGACGATCTCGCCGAGATTCAGCGAGCCGCGGACATCCCCCGGAAGGCTCACCACCATCGCGACCGCGACCAGGGCGATCACGAGCGGCAGCTCGTACGAGATGCCCTGCGCCGCCGCGCGCAGCGCGCCCAGCATGGCGTAGCGGTTGTCGGAACCCCAGCCGGCCATCACCCAGCCGACGATGTTGATCGACGAGACGGCGAGCACGTAGAGGAGGCCCAGCTCGAGGATGCGGATCTGCCAGCCGAAGGCGAAGGGGATCGCCACGAAGACCAGGAAGATCGGCACGAAGACGAAGTAGGGAGCGAGCTCGAAGACCCACGGGTCGGCGTTCTTCGGACGCAGGTCCTCCTTGCCGAGGAGCTTGAGCGCGTCGGCGGGCGACTGCAGGATCCCGGCCGGTCCGGTGCGCGTCGGCCCCAGGCGCTGCTGGAAGCGCGCGATGACCTTGCGCTCCAGGTAGATGAGCGCCATCGCGGCGACGGTCATCAGCCCGACCGCGAGGCCGAGCCGCGCCAGGGCGTCGAGCCAGATGTTGATCTCGAAGCCGAAGATCTCGCCGTTCACCGGTCAACCTCGCAGAGCACGATATCGATCGACCCCAGGATCACCACGGCGTCGGCCACGTAGTGGCCGATCGTCATGTCGCGCAGCGCCTGCAGGTTGGAGAGGCAGGCGCTGCGGATCTTGAGCCGGTAGGGCCGGTTGCCTCCCTGCGAGACAAGGTAGATCCCGTACTCGCCGCGCGGCGCCTCGGTGCGCTCGTAGATCTCGCCGGGCGGCGTGCGCAGCATGCGCGGCAGCCGCTCGGGCAGGATCGGCCCGTCGGCGAGCCTCTCCATGCACTGCTCGATGATGCGCACGGACTCGCGCATCTCCTTGAGCCGGACGTGGTAGCGGTCGAAGACGTCGCCGGCCTCGCCGGTGATGACGTCGAACTTCACCTGCGGGTAGTAGAGATAGGGGTCGTCGCGGCGGAGGTCCAGCGGCACGCCCGAGGCGCGCAGCGAGGGGCCGCTCATCCCCCAGTCGATGGCGTCGGCGGCGGAGATCGCCCCCACCCCCTTGGTGCGGGCGAGGAAGATCTCGTTCTGCGTGAGCAGGCCGTCCATGTCCCGGATCCCGCGCTCGGCGGAGAGCAGCACCTCGTGGACGCGGCTCTCGAAGTTGTCCGGCACCTCCCAGGCGAGGCCGCCGGGGCGGAAATACGCGTACATCAGACGGTCGCCCGTGATCTCCTCGAAGAGATCCAGGAGCACCTCGCGCTCGCGGAAGGAGTAGACGAAGGCGGTACCGAAGACGCCGACGTCGGTCCCGAAGGCCCCCGTGAACATGAAGTGGCTCGAGAGCCTGTTCAGCTCGCACAGGATCATGCGAACCCACTGCGCCCGCTCCGGCACCTCGATCCCGGCGAGCTTCTCCACCGCGAGCACGTAGGAGAGCTCGGCGTTGAAGTTCGCCAGGTACTCGGTGCGATCCATGTAGCCGACGCCCTGCCGGAAGTCCATCGTCTCGCAGAGCTTCTCGGCGCCGCGGTGCATGTAGCCGATGTGGGGAACGACGTCGGTCACGACCTCGCCGTCGACCCCGAGCACCATGCGGAACACGCCGTGGGTCGAGGGGTGCTGCGGCCCCATGTTGATCAGGAGTTCCTGGGTCTCGAACTCCTGCTCGTGGGTGTTCGCGACCACCTAGAGCTCTCCCTCTTCGTAGGCGATCCCCTCGCCCTGCAGCACCTCGATCTCCGCCAGCGGGTGGGACTTGCGGAGCGGGAAGAAGTCGGTCATCTCCTCGGGCAGCAGCAGGTTGCGGGGGTCGGGGTGTCCGTCGAACCGCACGCCGAACATCTCGCCCACCTCGCGCTCATACCAGTTCGCGGCTCGCCACACGGCGGTGGCGCTGTCGACGACGAGGCGATCGACCGGGAGCCGGCTCTTGATGGTCACGTTGTGCTTCGTCTCGACCGAGTAGAGATGGTAGACGACGTCGACCCCCTCCTCCTCGAGGTCGACGGCCGTGAGCGAGCGCAGGTAGTCGAAGTTCATGCCCTCCGGGTTCCGCAGCGCCCTCAGCGCCGCGACAACCTCGCGCGGCGGAACGCGCACGATCAGGTCGATCACGCTTCGCTCCGCCTCGTCGGTGACCGGCGTCGCCGTGATGCCGGACAGCGCCTCGTCGACCTGCGCCCAGATGGTCCCGGCCAGGTAGTCGCGCGCGGCGTCCGCCACGGAGGCGCCGTCGGGAGCCGCGGCGCCGTCCTCCGTCGTCACGCGCCGAGGGCCTTCCGCTCCTCCATGATCTTCTCCTGGAGCGAGACCAGCGCATCCATGAGCGCCTCCGGCCGCGGCGGGCAGCCGGGCACGTAGACGTCGACCGGGACGATCTTGTCCACGCCCTGGAGCACGCGGTCGTACCGCGTGTACGGGCCGCCGTTGGTCGCGCAGGCACCCATCGAGATCACCCACTTCGGGTTCGGCATCTGCTCGTAGAGGAGCTTCACCGCGGGCGCCATCTTCTTCGTCACCGTGCCGGCCACGATCATCACGTCCGACTGCCGGGGCGAGGGCCAGGGAACGATGCCGAAGCGGTCGAGGTCATAGTGGGCCATGTAGGTCGCGATCATCTCGATGGCGCAGCAGGCGAGGCCGAAGGTCATCGGCCACAGGGAGGACTTGCGCCCCATCGCCAGGACGAGATCCGCCGGCACCTGCAGCACGCCCGGCAGCAGCGTCTTGTAGAGAGCCTGCCCGGGCCGGCGCTCCACCGGCGTGAGCGCCACCTCCTCCGCGGGGTGCTCCCGCGGGAGCAGCGGGGCGATCTCGGGCTCGGCCGGGATGGCCGGCGTCGAGACGAGGGTGCCGGGGGCCTCGGCCGGCGGGCCGGAGGGGGTCATCGCCACTGGAGCGCTCCCTTCTTCCACGCGTAGGCCAGGCCTGCTCCGAGCACCAGGATGAAGAGCAGCATCTGGTAGTACGCCGCGGCTCCCAGCTCCACGAAGGAGAGCATCCACGGGAAGAGGAAGACCGCCTCGACGTCGAAAAGCACGAAGAGGATCGCGTAGAGGTAGAAGCGGACGCCGATGTTGGTGCTCGCACGCCTCAGCGGCAGCATGCCGCACTCGTAGGTCGTCCCCTTCTCGCGCTCCGCTGAGAAGGGCGCGAGCAGCCGGGTCGCGACGAGCGCCGAGAAGACGAGAAAGAAGCCGACCACGGCCCCGAGCAGGACCGGGAGATAGCCGCTGAAGAGGGAATCGAGGGACTGTCCCACGCGCGCGCTCCCACCGCGCCGGGAGCCCACACGCAGCGCCACCGCAACGCGCGGGCCAAGGCCCGCCGTGCGGGGGCGTATCGGACCCGGCGCGCGTCGCACCCTAGCAGCGGGGGGCGTTGGACTCAAGCCTCCGCGGACCCCGGCGCGGGCCCGGCGGACGGGGTCAGGGGAGCTCCGCCAGCGATCCCTCGAAGCCCGCCCGCTGGCGGCGAGCGCTCGCGAGCCGCTCCTCCTCCTTGGAGACCACCTGGGCGGGCGCCCGGGTACGGAATTGCTCGTTTCCGAGCTTCGCCTCGAGGCGGTCGATCTCGGCCGAAAGCCGCTCGATCTGGGCGCCGAGCCGGCCGCGCTCGGCATCGACGTCGACGAGGCCGCCGAGCGGCAGCACGACGCGCCCGACCGGCAGGACGGTGGCGACGACGCTCTCCGACGGGGCGTCCTCGGCCGCCTCCACGACGTGCAGGGGACGCGCCCGCGCCAGCTGCTCGATCGCCGGGGCGAGCCGCTCGGCCGCGGCCCCCGCCTCCTGGCCCACGACGTAGGCCTCGACCCAGCGGCCCGCCTCCACCCGCTTCTCGGATCGGATGTTGCGGATCGCGCGAACGAAGTCCTGCACCGCCGCGAACTCGCGCTCGGCCTCGCCGTCGAGCGCCCCCGCCAGCGGGGACGGCTGCGGATAGTGCGCGACGATCAGCATCGGCGCGCCGCGGGTGTCCGGTCGCAGGCGCGCCAGCCGTCCCCAGATCTCCTCGGTGACGAACGGCATGAAGGGGTGGAAGAGGCGCAGCAGGGAGTCGAGCACGTCGACGAGCACCGGGAGCGGCGTGCGGTCGCCCGCGCGCACGCGCACCTTCGCGCACTCGATGTACCAGTCGGCGAACTCTTCCCAGAAGAAGTCCCGCAGGCGCCGCAGCGCCTCGGCGAGCTCGAACTTCTCCAGCAACTCCTCGACCGTCGCGACCAGGCGGGCTCGGCGCGAGAGCATCCACCTGTCCTCGAGCGCGAGCGCCGCATGCGGCGCGGGCGGCGTCAGATCGTCGGCCTCCTCGACCAGAGAGAGCACGAAGCGGGAGGCGTTCCAGAGCTTGTTCGCGAGGTTGCGGGCCGCCTCCAGCCGCTGGTCGGAGAGGCGCTGATCGTTGCCGGGCGAGGAGCCGGCGACGACCGTGTACCGCAGCGCGTCGGTCCCGAAGCGCTCGATCACGGCGAGCGGGTCGACGACGTTGCCGCGCGACTTCGACATCTTGGTCCCGTCCCCGGCGCGCACCAGCCCGTGCAGGTAGACCGTCTCGAAGGGGATCTCGCCGCGCATGTTGTAGAGCGAGAGCATCACCATGCGGGCCACCCAGAAGAAGATGATGTCGTAGCCGGTCTCCATGACCTGCGTCGGATAGAAGCGGGCGAGATCGGGGTCCCGCTCGTCCGGCCAGCCGAGCGTCGAGTGGGGCCAGAGCCCCGACGAGAACCAGGTGTCGAGCGTGTCCTCGTCTTGCCGGATCGCGCCGCCCCGGCAGCCCCCGCAGCGGTCGGGATCTTCGACGGAGACGGTGAGGTGGTCGCAGTCGTCGCAGTACCACACCGGCACGCGGTGGCCCCACCAGATCTGCCGGCTGATCGTCCAGTCGCGGATGTTCTCCATCCAGTGCTCGTAGGTGCGCGCGAAGCGGGCGGGGACGAAGCGGATGCGCCCCTCCCTGACCGCGTCGAGCGCCGGGCGCGCGAGCGGCTCCACGCGCACGAACCACTGTTCGGAGACGATGGGCTCGACGATGGTGCCGGAGCGCTGGCAGTGGCCGACGGCGTGCGCGTACGGCTCGATGCGCTCGACCAGGCCGCGTGCCTCCAGGTCGGAGACGACGCGATCGCGCGCCTCGAAACGCTCGAGGCCGGCGTACGCGCCGGCCTCCTCGTTGAGGTGGCCGTCGGGCGTCAGGATCGAGAGCACGGGGAGACGGTGCCGCTCCCCGATCTCGAAGTCGACGGGATCATGGCCCGGCGTGACCTTGAGTACCCCCGACCCGGCCTCGGGCGAGACCGCGGCATCAGCGACGATCGGCACCAGGCGGCCGCCCGCGGGCACGATCGCCCGCCTCCCGACCAGGTGGGCGTAGCGCTCATCCTGCGGGTGAACAGCGACGCCGGTGTCGGCGGGAATCGTCTCGGGCCGGGTGGTCGCGATCACCAGGTGCTCGCCCGAGGGCTCGCCCCGCTCGTCGGCGATCTCGTAGCGGATGTGCCAGAAGGCTCCCGGCTCCTCGGCGTGCTCGACCTCGAGGTCTGAGAGCGCCGTGGCGCAGTCCGGGCACCAGTTGATGATGCGTTCGCCGCGGTAGATGAGCCCGTCGCGGTAGAGGTTGGCGAAGGTCTGGCGCACGGCGCGGCGCGGCCCCGCATCCATCGTGAAGCGCTCGCGCTCCCAGTCCGCGGAGGCGCCGAGCCGTCGGTGCTGCACGGAGATGCGCGACCGGGAGCGGTTCACGAACTCCCAGACATGCTCCAGGAAGCGCTCGCGCCCGATGTCGTGGCGCGAGATGCCCCGCGAGGCGAGCTCGCGCTCGACGAGCGTGTTGACGGCGATCGCCGCGTGATCGACGCCCGGGAGCCAGAGCGTGTCGTCGCCCCGCATCCGGTGCCAGCGGACGAGGATGTCCTCCAGGGCGACGGTGAGCGCGTGCCCCATGTGCAGCTCGCCGGTGAGGTTGGGGGGCGGCATGACGACGGTGAACGGCCGCTCCCCGCCGCCGGGGCGGAAGTGGCCGCCGCGCTCCCACTGCTCGTAGATGCGCTCCTCGACCTCGGACGGATCGTATGCAGCTGCCATCTCCCGCGCCGCGCCCTCGCCGCCGTTCCCGGGGGTCGCCGTCATCGCTCGGTCACTCGTTCCTCCCCGCCGCGGCCCGGTCCGTATACGAGAACGCCCCGCCGGTGGCGGGGCGCGCGCGGCGTCGGCGAGGCCGATCCCGGCCTCGCTAGCCGCCCACCGATACCGCGCACGCGCGCTGCTCCGCCACGGGGTTCTCCTCCACCATCCCGGCCAGCGAGGCTACCGCCGGTCACACGAAGGGTCGAGCCGGGACCGGCTAGCGGTCGCCCTGGCCAGCGCTCCGCTCCAGGCGCTCCCTGAGCGCCCAGGCGGCGGGGAGCACGCCGGAGGCGAGGCCGAGCTTGAGCAGATCGCCCCACAGGAACGGCTGCACGCCGAGGTCCCACGCGCGCCCGGCCGAGACGTTGAGCTCGGCCATCAGCCACGCCCAGCCCGGCACGTAGATCAGCACGTTGCCGATCACCATCGCGGCCGCCATCGTCGCCGCGCTGCGATCCCAGCCGCGCTCGGCGAGCCAGCCGACCGCGTAGGCGGCGACGGCGAAGCCGACGAAGTACCCGCCCGATGTCGCCGTGAAGTAGGCCCACCCGCTCGCGCCCCCGGCGAAGACCGGGAGTCCCGCGATCCCCTCGGCCAGGTAGGCGAGGATCGTCGCCGCCCCGAGCCTGCTCCCGTAGACGGCGCCGATCAGCAGCACCGCGAAGGTCTGTCCGGTGATCGGGACCGGCGAGAAGCCGAGCTCGATGCGAAGACGCGCCGAGACCGAAAGCAGTGCCGTGCCCGCGAGCACGGCCACCACGGCGAGCAGCCAGCCGCGCGTGCTCGGCATAAGCGCGCGCGCGCCGTAGAGCAGGGGGGGCGCCGGGAATCCGGCCGGGACAGCGTAGAGTCTGTGCACGAAACGCTCCGAGGTGCTGGGCCCGGCCGCTCCGGGCGGCGGCACAGCCTAGCACGAGCCTTCGCCGGCGAGACCTCCGGCCCCGATGCGGGCCGTCGAGCGGGGAGGCTTCCGAGCGGCCCTCGCAGTTCAGGCGACGCCGCCGGCATCCGGCGCTGCCGTATGCTGCCGGAAGCCGGCGGCGGGGGAGGGCGGTGCTCGTGCGCGTTCTGGGTATCGGCTATCCCGCGATCATCTGCCGCAACATGGAAGAGACGATCTCCTTCTACGAGCGGGCGCTCGGCATGCGTGTGCTCTTCATAGAGCCGAACCGCGACGACGCGGAGTCGGTGCAGGCGCTGCTCGACGCGGGATCGGGGACCCGGCTGCTGCTGGTGGGGCCGGTCGACCCGAAGATGAAGCTCGCCGAGTCGCAGCTCGGCGTCGGCTCCCTGCAGTACCTGAGCCTTCGCGTCTCCGGCTCCGAGCTCGACGCCGCCTACCACGAACTCGCCCGGGCGGGCGTGCAGGCCTCGGAGGAGATCCGCCGCGGCTACGAGCGCCTGGTCTTCCTGGAGGATCCGAGCGGCGTCCTGATCACGCTCACGGCCTGGACACGGGAGCCCCCGGAGGGGAGCGACGAGGCCGAGATCCTCCGGCGCGCGGCCGCCCTGCGTGAGGCCGCCGGCACGCCCTACGTCGAGGACGAACACCTCCGGCAGGCGATCGCGGAGTCGCAGGCGTAGGCGAGCCGCCCGCGGGCGGCCGGCTCAGCGCGGGAGGCCGAGCCCGCGGCGGGCGATCACGCCCCGCTGCACCTCGCTCGTGCCGGAGGCGATGGTCGAGGCGACGGCGGCGAGATAGTTGCGGGAGAGTGCCCCCTGTAGCGGCGCCTCGGCTCCCGAGGCGGGGCCGGGCGCAATCTGGCCGGCCGTGCCGAGCAGCTGCACGCCGGTCTGGGCGATGCGCTGCGTCAGCTCCGCGCCGAAGAGCTTCGAGACCGAGGCCTCGTAGTTCGGGGTCGCTCCCTGCTGCTGCAGATAGGGGATGCGGTAGGCGACCTGATAGCCCACCTCGAGCTCGATCCAGCGGTCGGCGAGCTCGTAGCGGGAGGAGGGGCGCTGCGCCATCAGATCGTGGCGCGCCTTCGCGATCTCGACCAGCTTCTCCACGTTGCGCCGCCCCGACGCGAAGGTGCCGACGCCGGAGCGCTCCATGTCGAGGGTCTGCGCGACCTGATACCAGCCGCGGTTCTCCTCGCCGACCAGGTGGTCGGCGGGGATGCGCACATTCTCCAGGTAGACCTCGTTGAGGGTCCGCGCTCCGGTGATGTCCTCGATCGGCCGCATCGTGATACCGGGCGTGTCCATCGGCACAACGAAGGTGGAGATGCCGCGGTGCTTGGGCGCGGCGGGGTCGGTGCGCGCCGCGAGCCAGCCGAGCGTGGCGCGGCCCGCCCCGGCCGCCCACAGCTTCTGCCCGTTGATCACCCACTCGTCGCCGTCCCTGACGGCGCGCGTCTGGATCGCCGCGAGGTCGGAGCCGGCGCCGGGCTCCGAGTAGAGCGTGCACCAGCTCTCCTCGCCGCGCGCTATGGACGGGAGGTAGCGCTCGCGCTGCGCCTCGTCCCCGAAGCGCATGATCGCGGGACCAACCCACTGCACCCCGGCCGCGCTGTTCGTGGGGGCGGCCTGATAGGCGAGCTCCTCGCTGTAGACCGCCTGCTGCAGGTAGGAGGCGCCCGAACCGCCGTAGCGCTCCGGCCAGGCGAGCGCGAGCCAGCGCCTCTCGCCGAGCTCCCGCGCCAGCGCGCCGCCGAGCTCGTCGCGCTCGGGCGCATCCTGGGCGAGCAGGAAGCTGCGATCGCGCCAGTCGGCCGGGAGCCGTCCCGCGAGGAAGTCGCGGAGCTCCCTGCGGAAGCGCTCCTCCTCCTCGGAGAAGTGGAAGTCCATCGTCCCCCCGCCAGCGTTGCGGCCCGCCGCCGCCGCTTCCGGCACGGCGCGTGACCCGCGCACCGCGGGAGTGGCGAGACGGGCGCCCGCCCAGTGTAGCCCGTCGCCGCGACCCCGACGGCCGGCGGGGCGCAACTCGGCGCAGTGCTACCATGGCCAGCCCGGCTGCGGGGGCCAACGTGACGCTCACGGCGCAGTGGGGAGCGGACGGTGAATCGCGGGATCGCCGTGTTCTCAGGCAACGCCCACCGCGGCTTCGCGGAGGCGGTCTGCCGGCACCTTGAAATGCCCCTCGGCGGCTGCGACGTCTTCGAGTTCTCGAACGAGAACATCTTCGTCAGCTTCCAGGAGAACATCCGCGAGCGCGACGTCTTCCTGGTGCAGCCGATCGTCTCTCCCGTGAACACGCGGCTGATGGAGCTGCTCATCATGATCGACGCGGCGAAGCGCGCCTCCGCGGGGCGCATCACCGCCGTCATCCCCTACTACGCCTACGGCCGCTCCGACAAGAAGGACCAGCCACGCGTGCCGATCACCGCTCGCCTGATCGCGAACTTCCTGGAGGTGGCAGGGGCCGACCGCGTCCTCACCGTCGACCTCCACGCCGGGCAGATCCAGGGCTTCTTCAACATCCCCCTCGACGAGCTCACCGCCTACCCGCTGCTCGCCGAGTACTTCCGCACGGCGGGCCTCGCGCACCCGGTCGTGGTGGCGACCGACGTCGGCGGCGCCAAGAGTGCGGCGAAGATGGCCAACCGGCTCGGGAGCGACCTGGCGATCGTCGACAAGCGACGCGCCGACAACTCGGAGTCGCCGACCGGGTCGACCCTGATCGGCGACGTCAACGGTCGCGACTGCGTCGTGGTCGATGACGAGATCCTCACGGGCGGCACCGTCGCGGTCGCCGCGAGGCTGCTCCGCGAGCGCGGTGCGCGCTCGGTCCACGTCGCCTCCGTCCACGGGCTGTTCACCCCGGGTGCCGTCGAGCTGCTCGACGCGGCGGACCTGGAGCAGCTGGTCTTCACCGACAGCGTGCCGGTACCGGAGGGGACCTTCACCCGCGCTCGGACGCACGTGATCTCGATCGCCCCCGTGATCGGCGACGCGATCCACCGCATCCACACCGGCGAGTCGGTGGGAGCGCTTTTTAGCTAGCGCCGCGGGCCCGCCGCCGAACTCGAAAAATGGGGGGCGATGCCGCACCATAGGGTGAGCGCCCCGGGCGGCGACCTCGACGCGGAGAACGGGCACGGATGCCACGCCTGCTGCAGAAGATCCTCGGCGATCCGAACGAGCGAGCGCTCAAGCCGCTGCGCTCGCTCGCCGCACTCGTCGAGTCCCGAGAGGGGGAGATGCGCGCGCTCTCCGATGAGGAGCTCGCGGGACGGACGGTGGGGCTCCGCGAGCGGCTCGCCTCCGGCGAGAGCGTCGACGACCTGCTCGAGGAGTCGCTTGCCGTCGCGCGCGAGGCGGTCGCGCGCACGACGGGCGAGCGCGCATACACGGTGCAGCTCGTCGGCGCCGCGGCGCTCCACGGGGGCATGATCGCCGAGATGAAGACCGGCGAGGGGAAGACGCTCGTCGCCACGCTCGCGCTCTACGCCAATGCCCTCTCCGGGCGGGGTGCACACCTGGTGACCGTCAACGACTACCTGGCGCGCCGCGACGCGCAATGGTACGGGCCGGCGCTCGTGCGGCTCGGGCTCTCCGTCGCTGTGCTGCAGCATGAGGGCGCCTACCTCTACGTGGAGGAGGCGGCCTCCGAGCGCCCCGGCTGGGAGCACCTGACCCCGATCACCCGGCGCGAGGCCTACCACTGCGACGTCACCTACGGCACCAACAACGAGTTCGGCTTCGACTTCCTGCGCGACAACATGGCGACCAGCCGCGCGCTGCAGGTGCAGCGGGGACACCAGTTTGCGATCGTCGACGAGGCCGATTCCGTGCTGATCGACGAGGCGCGGACGCCGCTCATTATCTCGGGGCCAGCGCAGGAGGACGTCTCCGTCTACCGGCGTTTCGCGCGCCTGGTGCCGCAGCTCTCGGCGAACAGGCACTTCACCGTCGACGCGAGGACGCGCACCGTCTCGCTCACCGAGGAGGGCGTCGAGGTGGTCGAGCGCGCACTCGGCGTCGCGAACATCTACGCCATCGAGAACTACCACCTCACCCGCTACATGGAGGCGGCGCTCCGCGCCGAGGTGATCTACCAGCGCAACGTCGACTACGTCGTCAAGGAGAACCAGGTCGTGATCGTCGACGCCTTCACGGGCCGGCTGATGGAGGGGCGGCGCTGGTCGGACGGCCTGCACCAGGCGGTCGAGGCGAAGGAAGGGGTCCCGATCCAGCAGGAATCGGTGACCTACGCGACGATCACGCTCCAGAACTACTTCCGCCTCTACGAGACGCTCGCCGGCATGACCGGCACGGCGGTGACCGAGGCCGAGGAGTTCTCGGAGATCTACCGCCGCGAGGTGCTGGTGATCCCGACGCACCGCGACCTGGCCCGCGAGGATCTGCCCGACCTCGTCTACCGGCGCGCGCAGGGAAAGTACACCGCGGTGGTGGAGGACATCGCCGCCCAGCACGAGGCCGGGCGGCCCGTGCTCGTCGGGACCGTTGCCATCGAGAGCTCGGAGCTGCTGTCGGAGATGCTGCTCCGGCGCGGCATCGACCACGAGGTGCTGAACGCGAAGCAGCACGAGCGCGAGGCACACATCGTGGAGCGTGCCGGGGAGGCCGGCGCGGTGACCATCGCGACGAACATGGCCGGGCGCGGCACGGACATCAAGCTCGGGCCCGGCGTGCGCGAGGCGGGTGGGCTGCACGTGATCGGTACCGAGCGCCACGAGTCGCGTCGCATCGACAACCAGCTGCGCGGGCGCTCCGGCCGCCAGGGAGACACGGGCTCGAGCCGGTTCTTCGTCTCCTTCGAGGACGAGCTGATGCGTCGCTTCGCCCCGGACTGGCTGCCGGGAATGATGGAGAAGCTCGGCATGGAGGACGACCTCCCGCTCGAGTCGCGCATGGTGTCGAAGGCGATCGAGAGCGCCCAGACGCGCGTCGAGACCTACAACTTCGAGATCCGCAAGAACGTCGTCGAGTACGACGACGTCATGAACACGCACCGCGACGTGATCTACAGCGAACGCGACAAGGTGCTCGACGAGGAGGGGATGCGCGAGACGGTGCTCGAGATGCTCGGCGAGGAGGTCGAGGAGATCGCCCGCAGCTACCTCCACGCGACCCCGCCCGACGCCGCGACCTTCCGGCGCGCGCTCGACGCCGTCGTCCCGCTCGGCGGCGACCTCGAGGAGTCGGCCGTGGAGGGACGGGACCCCGCCTCCGTGGTCAACGACGCGCTTGCCGTCGCGACGCGCCGCTACGAGGAGCTGGAGGGGGCCGTCGGCGCCGGGATGCAGCGCGCCACCGAGCGGCTGATGCTGCTGCGCACCATCGACACGCTCTGGGTCCAGCACCTGACCGCGATGGACGAGATGCGTCAGGGGATCGGCCTGCGTGCCTACGGCCAGGTGGACCCGAAGGTCGCCTACAAGCGCGAGGCGCACGAGATGTGGGAGCAGCTGCTCGGCACGCTGCGCTCGGTCGTGGCGCGGCAGGCGCTGCACGTGCGCCTCACCGCGGCGGCGGTCGCGCCCCCCGCCGCTCCCCGCGCGACCCGCGAGAGCGGGCCCGCCGAGCCGGGGGGAGCCGTGGCGGGCGCACCGCAGGCAGCGACCGGCGGAGAGGCGGGGGGCGCGGCGACCGCGGTGCGCGCGGTCCCGAAGGTGGGGCGCAACCAGCCGTGCCCCTGCGGCTCCGGCAAGAAGTACAAGCGATGCCACGGACAGGGCCCGCCGCCCGCCTCCTGAGGGCGAGGGCCGGCCGGCGGCGCGCGGGTATCCCGGCGCCGGCGGGCCCGGCGCCGCCTGCGTCCGCCCGCGTGGGGCGCGGTCGCTATAGGATCAGTGCATGAGCCCGAGCAGCGCCCGCCCGCCCGGACCGCAGCGCGCCGACCCCGCCCCCGGCGGGACAGCCGGGAGCGGCGCGTTCGACGGGCACTTCGCCACGGCGCCCGACGGCGACCCGTGGCCCGGCGCGCTCGATGCCGCGGTCCCGGATGAGGGACCGCTGTCGCCGGAGCAGGCGCTGCGCTGGCTGCTCGCCCGCCTCGACGCAGGCGAGCCCTGGTACGCGGCCCTGCTGCGGGTGATCGCGCGCTGGGTCGCGCCGTCGGAGACGATCGGCGGACAGCGCTACGCGTACTTGATCGGCGGCGAGGCCTTCGACTGGCTGCTGCTCGCCCAGAGGCTCCTCGACGCGACGGGGGATCGCATCCCCGAGGCCGAGCGGGAGGCGCTGCTTCGCTTCGGGGTCACGCCGGAGGGCGAGGACGAGGAGGCCTTCGCGCGGGGCATCGGACCAGCCAAGCACCGCGCGCACCTTAACTTCCAGTACGGCGTCGTGGTGGAGGAGGCGCTCCTGCTCGCCACCGAGCAGGAGCTGCGCAAGGCGGGGCGGCTCTCGAACGACGCCGATCTCGACGCCTACCGCTGGGTGTACGGCCGCCCGCTCGAGGAGCTCCGAACCCTCTTCCGGCACGACTCCGGCCTCGAGCTGGGAAGCCGCGTGAGCCTCGGCGACCTCCGCGAGTTCACCTACTGGTGCTCGAAGTACCGGGTGCAGAGCGGCGAACCGGAGCGCGTGGCCTCCGACACCCGCAAGGCGCTCCGGCTGCTCTCGGAGATGGAGAGCCGACGCGGGCGGACCGCCGCCCGCGATCCCGAGGCGCGCCCGGGCGCCCCGCTCATCGACGACGCGGGCGAGACACCCGGGAGCGCCGAGCCGCGCCGCCCGGGCGGCAACGGCCGGCGCGCGCCGCGCCCCGACCGCCGGCGCGGCGCGGCCCCTTCCGGCCCCCGCGCCCGCTAGCCGACGACCCGGCCGGTCCCGCCCCGGCGCGATGCCCGGGTATGCGTCGTTGCGGTTACCGGCATATGATATGTTGCCTATACGCAGAGTCTATCTGATAGGCACTCGCTCAGATCTGTTAGAATCGGCACATGGCCGATCTCTACCGCACGCTCGGGATCAGGCGCGACGCCTCCGAGAAGGAGATCCGCGACGCGTACCGGCGCCTCGCCCGCCAGTACCACCCCGACGTCAACCCCGGTGACGGGGAGGCGGAGGAGCGCTTCAAGGAGATCAACGCAGCCCACCAGGTTCTCTCCGACCCGGAGTCGCGGGCGAAGTACGACCGCCACGGCGACCAGTGGCAGCACGCCGATCAGATCGAGGAGATGCGCCGGCAGCAGCGAGCCGCAGGCGGGGCGGGCTTCTCCTTCACCGTCGACGATCTCCTCGGCGGGCGCGGCGGGGCGGAGGTCGATCTCGGCGAGATCCTGCGCGGCGGCGAATCGGGCGGCGGTGGACTCTTCGGGCGGATGTTCCAGCGGGGGGGCGGGCGCGGCCGCCGGCGCCGGCGCGGGCGGGACATCGAGCACCCGGTCCGCATCTCGCTCGAGGAGGCGTACGGCGGAGCGACGCGACGCGTCGAGGTGTCCGACGAGAGCGGGCGCTGCGCCGTCTGCGGCGGGACGGGACAGGTAGCGAGCGCCACCTGCCACGCCTGCCGCGGCGCCGGCACCGCTCGCACGACGCGCCAGCTCGAGGTCAGGATCCCGCCGGGGATCGCCGACGGCGGGCGCGTACGGCTCGCCGGCAAGGGCGGACCGGGAGCGGCCGGCGGGACGCCCGGCGACCTCTACCTGCGCGTCTCCATAGCCGCGCACCCCACCTTCGCTCGCCGCGGCGACGATCTCGAGACCGACATCGACGTCCCCGTCTGGGACGCGGCGCTGGGCGGCGAGGCGCGCGTCCCGACGCTCAAGGGCAAGACACTGGCCCTCTCGATCCCGGCCGGGACCGAGGGCGGGCGCGTCTTCCGCCTCGCGGGGCAGGGGATGCCGCGGGCGGACGGGGGCTACGGCGACCTGCGCGCACGCGTGCGCCTCACGCTGCCGGCTCCGCTGAGCGAGCGCCAGCGCGAGCTCCTCGCGCAGCTCCGCGACGACCAGCAGCCGGCCGGCGAGACGCAGGCGCGCGAGGCCGGAGCGGCACCGTGACGCCCGCGGGAGAGCTCCACCCGCAGCAGCCGGTGTTCCAGATCTCCGTCGTCGCGGAGATGGTGGGAGTGCATCAGCAGACCCTGCGCACCTACGAGCGTCTCGGTCTTGTGACCCCGGCGCGCTCGCCCGGGAACACCCGGCTCTACTCCGTCGCCGACGTGGAGAGGTTGCGGCAGGTGCTGCGCCTGGTCGACGACCTCGGCGTGAACCTCGCCGGGGCCGAGGTGGTGTTGCGCATGCGATCGCAAATAGAGGAGATGCGGAGAGCGCTCGAGCACCAGGCCCGCGAACTCGAGCGGGCGCGAGGCGAGATCGAGCGCCTGCGCCGGGCGCAGGCGCGGTGACCGCGCGCCGGGCGCAGACGGGTGCGGGCGCCGTCGCGGTCCGGGCAGAGCAGGGAAGGGATGGACGCCGATGATGAGGCAGGATCGCTTCACCGAGCAGGCGCAGCAGGTGATCCAGGCGTCCCAGCAGATGGTGCGCGAGCAGCGCCACTCGCAGTGGGACGTCGAGCACGTGCTGCTCGCGCTGCTGCGGCAGCGCGAGGGACTCGTGCCGGATCTGCTCGCTCGCCTCGGCGTCGATCCCGAGCGCGCGACGGGGCGTCTCGAGGCGGAGCTGGCGAAGGCCCCCAGGCTCGCCTACGACGTCGTGCAGATCTACACGACCCCCCGCATCGTGCGGATGCTCGAGGCCGCCAACGCCGAGGCCGACCGGCTGCAGGACGACTACGTCGGCGTGGAGCACCTCCTGATCGCGATCGCCGACGAGCGGGAGGGCGAGGCGGCGCGACTCTTCCAGGAGGAGCGCATCACCAAGGAAGCCGTCTACCGCGCCCTGCGCGAGACCCGCGGAACGGCGCGCGTCGACTCGCCGACGGCCGAGTCGCGCTACCAGGCGCTGACGCGCTACAGCCGCGACCTCACCGAGTTCGCCCGTCAGGGCGAGCTCGACCCGGTGGTCGGCCGCGAGGACGAGATCGCGCGCGTCATGCAGATCCTCAACCGTCGCACCAAGAACAACCCCGTCCTGATCGGCGAGGCCGGGGTCGGGAAGACCGCCGTCGTGGAGGGGCTCGCGCAGCGCGTCGTCTCCGACGATGTCCCCGAGCGGTTGCGGGGGAAGCGCGTGCTCGCCCTCGATCTGCCCGGCATGCTCGCCGGCTCGAAGTTCCGCGGGGAGTTCGAGGAGCGGCTGCAATCCGTCATCCGCGAGGTCCGCGAGTCGGCCGGCGAGGTGCTGCTCTTCCTGGACGAGCTGCACACGCTGGTCGGTGCCGGGGGCGCGGAGGGGGCGATCGACGCCGGCAACATGCTAAAGCCGGCGCTGGCACGAGGGGAGCTGCGCGTCATCGGCGCGACGACCCTGGACGAGTACCGCACCGGCGTGGAGAAAGACCCCGCTCTCGAGCGCCGCTTCTCCCCCGTCTACGTCGACGCCCCCTCGGTGGAGGAGACGATCGACATCCTCGGCGGCCTCCGCGCCCGCTACGAGGAGCACCACGGCCTGCGCATCACCGACCGCGCTCTCGCCGAGGCGGCGCGGCTCTCCGACCGCTACATCACCGGGCGCCAGCTTCCCGACAAGGCGATCGATCTCGTCGACGAGGCGGCGTCGCGACACGTGATCCGGGCGGAGTCGCTCACCCCCGAGATGCGAGAGCTGCGCACCGAGCTCGACGACGCCGCCTCGCGCCTCGATGCCGCCGCTGCGCGCGAGGACTACGAGGCCGCCGCCCGCATCAAGCAGCAGGTGATCGCCGTGCAGGAGCGCTACGAGCGGCTCTCGGCCGACCTCGGCGACGGCGCCGGCCCGCGCGAGGAGGTGGACGAGGAGGACATCGCCTCGATCCTCGCGCAGGTGACCGGAATCCCCGTCGAGCAGCTGCTCACGGACGAGGCGGAGCGGCTGCTCCACATGGAGGCCGCGCTCCACGAGCGCGTGGTGGGCCAGGACGCCGCGATCGCGGTCCTCTCCGATGCCATCCGCCGCGCCCGCTCCGGCCTCAAGGATCCGCGGCGCCCCATCGGATCGTTCATCTTCGTGGGCCCCACCGGCGTCGGGAAGACGCACCTCGCCAAGGCGCTCGCCGGCTACCTCTTCGACGACGAGGATGCGCTCCTGCGCCTCGACATGTCGGAGTTCCAGGAGAGACACACCGTCTCGCGCCTCTTCGGAGCGCCGCCGGGCTACGTCGGCTTCGAGCAGGCCGGACAGCTCACCGAGGCCGTACGGCGACGGCCCTACCGCGTCATCCTCCTCGACGAGATTGAGAAGGCCCATCCGGACGTCTTCAACGCGCTGCTGCAGATCATGGACGACGGGCGCCTCACCGACGCGCAGGGACGCGTCGTGAGCTTCCGCAACACCGTGGTGATACTCACGTCCAACCTCGGCGGCGGATCGAGGCAGCAGGAGATGGGCCTGGTCCGCACGCGCAGCGAGTCGGAGCGCTCCGGCCTCGTGCGGTCGGTGGAGGGCGCGCTCAAGCGCACCTTCCGGCCCGAGTTTCTGAACCGGCTCGACGACGTGATCGTCTTCGAACCGCTCACCGAGTCCGAGATCGCGCGCATCGCCGACCTCATGCTCGATGAGGTGCGCGAGCGCCTCGCGGAGCGGCAGGTCGGCTTCGCGGTGAGCGAGGCCGCACGCGAGCGGCTGGTCGCCGACGGCTACGACCCGGAGTTCGGCGCCCGGCCGCTGCGGCGCACGATCGAGCGCCTGCTCGAGAATCCGCTGGCGAGGCGCGTGCTCGCGGGCGAGTTCGAGGCCGGCGACCGGGCCGTGATCGACCTGGACGAGAGCGGAGACTTCCGCTTCCACAGGGAGGAGCGTGCTCCCGAAGACGGGACGTCGGATCGTCCCGCCGGCGGGGACCCCGACGGCGTCGGGGAGAGCGTGGCCGTCTAGCCGCGCCTCCGGGTACGCCGGGGACCCTCGCGGGGCGGGGGCGGCGCGTGCCCCCCGCCGACATTATCCTGAGGTTGCGGGCCGGCCGCGGCGGCCGGCGGGCCCGGCGCGCGGGGGCGCCCGACCGTGATGAGCTCGCCCGGCCGGCGGGTGCGAGAAGGGGAGAGTGATGGCACAGGAGGGCCCCGGACGGCGGCGGCGGCGCCGCCGCGCGCGCCGGCAGAACACGGGGGGCGGCACCCCGCCGAGCAGCGGGACGCCGCCGCAGGGCTGGCGGGCGACCGTCGACTCCTTCGGCGGCTTCCTGACGATCGGCTCGCTCGCGGGCGCGCTCATCGTCGTGGTGGCGCTCGTCGTCGTGAGCCAGAGAGGCGGCGGAGGCGGCGGCTCGAGCGAGGCCTACGAGCCGCTTGTGCGCGGGGCCGTCTTCGGGCGCGTCGAGGGCGATCCGGGCGCGCCGGTGCGCATCTTCGAGTTCTCCGACTTCCAGTGCCCGTTCTGCCGCAACTTCCACGAGCAGGTGGCGCCGCTGCTGCGCGCCGAGTTCGTGGAGACGGGGGAGGCGGCCATCGAGTACTGGCCGGTGGAGGTGCTCGGCCCCGACTCCGAGCGGGCGAACGAGGCCGCGCTCTGCGCCGCCGACCAGGGCCGCTTCTGGGAGATGCACGACATCCTCTTCCTGCGCCAGAGCCCGACCCGCAACGACGGCACCTTCTCCCGCGATCGCCTGAAGGAGTACGCGCGCGAGGTCGAGGCGGCCGTCGGCGGACTGGACCTCGCCCGCTTCGACGCCTGCCTCGACTCGGGAGAGAAGCGCGCCGAGCTCTCGGCCCTCAGCCGGCAGGCGCAGTCGGCCGGCATCACGTCGACGCCGTCGGTCATCATCGGCGCGCAGGTGATCCGGGGTCTCAACCCCATCGACAGCTACCGCGAGGCGATCCGCCGGGCGGCCGACCAGTAGTGGCGCCGCGGCCCCGCCTGGACGCATTGCTGGCGCTCTCCCTGGCCGGCGTGGCCATCGCCGCCTACCTGAGCTGGGTCGCGCTCGACCCCGCCGCCGAGGCGGCGTGCTCGGGCGTCGGGGACTGCCAGGCCGTCCAGGGCTCCGAGTACGCGGACGTGGCCGGCATCCCGGTTGCCGTGCTCGGCCTGGCGATGTACGGCGCGCTGGCCGCGCTCTGCGCGCTGCGCCGCCTCGGCCCGTGGCGCGCCGACGCGGCCGGCGAGCCGGCGGTGCTCGGCGTGTGGTGCTTCGCCCTCGCGCTCGCCGGGACCGCCTTCTCGGCCTACCTGACCTACCTCGAGCTCTTCGTGATCGAGGCGATTTGCATCTGGTGCGTGGCCTCGGCTCTCGTGGTCACGGCGATCGCCCTGCTCGCGGCGGCCGACCTCGCGGGCGTCCGGCGCGCGCCGGCCTGAACGCCGGGCGCCCGGGAGCGGCGGCGGCGCGGGGACGCAGCGGGTGCTGATGTGCGAGCCGGTGCACTACCGGATCGACTACGAGATCAACCCCTGGATGCGACGATCGAACCGCGTGCACGGAACGCGCGCGCTCGATCAGTGGCGGCGGCTGCGGGTGCGCATCGAGGAGCTCGGCGTCGCGGTCGAGTTGATCCGCCAGGCGCCCGGGGCGCCGGACATGACGTTCACGGCGAACGCGGGCGTCGTGCTGGGCGGGCGCTTCATCCCCTCGAACTTCCGCTTTCCCGAGCGACGTCCGGAGGAGGATCACTTCATTCGCTGGTTCCGCCGGCGCGGGTACCGCATCGAGACGATCCACCTCCCCCACTATTGGGAGGGCGAGGGCGACGTCCTCCCCGCGGGGGAGCGCGTCTTCGCCGGCCATCGCTACCGCACCGAGTTCCGCGCGCTCGACCACCTGGAGGAGGCGCTGGGCGGCGAACTGGTGAGGCTCGAGCTGGCCAGCGAGCGATTCTACCACCTCGACACCTGCTTCGCCCCGCTGGGCGGAGGGCGCGCGCTCTACGCGCCCGCGGCCTTCACGTCCGAGGGCCGCGCGCGGCTCGCCGCGCACTTCGACGATCTGATCGCCGTCGAGCCGGAAGAGGCGCTGCGCTTCGCGTGCAACGCGCTGGTCGTCGACCGCCACGTCGTGATGAATGCGGGCTGTCCGGCCACCGCGGGCGCCCTGCGGGAGCGCGGCTACGAGCCGGTGGAGAGCGCCACCGACGAGTTCATCAAGGCGGGCGGCAGCGTGAAGTGCCTGGCACTCATGCTCGACGCGTTCGCCCCCCGCGGGGACGCCGGCGCCCCGTGACGCGCCGGGGGCGGGCGGCCGGATGCGGCGGAGGCCCTCCCGCCGTATGATCGCGCGGCACCGGCGTTCGGGACGAGAGGGAGCGGGGCTATGGCGGCGGAGGCACCGCCGGGAACCGAGGCGGAGCGCGACTTCGACGAACGCGTCGAGGTCGGCTTCGACGATCTGGATCTCCTCACCGACGAGGGCGTGGAGGTCTTCGTCCTCCCGCTCAACGAGCGCGCCGGCCCGCCGCCCTACTACCTCACCGCCGCGGGCGAGCGCTTCCACTACGGCGGCGAGACCTTCCTGGTGCAGGGTCGCGGCGCCGAGCTTCCCCGCTTCCTCGCCGAGCGCGACGAGGAGGGACTGCTCGTCCTGCTCGTGGAGCGTTTCGGCCGCTATCTCGCCTACCTGCACGACCCCGCGGAAGACGCCGAGGACTAGAGAGCCCCGGCCCCGGGCGGTGCGCGCGACCCTCTAGCGCTCAGAACGTGCGTTCTGTAGCATGCCGGCATGGCCGACCGCGACGAACGTCCCGGCCCGCTCGCGCCGACGCAGACGGCTGAGGACGCGGGCGCCGAGAGCACCCTGCGACCGCGACAGCTCCCCGAGTATTTCGGGCAGGAGACGGTCAAGGAGAGCCTCCGCATCGCGATCACCGCCGCCACGCGGCGCCAGGATCCGCTCGACCACCTGCTCTTCCACGGCCCCCCGGGCCTCGGCAAGACGACGCTCGCCATGATCGTCGCGGCCGAGATGGGCGTCTCGATCCGGATCACCTCCGGGCCCGCGATCGAGCGAGCGGGCGACCTGGCCTCGCTGCTCACCAGCCTGCAGGCGGGCGACATCCTCTTCATCGACGAGATCCACCGGCTCCCGCTGGCGGTCGAGGAGGTGCTCTACCCGGCGATGGAGGACTTCTCGGTCGACATCATCCTGGGCAAGGGGCCGAAGGCGCGGGACGTGCGGCTCCGCCTCAACCGCTTCACGCTCGTCGGCGCCACCACGCGTTTTGCCCTGGTCTCGCAGCCGCTGCGCGATCGCTTCGGGGCGGCGTACCGTCTCGACTTCTACGACGAGGAGGCGCTCAGCCGCATCGTGCGGCGCTCCGCGGGCGTGATCGGCTGCGCCATCGACGAGGGCGGCGTCGCCGAGGTCGCGCGGCGGGCCCGCGGCACCGCCCGCGTCGCCAACCGGCTCCTCCACCGCGTGCGCGATTACGCCGAGGTGATGGCGGACGGAGTGATCACGGCGCCCGTCGCCCACCAGGCGCTCGCCCAGATGCAGATCGACGAGCTCGGGCTCGATCAGATGGACCGCGAGCTGCTGCGTGCGGTCGTCCTGCGCTTCGGGGGCGGGCCGGTGGGCCTCGAGACCATCGCCGCGGCGATCTCCGAGGAGCCCGACACGATCATGGACGTCTACGAGCCCTACCTGCTCAAGCTCGGCTTCCTCGCGCGCACGCCGCGCGGCCGCGTCGCGATGCGCGCCGCCTACGAGCACCTCGGCCTGCCGTGGCAGCCGCCGGCGTCCGGCTCGGTGGCGGCGACGATGGCGGCACAGGCCTCGCTCTTCGCGGCCGGTGAGGACGGTGATCTCGAGCCCGACGGGCCGCCCGAGCGCGGGCCCGCTCGCCCCGCGTAGGCGGCGCCGGGCGACCGCCGGCTCTCCCTAGCGGGGACGCAGGATCAGGTAGGTCACGCGGCCGCTGGCGACGTGCGTTCCGGCCGCGTCGTGGACGTCGACCTGGATGAAGGCGATCGTGCGCCCGCTGCGGATCGCTCGGGCCTCGGCCACGACGTCGCTCCGCGCCGCGTTGAGGTAGCTCACGTTCAGATCGGTGGTGACGAGACCGCTCCACTCATCGCCCGCGCGCTGGAGCGTCGAACTGCAGGTAGCGGCGGCCGCGTCGATGAGCGTGGAGATCGCGCCGCCGTGCATGACGTCGGTGAAGCGCGTCCCCAGTTCCGGGCGCATCGGCATATTAAGCCGCACGTGCCCGACCTCGGCGCTCTCCTCCTCGGCCGTGATGCCGACGTGGTCCCAGAAGGGGACCGACGCCGCCCGCACGAGTCCGAGCAGGCGCTCGCGCTCGGCGGCCTCCGCGTCCTGCGGGGGTTGGGTCGAGCCGGTCACGGGATCGGTCCCGACGGGCTGTTCTTCTCGCCCTCGGGGCGGTCGGACTGCGGGGAGGCACTCCCCCCGCTCGACATCGACGAGCGGCGCTCCCTCACGGCGGCGGCGGCCGAGCGCGCCGTCCGCTGGATCAGGACCGAGGCCGCGCGCGAGGCCCCCACGGCGTGACCCGACGCGACGCGCGAGGCCGCCACGGCGTGGCCCGACGCGACGCGCGAGGCCTCCACGGCGTGGCCCGACGCGACGCGGGCCGCCTCGGCCATCTCCGCCGCGCCCTCGCGCGCCGTCTCCGAGCGATCCTCGCCCGGGCGTCCGGCGGCCGGCAGCAGCAGCCAGAGGGCGGCGTAGAGGACGATCCCGGCGCCGACGACCAGCGCCAGCACGACGAACGCGAGGCGCACGAGCGTCGCGTCGACGTCGTACGCCGAGCCGATGCCGGCGCAGACGCCGCCGAGCATCCCCTTCTCCCGATCGCGGCTAATGCTCCGAGCGCCCATGACGGTCCAGCCTCCGCCGGGCCGGCCCTCGCCGGCGCCCGCCGTCATCGTACGCCCCCGTGGTTCGCCGCCGCCAGCGGGTCGCGGTCAGCTCCCGCCGCCCCCGAGCACGGCGGCGCCGAGGCCCCAGTCGCTCGAGCGCTCGGCGAGCGCGCGATCGCCCTCCTCGTCGTCGAGGCCGTCCTCGTCGACGTCGCCCGCGTGCCGCTCATAGGTCATGCGGTAGAGATCGGCGTAGTGGCCGCCCCGATCGAGCAGCTCCTCGTGGCTCCCGATCTCGGCGATCTCCCCCGCCTCCATCACCACGATGCGGTCGGCGTGGCGAATGGTGGAGAGACGGTGCGCGATCACGAACGAGGTGCGACCGGCGAGCAGCACCTTCAGCGCCTGCTGGATCGTCCGCTCGGTCTGGGTATCGACGTTCGCCGTCGCCTCGTCCAGCACCAGGATGCGCGGCTCCGCGACCACGGCGCGGGCGAAGGCGATGAGCTGGCGCTGCCCGACGGAGAGGTTCTGGCCGCGCTCGTGCAGCTCCGTCTCGTAGCCGAGCGGGAGAGCCTCGATGAAGGGAGCGGCGCCCACCGCCTCCGCAGCGCGCCGCACCTCCTCGTCTCTGGCGTCGAGGCGGCCGTAGCGGATGTTGTCCGCGATCGTCCCGGAGAAGAGGAACGGCTCCTGCAGCACAACCGCCATGCGCCGGCGGAGCGATTCGCGACGGATCCGGCGCAGGTCGATGCCGTCGACGATGATCGAACCGCTGCTGACGTCGTAGGAGCGGCTGACGAGCGCCGTGACGGTCGTCTTCCCGGCTCCGGTATGTCCCACGAAGGCAATCGTCTCGCCGGGCGCCACGTGCAGGTCGAAGTCCTCGAGCACCGGCACGCCCGGCACGTACTCGAAGCCGACGCCCCGGAAGTCGACGCGCCCCCCGACGTCGGGAAGGTCGATGGCATCCGGCGCGTCGACGATCTCGGGCTCCGTGTCGAGCACCTCGAAGACGCGGTGGGCGCCGGCCATCGCGCGCTGCAGTTGCGTGTACTGCAGCACGATGTCGCGCACCGGGTTGAAGAAGCGCTGGATGTAGAGGGTGAAGGCAGTCGCGTGCCCGAGCGCGTGCGCGGGCTCCAGCGAGCCGCCGAAGACGCGCATCGCGATCACGATCAGGACGAGCGCCGTCGCCACCGCCGAGAGCGTCTCCACGAGCGGCATCACCGCCGCCTGGAGCTTCCCCGCCTTCAGGTTGAGGTCGCGGTTGCGCTCGTTCAGCCGGTCGAAGGCGGCGAGGTTGTGCTCCTCGCGCCCCAGCGACTGCACGACGCGCACGCCCGAGACGTTCTCGTTGATGCTCGAGTTGACGACGGCGATGGCCTGCC
This sequence comes from Chloroflexota bacterium, assembly GCA_026713865.1. Classification (GTDB taxonomy): domain Bacteria; phylum Chloroflexota; class Dehalococcoidia; order UBA2979; family UBA2979; genus VYDC01. The sequence goes on along the minus strand of JAPONQ010000096.1, from coordinate 8,389 downwards.
GCACGCGGATGAAGGCTTGCGCCGCGTAGCGCTGCCAGATCGCCATCAGCACCATCAGCACCGGGATCACGGAGAGCGAGACCACCGCGAGCGTCGGGTCGAGCCAGAAGAGGAAGAAGACGATCAGCGCGAGCCCGAAGAGATCGGCCAGCACGTTGAGGAAGCCCGACGTCATCAGCTCCTGCATGACCACGACATCGGAGGTGGCGCGGGACATCACCCGCCCCACCTCCTGCCGGTCGTAGAAGGAGAGCGAGAGCTTGTTGAGGTGCTCGAAGAGCTCACGCCGGAGGCGGAAGAGCAGCTGCTGTCCGATGTAGCCGGTCAGTAGCCGCTGCGACCACTGCGCCACCCAGGAGATGGCGGCGAGCACGACGAGCAGGATCCCGGCGACGGTCACCGCCTCGCGGCGCTCGGTGAGGGTGAGCGCCGTGTCGGGGAGCCGCTCCACCGCGATGCCCATGATGAAGGGCTGCACGTAGGAGGTGACCGAGTAGACCAGCATCCCGGCGAGGGCGGTCAGCGCCTGCCAGCGGAAGGAGGTGATGTACGGCCACAGCCGCTTCAGGATCGAGGGGTCGTAGACCTTCCCCAGCTCCTCGTAGTCCCAGCCGTCGGTGCGCCCGGCGCGGCCGCCGCGCATCCAGTCGCCGGACCACCCCGCGGCGCCCCCGCCGCCCCAGTACGCCATCAGCGGCTCTCCCGCAGCGCCGGCCGGCCTTCGCCCGCACCGGGGCCGCCGGATCCGTTTCCGGAGCTGCCGGCGGCGCCGTTGCCGGAGGCGGCGTCCGGCGCAGCCGCCTCCTCCTGCGCGCGGAGCTCCAGGTCGTAGATCTGGCGGTAGAAGCCGCCCTCCGCCAGCAGTTCCTCGTGGCGGCCTCGCTGCACGATCTCGCCCTGATAGAGGACCAGGATCTGGTCGGCCTGCCGCACGGTGCGGAGGCGCTGCGCGATCACGAAGGTCGTGCGGCCGCGCATCAGCTCCTGAAGCGCCTCCTGGATCTCGAACTCGGTTCGCATGTCGACCGAGGACGTCGAGTCGTCGAGCACCAGGATGCGCGGGTCGAGCAGGAGCGTGCGGGCGATCGCCACGCGCTGGCGCTGGCCCCCGGAGAGCGTCGCTCCGCGCTCGCCGACCCAGGTGTCGTAGCCGTCGGGGAGGCTCTCGATGAAGTCGTGGATGTGCGCCGCGCGCGCCGCCGCGCGTACTTCCTCGTCGGAGGCGTCCGGCCGACCGTAGGCGATGTTCTCGCGGATCGTCGCGGCGAAGAGGAAGAGATCCTGCTGGACGATGCCGATCGCCTCGCGCAACGAGGCGAGCGTCACATCCCGCACGTCCTCACCGTCGATCGTGACGCGCCCCTCGGTCACGTCGTAGAAGCGCGGGATCAGGTTGACGATCGAGCTCTTCCCGGAGCCGGTGGGACCGAGCAGCGCCACCACCTCGCCGGGCCGGGCGACGATGTCGACATCTTTCAGCACAGCCGCGCGCCTCGCGGTCTCGGCGCGCGCCCCGCCGCCTCGTGCGGGAAGTACCGGCGCGACGCCGGGAGGCAGCCCCTCGTAGCGGAAGGAGACGCCCTCGAAGCGCACCTCGCCGCGCTCGGCGCGCAGCGGTCCCGCACCGGCGCGCTCGGTGACCGGTGACGCCGCATCGACGATCTCGAAGATGCGCTCGCCGGCCGAACGCGCGCGCGACGCCATCATCACGATGAAGCCGACGGAGCGCACCGGAACCTGCAGCAGCGTCAGGTAGAGCAGGAACTCGATGAGCTGGCCCTCGGTGAGCCTCCCCTCGAGGATCTCCCGGCCCCCGACCCAGAACACGATCGCGAGCGAGACGAGCCAGAGGGAGAGCAGCGCCGGTTCGTTGAAGGCCTGGATCCTGCTCGTGCGGAATGACTCATCGTAGAGCTCCTGGGCCACGGCGTCGAACTTGCGCTGCTCGTGTCGTTCGCGGGCGAACGCCTTCACCACGCGCTGCCCGGAGAGGTTCTCCTGCAGCACCACGCCGAGATGGCCCTGCAGCTGCTGGACGCGCGCCCACACCAGGCGCAGGTGCATCGACACCACGATCGACTGCGCGGCGACGAGCGGAACGAAGGCGAGGGACACCAGTGCGAGCTGCACGTGGGTCGTGAGCATCAGCGTCGCCGCGACGACGAGCAGCACGAGCACGTAGGCGCTGCGCAGGAGCCCCATCGACACGAAGAAGCGGACGCCCTCGACGTCCTGCGTCGCGCGCGACATGACATCGCCGATCTGGGCCTGGTCGTGGTAGGCGAAGGAGAGCCGCTGCAGGCGGTCGTAGATCTCGTTGCGCAGGTCGTAGGCCACCGACTGCGAGATGCGCTCGCCGAGATAGGCCTGGCCGAACATCGAGCCGCCCCGCGCCAGGGCGGCGACGAGCAGGAAGATCGACGCGATGCCCACGGAGGCCACGGTCCCGCGCGCCACGCCCTGCTCGCCGTCGATCGCCAGGCCGGTGTCGATGGCGATGCCGACGATGCGCGGTCCTATCAGGACGAGCACGCCCGAGGCGGCGAGCGAGAGCGCCGCCGCCAGCATCAGACCGCGATATCGGAAGGCGCGCCCGGCGAGACGCACGAGCGTCGGCGCCCGGCGCCGACCCCGGGGACGGCGCGACGGTGGCACTGCTGGGCGGGCGGGTGCGGCGGCCGACATCCTCTGCTTCCCTGTGCGGGCTCCTCGGAAGCCTCACACGCAGAGGCTACGGGGGAACGTCGGTCAGTCTAGCGTAACCCTCACGCGAACGGAAGAATACGGGCGCATCCGCCGAAACGGCCCCTATGGCGGCGGTCCGCTCCCGACGGCGCCCTCGAGGACGGAGAGCGTCTCCACGGCGACCGGATGCACCGGCTCGCCCTGCTCCCGCTGCCGCGCCAGCGAGAGGCGCAGGTAGCGGGCCGCCGCATCGCGCAGCGCCCCCGGCCGCGGACGCCTCGCCTCGGCTTCCACCTCGCGCAGGGCCGGCCACTTCTCCGCCTTCGCCGGCTCCACCTTGTCGGCGACGAACATCGCCCACGCCCAGTCCGGATAGGTTGGATGACCCGTTGTGTGCCAGCGGACCGCGTCGAGGACGCCCCGATCGGAGACGCCGAAGCGCTCGCTGAGCTCCAGCGCCCCCAGCACGCCGTGGAGCACGACGGGCCGCTCGCGCTCGACGTCGAGGAGAGGAAGGCCCCGCCGCTCGGCTCGGCGCAGCAGTTCCTGAGGCGGCACCGCCCGCAGCAGGTCGTGACCCTGGCCGGCAAGGGAGACGCGCGCCTCGGGGAGAGCGTGCAGCGCCGCGAACTCGCGCGCCAGAGCGACCACGCGGTCGATGTGCTCGCTCATCGCCTGCGGGAGCTCCGGCAGCATCCGCTCCCGAAGCCACGCGGCGTCACCCCCCGGTCCCGCCGGCACCCGCTCACAGGCGCCCGCTGCGGGCGTGGACATCAGCGCAGCCTCCCCTGTCCCCGGCCGGCCGGCGCCGGGCGGGCGCAACCGCGCCCGGCCGCTATTGCATACGCCGCAGGCGCGCGACGCGCTCCTCGAGCGGCGGGTGCGTCGAGAAGAGACCCCCCACCGAGCCCGCCCGCAGCGGGTTCACGATAAAGAGGTGCGCCGTCGACTCCGGGACCGGCATCACGCGGCGCCCGGCCCCCGCATGCAGCTTGGCGAGCGCCGAGGCGAGCGCCTCGGGATCGCCGACCATGCGTGCCCCGTCGCGGTCGGCCTCGAACTCGCGGGCGCGGCTGATGCCGAGCTGGATCAGCGTCGCCGCGATGGGGGCGACGAGCAGCATCACCAGGCCGGCCATTCCGTCACGGCGGCCGCCGAACCAGAGGCCGACGAAGCCGATCATCGAGATCGCGCTCGCGATCGTCGCCACCACCGAGGAGGTGAGGATGTCGCGGTTCTTCACGTGCGCCATCTCGTGGCCCAGCACGCCCCGCAGCTCGCGCTCGGTCAGCAGCTGCCGGATGCCGGTGGTGACGGCGACGGCGGCGTGACGCGGCGACCGGCCGGTCGCGAAGGCATTGGGCTGCGGCGAGTCCATGACGTAGACGCGCGGCATCGGGAGGTCGGCATCGCGGGCCACCCGCGCCACCATGTCGAAGAGATCGCGATCCTCCTCGCGCTGGATCTCGCGCGCGTGCGCGCTCCTCAGTACGATGTCGGCCGAGAACCAGTAGCTCCCGAAGTTCATCGCGAGGGCGATGCCCAGGAAGAGCACGGCCCCCGACGGGCCACCGAGGCCCCAGCCGATGGCGATCAGGAGCCCGCTGATCGCGGACAGCAGCACCGCCGTCTTGAAGTTGTTCATCGCTCCCCGCTCCCGCGGCGCGCCACAGGCGGCGCCGCCTCTTGGCCCATTATCGCAAAGCGACGAGCGGGTCGGCGAGTGTGAGGAGACGGCCGCCGGAGAACGAGGAGGGCCGCCCGCTGGGACGGCCCTCCCGCATCGTGCCCGCGGGGCGCCGGGCGCTGCCCGACGGCCCGGCCCTCGACGTCGAGCCCTAGATGCCGAGCTGCTGCGCGACCAGCTCGCGGTGGTGCTCGGTGTCACCGAAGGCGAGCTCGGCCCGCTTCTGGCGACGGTAGTAGAGCTGGATCTTGTAGTCCTTCGTGAACCCGATGCCGCCGTGGATCTGCTGGCCGTGCGCCACCACCCGGCGCGTGGCGTCGGAGGTCCAGGCCTTCGCCATGTTCACCGCCATCTGGCTGTCCTCCTGGTCCGTGTTCACCGACCAAGCGGCCTTGTACATGATGAAGCGCGATCCGTCGACGTCGGTGACCATGTCGGCGCACTTGTGCTGGATGGCCTGGAAGGAGCCGATCGGGCGGCCGAACTGCACCCGCTCCTTCGCGTAGTCGACGGCAATCTCGAAGTCCATCTGGGAGAGCCCGACGAGGTAGGCTGCCTCGGCGACTGTGTAGCGCTGGATCACCGGCTGGAGCAGATCCCAGCCCGCGCCCTCGTCTCCGAGCAACTCGCCCGCGGCGTTCTCGAGCACCACCTCGCACTGCTTGTCGCGTGCGATGGTGAGGAGCTGCCGGACCTGCACGCCGGGCTGGTTGGTCGGGACGACCGCGAGCGTCGTCCCCTTCGATGACTTGGCCGCCACCACCATGTAGTCGGCGACGTTCGCGTCCGAGACGAAGAGCTTGGTGCCGTTGAGCGTCACCTCGCTCCCGGAGACGCTCGCCTCCGTCTCGATCCCCTGCTCGTCGAAGCGGGCGCTGGGCTCGGTCAGCGCCAGCGTGAAGATGGCCTCGCCGGATGCGATCCGCGGCAGGTACTCCTGCTTCTGCGCGTCGGAGCCGGCGACCATGAGCGGGACCGCCCCGCCGAGAACCGTCGACATGAACGGGCCGGGCACGAGCGCCCGCCCGAACTCCTCAAGCAGCACGGTGAGGTCAAGGAAGTCGAAGCCGGCGCCGTCGTACTCCTCGGGGATGAGCAGGCCCTGCCAGCCCTGCTCCGCCATCTTCGCCCAGAGCTCGGGCGAGTACCCCTTGTCGTCCTCCTCCATCTCGCGGACGTGCGTCTCCGGGCACTCGTTCTCCAGAAACTCGCGCGCCGCGTTCTTTAGCAGCTCTTGCTGCTCGCTCAGGCTCAGATCCACGAGAACCTCCCCCGCTGCCGTTGCGCCCGATCACCGGGCGCACGCCACCCGTGACATCCACGTCTCGCCGCCACGCCGCTCGCTCGCAGCGCGCGTGTTGCGGGGCGGTGGGGTACCGCCGACCCCCGCGGGATAATGCTCACCGCTCCCCCGCGCGTCAAGCGTCGGGACGCCGATCCCCGCCGCCGGGGGCGCAGGGAAGGCCCGCAGCACCGAGCGCGACCGAGCCCGGGCCCCCCTCCCGGATCTGTGCGAGAGTTGCCGCGCCCCGCGATCGCGCGGGACGTCTGCGTTCCGAAGGCCCGGCGGCCCCGGACCACGGCCGGCGCCGCCGATCACGCGGGAGCCTCCGTGTCCGTTCCAACCACGACCCCCCGCTGGATCGCGCTCGCCGCCCTCGCGGCGACCCTGCTGGGCGGAGCGGTCGTCGGCACCCCCGCCGCGCGCGCCGCCCTCGAAGAGGACTGCGAGCGTATCCTCTCGTACGCCGGAAGCGCGAGCGTCGAGGTCGGTCTCGTCGTCGTCGACCTCGACGGCGGGGAACGCTGCGCGACCAACGCCGAGACGATCTTCCGGAGCGCGTCGCTCTACAAGCTGATGGTGATGGCCGAGGCCTACGAGGCGATCGCCGCCGGCGCGCTCGCCCGGGACCAGATCCTCGAGCTGCTCACCCGGCACTACGTCGACGTGCCCGAGACCGAGCCCGAGGAGACGGTGCGCATCTCGGTGGAGGACGCGATCGGGGCGATGATCCGGTGGTCGGACAACCCCACCGCGGTCGCCCTGCACGAGCTCCTCGAGGACGCCTCGGTGCTGGAGCACGCACGACGCCTCGGAATGGAACAGACCGTCCTCGCTCCGCGCTACGTGACGACGCCGGGCGACATCGCTCGCTTCTTCGAGCGCCTCTACGACGGCACCGTCGTCTCGGCCGCGGCGAGCGCCGAGATGTACGCCCTCCTCCGCGACCAGCGGATCCGCCGCCTGCTCCCGCAGGGCCTGCCCGAGGGAGTCCCGATCGCGCACAAGACCGGCTCGCTGGCGCAGTGGGAGCACGACGCGGGGATCGTCGAGGCGCCGGGCGGCGACTACGTGATCGTGGTCCTCACCCGGCACGGGGGAGACTTCCCGGCGGCGTACGCCGCGATCCGGGAGCTCTCGGCTCTGGTCTACGAGGCGTTCGCCTCTCCGGAGACGACGGCGTTGTCGACCGGCACAACGACCCCGGGGCCCACGCCAACGCGGGAGCCCGCGCCGACTCCGGCGCCGACCCGCACACCCGCACCGGAGCCCCTACCCCCGCCAAAGCCCGCTCCCGCTCCCACGCCCGCTCCCGCTCCCGCGGCGCCCCCGCCGGCGACGGTCGAGCGAGCCGGCTCGGCGGCAGGGGTGCCGCCGGACCCGGGATCCGATGCCGCATGGTGGCAGCGTCCGGGGGGTCGGGCGCTGCTCGTGGTGCTCTCGGGCGTGCTCCCGGCGGCGAGCCTGCTCGCCGGGGCGCGGATACTCCGCTCGCGGGAGTGAGAGCAGGCGCCGCCGCGGACGCACGGGCGACATCCGCGCCCCGGCACCGCCGCGGTCCTAACGGTCGGGGGCCTCCGGCCCGGGCGGCCCCTCGACGACGACGCCGAGGCTGAGATCGAGCGGGGGCAGCTCCTCCGCCTCCCAGGCGGCGAGATCGACGGCCCTCCCCTCGGCCACCTCCTCGCGCAGGCGTTCGCGCTCCTCCTCGCGGCGCTCACGCGCCTCGCGATCGAGCTCGAGCTCCTCGGCGATCTGCCGACGCAGCGCGTGCCCCGGGGAATCGCCGGACTCGGGCACCCGCGCCCGCAGCAGGCGTCCCAGCACGCCGTAGTGCGCGTCGCCGAGGTAGTGGAGGGGACGGCGCTCCTCCGGCGCCTCGGGGCGCCAGCGCTGATCGAAGGAGACCGGGTCGACGAGAACGGCGAGGGGGTGGCCGAGCACGAGTTGATGATCGCCGGCGGGGAGCACCTGGACGACCTCGCACTCCACCCAGGCGGCGCATCCCTCGAGCAGGGGTGATGTCACGTAGCGCGGGGCGAAGCTCTCGAGCCCGGCCAGCTCCAGCTTGTCGAGCTGCTCCCCCGAGAGCGAGCCGAGATACTGGACGTGGTGCAGCAAGGCGCGCGTGGGGAAGCTGAGCGCGAACTCCTCGGCGCGTGTGATCAGCTCCATCGTGAAGCGCGACTCGTGGATCGCAACGCCCAGGAGGGGCGGCTGCGAGGAGAGCGGCGCCTGCCAGGCAACCGGCATCACGTTGACGCGGCCGTGGTAACGGGAGGTGAGCAGGGAGACGGCACCGCCCGTGAGCAGCCGCAGGGCGGCCGCGCGCTCGCGCGGCTGCGCCCCCTCGGGCTCCCCCCGCAGGATCTCGTCGACAGGCACGGCCTGAGTGTACGTCCGCCCGGCGGAGCCCGCGTCTCTCTAGCGGGGTCCGGCGGCGCGCGCTAGCTTTACTTCCCACGAACGTTGTTTACAGCCGCGACGCGGGGACAGCGCCGTCGATGCCGCCGTGCGGTCGTCGCGCATTGTAGCGATGGAGCCAGCGCGGGAGCTCGTGCAGCCGCTCGGCGTTCGAGCGATACGGACGGGCGTACGCCCACTCGTCCTGCAGGATCCGGATGAAGCGCTCGGCCTTCCCATTCGTTTGCGGGCGGTAGGGCCGTGTGCGCAGCAACCGCACCTGGGACGCCTCGGCCGTCTGCAGGAAGACGCGGGCTGAGGTGTAGTTCTTG
>JAPONQ010000095.1 GCA_026713865.1 Chloroflexota bacterium | reverse complement strand
TAGAGCGAGTTCCCGAACTGGTCACCGTAGCTCCGCAGCGCCCGCTTGAGCGCGTCCGTGACCGCGCCCTTGTGCGCGGTCTCGTGGCCCTCGACGGTCTCCTCCGCGACCGCCTGGAAGCCGGTGTCGGTGCGCGGCGGGGAACCGGGGACGGTCACCCGCACGGTGGCGGCGTAGGCCCGCCAGGGCTTCGCCTCCCCCGTCTCCTGGTCGACGCTCTCGCCCTCGCGGAGCACGACCTCGCCGACCAGGTCGTATCCCCAGCCGCCGTGGCCGAAGACGCGGTTCGCCTGCTCGATGGCGGTGCGGCCCTCGATGTAGGCGAAGCTGCGGCCCCTGCGCCCCCTGCGGTGCGAGACGAGGCCCTCGTCGAGGGGCTCGGCCAGCTTCGTGGTGACGGCGGGCGGGAGGCTCTCCCACTGGAGGTCGTGGTCGCGGATCGGCTCGGGGTGGACGCCGTTGGCGCTCGCGCCGTTGCGGCGTCCGTTGAGGGTGGTGGTCTCTGCCATGTCTCTCTCCTTTGTGCTGTGCGGTGCCTGGGTGGACTGCTGCGGGCCTCCCGCAGGAAGCCCGTGTGCGGGGCGGAGCCCCGTCGGTCAGGCGTCATTCGCGCCTCCTTTCGGTCGGCGGTTGGCCGGCGGGCACGCGGTGGCGGCCCGGCTCGTTGCGAGCCGGGCTGTCCGGTGTCCGTCGCGTGGGATGGGTGGGTCAGCGGGCGGCGCGGGCCGCCCGTTCGAGCAGGCGCAGGAAGACCCTGCGCCCGTGTGGCCGGCCCGCGAGGTCGGCCACGTCGGCGACGCCGTCCGGCAGCGTGACGACGGCGGTGCGGCGGCCCAGCAGGGAGCCGAGCGCCGCCGTCGCCTCGCGCCCGGCGTCGTCGTTGTCGAAGGCGAGGAAGACGTTGGGGCAGCCGCGCAGGGCGGCGGCCACGCGCTCCATGCCCTGTGTGCCGAGGGCGGCGCAGGCCGGGATGCCCCACTCGCTCAGGACGAGCCAGTCGAAGACGCCCTCCGTCACGACCGCCCACGACGGCGCGGGGCCGAGCCGCCCCAGCCCGAGCACGGGCTTCGGGCCGGGCAGCGCCTGGAAGCGCGGCCTGCGCTCCGGGTCGACGGCGCGTCCCGCCAGCCAGCGGACGCGTCCGCCGGCGAACTCGGGGACGGTCACCATCCCGGCGAAGCGCTCGCCGCGCTCCGTGAACAGCCCGCTCTCGCGGACCCGTCCGGCGGCGAAGCCGGCGGAGGCGAGCGCCGTGCGCAACCCTGCACCCGGCGCGTAGCCGAGACCGAGCCGCGCGGCGGTGCCGAGACCGATGCCCCGCGAGGCGAGGTACGCCTGCGCCCCGCGGCCGCGCCGCAGCTCGCCCGCGTAGTAGCGCGCCGCCGCCGTCAGCAGCGCCGGGCCCGGCGGCGCAACCGCGATGCGGTCGCGCTGCCGGGATGCCGCGTGGCAGACAGGGGCGGTGCTGGGCGGAGAGGCGTCCAGCCTGCGGATCGCCTCCGGCAGGCTCAGCCCCTCGGCGCGCCGGATGAAGTCCAGCACGTCGCCGCCCTCGCCGCAGCCGAAGCAGTACCAGCGCTGCGAATCAGCGTAGACCGTGAAGCTGCCCTCGGCCTCCTCGTGGAAGGGGCAGACGCCCTGGCGGACGCGGCCCCTTCCGTGCAGCCGAATGCCCGACGCCTCCACGACCTCGCCCAGCGGGTGGCGCTCCTTGAGCGCCGCGATGTCCACCGGGGCGTGCGCGGCGACCATCAGGAGCCGCCCTTCGCGAGGGGCCGGAGGCCCCGCAGGCTGCGCCGCGAGACGAGTTTTCCAACGGGCCAGCGCATGCCCAGGACTGCGAG
>JAPONQ010000094.1 GCA_026713865.1 Chloroflexota bacterium | reverse complement strand
GCCGGGCGGGGGGCAGCCGGAGCGGGCTGCGCCCGATGCGCGCGACGCGCTCGCGGAGCGCGTGCTGGCGCTGCAGGGCCTGCTCGCGCTGATGCTGGCGGACCCCGTCCGGACGCTCGGCCAGGACGAGCGCGGCGCGCTCGACCGGGCGCTCTACGAGAGCTACCGGCGGGCCGGCATCACCTCAGACCCCGCGACGCACGACCGCCCCGCGCCGGTGCTGCGCGACCTGCTCCGGGCGCTCGAGGGCTCAGGCGACCCGCACGGCCTGGCGGAGCGCCTGGAGCGCTACGTCTCGGGCAGCCTCGGCCGCCTCTTCTCGGAGCGCACCACGGCCTCACTCGACCGTCCCTTCGTCGTCTTCGACGTGGAGGGACTCGAGGAGGAGCTGCGCCCGCTCGCCACCTACCTCATTGCCGATCACGTCTGGGGGCGGGTGAGGCGCGACCCGAGGCCGCGCGTGCTGCTCATCGACGAGGCGTGGTCGCTGATGCGCTACCCGGAGGGGGCGCGCTTCCTCGCGCAGCTCGCGCGCCGCGCCCGCAAGCGCTGGCTCGGCCTGACCACCATCACGCAGGACGTGGGCGACTTCCTCCACTCGCCCGAGGGCCACACCGTGCTCGCCAACAGCTCGGTGCAGCTCCTGATGCGGCAGGACGCCTCCACGGCCGGGCTGGTCGCCGAGACGTTCGGGCTCTCTCACGCGGAGCGGGAGTACCTGCTCGCGTGCCGCCGCGGCGAGGGCCTCTTCCTGGCGCGCGGCAACCACATCGCGCTCCGCGTCGAGGCGAGCCCGCTCGAGCACGAACTCGCCGCCACAGATCCCGAGTTCCTCGCTTCCCGGGGCCGCTCGCGGACGGCCACGCCGGCGGCCGCGGCGGCGCGGGCGACAGACAGGACGGAGGGAGAGCCATGAGCCGAATCGACACGGAGCAGCTGAAGCGCCGCCATCCGATCGCGGACGTCGTGCGGCGGCACGGGGTCGAGCTGCGCGGGCAGGGGAGGCGGCTGACGGGGCGCTGTCCCTTCCACGAGGACCGCACCCCGAGCTTCTGCGTCTACCCCGAGACCGAGTCCTTCCACTGCTTCGGCTGCGGCGCCTCGGGCGACGTGATCGACTTCGTCCGCCGCGCCGAGGACCTGGGCTTCCGCGAGGCCGTCCTGCGGCTCGGAGGCGGGGCGGGAGGCGCCGGCGTCGGCCGGGCGCCCGGGCCCACACCGGGGCCGCGGGCGCCGGAGAAGGCCGACCGGGCCCCGGTGCTCTCGCTCGACGACCGGCTGATCCTGACGGCGGCCTGCGAACTCTACCACGAGACGCTGCTCGAGACGCCTGAGGCGCTGCGCTACCTGGATGAGCGGGGGGTGCAGCCCTGGCTCCGGGAGCGCTGCCGCCTCGGCGCGAGCGACGGCGGTAGGCTCGTCCCCTACCTCAAGCGGCGCCGGCTCAGCCTGAAGCGCGCCGAGGAGCTGGGCCTGCTCTTCCCCTCCGGCGAGGAGACGATGGCCGGCCGCATCGTGATCCCGGAGCTCCGGGGCGCGCACCGCGGCTGGATGGTCGGCCGCGCGCCGGACGGCGGCCCGGGCCCGAAGTACCGCGGCCTCTCGCTCCCGAAGCCCTTGCTCGGCTACGAGCGCGGCCGCCGGCGCCTCTTCCTCACGGAGGGTCCCTTCGACTGGCTGACGCTCACCGGCTGGGGGCTCTCCGCCTGCGCGCTGCTCGGGACGCAGCCCGGCCGCGGCGCGCTGCGCCTCCTCGAGCGCGCGCGCTCGGTCGTGCTGGTGATGGACGCGGACGAGGCCGGCCGCGACGCCGCGCAGCGGCTCTCCGCCGAGCTCGGAGGGCGCGCCCGAGTGCTCGAGCTGCCCCCGGGCGTCAAGGACGTGAGCGAGCTCGGCGCGCGGCCGGACGGACGCGAGATCTTCTTCGGGCTGCTGGACGCGGTGAGGAGGGGAGCCGATGCCGCAAGCCGCTGACGCCTTCCATCTCGCCGAGGTCGTCGCGCCCCGGGATCTGGAGGCGAGCATCGCCTCGGCGCGCGGGATGCTCGGCGCGCTGGCCGGCGAGCGCCTGACGCTCGAGATCGCGACGGGCCCCGCCGGCCCGCGCTGGTACGTGCGCTCGGGCTCGGGGGAGGGCCTCGAGCGAGCGCTGGCGCAGCTCCGCGCGGCCTACCCGCAGGCTCGAACCGAGCACGTCGCGCCGGACCGCGCCGATCTCGACCCTGCCCGGCTGCTCGGGGCGGAGCGGTCCGCCGTGGTCGAGCTGCTTCCCTCCGCCCGGGACGTGCCCCTGCTCCGCAGCGACTGGCGGAACGAGCCCTCCCCGCTCGCCGGGGTGCTGGCGCGGGCGGCGCCTGAGGGCGACGAGCGGGTCGTCTTGAGGCTCGCGCTCGGACCGGCGCCGCGCGGGGCCGCCGGCCGCATCCAGCGCCGGGCCGCGCCTTCCG
>JAPONQ010000093.1 GCA_026713865.1 Chloroflexota bacterium | reverse complement strand
CTCTCGCCACCGTCGTCCTCCTCCACGTTCGTCAGACCTTCGTGAAGGATGGCGCGGTGGCTCTTTACGTCCATCTGCATGGGGACCGTGGTCGGTAGTAGAACCCCCTGCAGGGACCGTCTTGCTTCTGTGACACCACTTGGTGGGACGCTACTTTACGTTCCGCACGTTCAGTCCATCGGAGGTTCCAATCAGGCGTATGAGTTGGGAGCTCGCTGGCTCGCGGAACATGCTCACGAGGGCGTCCCGTTCGTCTTGGTGCCCACCCTGCGCCAGAAGACCTACGGCAACGTCCCGGAACTGATCGAGCACGGAGCGCAATGGAGCATCCCACAGAACTTCCCGCCTAGGGACTGGCCAGGCGGGCCCGTGCTCGCCCCGTGGGCCACCAACAAGACTCTCAAAGCCATTGAACGCGCGAACGCTCACCCAACGGTGCGGATTGAGTCGCTCTGCGTGCTGAAGTGGGAAGAGACCGACTGCCGGGAGTGGCTCGCGGCCCGTGAAGCCATAGACGTGACTGCTCCCGACCGGGACCGGACGACACCGACTATCGACGACGGAGTCGTTCTCGTAGCGATGGAATCACTCACTGGCGGGGTCAATCTCGGCACCGGCCTCAGCCATCCTCTGGACCGGATGGCCGCGATCAGGACGCTCGAGTACCTGACGCACTGGGATCATGCACTCGACGCCAGCGAGATTGTGTCGTGGGCACTGGCGAACGGCTGGTCGAGCGCCGGCGGCGACGCGCTAAACGACATCATCGATCGCCTGAATGACGGGCGCACCTTCAGGAATATTCGTAGGTTCCGGATACGCGACCGGGGCGAGCTGCGGAGGAGATGGGAGCTCCAGGCGCGGCAACGGGGGCTCTAGCGCCGCCAGTTCGCGCGACTCCTCAACGGCGAGCATCCGAGCACGCCCCGCGCCTCAGGCCTCATCCGGAATCTCTCTGCTCGCCGAGGTCGTCGACCGGCGCCGATTGATCCGGAAGCTCCGGCCGGGCGCCTTCGGCTTCGGGTACTGCGGCCAGGTCCGCTCGTGGCCGCAGAGCCGGCACCGGCCGTGAACCTCCAGGGCAACGGGCTGGTCGAGCTCGTAGCGATGCACGCAGGCCTTCGTTACCATGACGCCCCTCACCCGCCTTTCACGTCGAGGGACGATCTGGCCCTCGACGTCCGTGATGATGCTCCCACAGGAGCCGCCCCCGGCGCAGGTGTCTGGCGCGGTAGGGGTTGGTATGAAGCGGATCCGCGTCGCCGGGTTGACTGCGCCCGCGAACGCTCGAGGCGGGTCGGGCGCAGCCCTGCGGGGGGTGGTGATCCTGCAGCTGCTCGCCGTGGCGGCGGTGGCCGGGCTTATCGCCGCCCCACCCCTTCCGAGCTCCGCCTCCGGGCCGCTGAAGCCGGGGCAGCGGGCCGTCGTCGACGTCGCCGCAGGGCGGGGGCGCCCGCTCGACGCGTCATACGGCAACCGTGGTCTCTCCGAGAGATCATTCGTCTCTCCACTACCTCACAACCGCTACCCGCCCCGGCGCCGACGCGCCGGATCGTCAGTCACACCGCGCGCACGCTGCGCGTCACACGCCTTACGCGCGGCCCCATAGCGGGGCGGGAGTCAGATCCCCCCGGGATCAGACGACGGGGATCCGGACCCCCTGTGCCCCGACTACCTGTGTAGTTCGACGACCTCGTAGGGTCGCGGACGCTCTGGCGGTCTGCTCGTTCATCGTCGTCGCCGCCGGTCGCACGAGCGTCGGTCGCGGTTCCCGGCGAGGACTCTCATGAGCGGGGATGCTCCCGGCTGACCCGATCAGCCCGGCCAGCCTGGCCGCCGGCGGTCGGCGAGTGCGGTATCCTGCCGGGTCGTATCGCATCGAGCGGAGGAGACCCCGTGCCGAAGTTCGTGAACGTGGACCCGAAGGACGTCGCCGTCGGCCGCAACCGGGCGGCCGCTGCCGCACGCGAGCCCTACATCCGGGCCCTGAAGGCGGGTGCCGCCGGGCGCGTCGAGCTCGAGCGCGGCGAGACGCAGGGGGTCGTGAAGCGGCGCCTGCAGGAGGCGGCCCGCGAGAGCGGCATCAGGATCCGCTCCTCGTGGGAGAGCCCGCGCTCGCTGGTGTGGAAGCGGACCGGGCAGGGCTGACGGTGGATGTCGGTGTCTGGAGCGTCGAGGACGACGTCCCGCGGCGCGTGAGTCGCGGCGGCGTCGGACTGGAGAGGCGGCTCGAAGACTGGATCGCCCGTGACGCGAGCCTGCTCGCCGACGGCCTCACGATCGTCGGCCGCCAGGTGCATCTCGACGGCGGCTATCTCGACCTGCTCGCCATCGACTGGCGAGACCGCTGGGTCGTCATCGAGCTGAAGCGGGGCCGGCTGTACCGGGACGCCCTGGCGCAAGCCCTCGACTACGCCTCCTCGATCGCGCGGATCGGGGCCGATGAGCTTGAGGAACTGCTCCGCCCCGGCACCCAGGGGCTGGGCGACGCCGAGGAGCTGTCCCGGGCGGTAAGGCGGCAGCTCGATGGCGAGGACGGCGACCGCGAGGTGGCGGTTCTGCTCGCCGGCGTCGGCGTGGACGCGGGCCTGCAGCGCATCGTGGCCCACCTCGGTGGCTACGGCGTGCCGATCACGATCGTGAACTTCGAGGTGTTCGAGCCCCAGGAGGGCTCGCGGCTGCTCATGCGCGAGGTCACCGAGGAGGAGTCCCGACCGCCACGCCGGGAGGGGAGGCGCCACAGCGTCGAGGCGATCCGGCAGCGCGCCCGGGAGGAAGGCGTCGGCGTGCCGTTCGACCGCTTCCTCGACATGGCGAAGGAGGCCGGGCTCGCAGTGCGGCCCTACTCGCGCGCCGTCATGATCGCGCCGCCGGCCAATCGCGGCCGCTTCCTGATGTACGCGCGGCCCGATTCGGGCGGCATCGTCCTGAGCGCGGGGCCGGCTCACTTCGCGGAGTTCTTCCCGCCCCTGACCGAGGAGGAAGCGACCGCCGCGATTGGTCCGTATAAGCGCGGAGGCGCTCCGCATCTGGCCGGCGCCGAGCTGGAGGCGCGCCTCGACCAGCTCGAGGCCTTCCTGCGGTCGTTGCCCCGTGTGGAGGAGGGCGGCGAGTAGCACGGTCCCGCTCGCCGTCGCCTGGCGCCGGGGCCGGCCGGCGCACGGTGCGTGTCGCCGGGAGAACCGACCAGCAGCAGCGCCACGGGGAGGACATCGACGTGGGCGAACGCATCTACCTGATGGGCCGGGGGGAGCGCCTCGAGCCCCTCGAGGAAGAGCTCTTCGGGAGCGAGGATGAGCTCCAGGCGCTGATCGCCGATCACCCCGAGCTGCTGGACGGGGAGCAGATCCGGCCCGGCGATCCCCGGCGCTGGGTGCTCGTCACCCGCGAGAAGAGGATCTCCGAGTCGGCGGGGGCAGGTGGGCGGTGGTCGGTCGACCACCTCATCGTGGACCAGGACGCGGTGCCGACCCTGGTCGAGGTGAAGCGCGGCGAGAACCCCGAGATCCGCCGGAGCGTCGTCGGCCAGATGCTCGAGTACGCGGCGCACGCGGCGGCGACCTGGACCGCGGAGGAGCTGCGCCGGTCGTTCGAGGAGTCATCGCGG
>JAPONQ010000092.1 GCA_026713865.1 Chloroflexota bacterium | reverse complement strand
TGGAAGTCTCGCAGCCAGACCTCCAGCCCGAGCGCGTTGGCCACCGCCTCGGCGTCCACCCGGCCGCACAACCCGAACCTCCGCCGCAGCGTCCCCGCCCGCCGCCGCGCCCGGCTCACCGCTCCGCTCGTCCCTGGCGGCGCCGCCGCGAGCGCACGAAGCGGATGAACTCCCGGATCTCCTCGATGTCCTCGTCGGGGAGGCCGGTCACGGCGTCGTGGAAGGAGACCTCGGCCTCCAGCAGCAGTTCCGAGTTGAGGCGCTCGCGCGCCTCCAGCTGAAGCGGGCTCGTGTCGGTGTGGTAGGCGATCTCGACGAGGTGCGGGTGGGTGGGCTTCATGCGCCCCGACTCCCAGGCCCAGACGGTGTGCGCGGAGACCCCGACGAGGTCGGCGAGCTGGCCCTGGGTGAGCCCCACGCCCCTGCGCGCCTCGCGGATGCTGTCGCCGAGACCGCTGCCGGGGCCGCCGTCTGTGCTGGTCATGATGGTCGCTCCCTCTGGTCCCGCCGCGGCCATTTTGGAACCGTAGTTCTTGACCTCGCGCTCTATCCTAGCATAAGGTACGGACTGGTACTGGAATCAACCGCGAGGAGCGCCGCATGGAGCGCGCACGACCCCACCGCAACCCCCCGAATCGCCGCTCCGCGCCCCGCCTGCCGCGCCACGGCGGCCAACCTGTAGTCGCCGGACGCGCCCTGCCCTGCGGCAGCGGCCGGCTTCCCCAGGACTTCCCGCGCCGCCTCGACCGGCTCAAGCGGGCGAGCGGCCTCACCTGGGACCAGTTCGGCGAGGCGCTGGGCATGGAGACCAAGCAGGTGCTGCGCTGGCGCAAGGGCGCCGAGCCCCGCGGCGGCCCCTACCACGAGCTGATCGTGCTCGCCGGCCGCATCCCCGGCGGGCTCGCCATCCTGCTCGGCGAGGACTTCCCCGGGGCGGGGGTCTGAGCGCATGCGCCGGCAGCGGGCGAGCTACGACTACCCGGAGGACTTCGCCGGGGCGCTGATCCGCTTCAAGGAGGCCTCGGGGCTGAGCTGGGGCGCGCTCGCGCGCGAACTCGGCACCTCCCGCCTCAACCTCTGGCGCTGGCGCAACGGCGTGCGTCCCAACACCGACCACCTGCTCGCCCTGCAGCATCTGGCGCGCCGGCTCGGGCTTGAGCACCTGCTGCCCACGGCCACCCTGCTCGGGCGCGCGTAGGCCTCCTCCTGATCACCGGCGTGCAGTGGCGTGTTCTCCGTATTGCCGCCGCCCCAGCCTGCTCACCCCACGCCCTGGAGATGTGGCACGGCTCCGCCGCTCGAGTCATTGCTGTCGGTCGGCTCGCCGCTACGCTCCTGCCGGGGGCTCCCCTGAGGCTTGCAGGCGGGGTTCTCGCGGCCCCCGGCGGCCGCGGCGTAGTATGGGTGAAGGGTACTCGGCGGGAGGGCCGGTCATGGTTGCAAGCGTGAAGGCCAGATACGCGGACGGCGTGCTCACACCGCTGGAACCGCTTGACCTGGAGGAGGGCGAGGAGGTCAGGCTGTCGATCGAGGGCGCGCAACCGTCCGACGCGCCCCGGGAGTCTCTTGTGGAGATGTTCGACAGGCTGAGGAAATCCGTTCCTCCTGATGCGTGGGACGACCTGCCCGCTGATCTGGTGAGAAACAAGAAGCACTACCTCTACGGCCACCCCCGGGAAGAGGACTGATGCGAACGCTCTTCGCGGACTCCGGGTACTGGATCGCCTTCCTGCATACCGGCGACCAGTTGCATGAACGCGCGAGGGCGCTGACCACTGACCTGGGCTCGGCGAGGATCGTCACGACGCAGATGGCATTGATCGAAGTGCTCGACCACCTCGCAGGCAGGGGCGGGCAGCGCCGGAGCCTTGCCGTGCAGATGGTCCGCGATCTGGAAGCCAGGTCCGACGTGGAGATCGTCCCGCAGACGGACGCCCAGTTCACGGCTGCCGTCGAGCGCTACGCCACCCGCCCTGACCAGACGTGGAGCCTCACCGACTGTGCGAGCTTCCTCATCATGGAGGAACGGAACATCACCGAGGCGCTGGCCTACGATCGGGACTTCGAGCAGGCGGGCTTCACCGCCCTGCTTCGATAGGCCGGGCTCGCCCTGCACGACCTCGCGCGCCGGCTCGGGCTCGAACACCTGCTGCCCACGGCCGCCCTGCAGGGACCGGCGTAGCGCTCACCCGGCCCGCGCCTCTTCCGCTCCATGTAATCCCCTTGCAGGCCCCGTTCACGCGTGAAATGCCCCCACAGGGGACTGTCTTCGGCGCCGCCCTCCGCCACGCTCTGACGTGCGGTCGGGCGCTCCGCCTGCGAGCGGCGCGCCTGCGGCGGAGCGGACGAGATGGAAGCCACGAAGCAGCCGAAGCGCGACAGGCGGGGCCACCGCGGTGGCCCCGAGCCGCGC
>JAPONQ010000091.1 GCA_026713865.1 Chloroflexota bacterium | reverse complement strand
TCGCGCGCGTGGGGCTGGACCTCCCGCCGCTCGACGAGGAGACGACCGAGCGGCTGCGCGAGCTCATGCCGGTGGCCGGCAACTCGATCCGCAACCCCATCGACGCCAGCCACTTCCAGACCGGCGAGGACCGCCGCGACGCCTACCGCACGCTGCTCGACATCGGCGCGCACGCGCGCGAGCTCGACGTGATGCTCGTGATGGCCGGCGGCCCGCCGGACTTCGCGCCGCGCTCGCTGGAGGAGCAGCGCGACCCGGACTACGCGCGCGCCCGCGACGAGCACCGCCGCGCCGCCGACCGCCGCGCCATCGAGCAGCTGATCGAGCTGCAGGAGTCCAGCCACCACCCGGTGGTCGCGCTGCGCCGCGACCGCATGGGCATGCCCGCGCTCGACGACGAGGTGCTGGCCGAGGCCTACGCACACGGCCTCGGCGTCTTCCACACCGTCGGGCGCGCCGCGCGCACGGTCGCGCGGCTGCTGGAGTGGCGGAAGGACCGCGAGGGCCTGCCCGAGCTGTTCTGAGGCGCGTACCGCGTCGGCCCAGGGCTGGGAGCGGCGCGAGCGGGCCGCGAGCACGGCGAGCAGCGCGAGGCCGGCCACACCCGCCAGCACGACCACGAACCCCATGTCCGTCCCGCCTCCGGCGGATCCGGACTGGCTGCGCGCGCTGAGCGTCCGCTCCTCGGTGCTCGTCCAGTCGATCTCCCACACCAGCACGCCGCGCTCGACCCGGTCGGCGTTGTGCTCGGTGACCTCGCCGGGCAGCTCGACACGGATGCGGAAGAAGGCGTCGTCGCCGAGTACGCCGGCAAGGTCGAGGTCGCCGTCGTCTCCGGCCAGTTCCTCGCCCGGCGGGAGGGTCGTCGTGAACCGCCAGCCCGCTCCCTCGCGCGCGAACTCAAAGCCGTCGCTGGAGTCGGACACCGCTTCCACGCCGCCCAGGAACTCCTCGAGCCGGGTCATGTCGGGGACGGGCACGGTGACGCGCTGCCCGACGAATCCACCCTCCCGGTACTCCTCGACGGTGGCGCCCTCCGGCAGGTCCTCCACCTCGCCGAGGAGCTCGTCGGCGGATTCACCGGTGAGCGCCAGCAGGGCCTCGTCGACGGCCACCAGCATGCCCACCGTGCCGGAGCCGTCGTCCTGGACGCTGAACGTCAACTGGACGCGGACGCAGCCGGTGAGCGCGACGGCGCAGGCCGCGAGCAGCAGCGCGGCCCCGAGTGAGCGCCTGCGAAGCACGGACGTCATGACCGCGACTATAAGGCATGAGCGGACTCTTAGCGCCGTCCGAAGCTGCGACGCACCTGTTCGCTGCTGAGCCGCAGCAGCGTCGGGCGGCCGTGCGGGCACGTCTGCGGGTGCTCGCACGCCTCGAGCTGGCGCAGCAGCTCGCGCTGCTGCTCCCCGGCGAGCTGGTCCCCGGCGCGCACCGAGGAGCGGCACGCGAGGCTCGCCGCCGCCCGCTCCGGCCCCGACAGCCGCTCCTCCGCCTCCATCCGGTCCAGCAGGTCGCGCAGCGCCTGTGCGGGGTCGCGCCCCGCCAGCGCGGCCGGCACCGCGCGCACGATCAGCGCCGCGCCGTCGGTCGGCTCCAGCACGAAGCCGAGCGCCGCCAGCGCCTCCGCCTCCTCGGCGGCCAGCGCCGCCTGCGCCGCGCCGAGCGTCGCCAGCGCGGCGTCCAGCAGCGGCTGCGAGGCCGCCTCGCCGCGCGCCAGCCGCGCCCGCACCTCCTCGTAGCGCACCCGCTCGTGCGCCGCGTGCTGGTCGACCAGGTAGAGCCCGTCGGGCGCCTCGGCGACCAGGAACGCCTCGTCGTACTGCCCGAGCGGCCGCAGCGCCGGCAGCCGCTCGGCGAGCGGGAGCGCGGCCGCCTCACGCGCCGCGTCCGGCGCGGGACCCCACCGCGAGGCGCCGGCGAGCGGCGAAGCCGGCCGCGCCGCGGCCAGCACCGCGCGCGCCTCGCGCGGCGCGCCGGGAGCGCCGGGCGGCGCGAGCACCGGTGGCCCGAACGCCGGCGCCGCAGCTCCGGCCAGCGCGCCCCGCACCGCGGCCGTCACTGCCGACGCCACCGCGCGCGGCTCGCGGAACCGCACCTCGGCCTTCGCCGGGTGCACGTTGACGTCGACGGCGGCGGGGTCGACCTCGATGCGCACGAGGCCCACCGGGTGGCGCGCGGCGGGCAGCAGCCCCTCGTAGGCGCGCTCGACGGCGAACGCGAGCGCGCGGTCGCTCACCGCCCGCCCGTTGACCACGAGGTGCAGCGCGCCGCGGTTGCCGCGGTGCCGCTCCGGCGGCCCCACGAGTCCGTGCACGGCGATCTCCCCGTGCTCCCCTGCCGCCTCGTGCCCGAACGCGATCAGCGAGGCAGCGAGGGCGTCGTCGTAGACCGCCGCCCACGCCGCGCGCTCCCCGCCCGCGCCCGGCGAGGCGAGCACCGTGCGGCCCTCGCTCTCCAGCCGCAGCGCCACCTCGGGCCGCGCGAGCGCGTAGTCCGCCACCACCTGCGTGACCGCGCGCGCCTCGGCCCGCGCGCTGCGCAGGAAGCGCCGCCTGGCCGGCAGCGCCCCGAACAGCCCGCGCACCTCGAACGTCGTCCCCGGCGCGGCGGCGGCCGAGCCCTGCGGCAGCGGCCGCCCGTCCCGGAAGCGCGCCACCGCCGCCGCCGACCCCCCGCCGGTGCGCGTCGTGCAGGTCACGTCGGCCGCCGCGGCGATCGCCGCGAGCGCCTCGCCGCGGAAGCCCAGCGTGCGCACCGCGAACAGCTCCTCGGCCGCCCGCAGCTTCGAGGTCGCGTGCCGCTCGAAGGCGTCGGCGAGCTGCCCGGGCGCGATCCCGCGGCCGTCGTCGCGCACGCGGATGCGCTCCGCCCCGCCGCCCTCGACCGCCACCTCGATGCGCCCCGCGCCGGCGTCGAGCGCGTTCTCGACCAGCTCCTTCACCACCGAGGCGGGGCGCTCGATCACCTCGCCGGCGGCGATCCGCGCCGCCACCTCCGGCGGCAGCACGCGGATCCGCGGCGCGTCCTGCGTCGCCGCGTGGGTGGTGGTCACGGTCAGCCCTCGCGCCCGAGCCCGCGCCGCGCCTCGGCGCGCAGCTCGTAGAGCCGCTGCAGCGCCTCGAGCGGGCTCAGCTCGTCGGGCTCGAGGCCAGCGACGGCCTCCGCCAGCGCGCGCTCGGCGGGTGCCGCGGCCACCGGCAGCGCGAGCTGCGCGGGTGCGGCAGTCTCCCCGCGAGCAGCGCCCCACGCCGCGGCCACCTCGCCGCTCTCGCCCGCCTCTATCTGTGCGAGCAGCTCGCGGGCCCGCGCCACCACGGCGCGCGGCAGCCCCGCGAGCGCGGCGACGTGCACGCCGTACGCGCGGTCCGCTGCGCCCTCGGTGATGCGGTGCAGGAAGACGACCTCGCCCGAGCGCTCGGCGACGGCGACCGAGCGGTTCGCGACGCGCGGCAGCACGCCGGCCAGCGCCGTCAGCTCCCGGTAGTGCGTCGCGAACAGCGTGCGCGGCGTCCCGCCGGGGCGGTGGTGCAGCGCCTCCACCACGGCGCGCGCGATCGCCAGCCCGTCGCCGGTCGAGGTGCCGCGCCCCACCTCGTCGAGCACCACCAGCGAGCGCTCCGTGGCGCGGCGCAGGATCTCCGCCGTCTCCACCATCTCGCGCATGAACGTCGAACGCCCCGCCGCCAGCTCGTCCGAGGCGCCGACGCGCGTGAAGACGCGGTCGCACATGCCGATCCCGGCCGACTCCGCCGGCACGTACGAGCCCGCCTGCGCCATCAGCACGATCAGCGCCGTCTGCCGCAGGTACGTCGACTTCCCGCCCATGTTCGGCCCGGTCAGCACCACGACGTCCGGGGCCGCGCCGCCCAGCTCCGTGTCGTTCGGCACGAACGCGCCCGGCTCCATGCGCCGCTCGATCACCGGGTGCCGCCCGCCGCTGATGGCGATCGGCCCCGCCGGGCGCAGCACCGGCCGCACGTACCCATGCTCCGACGCCACCTCCGCCAGCCCCGCGGCGACGTCGAGCCGCGCGAGCGCCCGTGCGGCACGCTCCACCGCGCCCCCGCAGGCCGCCACCCGCGCGCACAGCCGCTCCAGCGCCGCGCGCTCGGCCTCGGCCAGCCGGTCGCGCGCGCCGAGGATGCGGTCCTCCAGCTCCGAGAGCGGCGCATGGCGGTAGCGCTGCGCGCCCGCCAGCGTCTGCCGCGGCTCGTACTCCTCCGGCGCGCGCCCCGCCTGCGCGCGCGGCAGCTCCAGGTAGTACCCGAACACGCGGTGGTAGCCGACCTTGAGCGCGCCGAGGCCGGTGCGCTCGCGCTCCGCCGCCTCGAGCGCCGTGAGCGCCCCTCGCGCGTCCTCGGCGAGCGCGCGCAGCTCGTCGACCTCCGGCGCGAACCCCGCGCGCAGCGAGGCGCCGTCGCCGGGCTCGGCCGGCGGCTCCTCGGCGAGCCCCGCCTCCAGCGCCGCGTGCGCCTCGCCCGCCCCGTCGAGGTCCGCGGCGAGCGCGTCGAGCGCCGCGGCGCCCGTGGCGCGCGCCTGCCCGGCGGCCTCCGGCAGCGCGCCCAGCGCGGCCCGCAGCTGCGCGAGCTGGCGCGGCCCCGCGCTGCCCGCGCGCACCCGCCCCAGCAGCCGCTCCGGGTCCGGGAGCCCGCGCAGCACCCGCCTCAGCGCCGCGCGCTCCAGCGGCGCCTCCACCCACGCCTGTACCTCGTCGAGCCGCCTCCCGGCCTCGGCGGCGTCGCGCACCGGCCGCGCCAGCCGCGCCCGCAGCAGCCGCCCGCCCGGCCCCGTGCGCGTGCGGTCCAGCACCGCCACGAGCGAGGCGTCGGGCCCCGCGGGCGACTCGAACAGCTCCAGCGTGCGCACCGTCTGCGGGTCCAGCTCGAGGTGGTCATGCGCGGCGATCACGCGAGGCTCGCGCAGGTTGCGCAGCGCCTGCGGCCAGCCCTCGCCGAGGTACGCCAGCAGCGCCCCCGCCGCGGCCACCGCCGGCTCCATCCCGCGCAGCCCGAAGCCGTCCGTGTCCGCGACCCCGTACTGCTCGCGCAGCACGCGGGCCGCCTCGCCCGGCGCGAACTGCCGCGCCGGCCGCCCGGTGCGCCGCGCCGCCTCGGCGACCCCCTCCGGCAACGCCTCTCCGCCGTCGTGCGCGGCCTCGGGCACGAGCAGCTCGCGCGGCGCGCGCCGCGCCAGTTCCCCGGCGAGCGCGCCCGCCTCCACCACCATGCACTCCAGCTCGCCCGTGGTGACGTCGCACGCCGCGAGCCCGAACCGCTCCGCGCCCGTGTCGTGTGTCCTGCCCGCGGGCGCGACCGCGACGAGCCAGTTATGTCCGCCCGTGGGGAGCAGCGCCCCCTCCTCGACCGTCCCGGGCGTGACGACGCGCACGACGCGGCGCTCGACGAGCGTGCGCCCGGCGGGCTCCGAGGTCTGCTCGGCCAGCGCGACGCGGTGGCCGGCCCCGACGAGCTGGTCGAGGTAGCGTTCGAGCGCGTGGTGCGGCACACCGGCCATCGGGATGCGGCCCTCGGCCTTGCCGAGCGGCCGCGAGGTCAGCGCGATCCCGAGCGTCTCCGCCAGCACCCCGGCGTCCTCGTCGAACGCCTCATAGAAGTCGCCCATGCGGAACAGCAGCAGCGCGTCGGGATGCTGCGCCTTGAGCGCGAGGTACTGCCTGCGGACGGGGGTGGACACGGAGCGGCGCGCGTCTTCCCGGGGAGACCGTCAGTGTAGCGCACCCCTCCCCCGCTCCCAAGGCGGCCGTTTCAGTCTTGGTCGTGCAGTGGGATTCCGAGCTTGGCGAGTTCCGCATTGGCGCGGTCGTGCTGCGCTTCTAGTTGGTTGCGCTTCCTCTCCCAGATCGGTCGAATCTGGTCCTTAAGCGTCGCATTACCCGCCTCGATGTCCTTGTTACGCCCGCCGATCCAGAATCGGATGTCCTCGAGCGCCCGTTCTACGGCCTCTGCTGAAGCCTCAGTCTCGACGATGAGGACATCGCCTTCGAACTTCCAGTCGGGTTCCCCGGAGAGACGGTAAGTCGAGGGCCAGAAATTGAAGTACATCTGTCGCTGTGGGTGGCTGGAGATCGGGACACGGAGTCGGAACAGTTGGATATCTGCTGTGAACGCCTCGCCAAACGGATCCTGACGCTGTTGCTTAGTGCTGAACTGCTCAACCGTCTTTCTGTCCTCATACCACTCAAGGCGCGCCCACGCGGCTTGGGCAACGAGGTGATCTAGGTACTCCTCCTTGTCCACGCTAAGGAGCTTCGCGACGGGTTCTTTCTCCAGTTGGTCGAGCATGATCCGCCCGATCTGGGCATAATAGGAGCCGAGTGATTGACGGCGCATTTCGCGCTCCTTATGAGAATCCGCTTAGGTGCCTCCCCCGTTTTGGGAGCCAAGTCGACCTTAACAGACCATCATCTGGCTAATCAACACCGCTTGCCGCGAGGTAGTGGCCGGAGATCGAGGTCCGGTCTGGGGAGGGGTGAGAACAAGAAGCGCGCTACGTGACCGCGCGCGCCTCCGCCAGCGCGACAAGGTCGTCGCGGGCGATGCCGCGCGGGGCGAGGTCGTGGCAGGCGCCGCAGCGCACGCACGTGGTCTCGTCCAGCGTGTAGCCGCCGCGCGGAGAGCCGCGGATCGCGTCGACGGGGCAGATCAGCCGCGCCGACTCCAGCCGCGGGTCGTCCTGGTCCGCCACCCGGTAGCGCACGAACCCGCGGCCCTCCAGCCGCTGGTCCGCCGCGGCGACGTGCGCCTCGAACTCGTCGGAGAAGAAGCGCAGCGTGTTGCGCATGATCGTCGGGCTGGCCGAGCCGTGCACGCAGTTCGAGTACTGCAGCGCGTCGCCCACCATCTCCAGGTTGTGCCGGTCCTCCGGCCGCCCGCCGCCCGCGA
The DNA here is from genome assembly GCA_026713865.1 of Chloroflexota bacterium. Classification (GTDB taxonomy): domain Bacteria; phylum Chloroflexota; class Dehalococcoidia; order UBA2979; family UBA2979; genus VYDC01. The sequence continues at coordinate 136 of JAPONQ010000091.1, read as the reverse complement.
GCACGCGCCGGAAGACCTCGGTCATGCGCTGGTTGCCGTGGTGGCACGTGGTGCAGCGCCCGCACGACTCGTCCTCGAGGAACTCGGCGAACATCAGGTTGAGCTCGATCGAGTTGGCGTCCTCGCCGACGAAGAC
>JAPONQ010000090.1 GCA_026713865.1 Chloroflexota bacterium | reverse complement strand
CCGCTCCCGCCTGACGGCGGGCGAGGATCGCCGCCCCGCAGGCGAGGCGCTCCTCGATTCCCGGCATGAGGTCGGCCAGCCGCGGATCGGCGGCGGAGAGGCGCCAGAGCGCCGCCAGCCCCTCCACCAGGACGCCGAGGGAGCCGCCGGAGAGGCGCGCCGGCTTGCCGAGCACCGGGCGCAGCCCGCCCTCCTGCGCCTCCGTGCGGATCAGCAACCCGAAGCGCCCGGCCAGCGCGTGCACGAAGGCCTCGTCGGCGGGCAGCTCCCACTCTGCCATCTCCGCGAGGCCGTAGGCCAGCCAGTGATCGGGGAGGGGCGGGAAGGGAATCTGCTCGTCCTCGTCGCGCTGCTCGACGAGGTAGCGTGCTGCGGCCCGAGCGCGGGCGTCCCAACCCTCCCCCGGGAACGCCTCGTGCAGCAGCGCGAGCGCCCACAGCGCCTCGCCGGGATAGAAGCGCGACGTGGCCGTCGGATCGACGGCTCCGGTATCGAAGCGCCAGATAGCGTGGAAGCCCCCGTCGGGGCGCTGCATCGCGGCGATGAAGGCCCCAAGCTCGCGCATCAGCGCGTCGTAGTGTTGCTCGCTGGTCGCCAGCCGCCGCTCCGCCAGCGCCACGACGGCGAGACCGGCCGACCCGAGCTTGGCGCGGCGGCCATCCGGCGTCGGCAGTGCGGCCCAGCCCCCCTGTCGGACGAGGCGCCCCTCCATCCACATGACGCCCGCGTCGGCCGCCGCCAGGGCGGCCGTGTCACCGGCGCGTCCGGCGGCCTGGTAGAGCGCCATCGTCACGCCGGCGTGGCGCACCTCGTTGTAGTCGAGGGCGACCCTCTCCGAGTCGCGGTCGTAGCCGTAGAGGTAGCTCCCGCCGGTCTGGGCGGCACGCGCCATCCATCCCGCCGCGGAGGCGGCCGCCTGCCGCAGGCGGGCCGGATCGTCGTCGCCGCAGCTCTCGGCCGGAGCGATCAGGATGCGGGTCGCGCCGAGCACGACCGCCCAGAAGCAGGCGGCGACGAGGAGGGTGCGCAGGGCGAGCATCGCCTGCCACGGTGCCCGCGCCGGCTGCGGCGCGCAACGCGCTCGTCGCGCTGGCGACTCCGGGGTGGCCGGGCGCGATCTCTCGGACTACTCCTCCGCCGGGAGCAGCACCACGCGCACGAAGCGATCGTCGAGCAGGTAGACCCGGGCCACCTCCCCGGACGGGCACGCCGGGCTGGTGCCCCCGGGCGGGCACGCCGGGCGGCTCTGTCGGGGGCGGGTGCGCGGCCGCCGGGCTGGTGCCCCCGGGAGGACTCGAACCTCCGCACGCGGTTTAGGAGACCGCTGCTCTATCCCCTGAGCTACGGGGGCATGCTGGCTCCAAGGTTCGCACGTCCGGGGCGTGAGCGGGACGGCGGGGAGGTGGGCCCGGCGCGTCTACCGGTGCGTGCCGAGCGCCTCCAGGTCGGCCGATGCGCGTTCCCATTCCGCGAGGAGCGCATCGAGGCGGCTCCGAAGCTCGAGCTGGCGGCGCGCGTCGGCGTCGACCTGATCGCGAGGCGTGCGCTGGTAGTAGCCGGGGGAGAGGAAGCGGCGATCGAGCTCCGCGACTTGCCGCTCGAGGTCGGCCACGGCGAGCTCGTGCTCCTCCACGGCCCGCACCAGCCGCGACGCGGCGGAGGCTCGCTCGCGTTCCCTCGAGCGCGCGGGCCCGCTCCCAGCCCGCGCGCGCCGCGCCGACCCCCGCGGCGTCGAGCCCGCCCCCGCGAGGTAGTCGGCGCCGCGGCGCTCGAGGTACTCCTCGTAGCTGCCGTGGAAGTCCTCGACGACTCCCCCCGGGGCGATGGCGAGCACCCGCGTGCCGACGCTCGAGACGAAGTGCCGGTCGTGACTCACGAAGAGGAGCGTCCCGTCGTAAGTGCGCAGCGCCTGCATCAGCGCATCCCGTCCCTCGAGATCGAGGTGGTTGGTGGGCTCGTCCAGGATCATGAGGTTCGGTCGGCGCACCATCAGCCCGGCGAGCAGCAGCTTGGCCGCCTCGCCGCCGCTCAGGTGCGAGCAGCTTTTCGCCGCCTCCTCGCCCCCGAGCAGCACTGCGCCCAGGGCGCCGCGGACGGTCGCGACGTCGGCCGCCGACTCGCTGTCCACGGCGGACAGCCACGCGAGCGCGCTCTGCTCCCCCCCGAGCAGTTCACGGTGATCCTGTGCGAAGTAACCGAAGCTGACGGCATGTCCGAACTCGACGCCTCCGGCGTCGGGCGCGAGCACGCCGGCCACCGTCTTGAGCAGTGTCGACTTCCCCACGCCGTTCGCTCCGACGACCGCCACGCGCTCGCCGCGCTCGACGGAGAAGCTCACATCGTCGAAGACGGGCGTGCCGCCGTACCCGCGCGCGAGCTCGCTGACCCGCAGCGCGTCGCGCCCCGAGCGGCGCCTTGCGCGGAAGCGGAAGCTTGGCGTGCGGCGCGACGATCGCGTCACCTCCGGCAGCACGATGCGCTCGACCTGCTTCTTGCGCGACGAGGCCTGCCGGGCCTTGGTGGCCTTCGCGCGGAAGCGGTCAATGAAACGCTGCAGCTCCTGCACGCGCGCCTCCGTGCGCGCGATCTCGACCTCCTTTTGCCTGACGGCCAGCTCTTTCGCCCGCTCGAAGTCGTCGTAGCTCCCGGGATAGAGGCGGAGTTCGCCGTAGTCGAGGTCGGCGATGGTGTCGGCGATCGCGTTCAGGAAGTGCCGGTCGTGGGAGACGACGACGAACGTCCCGCGGAAGGCGCGAAGATAGTCCTCGAGCCATGCGATCGAGGGGATGTCGAGGTGGTTCGTCGGCTCGTCGAGCAGCAGCAGGTCGGGGTCGGCGAAGAGCGTCTGCGCCAGCAGCACGCGCAGCCTGAGGCCGCTCGAGAGCTCCCGCATCGGCCGGGCGTGCCGCCCCTGCTCGATGCCGAGTCCGGCGAGCAGCGCGGCGGCGCGGGACTCGAGGGCGTAGCCGTCGAGATCGCCGATGGTGACCTCGAGTTCGGCGAGCCGCTCGCCGATCGCCGCGCCGGTGTCCGTCTCCGCGAGCAGCCGCTCGCGCTCGGCGAGGGCCGAACCGAGTGCCGGACGCCCCATCAGCACGACACCCAGCGCGGGGTCGTCGTCGTAGTCGAAGCGGTCCTGGGGGAGCGTCCCGATGCGCAGTGCGCCCGGGCGCGATATCTGACCCTCCTCCGGCGTCAACTCGCCGGCGAGCAGGCGCAGCAGGGTCGACTTGCCGGATCCGTTGGCGCCGACCAGCCCGTAGTGGCCGTCCGTTCGCAGCTGCCAGCTCACACCGGTGTAGAGCAGCTGCGCGCCGAAGCGCACGGTGACGTCAGAGAGGCCCATCATGTCTGCTGCGCTCTCGGCCTCTCGGCGGCGGTTCTGCTCAGCCTGACCCGGCCGGCTCCCGGGCGTACGCCGCGGGACCACGGCGTGGTCGGTGCCGGCCCGGCAGATCCCGCCCGGCGGGCGCCGGGCGCTGCCTCACCGGGACGCGGTGCGGGCGCGTGGTGAACCCGCTCCAGGCTCTACCAGAGTCGGCCCTCCGTGAGCCATACCTTCACCGTGGCCGCCTTCTCGACGGCCTGCTCCAGCCTCGGGTACTTCCAGACCGTGCGCGGCTCGCCGTCCCAGCCGATGATGCACGCCTCGTGCCAGGCGCCGCGCGTGCGCACGACGACCTCCTCGACGCGTCCCTCGATCTTCTCGCGGCTGACTTCCACCACCATCGGCAGCGTGTCCTCTCTCCCTGTTCCCCCTCGCCCGGGTGCGGCCGGCCTAGCGCGGCAGGCCGAGTACGCGGAGCGCGACGGTGTTGAGGATGTTCTCCGGGGTCCCGCCGTTGTGTGCGCCGGCGATCGCTCCCATGTACCGGCGCTGCCAGCGTGCGAGCATCGGCGCGTGCTCCGGGGAGTACTTCCCGACCTGGCCGGCCATCCCCATCACGTCGTTCGCGAACTTGACGTGCTTCTGGCCGTAGACCTTCCCCCACACGCCGCGAACCGCGGTCTCCCTGTCCGGGGCCGGGCCGCCGCTCTCGAGCATCGACGCGACGCGGTAGGAGAGCAGCCGCGAGATGCGGACGTAGATGGCGAAATCGGCGATGCCGTCGGCGACCCAGGAGTCCTCGATCAGCGGCTGGCCGTTGTCGGTCGTCTCCTTGGCGTAGCGCACCAGGTCGTCGAGGTCGCCCTGCGCCTCGGTCCAGCCGCCGAGTCCCGACGAGCGCATCGTGTTGAGCGTCATCGCCAGGTGGTAGAAGCCCCGGTTTTCCTCGCCGATCAGGGCGTCGCCGGGGACGCGGACGTCCTCGAAGAAGACCTGGTTGACGCGGTAGCCGTCCATCGTCCACAGCGGGACCATCGTGATCCCCGGCGTCCGGGGGTCCACCACGATGATCGAGACGCCCCGGTGCTTCGGGGCCTCGGGGTCGGTGCGCGTGATCAGGAAGTAGTGGTCGGAGTCCTGCACGTGCTCGGTGTACATCTTGGAGCCGTTGAGCACCCAGTCGTCGCCGTCGCGGACGGCGCGCAGTTCGACCGAGGCGAGATCGGTCCCGGCGTTGGGCTCGGTGAGGCCGATGCCCCAGGTGCTCTCGCCGCGGGTGATCGGGGGAAGCAGCTTCTGCTTCTGCTCGTCGGTCGCAAAGTGGACGACCGCCGGTCCGGCGAAGTTCGCCGACACCTGATGCGCGGCGATCGGGCAGTGGTGGGCCGCCATCTCCTCGTCGAAGACGACGCGCTCCCAGACCGAGGCCTCCTTGCCGCCGACCTCCTTGGGCCAGGTCAGCGTCAGCCAGCCGCGCTGCCCGAGCTTGCGGGTGATCGCCTTGTTGAAGCCGTGGGGGTAGTCCGTGCAGTGCTCGTACTCATCCCGGATCTCCGGTGTGAGTTCTTGCTCCATGAACGCTCGGACTTCCTTGCGAAACTCCTCGACTTCTGCTGGGAAGGTGAAGTCCATCGTGCCGTCCTTTCGTGCTCTCCTCGTCGACCGCCGCGCGGGCGGGTGCGTGCTCTCGCGTCCGCTAGTGGCTGGCCGGCACCGACCGCTCGGCGAGCAGCCGCGTGACGCGCTTGCGGTGCCAGCGCGGGTCGCCCATCAGCACCTCGGCCCCCTTCGCCCGGCGGAAATAGAGCTGGATGTCCGCCTCCTTGATGAAGCCGGCCCCGCCGAAGATGTGCGTGCCCTCGATCGAGCAGGTGGAGTATGCCCCGCTCGCGGCAGCCTTTGCCATCGGCACCTCGATGCTTGCATCGAGCCCCTCGGTCAGGCGCCACGCGGCCTCGTAGACGAGCAGCTGCGCGCCGGTCACCTCGGTCACCATGCGCGCCATCTTGTGCTGCAGCGCCTGGAAGGAACCGATCGGGCGCCCGAACTGGACGCGCTCCTTCGAGTAGTCGACGGCGAGCTCCAGCGAGCGCTCGGCGCCGCCGATCGACTCCGCGGCGACGACCACGGCCGCGCGGTCCAGCACCTGCTGGATCGCCGGCCACGCGCCGCCGACCTCGCCGAGCACCTGGTCGGCGTTGACCGAGACGCCGTCGAGCACGACCTCGAACTGGTGATCCTGGTAGATCGTGTCGAGGATCGTGATGGTGACCCCGGGGGCGTGAGGGTCGACCAGGAAGAGCGTGACCCCCTCGGGCCCGGTGCCCGCCGCGGTGCGGGCCGCCACGATCAGCGTGTTGGCCGAGTCGGCGTAGGAGACGTAGAGCTTGGTGCCGCTGAGCCTCCAGCCGGCGCCGTCCGGCGTCGCCTCGGTCTGGACGCCCCACGGCTCGTAGGTGCCGGAGGGCTCGTTGAGCGCGAGCGTGACGATCGACTCGCCGCTCGCGATCCCCGGCAGCAGCGCCTGCTTCTGGTCGTCGCTGCCCGCCTCCATCACGGTCAGCGCGCCGACGACGCTCGAGGCGAAGAGCGGGCTCGGAAGCAGGGCGCGCCCGATCTCCTCGGCGAGCACGGCTATGTCGGTCATGTCGCCGCCGAAGCCGCCGTACTCCTCGGGGATGAGCATTCCCGACCACCCGAAGTCGCAGACCTGCGTCCAGATCGCCGGGTCGAACCCCGTCGCGTCCTCTTCCATCTCGCGGACGTGCTCGGTAGGACAGGCGTCCTCGAGGAACTGGCGCGCGTTGTTCTTGATGATTTGCTGGGCTTCGCTGGGTCCGAGATCCATACGCTGCTCTCCTTCTGCCTCGCGGGCGACTCCGGCGGCCGGCATCGCGCGGCGGCGCGATATGGACCCCCGGCCGGGGGAGGGACTAGCGACTAGAGGAAGGTACCCCCGCCGCACCCCCGAGCGGCCCATCATGTTCCGCGGCGGCTCGTGAAGGCAACCGGGGGACCGTCGCGCCCGCGGCGGGCGGGTCAGCGCGAACCGCGCCGAGACGCCGCACCGCCGCGCACGGCGCGCCGCAGCGCCGGCTGCGCCAGCTCCAGCGCCGGGAGCCGGACGTCGATGGTGTGCCGGATGCTGGCCGGCAGCTCCCGGCCTGTGCCGGCCTCCCCGCACTTGTCGAAGGCGAGCGCGAGGGGGATCACGGCGTTCCAGATCTCGCTGGCGATCATGAGCGAGGCCACCACGTCGGTCTCGGCCGCGTCGAGCGCCGGCTCGGCGTGCGCGGCGTACCCTCCCAGCCAGCGCTGGATACGCTCGCCGTCGGTGCCGCAGTCGACGACGAGGCTGCGAGCGATGTCGGCGGCGCGGGCGTCGCGGTGGGCGAGGTCGAAGTCGAGGATCCCCGTCACTTCGTCACCGACGAAGAGGACGTTCGAGCCCAGGCACTCGTAGTGAACCACCGTGTCGGTGAGGACGCCGTACCCGAGCAGGTCGAGCGCCACGACGTTGCGCTCGCGGATTCCCCGGAGCGCATCGGCGCGCGCCGCATCGACTCGCCCGAGGCGCTCGATGAGCCCGGCGACTGTCGTCCGCCCGCGCGAGCGGAGGTAGAGGTCGAGGTCGGTGACGCGGCCGAACGTGGGCCGCTGCTCGGACCCGCCGGGCCACGCCGGAAGGTCGGCGTGCAGGAGCGCCAGCAGCGCCCCCGTCCGCTGCAGGGTCAGCGGCGAGTCGGCGAGCGGCGTGCCGGGAAGAATGGGGAAGAGAGACCAGCGACCGCCGCCGTCGTCGACCACCGTCTCGCCCTCCGGCGTCGGGAGCGGGGCGGCGACCGGCCAGCCGTTGCCATCGAGGTAGCACAGCAGCTGGTGCTCGAACGGCGTCGCCTCCGCGGCGTGCGCGCGGTGGTAGCGGCGCAGCACCAGCGGACCCGCGGCCGCCTGCACGCGCCAGTGCTCGTTGACGGCGCCGCCGTGGAGGGGCGCGATCGCCTCGGGTTCGATGGACCAGGCGTCGAGCGCCTCGAGCGGGGCCTGCTCCATGGACCTCTCCAGACCGCACCGGGCAGCGCGAGCTCGGTCGCCGCGGGCCGATCATGGTAGGCGCGAAGCCGGTGGCTTGCCCGTGATGGGGTCTCGTGGCCTACCCTGACGGCCCGCGCCCGTGCGTGCGGGAGCGGGGATCGGGACGGAGCGAGGCGATGGACTGGGCGGACACGGCCGAGCAGGCTGCCTTCCGGGAGGCCGTGAGGACATTCATGAACGAGCGGGCACCCCGGCGCTACCGCGATCAGGCGGCGGATGAGTGGGGCCCGTCGCCGCGCTACGAGAGCTGGCAGTTCGATCTCGTCTGCGGCGACGCCGGGGCGAGCACGGCTGCGCGCGAGTGGGCGGAGGCGCTCGCTGAGCGCGGCTGGGGCGCGCCCCACTGGCCGCCGGCGTACGGCGGCGCCGGGCTCACGCCGGTCGAGCAGTTCATCCTCAACCAGGAGCTCGCCCGCGCACGGCTCCCGGTGGTCGGGGGGCCCGGCGTGCAGATGCTCGGTCCCACGATCATGGTGCACGGCACGGAAGAGCAGAAGCGTCGCTTCCTCCCGCCCACGCTCTCGGGTGAGATGGCCTGGGCGCAGGGCTACTCGGAGCCCGGCGCGGGGTCGGATCTCGCCTCGCTCTCGACGCGAGCGGTCCGCGACGGCGACGACTACGTGATCACGGGGCAGAAGATCTGGACCTCGATGGGGCACATGGCGAACTGGCTCTTCATGCTCGTGCGCACCGACACCGAGGCGCCGAAGCATCGCGGCATCTCCTTCGTCCTGCTCCCGCTCGACACCCCGGGAGTCGACATCCGGCCCCTGATCTCCGCCGGCTGGGAGCATCGCACCAACGAGTCGTTCTACGACGCGGTGCGCGTCCCGGTCTCGCACCGCATCGGCGAGGAGAACCGCGGCTGGTACGTGGCAATGACGCTGCTCGACCTCGAGCGCTCCAACGTCGGCGGAGCGGTGACGCAGCGCAAGAACGTGGAGCAGCTCGTCGGCTATGTCGGGAGCGAGGGGGGGCGCCGCCGGTCGCGCGTCGCCGAATTCGACTCGGTGCGGCAGAAGATCGCGCAGCACTACGTGGAGACGGAGGTGATGGCGCAGTTCTCGTTCCGCATCATCTCGCTTCAGATCGCGGGGCAGATCCCGAACTACGAGGCGTCGATGGCCTCGGCGTTCGGCTCGACCTTCTCGCAGGAGTTCCAGCAGACCGGGATCAAGGCCTTCGGCCTCTACGGGACGATCTGGTCGGACCCGGAGGAGCCCCCGGGCTACGCCCCGCTGGGGGGTCGCTTCACACAGAACTCGGTCGACATGATCTCGGCTTCGATTGCCGGCGGTACCCGCGAGATCCAGCGCAACATCGTCGCCACCAGAGGGCTCGGCCTTCCGCGCGGCTAGCCCCTGAGGCGGGCGCGGACGCCGGGCCCCGGGCGTGGCCGGTGGTGGAGACGGGGGGATTCGAACCCCCGGCCTCCGCATTGCGAACGCGGCGCTCTACCAGCTGAGCTACGTCCCCACCGAGATGCCGTCCGGGTGCGGCTGCCGAGTATAGGGACCGCCCTCGGCGAGCGGCAATCGGCCGGCACCTTCGCGGCACCCCGATGAGGGCCCCGCTACACGTCGAGCAGGCCGGGGAGCGGATCGATCAGGAGGCGGCTGCGGGCGAGATCGACCTCGCGGATGACCTCGGCCGTGGCCGGCACCAGCACCTCGCGTCCCGCGCCGTCGCGGACGACGTAGACGTCGTTCGCTCCCGTGCCCAGCACCTCGACGAGTTCCCCGACATCGACGCCTCCGACGGTCGTGACGGTGAGCCCGATCATATCGTGGACGTAGTGCCAGCCCTCGGGCGGCGGCGGGAGTTCCTCCCCCTCGATCTCGATCGGCGCGCCGCGCAGCGCCTCGGCGCCGTCGCGGTCCCGCACGTCGGAGAAGCGCACCACCGGGTGCCCGCGACGCTCGCTGAGCGCCTCCACGCGGCGGTTCACCCCGGCGACCAGGAGCTCGGCACCCACCCGGAAGCGCTCGGGATTCGAGCTGAGCGTTGTGACGTTCACGTGTCCGGCCAGGCCCCAGGGTGCGCCGACGCGCCCCACTGTGATGCGCCCGTCGCGGGCGGGTGCAAGTGCCGGAGGGTGTTCGCGCACGTTGCGCGCCGTGCTGGTGACGCGGTCGGGGGGCGGCGTCGTCACGTCCGCTCCGGCGCGGTCAGTCGATCGAGAGAGCGGCGTCGACGCCGGCGCGCATCGAGGCGACGTGCAGCAGCGAGCGCATCGCGTTGGCGACGCGGCCGTCGCGGCCGATGATGCGGCCCTTGTCATCCTCCGAGACGCGCAGGTAGACGATGACCCGGTCGCCCTCGACGACCTCCTCGACCTCGATCTGGTCGGGATCCTCTGCGATCGCCCGGGCCAGGTACTCGATCAGCGCGCCCACGGCCTAGGCCTCCGAATCGGGGGTGTCCGCGCCGGCGTCGTCGCCCCCCGCCGCGGCGGCGACCGTGGCCCGCTTGCGGGGCGGCGTCTCGATCAGCCCGCGGTCGTGCAGCAGCCTGTGCACCGTCTCGGAGGGCGTCGCTCCGACGGAGAGCCAGTGCCGGATCCGCTCCTCCTTGAGCTCGAGCGTCTTCGGCGAGGCCGCGGGGTTGTAGTGCCCGACGATCTCGACGAAGTCGCCGTCCCGCGGGTCGCGGCTGTGCGCGACGACGATGCGGTACGACGGTGCCTTGCGCCGCCCGGTCCGACGGAGCCGAATTCGGAGCACGTGAGCCTCCCATCGCGTCTGGCGGGGATCCGGCGACGCCAGCCCGGCATCGCCGTGTGCGGGGCGCCCGACGCGCACCGACCGGGTTTGACTACTGCATACGCAGAAGCTCGCGGAGAGCGCTGCCGCCACCGCGGCCGCCACCGGTCATGGCCTGTAGGAGTTTCTTCGCTTTCGCGAACTGGTTCAAGAGCCGGTTCACGTCGGCGGGCGTCGTGCCCGAGCCGGCGGCCACGCGCCGGCGGCGGGAGCCGTTGAGGATCTGCGGCCGCCGCCGCTCCTCCGGCGTCATCGAGCGGATGATCGCCTCGCTGCGCGTGAGCTCGTGGTCGTCGAACTGGCCCGCCATTCCGGACATGCCGGGCATCATCTCGAGGAGCCCGGCCATCGAGCCCATCTGCTTCAGGCTCTGCATCTGGTTGAGGAAGTCCTGCAGGTCGAACTCGCCGCTCGCGACGCGTTGGGCCACGGCCTTGGCGTCGCGTTCGCCTACCGCCTCCTTCGCCCGCTCCACGAGCGTCACGACGTCGCCCATGCCGAGCACGCGCGAGGCGAAGCGCTCCGGGTGGAAGGGCTCGAGCGCCTCCAGCCGCTCGCCGGTGGTGATGAACTTGACCGGCAGACCCGTCACCGCCCGCACGGAGAGCACCGCACCGCCCCGGGTGTCGGAGTCGACCTTGGTGACGACGATCCCCGTTCCCTCCAGCACGTCGTGGAACTCCCGGGCGAGCTCGACGGCGGATTGCCCGGTCATGGCGTCGACGACGATCAGCACCTCGGTCGGGTCGGTGGCGTCGGCGAGGTCGATCAGCTCGTCGGCGAGATCGTCGTCGAGATCGACGGCGCCGCGCGTGTCGACGACGACGGCCGTTGCCCCTGAGCGCTTCGCCTCCTCCAGCGCCCTGGCCCCGATCTCGGCGGCCGGCGTCTCGCGCTGCCCGGCGTAGACCGGGAGGTCGGCCGACTCGCCCAGCGCGCGCAGTTGCTCGACTGCGGCGACGCGCTCGAAGTCGGCGGCGACCAGCAGCGGCCGCTCGCCGCGCCGGGCGAGATGGAGGCCCAGCCGGGCCGCGAGCGTGGTCTTGCCGGAGCCCTTGCTGCCGGCGAGCAGGTAGACGGAAGGGGTCGTCTCGGCGCTCAGCAGTTCCTGTGCGTCGCCGCCGAGCAGCGCCGTCAGCTCCTCGTGCACGATGCCGACCACCTGCTGCCCCGGCGTCAGCGAGCGCAGGACCTCGCGCCCCAGCGCGCGCTCGCGCACGTGGGAGATGAAGTCGCGCACGACCTGGAAGTGGACGTCGGCCTCCAGCAGGGCGACACGCACCTCGCGCAGCGCCTCGTCGAGCTGGGCCTCGGTGATGCGTCCGCCGCTCCGCAGCCGCGAGAAGGTCCGCCCGAGCCGCTCCGAGAGCGCATCCAGCATCAGGCGAGCCCGCCGCGCGCGGCGGGCGGTACCAGGCTCACGGTGTCGCCACCGGGCGCGGGTGAGGCCGCTTCGGTCGCATCGCGCCTAGGAGACGCCGCGCTCGGCGAAGAGGGCGCAGAGATCAGCGATGCGGCAGGCGTAGCCCCACTCGTTGTCGTACCAGCCGATCGTCTTGGCCATCCCCCCGTCCACGATCATGGTTGCCGGCGCGTCGACGATCGCCGAGCCCGGATGCTCGCGGAAGTCGGAGGAGACGAGCTCGTCGCGCTCGTAGTAGAGGTAGCCCTTCATCGGCCCCTCCGCAGCCGCCAGGAAGGCCTCGTTAACCGCGCCCGCCGAGACCGTCTGCTCCAGATCGCAGACGAGGTCGACGACCGACACCGCCGCAGTCGGGACGCGAAAGGCGACGCCGTCGATCTTGCCGCTCAGCTCCGGGATCACCTTGCCCACCGCCCCCGCCGCCCCGGTCGATGTCGGAATGATGTTGTCGGCAGCGGCCCGCGCCCGCCGAAGGTCCTTGTGCTTCGCGTCGACGAGGTTCTGATCGCGCGTGTAGGAGTGGATCGTCGAGAGGAAGGCGCGCTCGATGCCGAAGCCGTCGTGGAGCACCTTCACCATCGGCACCACGCAGTTGGTCGTGCACGATCCGGCCGAGACGACGTGGTGGCGGGCGGGGTCGTACTCATCGTGGTTGACGCCGGCGATCACCGTCCAGTCCTCGTTCTTGGCCGGGGCGGTGATCAGCACCTTCCTGACCGAATCGCGGATGTGCACCGCCGCCCGGGGTCCCTCCCGGAACGCCCCTGTCGACTCAACGACGACCTCCACGCCGAGATCGCCCCACGGAATCTGCGCGGGGTCCTCCTGCTCGAGCACGCGCACCTCGTGCGCCCCGTCGATCACGAGGCGATCGCCCGCGACCTCGATCGGGGCGGGGAAGCGCCCGTAGACGCTGTCGTAGCGCAGCAGGTGGGCGTGCATATCGGCCGGCGTGCGCCCGTTGATCGCCCCCACCTCGAAGTCCCTCCGGTGGTGGCGGTACCAGGCACGCAACGCGAGCCGCCCGATGCGCCCGAAGCCGTTGATGCCGACCCGAAGCGTCATCCTCACCCCCTCCGTGGCGTGTCAGCCGGACGCCTGTCGATTCTACCGCCGCTCCGCCGGAGGCAGGCGCCCCCGGGCCCCGCCGGGCGGCCGGACCGCGCCGCTGCTACAGCAGGACGCGGCGCGGGGCGTCGGCGGGACGTCGGCGGAAGTCGAGCAGGAGATGCCGCCGCCGACCCTCCTCGTCGCTCCACTCCTCCAGGCGGCAGCGGTCGGGCGTGCTGCGCAGCGCCTCCGACGCCCGGATCCAGCCGACCACCTCCGATCGCAGCTCGTCTGCGGCCGGGAAATGCGCCCGGGCGTGCAGCGCGAGGTGGAGCTGCCGCTCCCCGACGATCGCGAGCCAGCCGGCCAGTAGCTGCGCCCAGCCGAGATGGAAGGCCTGATCGCCGAAGACCAGCGGGTAGCGCCGGGGCCCGGCTTCGCTTGCGACGAAGAGGGCGGTGGCGCCGAAGTTGGGCCGGGCGAGGTCGGAGGCGGCGCGGTAGACCAGGCGCAGCGCCTCATCGGAGGCGATGGCCTCGCCCGCGAAGTAGTGGCCGAGGCCGACCTCCTCCGCGCGCGACGGCTGGTGGCGCCCGTAGGCGTGGTGAGCCCAGCGGCGGAAGTCGTCGAGCTCGCCTCCGGCGAGGGCGATCTGGGCCGCCACCAGCTCCACCGCCTGCCGCACCAGGGAGACGGCGGTGCCGTAGCCGCCGCGGCGCACGAGCGCGAGCGCCTCGCTCTGCGCGGCGAGGGCGCGGCTCCACTGCGAGGCGAGCGCCGCCATCGACATCGTCCGCGCGGCGGGCTGGTATCCGGTCGCGGCGAGCCGGAGCTGCAGCGCGAAGCCGCGGCCGAGCAGCGCCAGCTCCTCCGAGAGCAGGAAGGTCGACTGCCGCCACGCGTCGTCCGCGGCCGGGTCCAGCTCGGCGGGCCGCCCGGGCTCGACCCAGCGCTCCGGCAGGCGCATTCCCGAGACGCGCTGCGGGGCCTCTGCGGCGGGGAGCTCGGGCTCCGGCGCCCCGCCGTTGTCGCCGCCGGGCGTCGACGTCACGGCGGGCCGGGAGCGGGGCAGCGGAGGCGCGCGAACGCCTCCGGCCCGCCGTAGAGCGCCCGGGGGCCCAGCTGCTCCTCGATGCGCAGCAGTTCGTTGTACTTCGCGGTGCGGTCGCTGCGGGCCGGGGCGCCGGTCTTGATCTGGCCAGCGCCGGTGGCGACCGCGAGGTGTGCGATCGTCGTGTCCTCGGTCTCGCCCGAGCGGTGGGAGATCACCGCCGACCACCCGGCTCGCTGCGCTGCGCGGATGGTCTCGAGCGTCTCCGTCAGCGTCCCGATCTGGTTGGGCTTTATCAGGATCGCGTTGGCGGCGCGCTCGTCGACGGCGCGGGCCAGTCGCTCGCGGTTCGTCACCAGCAGGTCGTCTCCCACGATCTGGACGCGCTCGCCGAGGCTCGCCGTGAGGGCGCGCCACCCGGCCCAGTCGTCCTCCGCCATCCCGTCCTCGATCGATGCGATCGGGTAGCGGTCACACCACTCCTCCCAGAGGGCGGCGAGCTCGGACGAGGTCGCGCTGCGCCCCTCGCGCGCGAGCTCGTAGACTCCGCCCTCGCCGCCGGCGCCCGCGCGATAGAGCTCGCTGGTCGCGGGGTCGAGCGCGATCACGACCTCCTCGCGCGGGCGCCGGCCCGCGCCCTCGATTGCGCGCAGGATGATCTCGATCGCCGCGCGGTTCGACCCGAGGCGGGGGGCGAAGCCGCCCTCGTCGCCGATGTTGGTGCCGTGCCCCTCGCGCCGCAGCAGCTCGCGCAGGTGGTGGTAGATCTCGGCGATCCAGCGCAGCCCCTCGCGGAAGGTGGCGGCCCCGACCGGCATCACCATGAACTCCTGGAAGTCGGTCGAGTCGGCGGCGTGCGCCCCGCCGTTGAGGATGTTCGCCATCGGCACGGGGAGCGTGCGCGCACCGGCGCCGCCCAGGTAGCGGTAGAGCGGCTGCTCCGACGCGGCGGCGGCCGCCTTCGCGACCGCGAGCGAGACGCCCAGGACCGCGTTGGCGCCGAGGCGCGACTTGTCGGGCGTGCCGTCGGTCTCTAGCAGCACCCCGTCGATCTCCGCCTGGCGCCGCGCGTCGCGGCCGACGAGGGCGTCCCGGAGCTCCGCTGCGATGTGACCGACCGCCCGCTCGACGCCTCGCCCGCCGTAGCGGGCCGGATCGCCGTCCCGCAGCTCGACGGCCTCGTGCGTCCCCGTCGAGGCGCCGCTGGGCACCGCCGCGCGCCCGAGGGATCCGTCGAGGAGCTCCACGTCGACCTCGACGGTCGGATTCGCCCGCGAGTCGAGGATCTCCCGGGCCCTGACGTCCACGATCTCCATGGCGGTCGCCTCTCCCGGTCCGCGGCGATCATCACCGCGTCGGCGCCGGCCGACAACCTCCGGTCCGCCGCCCTGGGCCCCTACTGCGCGCGCGGGTGCACCTGGTCGTAGACGATCCGCAGGTGCTCGTCAGCGAGCTGGGTGTAGACCTGGGTCGTGGAGACATTCGCGTGGCCGAGCAGCTCCTGCACCGCCCGCAGCGACGCCCCTCCTCGAAGCATGTGCGTTGCGAACGAGTGGCGCAGCGTGTGTGGGGTGACGTGGCTCGTGATGCCGGCGCGCTTCGCGTATCCCTTCAGGATCAGCCAGAAGCCCTGGCGCGTGAGCCGATCCCCGCGGCGATTGACGAAGAGGGCGCGCTGCGCGCCGTTGCGCACGAGCGCGGCCCTCGCCCCGTCCAGGTAGTGCTCCACGGAGCGCGCCGCCTGCTCGTCGACGGGGATCGTGCGCTCCTTGCCCCCCTTGCCGAGGCAGCGGACGAACCCCGTGCCGGGGGTGAGGTGGATGGAGTCGATGTTGAGCGAGACGAGTTCCGAGACGCGCATCCCGGTGGCGTACATGAGGACCAGCATGGCGGCGTCGCGGGCGCCCTCCGCGCTCTCGCGTCCCAGCGGCGCGCGAAGCAGGGCGTCCACCTCGTCGGTGCTGAGCGGCTGTGGAACGGGCTTCGGGGCGCGCGGCGACTCGACGGCGGCGGTCGGGTTGCTGGCGAGGTCGCCGGAGTCGAGCAGGAAAGAGCAGAACGACTTCACCGCCGCCACTTTGCGGGCGACCGTCGCCTTCGCGTAGCCCTTGCCGTGCGGGCCGCTGTCGGTGAGCCAGGCGATGTAGTCGAGGATCAGTTCGCGATCGAGGCTCTCGAGGGTGCCGCCTTCGCCCTCCGGCTCGTCGCTCTCGCCCGGCGGGGAGCCCTCGTGCCGAACAAAATCGACGAAGACCATGAGGTCGTTCCGGTAGGCGTCGATGGTGTTCTTGGAGGAGCCGCGCTCGGCCGCCATGTAATGCAGGAAGGCGGTGACCCGCTCCTCCACGAGGCCCCCCTCTGCATCGGACGTTCGGACGGCGCGGCGCCGGGGTGCCGCGAGTATACACAGGCGGGATCGAGCCCCGTGCCGGTGGGGAGGGCGGGCCCGTCACCGCATGGCCGCGGTCACGGCGGCGGCGCCCCGGGAGCGCCCTCGTAGCCGCCGCGCCCGACGAGCGGGACGAAGCGCACACCCCCGAGGCTCCGGCGCTGGAGGCCGTCGCGCCGCCGGGTGAGCAGCCGGAGCTCCTGACTCGAGCGGGGGCCGACCGGGATCACGAGGCGCCCCCCGTCGGCGAGCTGGTCGAGCAGCTCCGCGGGAACGGCGGGGGGGGGGGGCGCCCCCAGGGTGGGGGCGAGGGGAACCCGGTCCTGGGCCCCGGGGGGGGCGGCCGCCCCCCCCCCCGCCCCCCCGGCCCCCCCCCCCGCCCGGCGGCCCCGCTCCCCGCCTGCGCTCCTGACCAGCGGCCCCCGCGACTTCGCCCGGGGCGGCGTGTTGGCGAGCCACAACAAGCTGG
>JAPONQ010000089.1 GCA_026713865.1 Chloroflexota bacterium | reverse complement strand
GCCGAGGCGGCGCAGCAGCAACAGGCGGAACCGCCTCCCGGCCAGGTCGTCAACCTGAGCGTGCGGCAGGTCCAGCCGACCCGCATCCGGGTCGAGTGGGAAGCGCCCGAGGACGGCGGCGCGGTCAACAGCTATCGGGTCGTGCTGTCGCGCGACGGCGAGGATCTGTCGACGCGCCGCCCGGGAGCCAAGAAGCAGCACGTGGTGATTCGCAAGCTGGAGCCGGGCGCCACCTACACGGTCAGCGTGCGGGCCAGGAACGCGGGCGGCCTGGGACCGGAAGTGACGGCTCAGATCACGCTCATAACGGACGAGGGGCAGTGATCGGCCAGAGCGGTCGCTCAGTCGCAGGCGGCCCGGCCACCGGCCGGGCCGCCCTGTCGGCCGACCAGCGGGGGGCCGGTGAGTAGCGGCGCAGCCGGGCACACGAGCAGCCGGCTGCGGGTCACGCTCAAGCCGGACCCGGTCTGGGCCTTCCTCGAGGAGCGCGACATCTCCCAGAACGAACTGGCGCGCCGGGTGGGAATCTCCTCGGGCCACATCTCGCAGCTGATGAGCGGCGAGGCGCACCCCTCGCCAGAGCTGCGGCAACGCCTGCTGCGCGTGCTCGGCATCACCGACTTCGACGACCTGTTCACGATCGACTGGTAGTCCGCCCTCACGTGCCGAACGCCCCCTCGATGGAGCGGCGGTTGGCCAGGAGCGATGGAACCGGAACTGATCGACGCCATCGCCGACTACCACGCTGCTGCTCGTCTGCGAGACGCCCTTCGCGAGCGTTGAGGGCCTCTCGCGCATCAAGCGCATGTTGAGCGCGCGCGCCGCCTCGCCGATAGAGCCGGAGTGAGCGCTGCCCGTAGGTCAGCTTCGGTTGGGGGGCGAATCAGCGCCGAGCGTTGAGGTTGCGGGTGTTGGTGCAAGGTTGGTCGGAGGCGAACTGCGAGCAGCCGAGGAAGGCCCCGGTGCGGCCGCGGCGGGGGACCATGACGCCCTGGCCGCAGACGTCGCAGAGCGGGGGCGAGGCGTCGCACGAGTCGTTCGTGCAACGTGCCGTCTCCCCCTCGATCGCCGTGAAGCCCCGCCTGCAACCGTGGCAGCGCGGCGCGCGGTAGCGGCAGAAAGGGAAGTTGAGGCAGCCCATGCTTCGCCCGCTGGCGGAGACATCGAGGCGGCCCGTGCGGCAGCGCGGACAGGCCGCCGTGCGGTCGCGCCGGAACTCCCCGATACGCCGAAGGCCGGGCGAGTCGCGCAGCAACTCTTCCACGAACGCCGACGGCCGGAGCGCATCGGCGACCAGGTACGTCCCGCGCCGCGCGCGCGTGAGTGCGACGTAGAAGAGGCGGCGCTCCTCGGCGTGCGTGCGGTAGCCGCCTCCCGGCGGAGGCGGCAGCACGAGGTCGAGGAGGGGGTCGTCCGCGATCTGCGCGGGGAAGCCGAGCCGCGCGTCGCGGAGGTCGAGCACGACGACGTAGTCGGCCTCGCGGCCCTTGGCCGCGTGGACCGTGCTGAACTCGACGCGCCGCCGCCCGCCGCGCGTCGACGGGAGGATCTCGCGGCTGCCGCGGTAGCGTCCCAGCACGAGCACGGCGAGCGGCGGGCCGTCCGAGCCCTCACGCTCCGCGATGTCGCGCAGCGCTTCCTCCACGCTGTCCCGTCGGTCGCCGCTCGCGATGATCGTGACGCCGCCGTCGGGGACGCCCTCCGCCGGGCGCAGCGTGCGCTGCGTCTGCTCCGGGTTGCGCGTCACGAAGGCGGTGGAGGGATCGAGGATGCCGCGCGCGAAGCGGAACGTCTGCGTGAGCGCGCGCTCACGTACGTGGCCGAGATGGCTCCCGCAGTCAGTCACGAGGCCAACATCGGCGCCCGCGAAGCGGTAGATCGACTGCCAGTCGTCGCCGACGAGGAAGTAGGCGACACCCGGACCGTCGAGCGCCTGCAGGAGCGCCATGCGCCCGGCGGAGATGTCCTGGAACTCGTCCACCAGCACGTAGCGGTAGGGGGAGGCCCAGCGGTCCTCGCGGATGTGCGCGGCAGCCCCGTTGATCAGGTCGTGGAAGTCTTTCTCGCCATCGAGCAGCTCCCCGTAGCGCGCGAGCACCTGCTCGAAGACGTCGAGGAACGCCTCGCTACGCGCGTGGTCGGCGGAGTTGGCGGCGCGGGCGCGCAGCGTCTCGGGCGAGATGCCGCTGGTCTTGACGTGGCTGAGGACGGTCGCCGTGAGCTGCGCCAGCCACGAGATCAGCCAGCGCGCGAGGTCCTGCAGCAGCGTCTCCAGCGGCACGGGCTCGAAGGTGACGCCGGCTTCCGCAAGCTGCTCGCGGAGGCCTTCGCGGAGCACGCCTTCACGCCGCTGCCAGCTGTAGGTTTCCATCAGCGTCGTGCCGTAGCGCTCGTGGATGCCGCGCTTCCAGGCGACGCCGTCGGCGTAGCCCTTCCAGCCCGCGGGCGGGCGCCCGTCGCGGTCGAGCGCGAAGTGCTCAATGTAGATGTCGTGCTCGGGGAGGTGGAAGTCGGGCCGGTACTGGCGGTGTTGCGCCGTGGCGGTCTCGACGGGGTAGGGCCGTTCGTAGTCGTAGCGGACGCCGTTGAGCGTGAGGAAGTTCGCGATCTCGAGCTCCTCGAAGCTCTTCACGCGATCGCCGGCGAGCGTGCGCAGCTCGGAGCGGCGCACGTGATCGTAGTACTCGCCGGGCGTCTCAAAGTCGAACTGCGAGCGGTAATCGCTGCGGTGGCGCTCGATGAACTCCGTCACGGCGCGGCCCTGCCGTGGGTCGGAGAGCAATTCGACCAAGATCGCGTCGATGGCCGCGATCAGCTTCGCCTCGTCCTCGGCCAGCTTCGAGAGCGCGGGCGAGCCCTCGACAGCGGCGATGACGCGCAGGCCGAAGGCGTGGAAGGTCGCGACGTGGGCACCGGCGAGGTCGTCGGGGAGGCGCTCGCGGACTTCGCCCGCAGCCTTGCGGTTGAAGGCGAGCACGAGGACCTCCTCCGGCGCGACGCCCTCGTTGCGGACGAGGTGGGCGACCTTTCCAGTGATGGCGGCGGTCTTGCCCGTGCCCGCGCCGGCGAGCACGAGCGTGACATCCTCGTCGGTGGCGATGGCGGCGGCTTGCTCCGTGGTTGGCGGGTTGGAGAGCACGCCTGCGGTCGCCCCGGCGACAGCGGGCAGGCGGGAGGCGACGAAGCGGTCGTTGGCCTCCTCGCGCGCCCGCTCGAAGGCGGCGGGGCTCGCAAAGGGCCGGATGCGGGCGAGCGCCGCTGCGGCGTCCGGGGAGAGGTGCGAGCGCAGCAGCGCCCCGGAGCAGCGCAGCACGACGTTGGCGATGTCCGCCTGGACCTTCACTCCAGCGGCGTAGCGGCGGTAGCGATCGCCGCTGAGGAAGGAGGTCAGGCGATCGTCGAGTTGCGCCAGTTCGCCAGCCACCTCCCCGGCGGCGCGTGCCGCCTCCTCGCGCGCAGCCGCCGCGACCCGTTCTGCGTCGCGGCGGGCGAGCCCGCCGATGGCGTGGGCGCCGCCGCCGGCCTCGCGGACCGTGAGGCGCGTCCAGAACCATGACGGGCGCGCTTCAATGCGGTCGATGGCATCGACGGGGATGGCGGAGCGGCCCGTGAAGCGCAGCACACCGCGCTCGAGCACGACGCCTGGCGGCCCGCCCGTGAGCAGGCGGACAAACGCGGCGCTGGCGGCGGTCATCGGCGGCATCTGTCGTCGGGCTCTCCGGCGGTGGGAGTGCAGGGTTAGCGGATGCGGGGGAGGCTATGCCCACGACGCACTACGGGCACTCGCCGCGGGCTTCGCGACCCAGAGTCGTTGACGCACATACATTCTGACTGGCAGTCTGGATGCAGCGTGCGCTGCGCGGCAGCGCCGAGGCTCGAACACACGCGACCCGCAGGCTGAGCGCGGCCCGATTCGAGAGACCCCGTGAAGCCGACGAGCGCCATCCACGACCACACGTTGCTCGACGCCATCGCCGGCTACCTGCTCGCGCACGTCGAGCGCCACGGTCACGCGCGCACGGCGGAGGCCTTCGGCGTCTCGCGCCACACGCTGTGGCGCTTCCTCGAGCGCGGCCAGCCGGGCCGCGCCCTGCCGCGCGCGGTGACGAGCAAGGCCGGCGACACTCCCGCGAAGCTCGTCGCGGCGACGCGCGCACTCCGGGGCGGGGCGCGCGAGGCACCGCGTGAGCGCCCCCGCCCGCCGCGCCTGACGCAGGCCCTCCACGAGACGCTGCTGCTCGTCTGCGAGACGCCGTTCGCGAGCGTGGAGGACCTCTCGCGCCTCAAGCGCATGCCCGCCTCCACGCTGCGCGAGCGGCTCTCGAAGCTGCGCGGGCTGGGCCTCGCCGAGGCGCATCCGCACCGCCTGGCGATGCTGAGCGACCGTCCCCTGCGGCGCTACGTCCCCACCCGAGCGGGCATCGCGGCTCTCGGTGACGAACTGCTGTACCGCCACCCAGGCTCGCGTCAGTGGTTGCGCCTGCTGGCCGAGCGCCTCGACGGCGTGGCGCTCGTCTACGAGCTGGCCGCGCTGATCGCCGGCGCCGACCCCGAGCAGGACCCCGTGCGCGTCGAGCACTGCCGCCGGGGGCCGTACGACGCGCTCGT
>JAPONQ010000088.1 GCA_026713865.1 Chloroflexota bacterium | reverse complement strand
CGCCTCCCGCGCCACCGCCCGGTCGCTCTCTCCTAGGGCTTGCTGGCGCGCGCCCCCGAGGCGCCGCGGCGTCTCGGGGCGCGCCCGGCTCCCGGCGCCCGGCGGCCGCCCCCGGCGGGCCGGCCGGGCGCGACGGCGGCGCCCCCGTTCTCCGCCGCGGGGCGCGCGGCGCGGGGCCGGCGCCGCGGCGGCTGCTCCGCCGGGGCGTGGCGGGAGAGCACCTCCGCCAGGAAGCGGCCGCTCGCCGACTCCGGATGGGCGGCGAGTTGCTCGGGCGTGCCCGAGGCGACGATGCGGCCGCCGCTCTCGCCGCCGCCGGGCCCGAGGTCGATGATCCAGTCCGCGTTCTTCACGACGTCCATGTGGTGCTCGATCACGACCACGGTGTTGCCCTGATCGACGAGGGCCTGCAGCACCTCGAGCAGCGCCGCCGTGTCCGCGAACGAGAGCCCGGTCGTCGGCTCGTCCAGGATGTAGAGCGTGCGGCCCGTCGAGCGCTTCGAGAGTTCGGCGGCGAGCTTGATGCGCTGGGCCTCGCCGCCGGAGAGGGTGGTCGCCGGCTGCCCGAGGCGGATGTAGCCGAGGCCGACGGAGGCGAGCGTCTCGAGCTTGCGACGGGGCCGGGGGAAGGCCTCGAAGAGTGCGAGCGCCTCGGTGACCGTCATCTCCAGCACGTCGGCGATGCTCTTCCCGCGGAAGTGGATCTCCAGCGCCTCGCGGTTGTAGCGACGGCCGCGGCAGACCTCGCAGGGCACGGTCACGTCGGGGAGGAACTGCATCTCGATCTGGTTGTAGCCGTCGCCCGAGCAGGCCTCGCAGCGGCCGCCCTTCACGTTGAAGGAGAAGCGACCCGGCTTGTAGCCGCGTGCGCGCGCCTCCGGCACCTGGGCGAAGAGCTCGCGCACCAGCGTGAAGAGCCCGGTGTAGGTGGCGGGGTTGGAGCGCGGCGTGCGCCCGATCGGCGACTGGTCGATGACCACGGCCTTGTCGAGGTGCTCGAGCCCCTCGATCGCGTCGTGCGCGCCCGGCCGCATGCGCGCGCCCTGCAGCTCGTGCGCGAGCGCCTTGGCGATGATCTCGTTGACCAGCGTCGACTTGCCGGAGCCGGAGACGCCGGTGACCCCCACGAAGCAGCCGAGCGGGATCTCCACGTCGATGCGGCGGAGGTTGTGCTCGCGCGCGCCGCGCACCGTGAGCGAGTCGCCGCTGCCCGCGCGGCGGGCCGGCGGCATCGGGATGCTCCGCCGCCCCGCGAGGTAGGCGCCGGTGACCGAGTCCGGGTGCTCTGCCACCTCCGCCGGCGTCCCGGTCGCGACCACGCGCCCGCCGTGCTCGCCGGCGCCGGGGCCGAGATCGATCACGTGGTCGGCGGCGCGCATCATCGCCTCGTCGTGCTCGACGACGAGCACGGTGTTGCCGAGGTCGCGCAGCTGCGTGAGCGTGCGGATCAGCCGCTCGTTGTCGACCGGGTGCAGGCCGATGGAGGGCTCGTCGCAGACGTAGAGCACGCCCATCAGCGCCGACCCGATCTGCGTCGCGAGCCTGATGCGCTGCCCCTCGCCGCCGGAGAGGGTGGCGGCGCCCCGGTCGAGCGTCAGGTACTCGAGGCCGACGTTGCGCAGGAAGGAGAGCCGCCCCCCGATCTCCTGCAGGATCTGCCGCGCTATCTGTCGCTCGCGCGCGCCCAGCGGCGACTCCTCCCCGCGCAGGGCCGCGACCCAGCCGGCGGCGTCGGCGACGGAGAGGGCGGCGACGTCGGTGATGGAGCGGCCGTCGACGGTGACCGCGCGCATCTCTGCGCGCAGCCGGGCGCCGCCGCAGTCCGGGCAGGGCACGGCCACCATGTAGCGCTCGATGTCGGAGCGCACCCAGTCCGACTCCGTCTCCCGGTAGCGCCGATCGAGGTTGGTGAGGACCCCCTCCCACCGGATCTCGTAGCGGTTCTGATGCCCGCGGCGCGTCCGGTAGTCGACCGCGATGCGTTCCTCGCCGCTGCCGTGCATCAGCAGGCGCCACTGCTCCGGCGTGAAGTCGGCGAGCGGCGTGTCGAGGTCGAAGCCGTAGACGGCGCCGAGCGCCTCGATGCGCCGCCGGTACCAGGTGAGCGAGGTCGCCAGGCGCTGCAGCGGCACGAGGCCGCCCTGCGCGATCGAGAGCCTCCGGTTCGGCGCGACCAGCTCCTCGTCGAGCTGCATCCGGACCCCGAGCCCGGTGCAGGTCGGGCAGGCTCCGTGCGGGCTGTTGAAGGAGAAGTTGCGGGGCTCGATCTCGCCCACGGAGTAGGGGGGATGGTCCGTGCTCGGGCAGGCGTAGTGCTCGGAGAAGGTCTGCTCGGGGCGTCCCTCGGGCGCGAAAACGAGCATCCCCTCGCCCAGCGCCAGCGCCTGCTCCGCGGAGTCGGCGACGCGCTGCCGCAGCTCGTCGCGCTCCTCTCCGCCGGCCCCGGGGATGACGATGCGGTCGACGACGACATCGATGTCGTGCCACCGGTAGCGGTCGAGCGCGGGTGCCGCCTCGACCTCGTGCACCTCGCCGTCGACGCGGATGCGGATGAAGCCGGCGCGCCGCACGTCGTCCAGGACCTGCCGGTGCTCGCCTCGCTTGTGGCGGATCATCGGGCCGAGCACGAGCGCCCGCGTGCCGGGCGGCTCCGCCAGCATCGCGTCGACGATCTGCTGCACCGTCTGGCGGCGGATCACGCGCCCGCAGTGCGGGCAGTGCGGGATGCCGGCCCGCGCGTAGAGCAGCCGCAGGTAGTCGTAGATCTCGGTGACCGTGGCGACGGTCGAGCGGGGGTTGCGGGAGACGCCCCGCTGGTCGATCGAGATGGCGGGCGAGAGCCCCTCGATGTGATCGACGTCGGGCTTCTCCATGAGGCCCAGGAACTGGCGCGCGTAGGCGGAGAGCGACTCGACGTAGCGGCGCTGCCCCTCGGCGTAGATGGTGTCGAAGGCGAGCGAGGACTTCCCGGATCCGGAGACGCCGGTGAGCACGACCAGGCGGTCGCGCGGGATCTCGACCGAGATGTCGCGCAGGTTGTGCTCGCGCGCCCCCGTGACGACGATCTCGCCGCGCGGCGCGCTCCGCGGGGTGCCGTCGCCGGCGGCCGGTGACGCCTCCCCGCGAGGCCCTGCTCTCCCCCCGGGCGGCGGGGGCGCGCTCTTCACCTCACCACGCTCCTTAGGCGGGCGCCCGCAGGCGGGGCGGGCGCGGCTCATCAGGCCGGACTCCGGGGCGGGCCGCGCCCGACGGGCGGCGCGCATCTGCTCTCGCTCTGGGTGAGGCCCCGGCCGGGTGGGGATGCCCGAAGGGCCATGATACGGGCGGCCTCTCGGGCGCCTCAAGCAGCGGCGCTCCCGCGCCGGGGGAGCCGGGGCCCGCACGGTCTAGCCGGCCGGGCCCCCGGGCGGCTCCTCCCCCTGGGGCCCGTCGGGGTCCGCGTCCTCGTCGGGCCCCTCGGCATCGTCCTCTCCGAGGAGGTTCCAGAGTGCCCCCTCGGGGACGTCCTTCCCGAGCTCGGCGAGCCGCTCGCGGATCTCGCGTTCCGCCTCGGCGAGCTGCTCTTCGCTGATCCCCATCTGCTGGAGCGAGGCGCGGATCAGCTCGCGCACGCGCGCCTGATCGCCGGAGATGAGGGCCTCCGCGATCTCGAGCTGCGTCTCGACGGCCCGGAAGCGGGCGCGGCGCTCCTGCTCCTCGGCCGTGCCGAGGATCGTCGCCATCAGCCGCGTGAAGAGCGTCGACGTGCGTGCGATGCGGACGCGATCGGCCGGGTCCTCGGGGAACTCCGCGGTCACGGCGACCTGCAGCCCGGAGCGGCTGTCGGTGGCGACGTACTGCTGCGACATCCGCACCTCCCCCCGTGACGGCGGCGAGCCGGGCAGGGGACGACACCCCCGATGATGCTAGCGCAGGCTCGCGGGCGGGGTACGGCGCGACTCCCGGCGGCGGGGATCCGTCAGGCGGCGCGAAGCCCCGCGGAGCGAAACACGAGCGCCACCACGAGCAGCCCTCCGGTCCCCGCCATGAGCAGCACGGCGGCCGGCGCGCCGAGCTGCTCCGCGATCACGCCGAGCGAGGCGGCGCCGAGCGGGACCGTGCCGATCGCGAGCGAGATCGCTCCCATCGCCCGCCCGCGGAGGTGCCCGGGAACGGCGGAGGTGGTGACCGTCCACTGCATCGAGGCGAAGGCGCCGCGGCCGAGCCCCGCGACCAGCAGGATCGGTACGGCCAGCAGCCACGACGGGGCGACCGCGACGGCGAGCACGCAGGCCGTGACGAGCAGGGAGCCGGCGAGGAAGAGGACTCCGCGGCCGCTCCCCCGCGCCGCGGTCGCGATCGCCCCCGTCGCGAGCAGCGCCCCGAGCCCGTCCATGCCGCCGAGCAGGCCGAGCACGAAGGGCCCCTGCCCCCACTCGTCGCGCACGAAGACCGGCAGCAGCTGCTGGTACGGGAAGACCAGCAGATTCATGATCAGGGAGCCGACGAGCACGCCCCGCACCGCCGGGCTCGCCCACGCCGCGCGCAGCCCCTCCCGGACGTCGTCCAGGAGGCGGGTCGCCGGCGCCGGGGGAGCCGCGGATCCCCGGCCGGGGGAGGGCGCGGCCCACGCCGCGGAGGCATCCTCCCGGGCGCGGCGGCCGACCGCGCGCAGCATCGCCCACCCGCAGAGATAGAAGGCGACCAGGACCAGGTAGGCGGCGGTGGCGCCGCCCACGAGCAGCAGCACGCCGGCGAGCCAGCGCCCGACCATCGAGCCGCCGACGAGCGAGCCCGCGTCCAGCGACATCGCATTCACGGCCAGCGCGTCGGGGACGAGCTCGCGGATGTAGGCGCGCCGGACGGGGAAGTCGATCGCCCACGCCACGCCGGCGGCGAGCGAGACGGCGTAGAGCTGCCAGATCTGCTCGCGGCCCGCCACGAGCAGCAGCGCGAAGCTCACCGCGGCGGCGACGTTGAGGGTCTGCGCGGCGAGCAGGATGCGCTGCTTCGGGAGCCGGTCCGCCTGCGCCCCGGCGAGCAGGCCGAAGAGCCCCATCGGCGCCATGCGCGCGGCGCCGACGAGGGAGACGGCGAGCGGGGAGTCGGTCAGCTCGAGAGCGAGCCAGCCGAGCGCGATCAGGTCCAGCCAGAGCGCGGTGTTCCAGAGGTGGCCCGCCGACCACAGCAGCCGCCACGACGGCACGCCGAGCGAGGCGAAGGTGCGCCCCCCGATGCGGGGCCGGGGCGGGAGTTCGGCAGAGGGGGGCATCGCCCCCGATGGTGCACCCGGGCGCGCCCGCGTGCACGGCACCGGGCGCGGCGCGGGTCAGTTCGAGCGCGCGAAGGCCTCGATCAGCTTCCGGTAGTTCGCGAGGTGGCGCTCGTGCGGGATCGCCTGGCGCGGCGCGAAGAGCACGACCTGGTCGAGCAGCCCCTCGTAGCGGCCGAGCTGATCGCGCACCTCCTGGGCCGTCCCGTAGAGGCAGGAGACCTCGAGCATGCGGTCGCTGATGGCGTCGGCGACGTCGTCGAGCGTCCCCCGGCGGAAGGCCTCGCGGACCTGCGTCTTCTCCGGCTCCCAGCCGGCGGCGTCGAAGATGCAGTCGAAGACGCGGGGCGAGAGGTAGAAGCCGAGGTTGGCGGCGGCGTCGCGCCGCGCCCGCACCGGGTCGTCGTCGATCACGGTGATCACGTCGCTCGTGAAGTCGAAGTCCTCCGCCGTCAGCCCCCGCGCCGCCAGCCGCTCCTCGATCACGGGCCGGACGGTCTGTCGGAGGTAGGGGACGCTGTTGATGGGGTGCCCGATCAGGCCGTCGGCGGCGTCGCCGGCCACGCGCAGCGCGTGGAGGTTGACGGCGGCGAGGTAGAGCGGGACGGCAAACTCGCACGGTGCCGGGCGCCCGGCCTGCATCTGGAAGAAGCGTCCGTCCCAGCGCACCGGCTCCTCCGCCGTCAGCAGCGCGCGCACGAGCTGGAGAAACTCGCGCATGCGCGGCGCGGCGTGCTCCGCCTGGTCGCCGTGGATGCCGAAGAAGCGGTTGAGCTGGGGCTTCACGCCCGATCCGTAGCCGATGATCGCCCGCCCGCCGGAGAGCTCGGCGAGGTCGCGGGCGGAGGAGGCGTGGACGACGGGGTGGGCGAGCGGCTGCACGATCGCCGCCGTCCCCAGCCGGACGCGCTCGGTCTCCACCGCGTACGCGGCGATGCGGACGTAGCCCGAGGGCTGCGAGCTCCAGACGGAGTCGAGGCCGGCCGCTTCCGCTGCGCGCGCCAGCTCGACGCCCTCCCGGATCCCGAACTCCAGCGGTCCAATGCCCAGCCTCATCGGTCCTCCTCCGGCAGCGGGCCGGCCATCCGCCGGCGCCCCCGAGCGATACCACGGCCTCGGCGGCGGCGCAATCGAGCGCCCCGCGCGGCTATCATGTCGTCCATGGAGCGAGCGGAGCTGCCCCCGGAGGTCGCGGAGCCCGGCTCGAGCGCCGTGCTCGTCGTCGACGTCCAGAACGACTTCGTCCACCCCGACGGCGTGCGCGCCCCGAGCTGGCCGGACGCCGCGCACACCGAGATGGTCGAGCGCCGCCTGGAGCCCTTCCTCCGGGGCGCCCGGCGGGCCGGCGTGCGGGTCGTGTGGGTGGTGATGGAGCAGACGCCGGAGAGCGTCTCGGCGGCGAACGCGCGGATGAAGCGCAAGATGTACCCGCGGGCCTCGGGGCCCGCCCCCGACGACGCCGATCTGTGGGCGGCCGCCGCCTGCCGCCGGGGGAGCTGGGGCGCGGAGCTCTACCTGGCGCCCGAGCCGGGGGACCTGGTCTCCACGAAGACCCGCTACTCGGCGTTCCTGCGCACCGACCTCGAGCAGCGGCTGCGCGGGGCGGGGGTGACGAGCGTGCTGGTGACCGGCGTGGTGATGAGCCAGTGCGTCGAATCGACGGCGCGCGACGCCTACCAGCGCGACTTCGACGTGGTGCTGGTCGAGGACCTGGCCGCCGCCCGCTCCGAGGAGGAGTGCAGCGCCACCGTGCGTGTGATCGAGCAGAGCTTCGGCTGGGTGCGGGGCTCGGAGGCGCTGCTTGAGGCCTGGGGCGTCGGGGCCGGCGCGCGGGGCCCGCGCTGAGCCGGACGCCTCACCAGCCCGCGTACGACTCGGCGAGCTTCTCTGCCACGGCGTAGACCGTGAGGTTGAGCATCCCGTGCGGGATCGCCGGCATCACCGAGGCGTCGGCGACGTAGAGATTCTCGAAGCCGCGGACGCGTCCCTCCGCGTCGACCACCGCCTCCGCCTCGTCGCCGGGACCCATCGCGCAGGTGCCGACGGCGTGGAAGTAGAAGTGGAGGTGCTCCCGGACCCACGCCCGGAGCGCGGCGCCCCGCACGTGGGCGCCGGGCTCGAGCTCGGCGCCCAGCCACGGCGCGACCTCCGGGTCGCGCATCCGCTCGCGGGCCCACTCGACGGCGCGCGCCAGCGCCTCGATATCCCCGTCGGCGCCGAAGCCGTGATCGATGAGCGGCGGCTCGCCGGGCTCGGCGCTCACGATCTCCACGCGCCCGACGCTCTCGGGCTGCACGTGCCAGGCGATGAAGGGGAGGACGAGATCGCCGCCGCCCCCGGCGAGGCGCTCGATCGGCAGCAGCCCGTCGAGGTCCTGGGTCGCGGTGACGGTGACGTCGTAGCAGGAGAGGGCGGGGTCGGTCGTCAGGCGCGCCGTGAGCGACCCGCGGCGCGGGCCGCCGGCCGCCTCGAGGCGTGCCCGCGACCCGCCGCCTGCCGAGACGGCGAAGCGCACGCCGTAGTGGTCGAGGAGCCGCCGCCCGACGCCCGGCAGGTCGTGCAGCGGCCTCCCCTCGCCGAGCACCCGCGCAAGGATCTCCGCGGGCCCGATCCCGGAGCGCTGCAGCAGCACCGGGCTCCCGATCGCACCCCCCGCCAGCACGATCCGCCCCGCCTCGATCCGCTCCGGGCCGGCGGGGCCGCGCACGAGCAGCGCGCGGGCGCGGCCCCCGCCCCACTCGATGCTCTCGACCTCCGTCCCGTCCCGGATCTCCAGGTTGGGGCGATCGCGAGCCGGATCCAGGTAGGCCGCCGCGGCGTGCACGCGCCGCCCCGCGACGGCGTTCCGCGTCATCGCCCCGTAGCCGACCGGCGCGTGGGGGCCGGCCGGATCGACGAGCGGCAGCCCCGCCCGCTCGCACGCCCGGGCGAAGGCCTCGAGGTAGGGCGTGCGGCGGTCGACGCGGGTCACCGCCACCGCGCCCTCGCGCCCGCGCTCGGGATCGGCGGGCTCGACGGGGCCCGCGCCCTCGGCCTCGGTCAGGCGCTCGACCCGCCGGAAGGCCGCGAGCAGCCCCGCGAAGTCCCACCCGGGGAGCCCGCGGGCCGCCCAGCCGTCGTAGTCCTGCTTCAGGCCCCAGTTGATTCCGAGCGCGTTGATCGAGGACGAGCCCCCGACCACGCGGCCGCGCAGGTAGCGCTGCGGACGCCCCGAGAGCGGGGCGAGGTAGCCCCAGTCGTACGCGGTCTCGTGCCCGACCCAGCGATCGGAGGCGATCTCCTCGGGCCAGCTGCCGCCCTCGGCCGGGCCGAAGTCGGGCCCCGCCTCCAGGAGCAGCACGCGGCGGTCGGGCCGCTCGCTGAGCCGGCCCGCGAGCACGCAGCCGGCCGTCCCGGCCCCGACCACCGCCACGTCGACCCGCGTCCCCGAGCGCTCGTGCGTCATCGCCACTCAGATAGCACGCCGCGGGCGTCGAGGGCGAGCGCCCCGGGCGCGGGCATCGTCGCCGCCGCCGCCGACGCAGAGATGACGGGAGCCAGGCTCCCGCCGCGGCGGTTCACGCGGTCGTGGACGAAGGAGCGGTACGATGAGAGAAACCAGCCGCGGAGGCCTCGGGGCGGAGGGGCGGACGGGCGATGCCGGCACGGCCGAGACTCTGCGCGCAGTGCGCCGCCCCGGGGCGGCTCCCGGGAGCGGCCGCCGCGCGGGTGCGTGCCGGCGAGGGGGATCACGCCGCCTCCCCGGGCGGGCGGCGATGAGGGCCCTCTCCTCCACCGGCTTCTTCGTCTTCGTGGCTCTCCCGCTGCTGCTGGTGTCGATCGTCGCCGTGCTCGCGGCCTTCCAGCTCGTCGGCGAGGAGGGAGAACCCGCGCCCGTGACCGTGGCCCCGACTCCGGCCGCGACTGCTGCCGCGACGCCCACCCCGTCGTCCACCCCGCTCCCCGTGGCCGGGACGCCCACGGCTGCGCCGACCCCGGCCCGGACACCGACTCCGGCTCCGACGCCGGCCCCGGCCCCGACCGCGCCCCCGGCGCCGGCGGCGGCGAACGTCGAGGGATCCCCCTACTCGCTCGCTGACCTCGACGACGCGCTCGCTCCGGGCGGCATCGAGCGCACCGAGCTCTACGATCCCCGCTCCGCCTGCCCGGGCACCGAGGTGGAGGGCCTGCCCTTCGTCCTCGCCGACGACGAGGGGAGCGGGCGCTTCGCCGTCTGGGTTCTCTGGGTCTACCCGGACGGCGAGACGCGGCGGGGCGACTGGCGGACCGACCAGCGGGCGGAGCCGCTGGTGGCGGGCTGCGAGCCGCCCAACGGCTTCATCTACTGGAACGCCAACCTGCTGCTCTGGTTCGTGGGCCTCTACGGCGAGGACGTCGCACCGGGATCGCCGCCCGAGAGCCGGGATGAGGTGCGCGGGCACCCGGTCATCCGCGCCTTCCTCAACCTCCCTCGCTAGTCGCTCCGCCCGGTGCGGCCGCGGTCGAGCGCCGGTCCGGCCCCGGCCGAGGGCGGCGGGACGTCCGGCGAGAGGGGGGCCGGCCGCGAGGCGGAAAGTGGAGCGGGGGACGGGACTCGAACCCGCGGCCCTCTGCTTGGAAGGCGCGCCCGTCCCGGGCCGCGCTTGTCGCTCTGTAGCCTGCGATCGGGGCGCCGCAACGAAGAGAACCGGTAGGCTGGCACTAATGGTAACGCTAGCGTTACCATGAAGGCAATGATCGAGATCAGGGAATACGTCGACCACCGGGGCCGCAGCCCCTTCGGTCGTTGGTTCGACGGTCTCGACGCTAAGGCGGCAGCCAGGGTGAGGACCTCGCTCGCGCGCATGGAGGCCGGCAACCTCTCCAACGTACGGGGCGTTGGCGGCGGGGTGTCGGAGTGCCGCATCAACGTCGGGCCCGGCTACCGGGTCTACTTCGGCAGAGACGGGGACGCCCTGATAGTTCTGCTCGGCGGCGGCACCAAGGTCCGCCAGCAGCGGGACATCGAGGATGCTCGTCGCCTCTGGCAAGAATACAGGCTCCGCAAGCAGCAGGAGGTGTAACGGATGCCGCTCACCCGTGACTTCAAGGAGACCGTGCAGGCCCGCGCCGAGCGCGACGCGGCATTTCGGGAGGGGTTGCTGAAGGAGGGCGTCGAGTGCCTGCTAGACGGAGACGTGGACGCGGGCAAGATCGTGCTGCGCGACTACATCAACGCCACCATCGGATTCGAAGAGCTGGGCTCCCTGACGAACAAGCCGCCGAAGAGCCTGATGCGTATGTTCGGACCCTCCGGCAATCCTCACGCCCGAAACCTGTTCGAGGTGATCAGCTGTATTCAGCGGCATGAGGGCGTACAGCTCGAAGTGAATGCCGTCCGCTAATCGAGGTTCCGACCGAGCCGCCGTGTCACGACGCTGTCGCTCTTCGACACCTCAGCATCCAGCGTCGGCGCGATGTTCTGGACCGAGCGGATCGCCTCACACGTGTCCCGCAAAGCGATCTGGGTCTGGATCGCCGTCGGCTCGGCACTTGACGTAACCGGGGCCCGCGCCGTCACGGCACCATGCGGGCTGGAGGTTGCTGAGCGTGAGGATCGCGTAGCTGCGGGCTCCCCAGTCCGACTTCCTGTCGCAAGCCCCGAGCACCCGTCGGATCTCCGCCTCGCTGAGCACGTCGACCACACGGCTGGGTATGCGGTAGTTGGCGAGGTGCTCGAGGCGGTAGCTCTCCGTGTAGCCCTCGCGGTGCAGCCAAGCGAAGAAGGCCTTGAGAGCGCGGATACGGTTCTGGATGCCCCCGGGGAAGAGCCCCTGCTCGGCGGTCGGGCAGTGGTCGGTGTCGTCCCACTTGCGCTTCTGCTGGAGGTACGCGATGTAGGCCCGCACCTGCGGCTCGCCGATCTCGGCGATCAGCGTCGACGCGCCCTCGCGCACAAGAAAGCGCTCGAGCTTCCCGAGTTCGTGGTTGTACCAGCGGATCGTGTTCGGTGACTTCCCTCGGTGCGGTTGTGGAAGTCCCAGTAGCCGATGAGATCCCGCAGCGACAGCTGCTCCATCCCGCGCCTCCACCGTCGTTCCGTGCGGCTCCTGCTTCGCGCCATCACCCTCTCCGCTCCGGGGGCGGGCGGTGAAAATCCCGTGACCGCACCGTGATCCCTGCGTGAAGTGGACGTGACCTGAGCGTGATCTGCGGCTCGACGAGGCAGAGGTCGCGGGAGCGGCGAACCGTCGCGCGGCGATGGCTCGCCCGTCGCCGTTCGGGGAGGCGGAATGGCGAGTCTTGAACCTAAGATCGGGCTCTCACGCCGCGATGGGCGAGAGATCTGGAGCGGGGGACGGGACTCGAACCCGCGACCCTCTGCTTGGAAGGCAGATGCTCTGCCAGCTGAGCTACCCCCGCCCGCCGATCGCCTCGGCACCCGGGCGCGTTGCCGCCCGGTCGCTCCGATAGAGTGTATCCGTGCGGGCTCCGACCGGCGCCGTCGATCCGGATCCGACGTCCGGGGGCGGCGGTCGGCCCGGCACGGTGGCTGGACGCGGCGAGGGAGACGAATGGTGGCGACGGCGACGGACGTGGATGTGACGCGCGGCTTCGTGAAGACCCCGCACGGTCACATCGAGTACCGCGAGGCCGGCGAGGGGGAGCCCTTCGTCATCCTCCACACCACGCCCTCCACCTCCGAGCAGTACCAGCCGCTCTTCGGCTACTTCTCCGGTCGCTACCGCGTGGTGGCGCCCACGACCATCGGCTACGGCCAGTCCGACCGGCCGCCCGAGCCGTACACGAGCGTCCGCGAGTTCGCGCAGGCGCTCTCCTGGTTCCTTGACGGGCTCGGCCTGGGGAGCGTCCATCTCTTCGGAGCGAAGACCGGCGCGCAGGTCGCGATCGATCTCGCCGGCTGGCAGCCGGGGCGGGTGCGCTCGCTCGTCCTCGACGAGCCGTTCGACTACTGCAACGAGGAGGGGAGGGCGCTGCACGGCCGCATCCATCGCTACTACCCCGAGCGGCCCGACGGGGGCCACCTGGTGGAGATCTGGAAGCGGGTCGGGGGCGGCCGGCCGGGGGCCGACCTGGCCGACGTCAACCGCTCGCTCATGAACCTGCTCGCCATCAACGCCGGGGGCGACGACGTCCGCTCGATCTACGGCGACATGGGATGGGAGGGCGCCGGCCCCCACGCGATCTGCCACTTCCCCACCTTCGAGCACACGCCTTTGATCCAGGCGCCGTCGCTGGTGATCCACGGCTCGGAGAGCCGGCTGCGCTCGCTCCACGATCGCTTCGTCGAGACGATCCCGGACGCGCGCGGGGTGCTGATGGGCAACGCCGGCCTCGGGGAGTCGGCGACGCGCCCCGCCCACCTCCGCGGTCAGTTCTTCGCGGCGCAGGCTCCCGAGGAGTGGTCCGGCGCGATCCTCCGCTTCCTCGACGAGACGCAGCGGGCGACGGCCTGAGGCCGCCGGCGGGCGGGGGCCTCGCCGCCGCTACTCGCCCCCGCGCGCCTCACGCAGGTTCCTGACGAGCGCTGCCGCGACGTGGTCGACGCGCGGGCCGCTCTCCTGCGCGATCACCACGACCCGCTCCGTCGCGACGACGGCGATGAAGAGCTGGCGGCCCGGTGTCCCGGCGGCGGTGCAGGTGAGGATCCACCCCGGCTCCTCCGCGATCGGCGCCTCCGCCCGCGCGCAGCGGTGCGACGGCGTGTCGCCGGCCGCGAGCACGGCGGCGAGCGAGCGGGCGGCCGACGCATCGCCGACGTCGAGCAGCTCCATGCCCGCGGCCGAGCCGGCCCCCGCCGTGGCGACGTAGGAGTCGACCAGCAGGTCGAACGGAAGCCCGGCGCGCCGTGCCTCCTCGATCACGCCGGCACGCACGAGGACCTCGCGCAGGAAGCGGTCGCGGGGCTGCCGGGAGGCGACGGCGGTGCGGCCGTAGGACTCGACGGCCGAGCGCGCGAGCACCTCCACCAGGAGCGAGGAGCGCTCACCCGCGCCCGGGACCGGCGGCGTGCCGGCGCCGCCCCCGCCACAGGCGGGGCCGAGCAGGGCCAGCGCCGCGAGCAACAGCGCGCCCGGGAGGCGGGCGGCTGCCCGGGGACGCGCAGCGCGGCCTGTGGCGGGCCCCTGCCGCGCCGGCCCGCCGCAGGCGGACGCACTCTCTCCGCTCATCGTCGGCGCTCCCCGCGCTGCGTCCGGAGGCTGGCCGCGAGTCTATGCCCCGCAGGTGCCGACGACCCGCCGGTCGGGAGCGGCTACGATTGAGGCTCCCCGGCCCGCGCGTGGTGCTCGCCGGGCGGGGCTGCCGGGAGGGGAGGCCGATGGACGACTTGCCGGGGCGCTGGGAAGGGCTCGGTGGACGCGCCGCGGCGGATCTCGTCGCCGCGCGCGAGCAGCTGCACTGCGCGGCGCAGGTCGTCGCCTCCGTGCCGCGGGTGCTCGCCACCCCTCTCCCCGACTGGAGCCACAGCGCCTTCAGCTGGGACGGCTCCCTTCGCGCGATGGTGAGCGGCGTGATCGCCGGCCGGACGCCCTTCCGCGCCGCCCTCCGGCCCGCCGATCTCCGCGTCCTGCTGCTGCCCGCCGCGGGCCGCGAGCCGCTCGCCCAGTGCGCCGCCTCCGGTCGCCCGGCAGACGAACTCTTCGACTGGCTCGGCGCCCGCGCCGCCGAGCTGACGGGGGAGCCGCTCCCCGGGGCGCTGGAGCAGGCGGAGGAGCATCCACCGGTCCCCTGCGCGGAGGACCGGCCGCTCGACGCCGGCGACTCGTCGGCGCTCGCCGAGCTGGAGCGGTACTACGTCGACGCGGCCCTGGCACTCGGCGCCCTCGCCACCTCCCGCCCGGAGGCCTCGCCGCTCCGGCTCTGGCCGCACCACCTCGACCTGGCGACCCTGATCGTGCTCGACCCCGGCGCCGACCCGGAGCAGGCGCGGAGCGTCGGTGTCGGCATGCAGCCGGGCGACGAGGGCTACGCGGAGCCGTACTTCTACGTGACGCCGTGGCCCTACCCTCCGGCGGAGGATCTGCCCGGCCTCCGGGGCGGCGGGCGCTGGCACACCGAGGGGTGGATGGGCGCCCTCCTGCTCGGGAGCGAGCTCGCGGCCGCGGGCCCGGCCCGGCAGGCCTCGCAGCTGCAGGCCTTCCTCGACTCGGCCGTCGGCGGAGCGCTCGACCTGCTCGGCGCGTAGGCCGCCGCCCCTCTCTCCGGCGTCGTTTGGTGCTCGCCCACGCGTGTGCGACACTCCGGCGGCCGGCGCGGGGCGACGCGACGGCGGTGGACGGGGGATCCGTGTGCCGCGCTGGGTGACCGTGATGGCTGCCGAGGAGCTGCCCCGCGATCGCCCCGTCACCGTGCGCGTCAACGAGCGCGACCTCGCTCTCGCCGACTGCTCGCAGGAGGGCTGCGGGCCCCATCTGCTCGAGAATCGCTGCCCGCATCGCGGCGGGCAGCTCGGCGACGGCTCCGTGCGCGGCGACGACATCGTCTGCCCGCTGCACGGCTACGATTTCGACCTGCACACCGGCATCTCGCGCTACGACCCGGCGGAGCGCGTTGCGGTCTACGCCGCCCGCATCCACGACGGCGAGGTGCAGGTCGATGCCGAGCAGGTGCCGCCGCTGCCGCGTGATCACGATGCCGGCTATCTGGCGCGCTGGGCGCGTCCCCACGATGCGGGGCTTCGCGCCTACGAGTACCTGCAGGGGCTCTCCTCCGGCCGGCCGCCGGTCTCGGCGATGGGGACGTCGCTCCCGCTCCGCCCCTCCTGGGAGGACGTGCTGCTGCTCCCCGCGCAGCTCGCCCGGCAGCCGCTCCTCGACTCGGAGGAGGTCTCCCTCACCACGATCATCGGCCGCCGCGCCGAGCGTCCGCTCGTGCTCGCGCTCCCCTTCTACATCTCGCACATGTCGTTCGGGGCGCTCTCGGCGCCGGCGAAGGCGGCGCTCGGCCGGCTCTCCTCCGAGCTCGACACCGCCATCGGATCGGGGGAGGGAGGGATGCTCCCCGACGAGCGCTCCGCCTCGCGCCACTACATCTTCGAGATGGCCTCGGGCTACTTCGGCTGGGGCGAGGAGGCCGTGCGCGGCGCCGACGCCGTGGAGATCAAGTTCGGCCAGTCGGCGAAGGCGGGCTCCGGCGGGCTGTTGCCGGCGGAGAAGGTGACGCCGCGCATCGCCCAGGTGCGCGGTCTCGCGCCCGGCGAGGCGGCGCACTCCCCGTCGCGTTTCGTCGACATCCGCGGCAGCGCGGAGCTCCGCGCGCGCGTCGAGCAGATCCGCGAGTGGCTGGAGGGGGGTCCCGTCGGCATCAAGTTCGCCGCCGGGCGGGTCGAGGAGGATCTCGACGCGGCGCTGGAGGCCGGCTGCGACTTCGTGACCATCGACGGGCGGGGCGGCGGCACCGGCGCCGCTCCCGAGGTGCTCAAGGACAACCTCACGATCCCGATCCAGTACGCGCTTCACCGCGCGCGCGCCCACCTCCGGCGCCGGGGCGCGGAGTCGGTCGACCTGGTCGCGGCCGGGGGCTTCCGCAGCTCCGGCGACGTCGCGAAGGCGCTCGCCCTCGGCGCCTCCGCCGTCGCCCTCGCGACCGCCTCCATGATCGCGATCGGCTGCCAGCAGTACCTCGCCTGCCACACCGGCAACTGCCCGGTCGGCATCGCGACGCAGCGGGCCGATCTGGAGGCGCGTCTCGACATCGAGCGCTCGGCCGGCCGCGGCCTCCTCGCCTTCCGCGCGTTCGCGGAGGAGCTGGTGATGATCGCGCGCGCCGTCGGCGTGGCCGACGTGCACGACCTGGCTCCCGGCGACCTCGCCACGCTCGACGCCGGCCTCGCCGCGTACGCCGAGATCCGCCACGCGGGCGAGCCGGCCCGGGCCGCCGGCGATGCCTGAGGCCGGCGCCGGGAGCCGCCGCGAGGGGGAGACCTTCGTCGACGGGGAGAGCGGGGAGCGGCTCGTCTGGCACCGGGTGCTCCCGGCCTCGGAGCTCCCGGAGGGCCGCGTGCGGACCGCGGCGGCGGGGACGCGCGCCGTGGCGCTGACGCACTTCGAGGGCCGCTACGCGGCGCTCGACAACCGCTGCCCGCACCAGGGCGGGCCGCTCGGGGAGGGGACGATCGAGCGGGGCCTCCTGCGCTGCCCCTGGCACGGCTACGACTACCACCCGACGACGGGCGAGCCGCCGCCCGGCTTCAGCGACTGCGTCCGGGCCTATCCCGTCGAGCTGCGCGACGGCGAGATCTGGGTCGCGGTGCCGGCTCCGGCCCGGCACGTGCCGACCGTCTCCGACGTGATGGTGGAGACGATGGTGAACTGGGGCGTGACCCACGTCTTCGGGATGGTCGGCCACAGCAACCTCGGCCTCGCCGACGCCTTCCGGCGCCAGGAGGAGCAGGGCCGCCTCACCTACATCGGCGTCAGGCACGAGGGCGCCGCCGCCTTCGCGGCTTCGGCCTACGCCAAGCTGACCGGCCGGCCGGCCGCCTGCTTCGGGATCGCCGGGCCCGGCGCCACCAACCTCCTCACCGGCCTGTGGGACGCGAAGATGGACCGGGCGCCGGTGCTCGCCCTCACCGGGCAGGTCGACTCGCAGGTGCTCGGGCCGGGGGCCTTCCAGGAGGTCGATCTGCAGGCCGCCTTCTCCTCGGTCGCGCGCTGGAGCCAGACGGTGCTCCCGGAGAGCCGGCACGCGGAGCTCGTCAGCCTGGCGCTCAAGCACGCGCTGCTCGAGCGCGACGTCACCCACCTGATCTTCCCCAACGAGGTGCAGACGCTCGCGGCCGGCGCGGCGCAGCCCGGCTCCCCCTCCGGGCGCCTGCCCGACCCCCGGATCGGACCGCCGGCGGAGGCGCTGGCGCGCGCCGTCGAGCTGATCCGGGGCGCGTCGCGGCCGGCGATCGTGGTGGGACACGGAGCGCGCTTCGAGATGAAGCCGGTGGAGGCGCTCGCCGAGCGCCTCGGCGCCCCCGTGCTCACGACCTTCAAGGGGAAGGGGCTGATAGCCGACGACCACCCGCTCGCGACCGGCGTGCTGGGACGCAGCGGCACCCCGGTCGCGAGCTGGGTGATGAACGAGGCCGACCTGCTGCTCGTCTTCGGCGCGTCGTTCTCGACGCACACCGGCATCGCCCCCTACAAGCCGATCGTCCAGGTCGACCTCGATCCGATGGCGCTCGGCAAGTTCCACGCCGTGACCGTCCCCGTCCTGGGCGAGATCGGGCGCACCGCGGGGGAGCTGCTCGCGGCGCTGGGGGGCGCCTCGCTCCCGGCCGTCGACCAGCGCCCGGACGTGGCCGCGCGCCGGGAGCTGTGGGCGGCCGAGAAGGAGCGTCGCGGGGAGGACGACCGCGGCCGCGGCGTCGGCGCCGCCGCCGTCTTCGCCGCGCTCGGCCGGCACGCCCCGCGCGATGCCGTGATCGCCGTCGACGTCGGCAACAACACCTACTCCTTCGGGCGCTACTTCGAGTGCTCCGGCGAGCAGTCGGTGCTGATGTCCGGCTACCTCGGCTCGATCGGCTTCGGCTACCCGGCCGCGATCGGCGCCTGGGCGGCGGCGCCGGAGCGCCCGGTGATCGCGGTGACCGGGGACGGGGGCTTCGGCCAGTACGCGGCGGAGCTCACCACCGCGGTGCGGCACGGGATGAACATCACCCACGTGCTCCTCAACAACGGGGAGCTCGGCAAGATCTCGAAGGAGCAGCGCTCGGCGCAGCTCCCGGTCTGGCAGACCGGGCTCACCAACCCCGACTTCTCGCGCTTCGCGGAGCTCTGCGGCGCCCTCGGGATCCGCGTCGAGCGCGCGGAGGAGCTCGACCGGGCGCTGGCGCGCGCGCTCGCCCACGAGGGGCCGGCCCTGATCGAGGTGATGCAGGACGTCGACCTGATCTAGCGCGCGGCGTCGACCAGCGCGCGCGCCCGCTCGATCACCGAGTCGAGCATCGC
Source organism: Chloroflexota bacterium (assembly GCA_026713865.1). GTDB lineage: Bacteria > Chloroflexota > Dehalococcoidia > UBA2979 > UBA2979 > VYDC01. Next base: position 90,722 of record JAPONQ010000088.1, on the reverse strand, counting down.
CTCCGTCAGGCGCCCGGTGAAGGTGTTCTGCTGGCTGGGGTGGTAGGAGCAGAGCAGCGTGCGGCCGCCCGCGAGACCGACCTCGAGGCCGTGCCCGAAGCGCGGCCGGGGCCGCAGCCCCTCCCGCGCCGCGAGCGTGCGGTAGGCGATGCCGCCGAGCGCGAGCAGGACCGTCGTGCGCCCGAGCAGCGCGAGCTCCCGCTCCAGGTAGGGCCGGCACGCCGCCTGCTCCGCCGGCAGCGGGCGGTTGCCCGGCGGCGCGCAGCGCACGGCGGATGTGACATAAGCATCACGGAGGCGGAGGCCGTCGTCCCGCCCCGTGGCCGTCGGCTGGCTCGCGAACCCGCCGCGGTGGAGCGCCCGGTAGAGCCAGTCGCCGGAGCGGTCTCCGGTGAAGACGCGGCCCGTGCGGTTGGCGCCGTGGGCGGCGGGCGCGAGCCCGACGAGCACCAGCCGGGCGCGCCGATCGCCGAACCCGGGAACCGGGCGGCCCCAGTACTCCTGGTCGGCGAAGACGGCGCGCCGCTCCCGCGCGACCTGCTCGCGCCACGCCACGAGGCGGTCGCAGAGGCGGCAGAGGACGATCTCGGCGTGGAGCCGCTCGATCGTGTCGCCCGCGCGTGCTTCGCTCACGTCCCCGAGCCTACTCTCCGCCCGCCCCGAGCCGGCGGGGAGGGGCGTGCGTCGCGCCGGCCCGCCGGGGCCTCGGGGCCGCGAGGGATGGGATCGTGCGTTGTTAGAGCAACCGCCGCCGGTCGAGGAGGTCGCGATCGCGGCTCGCTCGCCCCGCCGCTTCGAGCCGGTGCTCGGCCCGGCCCTGGTCCGTGCCGCCGAGGGCCGCGCGGCCGAGCTCCGCGAGCGGCTCGGTCCCCGCCGCGTTTGGAACGTCAACTCGACGGCGGTCGGCGGCGGGGTCGCGGAGATGCTGCCATCGCTCCTGGGCTACGCGCGCTGGCTCGGCATCGACGCGCGCTGGCTCGTGATCGGCGGCGAGCCGGCCTTCTTCGGGGTCACCAAGCGCCTCCACCACGCGCTGCACGGCTCGTCGGGAGACGGCCGCCCGCTGGGGGCGGCGGAGCGGGAGGTCTACGAGGCGGTGCAGCGCCACAACGCGCCGCAGCTCCTGGAGCGGGTGCGGCCGGGCGACGTCGTCATCCTGCACGACCCGCAAACGGCCGGGCTCGCCCCGGCGCTCGCGGAGGCGGGGGCCGTCGTCGCCTGGCGCTGCCACATCGGCCACGACGCCGTGAACGGGGAGGTCGAGAGCGGCTGGTCCTTCCTGGAGCCCTACCTCGCCGAGGTCCCGGCCTACGTCTTCTCCCGCCGCGCCTACGTGCCGCGCCAGCTCGACGCCGGCCGCGCGGCGGTGATCGCGCCGTCGATCGACCCCTTCAGCGCGAAGAACGAGGAGCTCGCCGAGGAGACCGTGCGCGCCATCCTCGTCCAGGTCGGGCTCATCGCCGGCACGCCGCGGGCGGAGGGGGTCTCCTTCCCCGGCGCCGACGGAGCGGAGCGCTCGGTGCGGCGCCCGGCCGCGATCGTGCGCGAGGGCCCGCCGCCGGAGTGGGGGACGCCGCTCGTGGTGCAGGTCTCGCGCTGGGACCCGCTCAAGGATCCGCTCGGCGTGATCGCGGGCTTCCGCGCGCTGATCGAGCAGGGCCGGGCCGGCGACGCCGAGCTGGTGCTCGCCGGACCCGACGTGAGCTCCGTCTCGGACGACCCGGAGGGGCAGGCCGTGCTCGAGGCCGCCGTCTCGGCCTGGCGCGCGCTCTCCCCGCCGCTGCGCCGGCGCATCCACCTGGCGCAGCTCCCGACCGACGATCTCGCGGAGAACGCCTCGATGGTGAACGCGCTCCAGCGCCACGCCTCGGTCGTCGTCCAGAAGAGCCTCAACGAGGGCTTCGGGCTGACCGTCACGGAGGCGATGTGGAAGGCGCGCCCCGTGCTCGCGAGCGCGGTCGGCGGCATCCGCGACCAGATCGAGGACGGCGTCTCCGGCGTGCTGGTCGCCGATCCCTCCGACACGGCGGCCTACGCCGCCGCCCTGGCGGAGCTCGTGGGCGAGCCCGCGCGGGCGGCCGCCATCGGCGAGCGCGCCCGCGAGCGCGTGCGCGAGCAGTACCTGGGCCTCCGCCACCTGGGGCAGTACGCCGATCTGCTGGAGCGCCTCGGGCTCTGGTAGCGCCACCGCCCGCCGGGGGCCGCCGCCGCTATCCGCCGCCCCGGCGCTCCCCTCCCTCGGCCGCCTGCAGGCCGAGCTCCGAGAGCCGCTGCTTCGCCCCCAGGATCCCGCTCCACGGATCGCCGGAGCTCCGGAGGCGCCCGGGGAGCGTCGCCACGGTGAAGTCGCCCGGGTAGACGCGCTCGAGCTCCTCCCAGAGCAGCGGGGTCGAGACCGGGGCGCCCGGCTTCGCGCGGGGCGAGTAGGGGGCCGCCATGTTCTTCGCCCGGGCGTTCTGGTTGACGTCCAGGAAGACGCGCCCGCGGCGCTCGGTGGTCCGCCAGCGAAGCGTCACCTCTCCGGGGTGCGCGATCTCCAGGAACTCCGCGAAGGTCTGGCAGATGGCGCGGACGGAGGCGTAGTCGAAGGCCGGCTCCCGAACCACCGGCACGTGCACGTGGAGCCCGGTGGCGCCGGAGGTCTTGACGAAGGATGCCAGCCCCGCCGCCTGGAGCAGCTCGCGCAGCCGCAGCGCGACCCCGACGGTGGCGGCCCAGGCGCGGCGGTTGAGCTCCGGCTCCGAGCCCTCCGGCTCGCGCCCCGAGTAGATGTAGGGGTCGAGATCGAAGAGGAGGTAGTCGGGCCGGTCGAGCAGCGCGTCCAGCGCCTCGCCGCGCGGGCCCGCGGGCATCGCCGCATCGGGCGCCGGGGAGAGGCGGCCGAGCGGGGCGTGGAGCTCGAGGACGGCGAGCTGTCCGAGCCACATCAGGGTCGCGAGGTTGTTGCAGAGCACGTGCACGCGCCGCTCGCCGCCGGCCCCCGGCAGGCTCACCGTCTCGACCCACTCCGGCCGGCCCTCCTCCCAGTGCCGCTGGTAGAAGGAGCCCCCCTGCAGGCCGTCGGGATAGCGGGTGAGCGTGAGCGGGCGGTCCCGCAGGTGGGGGAGGAGCGAGGGAGCGGCGGCGGCGAGGTAGCGGAGGAGGTCGCGCTTGGCGACGGCCTCCCGCCCCTCGTGCGGGGGCCAGAGCGGCTTGTCCAGGTTGGTCAGGCGCACCTCGACGTCGCCGACGGCGAGGCGCAGCGAGGCCCGCGTCGAGCCCTCGAGCTGCGCCGCCGCCTCGGCCGCCCCGGCGCCGGGCGCGCGCGAGGCGGCGGGCCGGTCGGGGCGTTCCGCAGGGCCCGCCCGCACCGCCTCGCGGGGCGCGGCCACGATCTCGGCGGCGCGGCGGTCGGGTCGCATCCGGAGGAAGACGGGGGCCCGCAGGCCGCCCGAGCCCGTGCGTTCTGCGAACGTCACCTCGCAGACGAGCTCCGGACGCGCCCAGCGCGCCGCGCGGGCCTCGGCCGGTATCTCGGCGAGGGGGCTCTCCTCGCTGGCGAGCGCGTCCAGGCGCTCGCGGAGCTCGACGAGCTGCGCCTCGCGGAGGCCGGAGCCGACCCGCCCCACGTAGCGGAGCTCCCGCCCGGAGCCGGGCGCCGAGGAGCGGTGCTCGGCGAGGACGAGCGAGCCGAGCGTTCGCGCGCGCGAGCCCTTGCCCTCCACGTAGCCGCAGATCACGAACTCCTCGGAACTCCTGACCTTCACCTTCACCCAGTTCGCCGAGCGCCGGCCGGGCTCGTAGGGCGAGTCTGAGCGCTTCGCCACGATCCCCTCGAAGCCGAGGTCGACCGCGGCGCGGTAGGCGGCGACGCCGTCCCCGGCGATGCGCTCCACGAGACGGATGCGCGCGGTCGGGGAGATCACCAGCGAGAGCATCCGCGCCCGCTCGGCGAGGGGGACGCGCGCGAGGTCGTAGCCCTCGAGCTCCAGCAGGTCGAAGGCGTAGTAGCGCACCGGCGTCTCCACGGCCGCGCGCCGGATCTCGCCCGCATCCGCGAGGTTGATGCGGCGCTGCAGCCGCTCGAAGGAGGGCCGACCCGCCTCGTCGGTCGCGACGATCTCTCCGTCCAGCACCGCCCCGGCGAGCGGCTGTGCCGCCAGCTCGCCCGCGAGCAGCGGGTACGAGGCGCTGAGATCGTGGCCGCGGCGGCTGGTGAGCGCCGCCTCGAGTGAGCCCCCCTCGCCGCGCTCGAGGCGCGCGAGCGCGCGCACGCCGTCGAGCTTGGGCTCGAAGAGCCAGCCCCCGCGCGAGAAGGCGTGCTCGCGGGCCGTCGCCAGCATCGGCGCCCGCTCGCCGCGGTCCCGGGAGGGGAGCGGACGCGCCCCCGCGAGCTCCGCGGTCCGGAGCGGCGGCGGCCGGAGTCCGGCGTCCGGGCGGTGCCCGGCCTTGAGGCGGTCGACGCTGAGATCGGAGATCACCGAGTCGAGGGGAGAGCCGAGATCGACCCCGGCCGCCTCGTCGCGGTGCTTGAGCAGGAGCCAGCCCTCCTCCGCGCGGCCCCCGCCGGTGCGCACGAGCGCCCACGAGCCCTTCATGCGGTGTCCGCGCATGCGCAGGGAGAGCTTCCCCTCCGCCAGCGCCGCGCGCGTCCGCCGCTCGGCCTCGCCGCGGTCGTGGAAGGAGAGCAGCCCGCCCTCGTCGGGCGAGTAGGTGCCGCGGTCCCAGACCACGACCTCGCCGGCGCCGTACTCCCCCGCGGGGATCACGCCCTCGAAGCCGGCGTAGTCGAGCGGGTGGTCCTCGACGCGCGCGGCGAGGCGGCGCTCGCCGGGATCCGCGGAGGGTCCGCGCGGGATCGCCCAGGAGAGCATGACGCCGCCGAGCTCGAGCCTCAGGTCGTAGTGCAGGCGGCTCGCCGCGTGCCGCTGGACGACGAAGGTGAGGGGTCCCGCGGACGGATCCGGGATCGCCGCCGGAGGCTCGCTCGTGCGCTCGAAGTCGCGCTTGCCCGCGTAGGCGTCGAGGGCGGCCTCGCGCGCGCCGGCCGCGGGGCCCGGGGCGTCGCCCGGTGCATCCGGCGCCCCCCGCTGCCTCGGCACGGCGGCGCGGGAGCCCGGTGCTAGCCGGCGGCCTCGCGCCGCCCGGCGGAGCGCCCGCGCCCGTCCGCGGCGGCGACGAGCCCGGATTCGTCGCCCTCGTCGGCGGAGGGCGACGAGCCCCCGTCCTCGCGCGCGAGCGCGGCGTCGACGCTCGCGCGGAGCGCCGCCATCAGGTCGACGACCTGCGTCGCGGGCTGCGCGGCCACCTCGCCGGTCACCACCTCGCCGCCCTCGAGCTTCGCCGTGATGAGAGCGGTGAGCGCCTCGCGGTAGTCGTCGGTGTAGCTCGCCGGATCGAAGGGCTGCCGCATCATCTCGATCAGGGCGAGCGCCATCTGCAGCTCGGGATCGCTCACCTCCACGTCGCCGACCTCACCCACGACGGGGCGGATCTCGTCGGCGTGCAGGAGCGTCTCGAGCACGATGGCGCCGCCCGAGGCGCGGAGCGCGCAGAGCTGCTCGCGGTTGCGGATGGCGATCTTGGCGATCCCGGTGAGGGCGCGCTCCTCGAGCGCCCGCAGCAGCAGCGCGAAGGGTTTCTCGCCGGTCTCGTCGGGCTCCAGGTAGTAGGACTTCTCGTAGTAGATGGGATCGATCTCGGCGGCCTCGACGAAGGCGGCGAGCGTGATGGTGTGCTTGCTCGCGACGGGAAGGCCCTCGAACTCCCCCTCCTCGAGCACGACGTAGCTGTCCTTCGCGTATTCGTAGCCGCGCACGATCTCCTCGGGGGCGAGCTCGCGCTCGTCCACGGGGCACCAGCGGAGGTAGCGCACGCGTGAGTGATCCTCCCGGTGGAGCTGGCGGAAGGAGACGTCCTTGCTCTCCGTGGCGGTGTAGAGCCGCACGGGGATGTGGACCATGCCGAAGGTGATGGCGCCGCGCCAGATTGCCCTGGGCATGAGCCCTCCCGACCGCTCGGCGGCGTCACCGGACGCCGCCCGGCGGCGCGCCCGCGGCACCGCCTGTGGCCTCCGAGTATAGCGAGCGGGGGTCCGGGCGGCCCCGGCGCGGACGGGTCGGCCTACCCGCCGACCTGCTCCTCGCGCTGCATGATCTGCTCCGCGGCCTGCACCGCGTCGCGCGCCTCGGCCTGCGTCATCACGCGCGAGAGCAGCAGCGGCGCGAGCGCCTCCACGGCGTCGGCGATGTCGGGGTCCCCCGCGCGCAGCAGCTCGTGCGCCTCGGCCGGCGTCCTCCCGGCGCACCAGTGGGGATTGAGCGCCTCCGCCACGAAGAGCCCGCCGGCGAGCTGCACCCGCTCCTCCCAGCTCAGGCGGGAGCGCTCCAGCACGGAGGCGAGCTGCGCCGCGATGCGGGCCATCTCATCGTCGTTCATGGCCGGGGATCATACCGTCAACTGCGTAGATGGGGAAGCCCCTTAGCAGTTGGGCCCGTGGCGGGACTTCTCGGGGGCTCGGCGCGAGCGGGGCGGCGGCTACGCGGGCCCGGCGTCCTCCTCCTCCAGCTCGGCGACGAGCAGGCGCATCAGCTCCTCTGGCCCGCAGTAGGCGAGCGGGCCGTCCGCGGCCTCGGCGACGAGGGCGGCTCCCAGCGATTCGTCGGGCGTGGCGGCCGCCGGCGGCAGGGCGAACGGGGCTGCAGTCGGGCCTCCGGTCGGGCCGTCCGCGGCCCGCGGCGCGCCCAGGCTCCGCTCGTCGGCCCGGACCGCCCGCTCGAAGCGCGCGATCAGATCGAGAGCGCCGCCGGGAAGGGACGCGAGCAGCTGCTCGCGCGCCGCCGCCAGCGCCTCGGCGGCGTCGCTCCCCGCTCCCCGTTCCGATCCGCCGGCTTCCGGCACCGATCGCTCCTCGCCGTTCGCGCCCCCGCTAGTTGGCCCGCAGCTCGCGCAGGGCGTCCTCGACCCCCTTGTGGAAGGTGGGGTAGGCGAAGTGCATGCGCCGGAACTCGTCGACCGGCACGGCGGCGTGGACGGCGAGCGCCAGCATGCCCAGCACCTCGCCCCCGTGCGGGCCGACCGAGGTGGCGCCGACGAGCACGCCGCGGTCGGCGTCCTCGACGAGCTTGATGAAGCCCTCGTTCCCTGCCTTGTGCATCCACCCGCGCGCCGACCACGGGACCTGCTGGGTCCCGACGCGCACGGAGATCCCCGCATCCCTCGCCTGCTGCTCGCTGAGCCCGACCGCGCCGACCTCCGGGTCGGTGAAGGTCGCGCGGGCCGCCGCGTGGTAGTCGGCGACGCGGACGTCGCGACCGAGGATGTCCGCGATGGCGATGCCCGCCTGGTAGTAGGCCATGTGCGTGAAGAGGCCGGCGCCGGTCGCGTCGCCGACCGCCCATACCCCCTCGCCCGCGCGCATGCGCCCGTCGACCGGGATGAAGCGCGCGGCGGCGTCGAGACCGACGCTCGAGACGCCGAGTCCCCGCAGGTCCGTGCTCCGCCCCGTCGCGAGCAGCAGCTGCTCCGCCTCGAGGCTCTCCCCTCCCTCGAGCGTGAGGCGCACGCCGGCTCCGGCGGCCTCGACCCGGGTGGCGGCCGAGCCGGTGCGCACGCCGAGCCCCTCGCGCTCGAAGACCTCCGCTACCAGCGCGCCCACCTCCGGCTCCTCGAGCGGCAGCAGCCGGTCGAGCGCTTCGACCACCGTCACCTCCACGCCGAAGCGCGAGAGCGCCTGCCCGATCTCCATCCCGATCGCGCCGCCGCCGAGCACCAGCAGCGAGGCGGGGAGCTGCTCCACCTGCACCGCCTCGTGGTTCGTCCAGTAGTCGACGCTCGCGAGCCCCGGGATCGGCGGGACGGCGGCCCTGGTTCCGGTCGCGATCACCACCGCCCGGCTCGCCTCGATCTCGTCCTCACCCACCTGCACGCGGCCCGGCCCGACGAGGCGGCCCTCGCCGCGCACGAAGTGCCCGCCCTTGCCGACGAAGCGATCGACGGCGACCTGGTCGTTCCAGTGGTCGGTCGCCTCCTCGCGGATGCGACGCGCGACCGGCGCCCAGTCCGGCGTGACGATTGCGTCCCCCGCCATCCCGGGGATGCGCCGGGCCTCCTGCAGCAGGTTCGCCGCGCGGATCATCATCTTCGACGGGATGCAGCCGTAGTACGGGCACTCGCCGCCGATCAGGTGGCGCTCGATCCCGACCACGGTGAGCCCGGACTCGGCGAGCGTCCCCGCGACGTGCTCGCCGCCCGGCCCGAGCCCCAACACCACCACGTCCGCCTGCCGCTTCACGGATGCCTCCTCCACCAGCCGGGGCCGCCCCGCCCCCGCGGCGACTCTACCGGCCGCCGGGGGCGCCCGCACGCGGCGCGGGCGGCGCCCGGCGGCGCGCGGTCCGCGCCGCCTATGCCAGCATCTCGGGCGAGAGCGCCGCCGTGTCGGGTGCGCCGGCCAGCATCATCGCGAGTTCCACCTCGGAGGCGAGCAGCGAGAGCGCGTGCCGCACGCCCTCCTCCCCGCCTCCCCCCGCGCCGGCCGCGAGCGCCCAGAGCACCGGCCGGCCGATCATCACCGCGTCGGCCCCCGACGCGAGCGCCTTCAGGACGTCGGTGCCGCGCCGCACGCCGCCGTCGACGAGGACGGCCGCGCGCCCGTCCCCGGCCCGGGAGACCGCCTCCGCCACCCGCGGGAGCGCCTCGATGGTGGCGGGCGCCGTGTCGAGCTGGCGGCCGCCGTGGTTGGAGACGACGACGCCCGCGGCGCCGTGCTCGACGGCGAGCCGGCCGTCGCGGGGGGCGAGCACCCCCTTGACCAGCACCGGGAGCCGCGTCTCGCCGGCGAGCCACTCCAGGTCGCGCCAGGTCAGCGCCGGATCGAGGTTGCGCTCGAAGTAGTCGGCGAGGCTGGACCCGGCCTCCGTGGGGTCGAGGCGCGAGCGGGCCTCCGCCGCGGCGGCGAGGTTGGCGGCGACGAGACCCGCAGGGAGGTGGAAGCGGCCGCGCGCGTCGCGCTCCCGGTTGCCGAGGCGGGGGGCGTCGACGGTGAGCACGAGCGCCTCGTAGCCGGATGCCTCGGCGCGCGCGACCAGCTCGCTCGTCAGGCCCCGGTCGCGGAAGACGTAGAGCTGGAACCACGGCGGCGCCTCCCGCGAGGCCTCCGCCGACACCTCCTCGAGCGCGGTCGTCGAGAGCGTGGAGAGCGCCATCGTCAGGCCGCAGGCGGCGGCGGCGCGCACGACGCCGAGCTCGCCCTCGTCGTGCGCGAGGCGCTGGAAGGCCATCGGCGCGATCACGGCCGGCAGCGGGTGGCGCCGCCCGAGCAGCTCGACTCCCATGTCGACCGCGGAGACGTCGACGAGCACGCGCGGCAGGAGCGCGAGGCGCTCGAAGGCGGAGCGGTTGCGCTCCAGCGTGAGCTCGTCGTTCGCCCCGCCGGCGTAGTAGTCGAAGGCCATCGCGCCGAGCGCGGCGCGCGCCCGCTCCTCGAGCTCGAGCAGGTTGAGGGGGGCGCTCTGCTCCCGGTTCATGCGCCGCGCTCCCTGCGGGCGCCCGGGGGGCGCGCGGCGCCGGGGCGCCCCACCGGCGGAGAGCCTACAGCCACGTGCCGGGCCGCTCCTCCCAGACGAATTGCGCCAGCAGGCCGCCGGTGTCGCGCGGGTGGAGGAAGGCCTCGCAGTAGCGCGCGCCGTCGACCGTCCCCTCCTCGATGCCGAAGGGCCGCACGGAGTGGTGCGCGCAGGCGTCGAGGGCGCGCTCCCAGTCCTCGACCAGGAAGGTGACGTGGTGGGGACCGGGTCCCCGCGTCCCCAGGAAGCGCCCGATGAAGGAGCCCTCCCCGCGGGGGGCGATCACCTCCCACCGCATCTCGCCGCTGGGGAGGTCGAGCACGGCCGTGTCGTAGGCCCGCCCCGGTTCGCGGGGGCCGCGGAAGATCGTCTCGAGGCCGAAGAGGCGCTCGTACCAGCCGAGCAGCTGCTCGAGATCGGGGCCGGCGTGCGAGAGGTGGTGCACCTCGGTGATGCCGAGCGTCGGGTGGCCGGGATCCCAGCGCTCGGCCCGCATGCGCTCGGCGTCGTTCCAGTCGGGGCCGGTGTAGAGCTGGAACAGGAGCCCCTGCCCGCCGCGGCTGGGATGCACGAAGGTGACGGCGCGGCCGCCGTGCTCCTCGGCGCTCTCGGTGCCGAAGGGCTCGATCCCGGCGCGCCGGAGCTCGGCCACCGCGCGCTCGACGTCGTCGACCCGGAAGGCGACGTGGTGCAGCCCCGGCCCCCGGGGCCCCGCGAGGAACCCCCGCAGGAAGGAGTCGTCCCCCTGGGGCGCCAGCACCTCCCAGCCGACGCCGGAGCGCCCCGGCACGTCGAAGGAGAGGCCGGCGAAGCCCTGCCCGGGGTAGGCGTATCGCTCGCGCCGGCGGAAGCCGAAGAGCCCCTCCAGGATCGCCGACTGCCGCTCCCCGTCGGGGACCGCCATCGCGATGTGGTCGACGTGGAGGATCTCGATCGCCACCGGCCCCGCCTCGCGCCGCTCCCGTCCCGGGCGGGGCCGAGTCTGCCGCGCGGCTGCGCCTCGCGCCAGTAGGCTAGACTGCCGCTGCCGCCAGGCGGCGCGGCGCGGGGGCTCCATGTTCGTCATCGTCGTCCAGATCCGCGCCGCCGATCCCGAGGCGCAGGCCCGGCAGCACGGGGTCTATGCCCGCATCGCCGGCCGCTACCCGGGCATGCGCTACAAGCACGTCATGCGCTCGGAGTCGGACGGCGATCGCTACGTCGACCTGATGGCATGGGAGACGCAGCAGCAGTCCGAGGCCTTCGGGGTCGACCCCGAGTACCAGCGGCTCCGGCCTCCGCGGAGCGCGACCCGGACGGTCCCCCGCTTCCTCCGGGACGACAACCCCGGCTACTACGGCCTCGTCGCCGAGACGGCGCGACCCGGGGCGGCGATCGCCCGCCAGCAGGTGGTCTTCGTCGATGCGCGCCCGGGGCGCGAGGGCGAGCTGGCCGCGGCCGGCCGCCGGCTCGCGGCCGGCGCCGGGGGACTGGCCGGGCTCACCTCGCTGCGCGTGCTGCGCAACCTGGGCTGGCCGGCTCGGCACGTGGTGGCCGTCGCCGCGAGCGAGGCCGTGGAGGTCGCCGAGGCCGGACCGACGCGCACGGCGTGGGAGCGCCTCGCCGCCTGCTGCACCGCCCCGCCCGAGTGGGAGTCGGGGCACCTGGTCGTGCGCTGGGACGCGGACGATCCGGGCGGGACCTAGGGCGCGGAGGGGGAAGGGAGGCGGCCGATGTTCGTCGCGGCGGCGGAGGAGCGGATGATCCCCGGACACCGGATCGAGCTCGAGGCGGCGCACCGGGAGGCGCTGGGACGCCTCGAGTCCGAGCCGGGCTTCCGCGGATCGCGGCTGCTGCACTTCGCGGGCGGCCCCTACCGCTACATCTGGGAGCTGAACTGGGGCTCGCGCGAGGAGTGGGAGGAGTTCTTCGAGAGCGAGCGCTTCGCCGAGCTGCGCGCTCCGATCGACGCCGAGCTCTCCGAGCCCTTCTCGCTGACCCTCTACAACGTGCCGGTGGCCGGCGGGTGGCGCGCGTCGCCGCCGGGCGGGGGAGGCTAGAGGTGCCGGCCTCACCCGGCGCGGGCCCGGCGCCGCCGCTCTTTGGCGTGCAGGGAATCAGCCGCGTCCTCCGGGAGCCGGAGGAGGTGGGCAGGCACGAGCGCGCCTACGACGCGCTGCTCCACCGCGACGACTGCCCGGGGATGTTCTGGAACCTCTACCTGAAGGGGCTGGACGACCCGCAGTCCAGCATCCACATGCAGGTCTGGGCGAGCCAGCGGCACTCCGAGGAGTTCGGCGTCAGCCCCGGCTTCCAGGCGATGCGGCAGGAGCTGTCGACCGCGCCCGGGCCGCGGGGGCTGATGGTGGGCCCGCTCTCGCCGGGCTACTGGCGGCCGCTCTACGAGCAGGTGCTCGAGGCCGAGCCGACGGGCTGCGAGCTCGACGGCGACGAGCTGGGCCTCGCGCTCCACGGCCTCACCTTCGTGCGGCCGGGGAGCGAGCACGCCTACGTCGACGCCGAGCGGGAGGTGGCGGCGGCGTTCGCCGCCTCCGGCGGCATCTACGCCATGCGCTGCCTGCAGAACCTCGGGCATCCGGGCGCCTTCACCTGGGTGCGCCACGCCCGGGATCCCGAGGCGCTCGACGCCGCACTCGCGCGCGCGAGAGAGGCCGAGGAGCGGCGCGCCGGGCTCGCGTCGGAGGAGACGGTCGCCCGCTACCGCGTCTGGCTGCTCTCGACCTGGCCCGAGCGACGGGGGGCGGCGAGCTGACGGCGGGGCCGCCCGGGAACGGGAGTCGTTCCGGATGACCGTGAGCTACGAGACGCCGCGCGTCGCCGCGGTCCACGCCGCCCCCGTCTTCCTCGACCTCGAGCGGTCGGTGGCCCGGGCCTGCGCGCTGATCGAGGAGGCGGCGCGCGCCGGCGCCGCGCTCGTCGCCTTCCCGGAGTCCTACCTCCCGGCCTTCCCGCTGTGGTCGGCGGTGACGGCGCCCCTCGGGGCTCACGACTTCTTCCGCCGCCTCGCCCGCAACGCGATGCGCGTGCCGGGCCTCGAGCTCGACCGCATCGCCGGCGTCGCCCGGCGGCGGGGCGTCATCGTCTCGCTCGGCCTGACCGAGGGCACGGAGGAGAGCGTGGGCACGCTCTGGAACGCCAACGTGCTGCTGGGACCCGACGGCTCCGTGCTCAACCACCACCGCAAGCTCGTGCCGACCTTCTACGAGAAGCTGACGTGGGCCCCCGGAGACGGCGCCGGGCTGCGCGTGGTCGAGAGCCCCGCGGGGCGCCTCGGCATGCTGATCTGCGGCGAGAACACCAACCCGCTCGCCCGCTACGCGCTGGCGGCGCAGGGCGAGCAGATCCATGTCTCCAGCTACCCGCCGACGTGGCCGACGCGGGATCCCGCCGGCGGCGGGAACTACGACCTGGAGGCGGCGATCCGCCTCCGCGCCGGCGCGCACGCTTTCGAGGCGAAGCTCTTCAACGTCGTGGTCTCGGGCTACATCGACGCCTCGACGCGCGCCGCCCTGGCACCGCTCGGAGGCGAGGCGCTCCGCATCCTGGAGGAGAGCTCGCGCGGGGTCTCCCTGGTCGTCGGGCCCACCGGCGCCCCCGTCTCGGAGACGCTGCGCGACGAGGAGGGGATCCTCTACGCCGACATCGACCTCGCCGACTCCGTCGAGCAGAAGCAGTTCCACGACATCACCGGCGGCTACAACCGCTTCGACGTGTTCCAGCTCACCGTCGATCGCACGGCGCAGCGCCCGGTCGCCTTCACCGCCTCCGGCGAGCCGCGCGCCGGCGCCCCCACCGCGCCGCCCGCCCGGCTGAGCGCCGGAGCGCTCGTCGCCCGCGACGGGGGCGGGGAGGGTGCGGGGGACACGGCTCGCGGCGCGGCGGACGGGGAGGGAGCGCTCTCCGGGCCCCGGATCTAGGCTAGGCAGCGCCCGGCCGGGCGGCCGCGGCACACGGCGCGCAGGATGGAGGCCGAAGTGCCCTACGACACGCTCGCGACCCAGCTCGTCGGCAGCTACGCGAAGCCCCCCTGGCTCGTCGATCTCTCCCGGCCGACCGCCATCGACCAGAGCGAGTGGTGGCGCGTCCCGCCGGAGCGGCTCGAGGCCGCCCAGGACGACGCGGTGGTGCTCGCGATCGCCGACCAGGAGCGAGCCGGGCTCGACTACGTGACCGACGGCGAGCAGAGGCGGCAGAGCTTCTCGGGCTACTTCATGCGGCTGGGGGGGATCGACACCGAGAACTGGAGCGATCGCTACGGCGAGGGCGTGCCGCGCACCAGCGACGTCGCCGACTACATCTCCATACGCGATGTCTCGCGGCTGCGCAGCGGGATGATGCGGATGGGCCCGACGGTGACCGGGCCGATCACGTGGGAGGGTCCGCTCTCCGTGGGCGACCTCGAGTTCTTGCGGCGCCACACCTCGCGCCGGAGCAAGGTGACGGTGATCGGCCCGGCGACCCTCGCCGTGCGCATCGCCGACCGCTACTACGGCGACATGGGGCGGCTGATGCTGGCGCTCGCCGACGCGCTCAACAGCGAGGTGCGGGCGCTGGAGGCGGCCGGCGCCGACCTGATCCAGATCGACGACCCCGAGCTCCACTTCAACCAGTCGCGCGTGCGCGACTGGGCGACGGAGGCGCTCTCGCGGACGGTCGCCGGCGTCGGGGCCAGGACCGCGGCGCACATCTGCTACGGCTATGCGCAGAACATCGCCAGCAAGCGCGTGAATCCCGCCTACGCCGAGGCGATGCGGATGATCGCCGCCTCCGACATCGACGAGATCAGCATCGAGTACGAGCAGCCCGGCCACGAGCCCGACGTGCTCGAGCACGCCGGCGAGAAGGCGGTGATCCTGGGCCTGCTCAACCTCGCTCCGGAGGCTCCGGTGGAGCGCACGGATCACATCATCGGGCGCGCGCGAGCCGCCCTCGAGGTGCTGCCGCCGGAGCGTCTGCGCCTCGCGCCGGACTGCGGCCTGTGGTTCCTGCCGCGGGAGAAGGCGCAGCGCAAGATCAGCGCGCTCGCCGCCGCCTCGCGGGCGCTGCGCACCGAGCTGGGCCTCTAGGGAGGCCGCCCGCGAAGCCGCAGCCGGCCCCGGAAGCGGGCGGACGGAGCCCGCTGCCTACGTGGCGCGCATGAAGTCGCGAATCGCGGGGAGGATCCGGTCCGGCGCTTCCTCCGCGAGGAAGTGGCCGCAGTCCTCGAACTCGCGCACCTCGGCGCGCGCGAGCGCCGCGGCCCAGCGCTCGAGTTCCTTGCGGCGGAAGGCGATGTCCCGCAGCCCCCAGAGGATCAGCGCCGGTCTCCCGGCGAAGGCGGCGCGCTCCTCCCAGATCGAGGAGAGCCAGTCGCTCGCGCCGATGATGTGGCCGGGGAGAGCCGCGCTGGCCGCCCGCGCCCGGGGCTCCGGCTGGGCGTTGCGGTAGTGGCTCATCACCGCCGGGGTCAGCCGGGAGCGGTCGCCCACGGCGCGCGGCATCACGTGGTTCACGAAGCCGTTCGACTTCGAGATGAGGAGCTGCCCGAGGGGGCTCCGCATCAGCAGGCTGAACATAACGAAATGCGGGTCGCGCGCCACCGGCCAGCACCAGGTGTTGCTCAGCACCAGGCGCGCCACGCGCTCGGGGCGCCGGCGGGCGTAATCGAGGCCGATCGGCCCGCCCCAGTCGGTCAGGAAGAGCGTCGCGTCGCGGAGATCCAGGTGCTCGAGCAGCGCGGCGAAGCGCTCGGCGTGGGCCCGGGGATGGTGGTCGTCCGGCCGGTCGCTGCGGGAGGAGAGGCCGAAGCCGACGTGGTCGACGGCGATGCAGCGGAACTCGCCGCGGAGGTCGGCGACCAGTCGGCGGAACTCGAACGACCAGGAGGGGTTTCCGTGCACGAAGACGATGGGGGGGCCCGCGCCCTCGTCGACGTAGTGCATCCGGTGCCCGCCGGGCGCGGCGAAGAAGCGGCTCTCGAAGGGGTACATCGCCTCCGAGAGCCAGGGCGGCCGCCCGGCCCCCGGGAGGGCGGTCACGGGCCCCTCGCCCCGGCGTCCGCCCACGCCGCCGGGGTGTCCCAGCGCCCCTCGGCGAGGACCTCGGCGAGCGGCCGGCGGCGCACCGCTCCGAACGGCGTCGCCGGGTAGCCCAGGGGGATGCAGTAGACGACCTGCGCCTCCGCGGGGATCCCGAAGAGCGCGTGCACGCGCTCCTCCACGAGCGGATGGAGCGTCGTGATCGTGCCGCCGACGCCGAGGCCGCGCGCGGCGAGCAGCAGGTTCTGCGCGGCCGGCACGACGCAGGCCGCGGCGTCGGGCCCGCGGTCGGTGGCGCAGAGCAGCACCATCGCCGGGACCTCCGCGAACTGCTCGGCCAGCCGGTGCGCTCGCGGCATGACGCGGTGGCCGGCCGGGAAGTCCTCGACCGACCGGATCCCGACCTCCGCCCGCTTGGCCCACCACGCCTCCCGGTAGAGCCGGGCGAAGGCCTGCATCTGCGCGCGGTCGCGGACGACGATGAATCGCCAGCCCTGCGAGTTGCCGCAGGAGGGGGCGCGCGTCGCGGCCTCCAGGATCGCCCGCAAGACGCCGCCGGCGAGGGGCTCCGGCCGGAAACGGCGGATCGCACGCAGCGTGTAGAGCGCCTCGCCGA
Organism: Chloroflexota bacterium; assembly: GCA_026713865.1. GTDB lineage: Bacteria > Chloroflexota > Dehalococcoidia > UBA2979 > UBA2979 > VYDC01. Next base: position 74,544 of record JAPONQ010000088.1, on the reverse strand, counting down.
GCGGCATCGGCAGGCGCGCGGCGGCGCTCCCGGGCGCGGTCGGGGCGGTCTCGTCGGCGGGCGTGCTGCTCACGGGTTCCTCCATCGCACGTCAACTCTCGCGGGCGGTCTTCATCGCACGGGGCGCGGGGCGGGCGCAACACGGGGCGCCACGCGGGCGGCGGGCGCGGCCGGGGCCGCGGAGGGGCCGGGCGGCGCTGCTAGAATGGCCGGCGCACCGGGCCAGGCCCGGGGGAATGAGGATGCAGATGGCGCGAGCAACGTGGAACGGCGCGGTGATCGCCGAGAGCGACGAGTACGAGATGGTGGAGGGAAACGTCTACTTCCCGCGCTCGTCGGTCCTGAGCGAGTACCTCGCGGAGAGCCCGACGGAGAGCGTCTGCCCCTGGAAGGGGACGGCCCGCTACTACTCGCTCGAGGTCGGCGGCGACACCAACCGGGATGCCGCCTTCTACTACCCAGAGCCGAAGGAGGCCGCGAGCAACATCGCCGGCCACATCGCCTTCTGGAACGGCGTCGAGGTGGAGCGCTAGCGCCGGGTCCCGCCCCCGGCGCCCCGGCCGGGGCGCCGGGCACCAGGAGCGCCCGCTACTGCGCGAGCAGGCCCTTCTGCTCCAGCCACTCGCGCGCGACGTCGTCGGACTCGCGCAGCTCGAGGTCGGTCTCGATGTTCCACGCCACCAGGTCGTCGGTGGTGATAAGCGCGCTGAGCTCGTTCAGGGCGTCGCGCAGGCCCGGGCCCCACGCCTCGAGCACGGCGCTGCTGATGATGGGCGCGATGTTCTGGGCCGGGTGGAGGCCCTGGTCGTCCTCCAGCACGCGGAAGCCCTGGACGCCGATCTGGGGCGCGGTCGTGTTCCAGACGACGGCGTCCACCTCGCCCGCGGCCAGCGCCTCGCCGAGGAGCGGCCCGAACTCGATGGTCACCGTGTCCGAGAACTCGATCCCGTATACCCCCGGGTCGGTGTAGCCGAGGAAGCACTGCGGCCGCTCGAAGCAGGCGGCCGCCGCGCCGAAGACGTAGCCGAGCGCCGCGACATCGGAGATCGTCTGGGCCTCCGAGTCGCCCCGGACGACGAAGGCGTCGCCGTCTATGGCCGGCGAGTAGTCGAGCACGGTGGCGCCTTCCGCCTCGTGGACCGGGCCGATGGTCGCGATGATCGCGTCGGCGTCGGCGGCGTCGATCCCCGCGTCGGGTGCGAGCGCCGTGAGCTCGCCGCCGATGTAGTCGATGATCAGGTCGACCTGGTCGTTGCGGAGGGCCTCGATCGCCTCGGTGCGGAAGCCGGCCGGCGTCAGGATGCTGACGTCGTAGCCCCGGGCGCTCAGGTACTGCCCGTAGACCTCCGCGATCGTCACGGACTCGCTGAAGTCCTGGCCCCGGATGCGGATGGTCGGACCCTCCGCGTCCCCGTCGTCGTCTCCGCCCCCCGCCACCAGCACGGCGGCCGCCGCGACCATGGCCACGAGCAGCGCCCCGATCGTGATCCTCACCCGATGCTCCCCCTCCGCGATGCCGTCTGTAGCCTGAGCCGGCGCACCCCGTGCGGCACCGTCACGCGCTCAAGCAGGGTCACCACCAGACTCGTCGTGGCCGCCAGCGCCGCAATCAGTAGCGCCCCGCCGATGATGAGCGTCTCGTTGTTCTGGCCGAGTCCGTCCCGAACATAGCGGCCGAGTCCGTCACCGCCAAGGAAGGCGCGGATCGGCTCGGTCGCGACGACCTGCACGGCGGCCACCCGGATGCCGGTGAAGACGACGCTTATGGCGAGCGCGAACTCGACGCGGAAGAGGATGGACCGCTCGCCGAAGCCCATCGCCCGGGCCGCGTCGACGGTGCCCTGGTCGACGTGCCGGATCGCCGTGTAGGTGTTGAGGTAGAGCGGCGGGAGGGCGAGCAGGAGCAGCGCGAGGAAGATGGGCCACGGCTCGAACCCCCACCCCCGCCTGAGCGCCACCGGCACCAGCAACGCGGCCACCGCGAAGGTCGGCACGGCGCGGCCCAGCGTCACCAGAGCGGTCGCCGTCAGCTCGCCCCGCCGGAGGTGCGCGAGGAGAGCGGCTGGCGGGAGGGCGAGCAGGATCCCCGTCCCCATCACCGCGGCGCAGAGCGTCACCGTGTCGAGCCCCGAGCTCAGGATGCCGTCGGGCCCGAGCCACGTGTCGAGATCGCCGAGCCACTCCAGGAGCCCGATGCCGCGGGGGACCGCCGCCTGCGCGATGGGGAGGGCGATCATGCGCGCCGCCGCCTCGCCCAGGGCGTCGCCGCGGCCCCCGCGTGGTAGATGAGCAGATCCAGCGCCAGCGCGAGCAGGATCGAGAGCGAGGCGCCGATCGTCATCGGCGTCCAGAAGGTGCGGCGCAGCCCGTCGAGGATCAGCCGGCCGAGGCCGCCCTGGCCGATGATCGCCGCGACGGTGACGAGACCCACGGTCGAGACGGTCGCGATGCGGATCCCCGTGATGACGTAGGGGAGCGCGAGCGGCAGCTCCACCGTCAGCAGACGGCGCCTCGAGCTCATCCCCATGCCCGACGCGGCCTCCCGCACCTCGGCCGGCACGGAGCGGAAGCCGTCGATGATCGCCGTGACCAGGATCAGGAGGGTGTAGCCGGCGAGCGGAAGCACAGCCGTCGCCCGGCTCAGGCCGGTGTACGGGACCAGCAGGCCGAAGAGCGCCACGCTCGGGATCGTGTAGAAGGCCGCCGCTCCCGCCGTGATCGAAGGGGCCCCGCGCTCGTAGCGGAGCGCCACGGCGGCGAGAGTCGCCGAGAGCAGGAGGCCGAGACCGAGCGCGAGCAGCGTGAGCTCCAGGTGCTGGACGAGCGCGGCCTGGATCTGGTCCCACTCATCGACGAACCACGACCAGCGGACGATCGGGTTGCTGGCCTGGAGCGCGGGGATCACGCGTCGCGCCCGGCGAGCCCGGACCGTATCTGCTCGAGGGTGACGATTCCCCCGAAGCGGCCCCCGTCGTCGATGACGGCGACCGACGTCCGGGAGTTCATGATCACCTCCATCGCCTCGCGCAGCGTGCTGCTGGCCCGCACCTGCGCCGCCGGCAGCTCGCGCGGCAGCGCGGCGAGCGTGGCCGCCTCCTCGACGTGATCGCGGTGCGCCCAGCCGACGAAGCTCCCGCCGGAGGTCAGGCCGATCCACTCCGAGCGCGCGTCGTCGAGCAGGGCGCGGGCCTCGGCCGGTGCGCGGCCGATGTCGAGCACCGGGCCCTGCTCGAAGGGAAGGTCGCCGACCCGCTTCAGGGCCAGGCGCCGGATCTCGCGGTCGTCGCCGAGGAACTCTTCGACGAAGGCGCTCGCGGGCGCGTGGAGGAGCTCGTCCGGCGGGGCGTACTGCTCGAGGATTCCCCCGACGTTGAGCACGGCCACGCGGTCGGCGACCTTGACGGCCTCGTCGATGTCGTGGGTCACGAGCACGATCGTCTTGCGGAGCCGCTCCTGGAGCGCGAGCAGTTCGTCCTGCAGCCGCGCGCGCACGATCGGATCGACGGCGCCGAACGGCTCGTCCATGAGCAGCACCGGGGGATCGGCCGCGAGCGCCCGCGCGACGCCGACGCGCTGCTGCTGGCCGCCGGAGAGCTCGTCCGGGTACCGCCCGAGCTGCTCCGGCTCCAGCCCCACGAGACCGGCGAGCTCGGCGACGCGCTCATCGACGCGCGCCCGCTCCCAGCGCAGCATGCGCGGCACGGTCCCGATGTTCTGGTGGACCGTCTGATGCGGGAAAAGCCCGACCTCCTGGATCACGTATCCGATGCCGCGCCGGAGCTCCGCCACCGGCCGGAGGCTCGCGTCCTCGCCGTCGATCTCGATCCGCCCCGAGGTCGGCTCGATGAGCCGGTTGATCATGCGCAGCGTCGTGGTCTTCCCGCAGCCGGAGGGGCCGATCAGGGCCACGATCGAGCCGCGCGGAATGTCCAGGGTGAGCGCCGTGACGGCGGGCTCTCCGGCGCCATCGAAGAGCTTGGTGAGCTCGAGCAGGCGAATCGCGCTCTCGGTCATGGCGCGAGGATACCCTCCGGCCGCGGGACGACCCACGCCGCGCGGCGGGTCCGGGTCGCGGTAGGCTCACGGCGTATCAGGCGACGTGCGTCGCGCCCCGCCGCTCGCAGCGGCGGGGCCGCAGGCAGTGCGGGGGAGGGGGGTCCCGGTGAGCGAGGGCGAGGGGATCGACATCCAGGCGCCGTACGATCCCGGCAACATCTTCGCGCGCATTCTCCGCGGGGAGATCCCCGGCGATCGCGTGCACGAGGACGATGACTTCATCGCCTTCCGCGACATCGCACCGCAGGCGCCGCATCACATCGTCCTGATCCCGCGCGGCGAGCCGCCGACCTCGCCCGCCGGGATAGACGCCTCGTGGGAGCCGCTCGGCGGGCGCATGCTGCGGGTCGCTGCGGCGATCGCCAGGGCGCAGGGCCTGGAGCGGAGCGGCTACCGGCTCGTGCTGAACTGCGGGCCGGATGCGGGCCAGACGGTGCCGCACCTGCACCTGCACATCCTCGGCGGCGCGCCGCTCGGGCCCCTTGCCTAGCGTTGATCCCTCTCCCGCCGGGGCGGCCGCGGCTCGGCGGCCCGTGCGACCACGATGGGCGGGCTGCTAGGATTCCCGAGGCACGCTTAGGCCGAGCGTCGGCCGGCGCACGCCGCCGTTTGGTGCGGCGCGTCGCCGGCGGCGATGCCGTGCGGGAGCCGCGAGAGCGTCCGCCTCGCGCGCTCCGGTCCCGCCGGGCCCGTAGCTCAGCGGCCTAGAGCAGTCGGCTCATAACCGATCGGTCCCAGGTTCGAATCCTGGCGGGCCCACCAACCATTCAGGGTCATCTCCGGTTGGAGACGCAGGGGGGCAGCGTGATTCGGCACGTGTCGGCGATCGCCGAGGTGGTGGAAGACGTCGGTGAGGCGGTGAGCTTCTATCGCGACGTGCTGGGCCTGCCGGTCGACCAGGAAGAGAATGGCCAGTATGCAACGGTGAAGGTTGCCGGGGCGCTTCACTTCAGCATCTGGTCCCGGGCAGCCGCGGCGGAAGCGACTTTCGGAGACGAGAAGGCCGTCGACCGCGTCCCGCTGGGCTTCTCCGTGGAGTTCGAGGCAGACTCGGTGAGTTCGGCGACCGACGCTCTCGTTGAGCGCGGATGGACGATCGTTCAGGCGCCGAAGGAGGAGCCATGGGGACAGGTGACCAGCCGCTTCATGCTCCCCAGCGGGATGCTCGGAGGATTCTCCGAAACACCGTGGGCACGCCGTATCGATCAGGGCTGAGGCACCATGCCGGGGACTGCACGTCGCCGGGGCTGCCGGCCCGACGGCGTCACCGGGTCGCATCGCGACGAGCGGTCTCAGGGCCTCGGCCACGGGCCGCCCGGGTCCGGCAGGCATCGGACTTGCCCGGGGGAGCACTATTCCTAGGGCGCAGCCCGCTTCGAGCGGCGTGCCGACGGATCGTGGACGACACGTGTAGCAGGGCCGGGCGACTCCGACCGCGGTAGGAGCGCCGATCCCCGGGGCCCGGGCCGGCGATCGCAGCGAGACGGATCGAAGTGAGGGGGCGAGCACGGACTCAGCAGGGACCGGCCATCGATTCGTCGGCGTCGCTCTCATCCTGCTGGGAGTGTTGTTCCTGGTGCCGCTCGTCGTCGGCGCCGAATTTCCGCTGGGGCAGTGGTGGCCGGTCTTCCTCGCTGCCGCCGGCCTCGCCGCCGCCACCGGCGGCAACCTCTGGGGCGGCCTCGCGGCGATCGCCGCCGCGGCCGCGCTGCTGCTGCTGAACCTGGGCGTTCTCGACCGGGACCTCTCGTCCCTCTGGCCGGCGGCCCTGATCGTCGTCGGCGCGGCCGTGCTCCTCCGCGCGTGGCGCACCGGCGCCGACGCGGCTGCGGCCCCGGGCGATGAGCTCAACGTCCACTGCCTCTTCTCCGGCAGCCGCGTCACCGCCAGCGAGCACTTCCGGGGCGGCAGGGTCACGGCCACCTGCGGCGAGGCGGAGATCGATCTTCGCCCCGCCTCGGCGGTCGACGGCGCGGTCACGGTGCACGCGAGCACGCTCTTCGGCCGCATCATTCTCCGCGTCCCGCACGACTGGGCGGTCGACGTGCGCGCCTCCGTCGCCTTCGGGACGATCGAGTCGCAGCGGACCGAGCCCGCGGAGCCGCGGGCCCGGCTCACGATCACGGGCTCCTCTCTCTTCGGCGGGATGCTCATCACGTCCTGAGCCCGGGCGCGCCGGCCACGTCCCCTGGGTGTCGCCGACCGGGGCGAGCACGGCCGCTGCGGGCCCGCGCCGCACGCCGTCGGTGCGGGGCGCGTCCCCACCAGGCGCCGACCGGCGGTCGAGTCCGGGCGTGCGCGTAGCGGCTCCCTGCGGCTAAGATGCGACTATGTCTCACTCACCGCGCAACCGGTTGCTGGCGACGGGGCTCGCCGCCGCGGTGCTCGTCGCCGCCGTGCTCGCCGCCGCGCTCGCGGCGCCCCGGCCGGTCGCGGCGGAGCATCCCGAGGCCGACCGTTCGGATTGCCCCACGCAGGAGCTCGGCGAGCTCGCCGCCGAGCCCGGCCTCCCGCTGGCGGCGAACGGGCGCTGGACGACGGAGGACTGCGACTCGCGCTTCCGCGCCGGCAGCGACGCCCACACGTACCGATTCGAGCTGGCCGGGCCCGGCCGGGTCCGCATCGACCTCCGGTCGCCCGAGGCCGACTCCTACCTCTACCTGCTGGCGGAGGACGGCAGCCGCATCACCGACAACGACGACGGCGCCGCCGGGATCGACGCACGCATCGAGCGCGATTTCGAGTCCGGCTCCTACCTGATCGAGGCGACGACCGTGGGCGGGCGCGCGCGCGGCCCGGCCGACTTCGCGCTCTCCGTCGTGCGCCTGAGCTGCGAGCCCATCGACCTCGGGGTGTTGCTCCCGGGCGTCGACCTCACGGCATCCGGCACCTGGACGCTCGAGACCTGCGGCTCACGGATCGTCGCCGAGCACCCCGCCTACAACTACACCTTCGTCCTGCCGCAGGCGGCCCGCGTCCGCATCGATCTGGAGTCAGAGGTCGGCGACCCGGTGCTCTCGCTCGCCTCGCCCGAGCGGGGCGTGATCGGGGCCAACGATGACGGCGGCGACTTCATCAATGCGCGCATCGAGCAATACCTGCCCGCCGGTCCCTACCTGATCGAGGCGACGACCTACCGGCAGCGCGACCTCCAGTCCCTGCTGGCGGACTTCACGCTCACGGTCCACCTCGTGGACGAGGCGGCGGCGCAGCAGCGCTTCCTGCTCAAGATGGAGCAGGTGCTCGCCCCCGAGCAGGTGATCGCGGGCGAGCCGTTCGCCGTTCACTACCGCGTCGGCAATATCGGCGGCGGCGATCTGCCCGAGGATGCGAGCGTCGTCGTCTACGCGGTCGGTCCCGGCATCCGCGAGGTGCTGCGCGGCCTGCCGGTGCCGCTGTTCCATGCAGGCGCGGCCTACCACTCGGGCCCGCAGGCGGCGGGCGCCACCAGCACCTCCACGCCCGAGCTCGGCCCGTTCGGCGTCTCGTGGCAGCGTCCCGGTCCCTCGTGGGTGTTCGTCGCCGTGATCGCGTTCGATGGCGATGACGAGGAGATCGCCTTCCACGGGATCTGGCGGAACGTGAACGTGACCGACGGGCCCACCTTCGGTCCGGTGGCCGTCACCGTGGACGGCGCGGAGTACGCCGTGACCGCGGCCGCCGACGACGAGGGGAGCGTGACGACGACCGTCGCTCCCGTGTCCGGTCCGGAGACTGCGCTCGAGGCCGGGATCGCGGCGAGGGCGACCTACGCCGCGGCGGTCCGCGCGCTCGTTCTCGAGGGTCTCTTCGAGCGCGCCGCGATCGCTCCGCTGCCGGAGACGGCGGAGCCGGCGCCGGTGAGCCTTTCCAGCGCCTCCTCCAGCGCCCTGCTGGACTCCTTCGCCGGGCGCTACGTCGCCGCCATCCACGCGCAGGGGCTGGTGGAGAGCTTCACCGGCGGCGAGGCGATCAACCCGCTCGCCATCGAGGGTCTGACGCTGGATCTGGCCGGCACCGCGTCGGCGCAGTACGCGTACCTCGCGTCCTCGTGGAGGGCGCTCGCCGGGGCGGTCGCGGGGGGCGGCGCTCTCTCCTTCGCCGAGGCACGCGCGTTGCAGGTGGAGCTTGCCTACGCAGAGCGCGTGCTGGCGCCCGCGATCACGGCCGGCGAGATCGTGACCGCGGCGCGCGCCGCCGAGGCCGGCTGGGAGAGCCCGGCGGTGGCGGCACGCCTCCGGGCCCTCGCGCGGCAGCGGTCGTGCGATGTGAACGCGCCGCGGGGCGTGCTCGAGGCCGCCGGCGTCGCCGATATCGCGGCCTTCGTCGAGCTGCACCGCGAGCTGCACGCGGCACTGCCGGTGCACGCGCTGGCCGTCGACGCAGCACTGTGCGGCGCGGCGGGCGTGGACGCCTCGAACGCGTCGTTCCTGCGGCGCCTCGGGATCGTCGATGCCGACCTGGCGCGGCTCGACGCGCCCCGGCCGCCAGCTCCGGCGGAGCCGCCGCCGCCGGAGCCCCTGAGTCTGCGGATCATCGCCCGGGCCGCCGCCGACGGGCGGGTCGAGCACGGTATCGAGCTCGCGGGCGGGGAGCGGATCCTGCCCCGGCAGCGCTACCTGGCGACCGGCGCCGCGGTCGGGCAGTGGCACGTCAGCAGCGATGTCGAGGTCGCAGCGGGCACGCTCGGGCAGGTCCGCGCGCGCCGGCTCAGCGACGGGCGCATCGAGTGGAGCTTCCGCGCCGCCGCCGGCGAGGCGGTCGTCCCCGACGTGAGGTTCCTGCCTTCCGACCCGCCGCCGGGGGTCTGGTTCCGCAGCACGGCGATCGACGTCGTGCCCCTGGAGGCCCCGGAGGAGTAGCCGCCGCAGCCGCGGGAGGTGGCCATCGCTGCGCGGGGTCGTCGGCTGCGCCTGGCGGCTCCGCGCGATGACCCTTTGGGCGGGCGACGCCAGCTGGAGGCGGTGCGGATCCCTCTCCCGATCGGGGTCGCAGGCGACGCGCGGGTGCGATCGCGCGGGCACGGACGATCGGCTCCCGGCATGGTGCCCGAGGTGAGAATCGGTACCATGGGCTCGTTGCGCGCCGCCGCATCGGGCAGGCGACGCGGATCCGTTCGAAGATCCTCGATGCCGGCGCCGGCGTCCTCGCTGCGGAGGAGTGAGCGCGTGACGAACCGCCTCGTCCGGCTCAGTGGGTTCACGGACGCATGAACGTCCCGGCCGACGACCGAGCGGGATACGAGCGGGCGCGCGCGGTCGACGCGGAGCTTGCCGAGCGCTGCATCGCACACACCGTCGTCGGGGATCTCGCCGGCGAGCTCCAGTACCTGCGGAAGCCGCGTCTTGTCACCCGTGCGGAGGCTCTTCCGGAGCGACTCCGGCGGCGACGCCTTCTCGACGCTAGTCGACATCTCGAACTACGACGAGGAGGGGATCGGCTACCGCCTGCCGACGCACGTCTGCGCCGAGCGGTCCGAGCAGTGGTGAGTCCGCCCGGCGAGCGTCCTGCCCGCGCGCGCGCGCGCTCCCCTCGGCCGCCGGCGGAGGGATAGGGCGCCATGGCGACCGCCCCGACGCAGTCCCCGCGCTACGAGGCGCACGAGCACCCCTCGCTACCTGCCTCCCTCGGCTACGGGGCGCAGTTCAGCCTGATCGCCTCGGCCACGCTGCTCGTCACGCCGGTCGTCGTCGCCACCGCGTCGGAGAGCGGCGAGGCCTACCTGGTCTGGTCGGTCTTCGCCTCGCTGGTGGTGGTGGGAGTCTCCACCATCCTGCAGGTGCGCCGGGTCGGCTTCGTCGGCTCGGGTGCGGTGCTGCCGATGTTCACCGCCGCCTTCGCGATCCCGTTCTGCATCACCGCCCTGGAGGAAGGTGGCCCGGCGACGCTGGCGCCCCTGGTCGTGGTCTCGGCGGCGGTCCAGCTCGTCGTCTCCCGGCGTCTCTTCCTGCTGAGGCGGGTCGTGACCCCCGTCGTCGGCGGCACCGTGGTCATGATCCTCTCGATCACGCTCGCGTCGGTCGTCTTCGCCATACTGGACGATGCCACGCTGGTCGCGCCGGAAGAGGCCTCGCTCACCGCGCTCGTGACGATGGTCGTCGCCGCCGCTCTCATGCTCCGCGGCTCGGCCCTCCTGCGCTTCTGGGGACCGCTTGCCGGCATCGTCGTGGGCTGCGTCGTCTCCGGGGCGCTCGGCATCTTCGAGACCGGGCGCATCGCGCGCGCGTCGTGGGTCGGGCTTCCGGGCCAGCACCCGCCGCTGGAGGTTGACCTGGGCCTCTCCTTCTGGACGCTGCTCCCGGCATTCTTCTTTCTGGGCGTGATCATCGCGATCCAGGCGAACGGCGCGGCGATCGCGATGCAGCGCGTCGCCTGGCGCGACAACCGGGCGATCGACTTCCGCCAGGTCCAGGGAGCGGTGGCCGGCGCCGGCGCCAGCAACCTGCTCGCCGGCTTCGCCGGGACCGTTCCCAACGCGATCAACCCCGCGATCGTCTCCTTCACGCAGATGACCGGGGTCGCGAGCCGCCGGCTCGGCTATACCATCGGCGCCATCCTCATCACCCTCGCGTTCCTGCCGAAGGTCTCGGCGCTGATCAGCTCCATCCCGGGGCCGGTGATGGCGGGCTACCTGATCATGGTGACCGGCACGCTCTTCGTCGACGGCGCGCAGACCATCCTCGGCAACGAGCAGAACCGCGAGAAGGTCGCCGTCGCCGGCGTCTGTTTCTGGATCGCCGCCGCCTTCCAGTTCAAGCTCTTCACCCTCCCCGATCTCGGCCCCGTGTGGGGCGCGCTGCTCAAGAGCGGCATCACGACCGGCGGGCTCGCGGCGATCGTGATGGTGCTCTACCTCGAGCTCACCAACCCCCGGCGGATGCGCTTCTCCTCGCGCCTGCACATCGACGCCCTGTCCGAGCTCAACGAGTTCATCAACACCTTCGCGCGCCGCCGCGGCTGGGATCAGGCGATGGAGGAGAGGCTGCGCGCGGTGGCCGAGGAGACGCTGCTCGTGCTCGCCCCGATCGATCTCGCCGGCGAGGAGCAGGAGGCCGAGGAGGGGGTCGCGCAGCGGCAGCTGGTGGTGCTGGCATCGAGCGAGGGAGCGGTCGCCGATCTCGAGTTCATCGGCGGCGGCGACGAGTCCAACCTCGAGGACCAGATCCGCCAGCTCCAGCAGCACGACACGGAGGAGCCGGCCGAGCACGAGCTCTCGCTGGTGCTGCTGCGGAGCTACGCCTCGTCCGTCCGGCACCAGCAGTACCATGACACCGACATCATCACCGTGCGCGTCGTCCCGCCCGGAGATCGGTAGGCGACGCCCCGGGCGCGCGGCGGAGGGGTCCCGATGTCCGCCATCGACGAGCTGCTCGCGGGCAACCGGCGCTACGCGGAGCGCTTCGAGGACGGCGGGCTGCCCGGGGCGCCGGCGCTCGCGCTCGCCGTCGTCGCCTGCATGGACGCGCGCCTCGATACCCACAGGCTGCTGGGGATCCGGGAGGGCGACGCCCACGTGATCCGGAACGCGGGCGGCGTCGTCACCGACGATGCGATCCGCTCGCTCACGATCTCGCAGCGGCTGCTGGGGACGCGCTCGGTGATGCTCATCCACCACACCGACTGCGGCATGATGGGCTTCCGCGACGACGAGCTGAAGGAGGCGATCGCGCGCGAGACCGGGATCCGGCCGCCCTTCGCGATGGAGGCCTTCACCGACCTCGAGGGCGACGTGCGGCAGTCGATGGCCCGCATCCGGGCGAGCCCCTTCCTCCCCCATACGGAGGACGTGCGCGGCTTCGTCTACGACTGCGGGACGGGGCGGCTGCGCGAGGTCCCGGCCGCGTGAGGGTGACGCGCGGGCCGGGGCGGTGCGGGTGAGCCGGCGCGAGCGTCTCGCCGCCTCCCTCGCCTCCTACCGGCCGCGGCTCAGCGGGTGGGAGGTGCCGGGTGCCGGGAGGGCGGCGCTGGTGCCGGGCGACGGTCGCTTCCGGCCGGCGGCGGTGCTGCTCCTGCTCGACGCCCGGGCGGGCGAGGAGTGCGTGATCTTCCAGCAGCGCAGCGCCCAGGTGGAGGACCACAAGGGGCAGGTCAGCCTCCCCGGCGGGCGGCGCGACGAGGAGGATGACTCGCTGCTGCGGACGGCGCTCCGCGAGACGCACGAGGAGATCGGCGTCCCGCCCGGCGCCGTCGAGGTGTTCGGGCGGCTCGACGACATCACCACCGGCACCGGCTACGCCGTCTCCCCCTTCGTCGGCGCCCTCGACCCGGGCTGGCCCGGCCCCTTCCGCCCGCACGCCGCGGAGGTCGAGCGGCTGCTCGAGGTGCCGCTCGCCTACCTGCGGAGCCCCCGCTCGCGCGTCCGTGCCTCGGTGCTCGTGCGCGGGCACCCGCGATCGGAGGAGGCCTTCCTCTACGACCGCACCCTGATCTGGGGAGCGACCGGCCGCATCCTCCACAACCTCCTCGAGGTGCTCGCCGCGGGGGGCGGCCCGGCGCGGTGACGCTCCTGCTCGTGCGCCACGCGCAGTCCTCCGGCAACGCCTCCGGCACGATCCAGGGCTGGCGCGACGAGCCGCTCACCGCGCACGGCCGCGAGCAGGCCGCCGCGCTCGCGGAGCGCCTCGGCCGCCGCGAGCCGCGCATCACCGCGCTCTACAGCAGCACGCTGGCGCGTGCCCGCGAGACCGCGGCCCCGCTCGCCGCGGCGCTCGGCCTGGAGGTCGAGCGCCGCGCGGAGCTCCGCGAGTACGGCTACGGGGCCGCCGAGGGGCTCAGCTGGGCCGAGGTCGAGCAGCGCTTCGGCATCACCCTCGTGCAGTGGGGGAGGGGCGAGCTCCCCGGCGAGGAGGGGCCGGAGGCCTTCCGGGGCCGGGTCCTGCGCTGCTTCCGGGAGCTGGCCGGCAGGCACCGGGACGGGCACGCCGCCGTGATCACGCACGGCGGCGTGATCGCGGCCATCCTGGCGCACGTCCTCGGCGTGCCGGAGGGATCCTGGGTCCGGATGCATCTCCCGAACGGCTCCCTCGCGGAGGTGGCGCCCGACGGCGACCGGCACGCCCTGCTCTCCCTCAACGGGCACGACGATCTCGCCGCGCTCACCCGGCCGAGGGAGCGGCCGGGCTCCCCCTGACGGCCCCGCGTCGTCCCCGGGGGCTCGACAGCCCCTGAGCCCGGGACGCCCAGCAGCGCCGGGTCTCGCTCCGGCCCGGGAGCGAGGCGGCCGCGGTGTTCGCGGTCACGCACATGGGGTAGGAGCAGGGTGCCCGAGGGGGCTCGGCCGGATCCGTGCGGTGGCGGGGCGGGGGATGCGGGGCAACCGGGATCCCTACCGCGAGTCCGGTCGCCGGCGCCCCTCCTGCGCGTCGCCCTGCGCGGGCAGATCTGCCCCCGTGCCCGACAGCCCGGCGAGGAGCGTTCCCCGGTCGATCTCGCCCAGCAGACTGCCGTTCCCGCCGACCACCGCGACGGGGTGCTCGCTCCGGGCCGCCATCGCCACGACCTCCTCGATGGGCGCTTCGGGGTCGGTGGTCGTCGGCGTGAGGATGGTGGCTTCGTCCAGCGACTCTCTCCCGCGCACGAGCATGTCCTTGGCCTCGTCCGCCGTCAGCACCCCCTTGAGCGTGAAATCGCGTGCGATCAGGAACACCGCATCGAGGTCGTGCTGACTCATCGCGTACAGCGCGGCACGAGGCCCCTGCCGTTCGTACACGACGACGGCTGGCTCCCTCATGATGGCCTTTGCGGGGATGACCCGTGCTCTCGATACATCCCGCACGAAGTCGGTGACGTAGGCGTCGGTCGGCAACGTCACGACGTCCTCGGGCGAACCCATCTGGATGATCTCGCCGTCCCTCATGATCGCGATGACATCCCCCATCTTGAGGGCCTCGTTCATGTCGTGCGTGATGAAGACGATGGTCTTCTGCAGCTCCGACTGCAGGGCGAGGAGCTCGTCCTGCATCTCCCTCCTGATGAGCGGGTCGAGGCCGCTGAAGGGCTCGTCCATGAGCAGCACGTCCGGATCGGTGGCCAGCGCCCTCGCGAGGCCGACGCGCTGTCGCATCCCGCCGCTCATCTCCCGGGGGTAGTTATTCTCCCACCCCTCGAGCTTCACTATCCGGATCGCCTCCAGCGCAGCCCTGTACCTCGACTGCTTCTCCATGCCCCGCACTTCCAGGCCGTACACCACGTTCTCGATGACGTTGCGGTGCGGCAAGAGGCCGTAGTGCTGAAAGACCATGGCGACCTTGCTGCGCCGGAATTCCACAAACTGTTTCGGCGAGTAGGCCAGGATGTCCTCGCCCTCAAAACGGACCTGCCCCGCGGTGGGCTCCGTGAGCCTGATGAGGCAGCGCACCAGAGTCGACTTGCCGCTGCCGGACAGCCCCATGACGACGAACACCTGCCCCTTGTCCACGCTGAACGAGACGTTCCGGAGCCCGACCACGACCCCCAGTGCCTGCCGGATCTCCTCCCGGCTCATCGACTCGTGCTCCGGCTGCAGGGCGGCCTTCGGATTGGCGCCAAAGACCTTCCACAGGTTGGTGACCTCGATCTGACGGCTGTCCGGCGTCATGTGCGGATGGCTCCCCGGCGATCTGGACCCAGCGCCACGCTGCGCGTGACCGATCGTAGCGCAGGACCCCTCAGGATGGACCCGAGCCGCCGCGGCAATCACCGGCTCGCGAGCGCGATGTGCCTGCGCCGTCGCGTCGCTGCGCGATCCCGCCTCTCGGGCGTCCTGCGACTGCGAGCGGACCCGGGGAGAGAGAAACGCACCGCGGCCGTCAGCTGCCTCGCGCGGTCGGCGCTGCGGCGTCCTCCCGGCCATGCCGCGCTCGCCCGAACCGTATCGCGCCGAGGTTCCCCATCTGGGGCAGCGGCTGCCAGACAGCGCGGCTGGCCGTCCCGGATCGGTGGCGCCGGGCCCTGGCAGGGAAGATGGCGACACCACCCGGTCCCGGCGGGGGGCACCGCGCTCGCCGGGGGCCGGGTCGCCGTGCCCCGGAGCGACCCAGCGCTTCCCGGCCGGCGGCCGGGACCGGGTCTCCCAGAACCCGGTGGCGACAGCCGCGGTCCCCCCTAGAGCGCCGTGAGGTGCGCGACGGTGACGCCCTCGCCGCCCTCGGCGCGCTCGGCCGGCTCCTGTGACGCGACGAGCGGGTGGTGAGCGAGCAGATCGCGCACCGCGCGGCGGAGCGTCCCCGTCCCCTTGCCGTGGATGACGAGCACGCGGCTGCGGCCGACGCGGACGGCGCGATCGAGGTACTCCTCGACCGCGGGCAGCGCCTCGTCGAGCGTGCGTCCGCGCACCTCGATCGACTCGCCGGGATCGTCGACGGGCCCCGTGCGCAGCCTCACCGCCGGGGCCTCGCCGCCCGCGGGCGCCTCCGTGCGCACGACCTGGGCGAGCCGCGCCCGCGTCCGGAGCGCGCCCAGCGTCAGCTCGAACTCCCCGCGCGCGTCGGGCGCGCTCAACGCCTCCCCGGGCACGGACATGCCCGCGAGCCAGACGCGCGCCCCCGGCACCACGGAGAGCCGCCCCCGGAGCTCCCGCCGCTCCGGCCGCGGCGCGGGCGGGGGCCGGCGCACGGCGCGGGCGGCCTCGCGCGCGCGCGCCATGTCGGCATCGGCCTGTTCGAGACGCGCCGCCTCGACCTGCCGCCTGGTGCGGGCGAGCAGCCGTTCGGTGTCGCGCAGCTCGTCGCGGAGGTGGCGCTGCGCCTCGGCGCGCCGCCGCTCGCTCTCCGCGTCGAGCTGCTCGTGGCTCGCCGCCAGCTCCGCGCGCAGGCGCTCCGCCTCGGCGCGGTCGTGACCCGCCGCCTCCGCGCGCGTCTCGGCGCGCTCGAGCTGCTCCCTGAGGTTCGCCAGCATGCGGGAGAGCTCTCGCTCCTCGCCCGAGACCCGGCCGCGCGCCGCCTCCACGACGTCGGCCGGCATGCCCAGGCGCTCGCTGATCGCCAGCGCGTTCGACTCGCCCGGGATGCCCATCCGCAGGCGGTAGGTCGGTGAGAGCGTCTCGACGTCGAACTCGACCGAGGCGTTGAGGAGGCGCGGATGGTCGTGCGCGTGCGCCTTGAGCTCCCCGTGGTGCGTGGTCGCGATGAGCGTGACGCCCGCCGCCACCAGCCGCTCCACGATCGCCACCGCGAGCACGGCCCCCTCCACCGGATCGGTCCCGGCGCCGAGCTCGTCGAGCAGCGCGAGCGAGCGCGGGCCGGCGCGCTCGATCACGTCGATGATCGCCGTCACGTGCGAGGAGAAGGTCGAGAGCGATTGCTCGATCGACTGCTCGTCGCCGATATCGGCGAAGACCGCGTCGTAGACGGGGATCGTGGAGCCCGGCTCCGCCGGTACCGGCAGGCCGCAGAGCGCCATCAGCGTGATCAGGCCGGCGCTCTTGAGGGCCACCGTCTTGCCGCCGGTGTTGGGGCCGGTGATGAGGAGACCGCCTTCCCCGCCGCCGACGGCGAGCGAGACCGGCACCACCTCGCCCCCCTCCCACACCAGCAGCGGATGGCGCGCGTCCAGGAGGCGCAGCTCCCCCGGCGCGTCGTGGAGCCACGGCTGCTCGGCTCCCGCGTCGGCCGGCAGCCCCGCTCCCAGCTCGCGGCCGAGCGCCGCCGCGGCGACGGCGCAGTCGATCGCGGCGAGCCGCTCCACGCTCTCCGCGAGATCGGCCGACGACTCGCCGACCACGGAGGAGAGCTCGCGCAGGATGCGCTCGATCTCGCGCCGCTCCTGCACCTGCCGCTCGCGCCAGCGGTTGCCGAGCTCGACGACGGCGAAGGGCTCCACGTAGACCGTGCGACCCGACGACGAGGTGTCGTGCACGACGCCGGGGAGGGCCGAGCGCGCCTCGGAGCGCACGGGCACGACGTAGCGGCCCTCGCGCTGGGTGACGATGGCGTCGGAGAGGGCGGGACGCAGGGCCGGCGAGGAGACCACCGACTGCATGCGCGCGAGCAGCGCGTCGTGCGTCTCGGAGATCTCCGCGCGGATCTGGGAGAGCTCGGCGCTCGCCCCGTCGAGCAGCGCGCCGCGCGCGTCGACCGCCCCGTCGATCAGCCGCCTGAGCGCGTCGAGATCGGGGAGCGCCTGCCCCTCGGCGGCGAGCAGGGGCGCGCCGTCGCGGGCCCGCGCCAGCGCGCGCCTCACCTGGGCGGCGCAGCGGACGGTGTCGGCCACCTCCCGCAGCACGAGGGGGTCGAGCCTGAGCCCGCGGGCGGCGGCGCCGGCGGCATCGCGCACGTCGCGGGCGCCGGCCAGCGCGAGCGAGACCGAGCCCTGGTGGAGCCAGGCCGCCTCGGCCGCGGCGCGCTGCCGGAGCACCACGGCGGGGCGCTCGGAAACCGGGCGCAGAGCGAGCGCGCGCTCGCGGCCGGCCGGGGAGGCGGTGAGCCGGGCGAGGCGGTCGAGCACCGCCGGCAGCTCGAGCGTGCGGCAGGCCTTATCGTCCAGCGCGGCCCTCCCCCGGCCCTCGCCCGCCGGCGGCGGGGCGCGCCCCTGCCGCCCCCCGCCCCCGCCCCCCCCCCCCGGCCGCGCGCGCCCGCCCCGCGCCCCCCCCCCCCCCCCCGCCCCCGCCGGCGGGGGCCCGTGCCCCGGCCCCCCCGCGCCCCGGCCCCACGGCCGCGGCGACGGCCGCCGCCACGGCGTCGTCGTCCTCGGGCTCGACCGTGCGCGGGTCGAGCAGCACCCGCCCGTCCTCGATGCGGGCGATCACCGGCGGGGAGCCCGAGCGCAGCCGGCGCGCCAGCTCGTCGGCTGCGCCCCGCTCCGTGCCCGCGGGCTCGAGCGCCAGCAGCACGGTCGCGACCGACTCCTCCGGCAGCGAGCCTCCCCCGATCATCGAGCGCCCGCCGATCACGGTCGCCCCCTCGCCGGCCGCGAGCGCCCAACGCCGGGCGCGCGCCTCCAGCTCCTCGACCGGGCGGGCGAGCAGGCGCCAGAGGGGGACGGCGCTCTCCGCCTCGCCCCGCGCGTAGTGGGCGAGCGTCGCGGCGAGCCCGGCGAGCGAGAGCTTGTCGATGCGCAGCGCGCGCGCGAGCGGGTGGCGGCGGAGCCGCGCGATGGGCTCGGACCGGCCGACGGCGATCCCGGCCTGCGGCCCGCCGAGGAGCTTGTCGCCGGAGAAGAGCACCACGTCGGCGCCGGCGGCGACGGAGCGCGGGACCGTCGGCTCGAGGGCGAGGCCGAAGCGCCCGGTGTCGACGAGCGAGCCCGAGCCGAGGTCGTCGATGAGCAGCAGCCCGCGCTCGCGCGCGAGAGCGGCGAGCGCGGAGAGCGCGGGCTGCTCCGTGAAGCCGCTCAGGCGGAAGTTGGAGGCGTGCACGCGCAGGATCGCGGCCGTCTCCGCGGTGATCGCCTCCGCGTAGTCGGCGACGTAGGTGCGGTTGGTGGTGCCGACCTCGACCAGCCTCGCACCGGACTGGCGGAGCACGTCGGGGATGCGGAAGCCGCCCCCGATCTCGACGAGCTCGCCGCGGGAGATCACGACCTCGCGGCCGGCGGCGAGGGCGGCGAGGGCGAGCAGGACGGCCGCGGCGTTGTTGTTCACGGCGAGCCCGTCCTCGGCGCCGGTCAGGCGCCGCAGCAACCCCCGCAGGTGCTCGGCGCGCGATCCGCGCCCGCCCGACTCCAGATCGAACTCGAGAGTCGAGTAGCCGCGCCCGACCGCGGCCACCGCCTCGAGGCTCGCCCGCGAGAGGGGGGCCCGCCCGAGGTTGGTGTGCAGGAGCACGCCGGTCGCGTTGATCACCGGCGCAAGCGTGGGCTCGAGCGTCCCGGCGCGCGCGATCACGGCGCCCACGTAGTCGACCCCTGCCGCGCGACCCTCCCGCGCGATCCGGGCCCGGCAGTCGTCGAGCACGCCGCGGGCGATCTCCACCAGCGCCTCGCGCCCGTGGCGCGCGGCGAGCGAGCGCACCCGCTCGTCGGAGAGCAGCTGCTCGACGGAGGGGAGTTCGCGGTAGAGCTCCTGCGCCATTTGCGGGCATTGTAGGCAGCGACCGCGACCTCGCGCGCCCGCGCGCGGCGCGGGGAGCCGGGCGCGATTGATCGTCAAGGGGGGCGACCGTACGATCCCGCAGCCCGACGCTTCGGGAAGCGCCTCCCGGATGACGCCGGTCTCCCTGCCGCTCCCCGCTGAGGAGTCCCCTCGTGAACCTGCGCATCCCTGGTCCCACGCCGCTGCCGCGCGAGGTGGCGGAGGCGGGGGGCCGCGAGATGATCAACCACCGCGGCCCCGAGTTCGCCGACCTGATCGCGCGCACCACGGAGGGCGTTCGCCGGGTCTACGGCACGGAGAACGAGGTGCTCACGCTCTCCGCCTCCGGCACGGGCGGGATGGAGGCGGCCGTCGCCAACCACGTCTCGCCGGGCGAGCGCGTGCTGGTGGTGACGATCGGCGTCTTCGGGAACCGCTTCGCGGAGATCGTCACCGCCTACGGAGGCATCCCGCAGCTGCTCGAGCACGAGCACGGCACCGCCGCCGACGCCAACGAGGTCGACCGCATCCTCGCCTCCGATCCGTCGATCCGCACCGTCCTGATCACGCACAACGAGACCTCCACGGGAGCGACCAACGTCGCCCTGCCCCGGATCGCCGAGGCGGTCCGGCACCACGACCGGCTCCTGCTCGTCGACGCCATCTCCTCGCTCTCCTCGATCCCGGTCGACGTCGACGGCTGGGGGCTCGACGTCGTGGTCTCCGGATCGCAGAAGGGGTGGATGATGGGGCCGGGCCTCGCCTTCATCTCCGTCTCGGAGCGGGCCTGGGAGCGGCAGGAGCGCTGCACGGCGCCGCGCTTCTACTTCGACCTCCGCCGCGCGCGCCGGAGCCTGGAGGCGGGGCAGACGCCGTGGACCCCGGCGATACCGCTGCTCTTCCAGCTCGACCGCGCGCTGGAGCTGATGTTCGAGGAGGGGATCGAGGCCATCTACGAGCGCCACCGCCGGCTCGCGCGGATGACCCGCGACGGCGTGCGCTCGCTCGGCCTCGAGCTGCTGGCGGCCGAGGGCGTCGAGTCGGACACGGTCACGGCGATGCGCGTCCCCGAGGGCATCGCAGCCTCGGACATCCTGCGCGTCGCGCGCGAGGAGCACGGGACCGTGTTCGCCGGCGGTCAGGGTCCGCTCGGCGGGAAGATCGTCCGCTTCGGTCACCTCGGCTACGTGTCGGAGGAGGACGTGAGCTCCGGTCTCGACGCGCTGGCGGGGACGCTGCGCGCGCTCGGATTCGCGGGCGCCGGCGCGGCCGTCTAGGGGCGCCGTTCCGTGGCGCGCGTCCTCGTCGCCGATCCGATCGCCGAGACGGGCATCGAGCTCCTCGGCCGGGAGCACGAGGTCGAGGTCCGGCCCGGTCTCTCCGAGTCCGAGCTCGCGGAGGCGCTCGCGGGCGTCTCTGCCCTCATCGTCCGCAGCCAGACGCGGGTGACACGCCCGGCGCTCGCGGCCGCCGCCGAGCTGCGGGTGATCGCGCGCGCGGGGGTCGGCGTCGACAACATCGACGTGGAGGCGGCGACCGAGCGCGGCATCACCGTCGTCAACGCGCCGCTCGCCAACACGCTCTCCGCGGCCGAGCACGCCTTCGGCCTCATGCTCGCCCTGGCGCGCAACATCCCGCAGGGCGACGCCAGCCTGCGCGGCGGCGCCTGGGAGCGCGGCCGGCTGCAGGGCGTCGAGCTCGCGGGGCGCACGCTCGGCATCGTTGGTCTCGGCCGCATCGGGTCGGAGATGGCGCGCCGCGCGCGCGCCTTCGAGATGGAGCTGCTCGGCTACGACCCCTTCGTCCCGGCGGAGCGCGCCCGCTCGCTCGGCGTCGAGCTCGTCGAGCTCGTCGAGCTCTTCGCGCGCTCGGACTTCGTCACGCTGCACAGCGCGCTGCTCGAGGAGACGCGGGGGCTCGTGAGCGCGGAGCTCCTCGCGCGGGCGAAGCCGGGCCTCCGGCTCATCAACGCCGCCCGCGGCGGGCTCGTCGACGAGGCGGCGCTGCTCGCCGCCGTCCGGTCCGGTCGCATCGCCGGTGCCGCCGTCGACGTCTTCTCCTCGGAGCCGGCCGTCGGCAACATCCTCACCACAGATCCGCGCATCGTGGTCACGCCGCATCTCGGCGCCTCCACGGCAGAGGCCCAGGACCGCGCCGCGCTCACCGTCGTGGAGCAGGTGCTCGACATCCTGGCGGGCGGCGCCGCGCGCTTCTCGGTCAACGCTCCCCTCGCCGATCCGGAGACGATGGCCGTGCTCGGACCCTTCCTGGCGGCCGCACGGCTCGCCGCCTCGGTGGCGGTTCAGCTCGCGCCGGGCGGTCCCCGGCGGGCGCGGGTGGAGTACCACGGGGAGATGGGGAGCCTCGACGTCACGCCGCTGCGTGCGTCGGTGATCGTCGGGCTCCTCGCCCACATCACCGAGGAGCGGGTGACGGCGGTCAACGCCCCGCAGCTCGCCCGCGCGCGCGGTCTCGAGCTCGACGAGGAGCGCGCCGCGGCGGTCGAGCCCTACGCGAACCTGATCCGCGTGCACGTCTACAGCGAGGGCGGCGAGGCCTCGGTCGCGACGACCCATACCGTCGGCGGCGTCCGCATCGTGGGCATCGACGACTACGAGGTGGAGCTCTCCCCGCGGCAGACGCCCTACCTGCTCGCGATCGAGAACCTCGATCGGCCGGGCGCGGTGGGCCAGGTCGGGAGCCAGCTCGGCGAGCTCGCCGTCAACATCAACTCGATGTCGGTCGCGGCCGGGGCCGCCGATCACGCGCTGATGATGCTGGGCGTGACGCGCGCCCTCACGCCCGGGGAGCTGCGGCACGTCTCAGCGCTGGACAACGTCTACGCCGTGCGCCAGGTCGAGCTCTAGCCCCGGTCCAGGCTCCCTGCTCCGGAGCGCGTCGACGGCCGGGGCCCGGGCGCGGGCCGGCTACGCCCCGTCGAGCGCGTCGAGCACGAGGCCCGTGCCCAGCTTGGGGTAGAAGAACGTCGACTTCTGGGGGAGCAGCTCTCCGGAGGCGGCGACCTCGAGCACCTGCGCCACGCGCGTCGGGTTGACGAGGAAGGCGAGCCGGAAGCGGCCGCTCGCCACGCGCTCCCACGCCTCTTCGACGTTCTCGGTGAAGGCGACGCGCTCGCCCGAGGCCAGGTCGCGATGGTCGATCCCCAGCAGCGGCCGCAGCACGGTCTCGGTGAGGGCGAGCACGTCGACCCGCCGCGAGGCGGGGGAGAGGCGCTCCGGCATCCGCGCCTCGACGGCGCGGCGCGAGCGCGCCGTCAGCACGTGCAGCCTCTGGTCCTCGAGCCCGATCGCGCCGAAGGTGAGCGGCCCCGTCTCGCCGGCGCGCACGCGACCCCAGAGGCGGTGGGCCGCCGTGCCGTCCCAGCCCTTCGGCGTCATGTCCTCCACCACGTAGAGCTCGGCGAGGCGCGCGAGCAGATCCCCCGGGAGCGCCGGCGCCCGGACCAAGCGGTGGATCGGGAGCACGACCAGGCCGGGATCGCCGGCCGGCACCAGCGCCGCCAGTACGAAGCCTGCCGGGTCGTCGTCGCTCCAGCCGGCGCCGCTGCGGGCCCGCCGGCGATCGCGGTAGGCGAGCGCCGTGGCGTAGCGGTGGTGGCCGTCGGCGATCGTGACGGGCGAGGCCGCGATCACCGCCTCCAGCCGGCGGCGCAGCCGCCCGTCGCGGAGCATCCAGAGACGGTGGCGGTCGCCCCGGGCGTCCGCCCCCTCGAAGTCCGCCTCGGCGGACGCCGCCTCGGCGAGCGTCTCCGCGGCGCTGCCGTGCTCGTCGTCCTCGAAGATGCCGAAGATCGGTGAGACGTGCGCCCCGGTCGCCTCGAGCAGCGCGAGCCGCTCCGCCCGCGGGCCCTCCATCGTCGCCTCGTGCGGGCGGACCTGCTCCGGCCCCTCCCCGCGGCCCGGCTCCCCGAGCCGGAGCCGGCAGAAGAGGCCGCGGCGGGTCGTGGTCGCGCCCCCCACCCGCGAGCGCTGCTCGTAGACGTAGTAGGAGGGGCTCTCGTCGCGCCGCAGGATGCCCGAGCGGCGCCACTCGGCGAGCGTCCGGGCCGCCTCCCCGAAGCGGCTCTCGGCCTCCCCGGGCGCGCTCTCCACGCGCGCCACGTTGTAGGGGGAGCGCTCCAGCAGCGCCTTCAGATCGCCCTCGTCGACGACGTCGTAGGGAGGCGCGATCACCGTGTCGGGGTCGACGCGCGCCGGGTCGTAACGCAGGGCCGGGAACGGGCGGATCTCGACGACGGCGGCTCTCCCTGCCCGCTGGCCGGCCCCCTCGCGTTGCGTGCGCGAGCGGGCGGCACCTAGACTCGGCGCGGCCCGCGCCCCGGACCCGGCCTTCGCCGCGAGTGGGCACGCCCGCAGGAAGGTACCCGCTCGCCCCATGCAGCGCTACTGCGTCTTCTGCGAGATCGTCGCGCGGCGCGAGCCGGCCGAGATCCTCTACGAGAGCGACTCCGTGATCGTGATTCGCAACCGGCTGCGCTGGGTGCCGGTGATGCTGCTCTCGATGCCGAAGCAGCACCGCACGCAGCGAGATCTGTGGAGCGACATGGGCGAGGTCGGCGAGGCCGCGGTGAAGATGGGGGCCGAGCACTGCCCGCGGGGCTTTCGCCTGCTCTCCAACTTCGGCTTCGACGCGATGCAGTCGCAGGAGCACGCGCACGTCCACGTGATAGGGGGCGTCTTCCTGGGAGAGTACGCCTGAGGTGCCGGCGGCCGGCGCGGCGCCCCTAGGAGAGGGTGCCGAGCCCGCCCAGGGCGCCTCGCTGCGCCTCGAAGAGCTCGCCGATCCCCGCGGCCGCGACCTCCAGCACGCCGGCGAAGTCCTCCCGCGTGAAGGCCTCGCCCTCGGCCGTCCCCTGGACCTCGACGAAGCGCCCCGTCCCGAGCATCACGATGTTCACGTCGGCGCCCGCCGTCGAGTCCTCGTCGTAGTCGAGGTCCAGCAGGATGCGGCCCCGGCGCAGCCCCACCGAGACCGCCCCCACCTGCGTCACGAGCGGCGAGGTGGCGAGGGCGCGCTCCCGCCTCAGCCGCTCCACGGCGAGCCGGAGGGCGACCCATCCCCCCGTGATCGAGGCCGTGCGCGTCCCGCCGTCGGCCTGCAGCACGTCGCAATCGATGCGGATCGTGCGCTCGCCCAGCCGGTCGAGGTCGATGGCGGCGCGCAGCGAGCGACCGATCAGCCGCTGGATCTCCTGCGTGCGGCCGCTCTGCCGGCCCAGCGCCGCCTCGCGGCCGGCGCGCGTGTGCGTCGCGCGCGGCAACATGCCGTACTCCGCCGTCAGCCAGCCGGCGCCGCTGCCTCGCAGGAACGCGGGGACGCCCGGCTCCACGGAGGCGCTGCAGAGGACGCGCGTGTCGCCGACCGAGATCAGGGCGGAGCCCTCCGCGTGGCGCAGGTAGCCGGGCTCGATGACGACGGGACGGAGCTCGCGCGAGCCCCGGCCCCCCGCCCGGTTCTCCCCGGGGCTCCGTGCCACCACTGCCCCTCTCCCGCCCCCGTCCGCCGACGGCCGCCACCGTAGCATGCGGCCGCGCGGGCCTCGGGCCGCGGCCCCGGCGATTCGCGGGCCCGGGAGCGACGGCGCGGCGCGCGGTACACTTCTGTGCTCGGCGGGAGGCGCCATGCGCGGCCGCGATCTGGTCTCGATCCTCGATCTCACGCCCGACGACCTCGAGCGGCTGCTCGAGGTCGCCCTCGGCATGAAGCGCGACGGCCCCGGGCGGCTCCTGGAGGGCCAGACGCTGGCGCTGCTCTTCGAGAAGCCCTCGCTGCGCACGCGGGTCTCCTTCGAGCAGGCGATGCGCCGGCTCGGCGGCTCCGCGCTCTACCTCTCCGGCCCGGAGGTGCAGATGGGCGAGCGCGAGCCGGCCAGGGACGTGGCGCGCGTGATCGCCCGCATGACGCAGGCGATCGCGGCGAGGACCTTCGCGCACGAGACGGTGCTGGAGATCGCCCGCTACGCCGACGTTCCGGTCATCAACGCGCTCACCGAGGAGGAGCACCCCTGCCAGGCGCTCGCCGATCTGCTGACGCTGCGCGAGCGGCTCGGCGCGCTGGGCGGCATCCGGCTCGCCTACGTCGGCGAGGGCAACAACGTCGCCCGCTCGCTGGCGTATGCCTCCGTGCTCGCCGGCATCGACTTCGTCTGCGCCTCCCCGGAGGGCTACGGGCTCCCCGCGGAGGTGCTGGAGCGCTGCCGCCATCTTCCCGGCGGCGGCCGCGTGGAGCAGACCGTGGACCCGCAGGCGGCCGTCGCGGGCGCCTCGGCCGTCTACACCGACGTCTGGGCCTCGATGGGCTTCGAGCACGAGCTGTCCGACCGCATCGAGCACTTCCGGCCCTACCAGCTCGGCGAGGCGCTGCTCGAGCACGCGCCCGGGGGGGCGCTCGTGATGCACGACCTCCCCGCCCACCGCGGCGAGGAGATCAGCGACGGCGCGATCGAGTCGGATCGCTCCGTGGTCTTCGATCAGGCGGAGAACCGGATGCATGCCCAGCAGGCCGCGCTCGCCTTGCTGCTCGCGGAGGGCTAGCCTGATCCGGCGGGCGTCCGCCCCGGCCCCGGCGGCCGCGGGCGAGGGCGGCGCCGCCCCCGGCGCGCGCCGCGCGGCCCCCTGATCACCGCAGCCGACGGAGGCGACGAGCGTGCGCGACGAGATCAGCGACGTGCTCGGCCGCATCGATGTCGCGGCCCTCGTCGACATGGCGATCCTCTTCGCCGCCATCTACTGGGCGCTGCTCCTGATCCGCGGGACGACGGCGATGTCCGTTCTCCGCGGCGTCGGCGTGCTCCTGATCGGCGCGTTCGCGCTCTCTCGCCTCTTCGATCTCGTCGCGATCAACTGGATCCTCTCGAACGCGGTGACCGGGCTCCTGATCGCGATGGTGGTGATCTTCCAGCCGGAGATCCGCCGCGCGCTCGAGCAGCTGGGGCGGACCGGGCTGCGCTCCCCGCTCCGCGCGCACCAGCGGCGCGACGTGCTCGACATCGTCGTGCGCGGCACCAGCCAGCTCACCCGGCAGCGGCGCGGCGCGCTGATCGTGCTCGAGCGCGAGACCGGGCTGCAGGACGTCATCGACACCGGCATCCCGGTCGACGCCACCCTCTCGGCGGAGATGCTGCTCTCGGTTTTCCTCTCGAGCTCCCCCCTGCACGACGGTGCGGTGCTGGTGCAGGGCGACCGCATCGTCGCCGCGGGCTGCACGCTGCCGCTCTCGGAGGCGACGCTGCCCCCGGAGTACGGGCTCCGGCACCGCGCCGCGATCGGGCTCACCGAGCGTACCGACGCGGTGGTGGTGGTGGTCTCGGAGGAGCGCGGCGTGATGGCGCTCTCGGCCGGCGGCCGCATCACGCCGCCGCTGGACGAGGGCCGCATGTCGCGGCAGCTGCGCCGGCTCTTCGGCGTGCCAGCGGACGAGGATCTGGAGCCGCTCTCGGCGGGCGCCCCCCAGGGCCCCGGGCGCCGGGGATCCTAGCGTGCAGCGGCGTGACGAGGGCCGCGGCTCCCGGCGCGAGCGGCTGGCGGCCGGGCGCGAGTTCTGGCGGCGCGCCCGCTCGGCCGTCCGCAGCTCGCCGGGGCTCGCGCTGCTCTCGGCGGCGCTCAGCGTCGCGCTCTGGATCACCGTCACGGAGGAGCAGAACCCGACGCTGATCGAGACGTTCCCGGTACCGATCCGCGTCGAGGCCGTCAACGTCGGCCCCGGGATCGCCGTCGCCAACACGCTCGACTCCGTCGAGGTGCGGATCGCCGCGCCGGAGGATCGCTGGGAGCAGCTCACCTCGGAGAACCTCCAGGCGATCGTCGACCTCAACGGGCTCGGGGCGCGGGAGCAGCAGGTCCCGGTGCGCGTCGACGTGACCGGCGTGCGCAGCGCGCGCGTCGTCGAGGTGATCCCGCCGACGGTCCTCGTCAACCTCGAGGACTTCGTGAGCAAGGAGGTGGCCGTCGTCGCGCGCGCCATCGGAGCCCTCCCGCTCGGCTACGAGCTCTCCAGCACCACGCCGGAGGCGGCGGCGGTCGAGGTCTCCGGCCCGCAGTCCCTGGTCGATCTCGTGGTGGAGGTGATAGGCGACGTCAACGTCACCGGCCTCACCGTCAGCCTCCCGCAGTCCGTCGACCTCACTCCCCAGGGCGCCGGCGGCGGCGAGGTGCGCGGCGTGCGCGTGAATCCGCCCGCGACGCGTATCCGCGTGGAGGTGCTGCAGACGACGCTGACGCGCCACGTGCCGCTGATCCCGACCGTGCTCGGGCAGCCCGCGAGCGGCTACCGCGTGGTCGGCGTCGCGGCGACCCCCTCGACGCTGGAGGTGCGCGGAACGATCGAGCAGCTGCAGGCGATCGATGCGCTGGAGCTTCCGTCCGTCGACATCGCCGCCGCCCGCTCCTCGATCAGCCGCACGGTGGAGCTGGAGCTTCCGCCCGGCCTCAGCGCCCCGGGCGCCCCGGCCGTCTCCGTGCTCGTCGCCGTCGCGACCGTCGACGGGACGCTGCGGCTGCAGGTCGCTCCCGAGACCCAGGGCGTCGCCGAGGGCTACACGGCGGAGCTCGATCAGCCGAGCGTGTCGGTGCTGCTGCGGGCGCCGCAGCCCGCGCTCAACGCGCTCGTCCTCTCCGACGTGCGCGTCGTCGCCGACCTGGCCGGGGTCGCCGAGGCGGCGTCGGCGGATGCCGGGGCGGGGGAGGCGGCCGCCGGAACGGGCGAAGGGCCCGGCGGGGGGCCCGGCGGCGACGCGGCCGAGAGCCCCGAGACCCCCGAGACGGAGGAGAGGGCGCCGACGGTCTTCGAGGTCGCCCCGCGCGTGGAGGCCCCGGTCGGGATCACCGTGCTCTCGGTGCGACCCGATGTGCTCTCCGGTAGGCTGATTCCCGATGAGTGAGCAGCTCCCCCTGGTCGCGATCGTCGGACGTCCGAACGTCGGCAAGTCGGCGCTCTTCAACCGCCTGACGCGGAGCCGCGGGGCGCTGGTCGAGGATCTCCCCGGCACCACGCGCGACCGCCTCTACGGGCGCCTGGAGTGGCGCGGCCGCCGCTTCTCGGTCGTCGACACCGGCGGCCTCGGCGACGCTGCCGACGACCCCTTCGCGCCGCTGCTGCGCGAGGGCATCGAGCGCGCGCTGGCCGAGGCCGCCGCGGCGGTGCTCGTCGTCGACGGCGCCGCCCCCCTCACGTCGGCCGACACCGAGGCCGCGGCGCTCATCCGCCGCTCGGGACTCCCGGTGCTGGTCGCCTCGAACAAGGCCGACCGCTCCTCCGCCTCCGCCCACGCCTCCGAGGCCCACGCGCTCGGGCTGGGGGATCCGGTCGCCCTCTCCGCCTATCACGGCACCGGCATCGGCGAGCTGCTCGACGCCATCATCGACCTCTTGCCGCAGGCTCCGGATGCCGAGGAGGAGGCGGGGCGTGCCGGCCCGATCCGTGTCGCCATCGTCGGACGCCCCAACGTCGGCAAGTCCTCGCTCGTGAACGCGATCCTCGGGGAGCAGCGCGTCATCGTCTCCGATCTCCCCGGCACCACGCGCGACAGCGTCGACACGCCCTTCTCCTTCGAGTCGCGTCCGATGGTGCTCGTCGACACGGCGGGGATCCGCCGGCGCGGGCGGGTCGAGCGCGGCGTGGAGCGCCACGCCGTGCAGCGTGCGCGGCGCGCCATCGATTCGGCCGACGTCGTCGTGCTGCTGCTCGATCAGGCCGAGCCGCTGACGCAGCAGGACGCGCACATCGCCGGCTACGCCCAGGAGCGCGCGACGGGGCTCGTGCTCGCCGTCTCGAAGTGGGATCTCGTGCCGGAGGCGATCGATCCGCGCGACGTCGGCGTGGCCGTCGACCGGCGCTACCACTTCGTGCCGTGGGCGCCGGTGCTCGTCACCTCCGCCGTGACGGGCGAGGGGATCCGCGACCTGCTGGAACTCGTCGCGCACATCGCCGAGGTGCGCGGGCGCCGCGTCCAGACCTCGGAGCTCAACATGGTGGTGCACCGCGCCGTGGCCCGGCACGCGCCTCCCGGTGGCGGGGCGAAGCGGCTGCGCTTCCTCTACGCCACGCAGGCCGAGGTCGAGCCCCCGACCTTCGTGCTCTTCGTGAACGACGCCTCGCTGGTGCACTTCTCCTACCGCCGCTACCTGGAGAACCGGATCCGGGACGCCTTCGACTTCGCCGGGACGGGGATGCGGATGCTCTTCCGCACGCGTCCCAACCTCTCGCGAGCGGAGCGGGCGGCCGGCGCGCGCTCCGCTCGGCCCGCCCGCGGGCGGCGCGAGCGGGTCGGGTCCGAGCAGTGAGCGTCGTCATCACGGCCGCCGTCGGCTACCTGCTGGGCTCGATCCCGAGCGGCGTGCTCATCGGGCGGCTGGTGACCGGGCACGACGTGCGCGAGTCGGGCTCGGGGAAGAGCGGGTTCACCAACACGCTGCGCTCCGCCGGAGTCGGCGCGGCGCTCGTCGTGCTCGCGGCCGACACCGCGAAGGGCGCGCTCCCGGTCGTGGCGGGGCTCCTCCTCTTCGACGATCCGTGGGCCGCCGCGGCGGGCGGGCTCTGCGCCGTGGCCGGACACAACTGGCCGGTGTTCGCCGGCTTCCGCGGCGGCCGCGGCGTGGCGACCAGCCTCGGCGGCTTCGCGGCGATGGCGCCGCCGGCGGCGCTCGCCGTCGTCGCCTTCGGGCTGGTGCTGCTCGCGACGACGCGCTACGTCTCCGTGACGTCGATGGCGTCGACGGCGGCGGGCTCCGTCGTGCTGGTCGCGCTCGTGCTCGCCGGGCGGCTCCCGGAGCCCTACCTGCTCTTCGCCGTCGGCGCAGCCGCGGCGGTCGAGCTCTCCCACATCGAGAACCTCCGGCGGCTGCTCGCCGGCACCGAGCCGAAGCTGGGGCACGGCGGCTCCGGGCGGGGCGGTGTGCGGCCGTGAGCCGGGGGGCGCCCGCCGGGCTGGGCCGCGCCGTCGTGGTGGGTCCCACCGCCTGGGGGACGACGCTCGCGCTGCTGCTCGCCCGCAACGGCGTCCACACCACGCTCTCCTGCCGCACCGAGGATGAGGCCGCCCTCCTCGCCCGCGACGGCGAGAACCGGCGCCGCCTCCCGGGCTCGCCCTTCCCGGAGGGGCTCATCGTCGCTTCCGGCGCGGCGGGCTTCCGCCGGGCCGACCTGATCTGCCTCGCCATCCCCTCGAGCACGATGCGGGAGAACCTGGCCCGGATCGCGCCCGACGTCACGGCGGGCGCGATCGTGCTCTCGGCGACGAAGGGAATCGAGCCGGGGAGCGGGCTCCGCATGTGCGAGCTCATCCAGGAGGCTCTTCCCGGCCGCCCGGTGGCCGCGCTCTCCGGCCCGAACCTCTCGCGCGAGGTGGCGGCGGGCCTGCCGGGGACGACCGTGATCGCAAGCGCGAGCGCCGGGGTGGCGGCGTCGGTGAGCCGCGCCTTCCACTCGACGAGCTTCCGCGTCTACAGCTCGCGCGACGTCGTCGGCGTCGAGCTCGGCGGCGCGCTCAAGAACGTGATCGCGATCGCGAGCGGCATCGTCGACGCGCTCGGCTACGGCGACAACGCGAAGGGGGCGATCCTGACGCGCGGCCTGGCGGAGATCACGCGGCTCGGCGTCGCAGCCGGAGCGGAGCCGTCGACCTTCTACGGCCTCGCCGGCGTCGGCGATCTGGTGGCGAGCTCCTACAGCCCGCTCGCGCGCAACCGCCGTCTCGGCGAGCTGCTCGGCCGGGGACTGGCGGCCGCGCAGGCGCTCGCGACGCTGGCGGAGACGGCCGAGGGTGTCGTCACGACGCCCGCGGCCCTCGTGCTGGCCCGCCGCTACCGCGTGGAGATGCCGATCGCCGCGGGGCTCTCCGAGATCCTCGCCGGCAGCTCTTCCCCCGCGGAGGTCGTGCGCTCCCTGATGGAGCGGGAGTCGGGGCCGGAGGTCCCCTCGGCGCTCGCCGCACGGGTCTCCCCGGGAGGGGCGCGGTGACGGCGGAGGCCGGCGGCGGCGGCTGGGACGAGCCGCCGGGTCCGCCCGCGGGCGGGCTCGGGGAGGAAGCGCTCGAAGGAGCGGAGGAGGACGCGGAGAGCGCCGTCGCCCCGGGAGAGGTCCTCGCCGAGCTCGAGGCGGGGGGCCCGCTTCCCTCGCGGGAGCGGCTGCGCTCGCTCTCCGGCGCGCCGGACGACGTGCTCTCCCGCTTCGTCGCGCTCTGGCCCCGCCTCGACCCCGAGCGCCGCCGCGCGCTGCTCACGGCGCTGATGTCGCTGGGCGAGGAGGATGCGACGCTCGACTTCCACCGCATCTCGCTCACGGCCCTGCTCGACGGCGACGCGGCGACACGCATCCTCGCGGTCCGCGGTCTCCGGGATGAGGAGCGGCCGGAGTACCTGCGGCTCCTGCTCGACCGGCTCCGGGAGGAGGGGACGCCGGCGGTGCGCGCGGAGCTGGCCGACGTGCTGGGGCGCTTCGTCGTCTCGATGGAGTTCGGCATGCTCGACGAGGACGACTCCTCGCTGCTCGCCGGGGGGCTGCGCGACGTCGCGGAGGAGGTGACCGAGCCGGACGAGCTCCGGGCGCGCGCCCTGGAGGCGCTCGGCGCCTCGGGCGAGGAGTGGGTGAGCGAGCTGATCGCCGACTTCTACCAGTCCGGGAGCGACCGGCTCCGCCTGGGAGCGCTGCGGGCGATGGGGCGCAACGCGCGCGACGAGTGGCTGCCGGTGCTGCTGGCGGCCTTCGAGGAGGAGGATCCGGAGCTGCGCGCCGCCGCGGCGACCTCCGCGGGTGTGCTGCTGCTCGACGACGCCGTCGACCCGCTGCTGCTGCTCGCCCTCGGCGACGGCGAGCCGGAGGTGCAGCTCGCCGCCGTCGCGGCGCTCGGCGAGATCGGGACCACGCTCGCGATCCGGGTGCTCCGGCGCCTCACCCGCGAGGGTCCGTCCGGGGTCGCCGAGACGGCGCGGGAGGCGCTCTCCCGGGCGGAAATGGTGCCGCTCTCCGGGTTCGAGGCCGCGGGGGACGGCGGCGGGGAGGAGGGGGCGTGAGCCGCCCGCGTGCCTCTCGCCGACGCGCCGTCGCCGCCGGCGGGATCGTCTACCGCCGGGGTCCGTCGGGCGTCGAGGTGGTGCTGGTCGGGCGCTCCCGGCAGGAGCTGTGGGCGCTCCCCAAGGGGAAGCCGGAGCCCGGCGAGTCGCTCGAGGAGACCGCCCGCCGCGAGGTGGAGGAGGAGACCGGCCTCCGCGTCGAGATCGAGCGCGACGTCGGGGAGATCCGCTACGTCTACACGGAGCCGGGAGGGGCGCGCGTCGCGAAGGTCGTCCACCACTACCTGATGACCGCGGTCTCGGGCGATCCGGGCGATCACGACGACGAGTACGACGTCGTGGCGTGGATGCCGGCGCCCCGGGCGCTGCGGCGGCTGACCCACGATAACGAGCGGGATATGCTCGGGCTCGCGCTCGAGCTGGTGGCGCTCGGTCGCGACGGGGGTGGCTCCGAGGAGGCGGCGGGGTGACGAGGACGGCCCCCCGGATCATCGCGCGCGGCCGCCTCGTGCGCCTCCGCGAGAAACAGCTCGACGACGCCGAGCGCGACTACGCGTGGCGCTCCGACGCCGAGCTCGCCTCCTTCGACGCCGCGCCGCCGCTCTCGATCTCCTTCCGCAGCTTCGTCACCACGCTCGCCGAGGAGCTCTCCAACCCGGCCGGGACACGGCGCGTCTACGCCATCGAGGAGATGGCCCAGTCCGAGCACATCGGCAACGTCATGTACTACGGCTACGACGCCGCGCGCGCCGAGGGGGAGCTCGGCATCACGATCGGCAACCGCGACTACTGGGGCCGGGGCTACGGCTCGGAGGCGGCCCGCCTGCTCCTCGATCACCTCTTCTCGGAGGTCGGGCTCAGGCGCGTCTACCTGCACACGCTCACCTGGAACCACCGCGCCCAGGGCGCCTTCGAGAAGGCGGGATTCCGGCGCGTGCGCAGCGTCCACCGCATGGGCCACGACTTCGTGCTGATGGAGGCCTACGGCCCCGGCGTCTAGCCGGGCGCCCGCCGCCCGCGCGGCGGCCCCTCAGCTCGCCGCGGGCGCCGGGTTCGAGAGGCCCCGCATCAGCTCGGTCGGGACCAGCTCCGCGAGCTCGGCGACGCTCCAGCGCCCCGCCTTGTTGAGCGAGCGCAGCGGCTGCGCCTCGTGCGCGATCGAGACCCGGCCGCCGCCCACGTAGAAGACGCAGCCGTTGATGTCCCAGGCCTGGTCGGTACAGAGGTAGGCGACCATCGGCGCCACGTGGGCCGGCTCGGCGCGCGTCGGCTCCGCGGAGAGCGGCGCGATCCCGGACGAGCTGCGGGCGGAGCGCGCGCTCTGCGGCACCGACTGCGTCATCCGCGTCTCGGCGGTCGGGGCGATCGCGTTGGAGGTGACGGCGTAGCGCCCGAGGTCGAGGGCGAGGCAGCGCGCCATTCCCGCGATCCCGGCCTTCGCCGCCCCGTAGTTCGCCTGGCCGGAGTTGCCGACGAGGCCCGAGCTCGAGCTGAAGCCGATGAGGCGTCCGAAGCGCTGCTGCCGCATCAGCCGGGAGGCCGGCCGCACGAGGTGGAAGTAGCCGGCGAGGTGAACCGAGACGACCTCGTGCCACTCCTCCGGCGTCATGTTGAAGACCATGCGGTCGCGGAGGATGCCGGCGGCGTGGATCACGCAGTCGATGCGGCCGAACTCGTCGACGGCGCGCTCCACCAGCGCCTCGCCTCCCTCCGGCGTCGCCACGCTCCCCGAGTCGGGCACGGCCGAGCCGCCGGCGTCGACGATCGCCCGGGCGACCTCCTCCGCCGGCCCGCCGGAGCCCCCCGTGCCGTCGAGGTTGACGCCCGGGTCGTTCACCACCACGTTCGCGCCCAGGCGGCCGAGCAGCGATGCCACCTCCCGCCCGATGCCGCCGGCGGCCCCGGTCACGAGCGCCGTCCGGCCTGCGAGTGCCGTCATCTGGATGCTCCCCTCGCTGCGCGCGCCTGCTCCGCCACGGCTCCCCGCTCCGCCGCGATCACGCGAGCGCCCGCGGGCTCGTGTCGCGCCCCGGCACCTCGACGTCCTCCGGCGGCGGCGAGGGGTTGCGACGCCGGCGCATCAGCACGTAGTGCACGCCGTCGTCGAGCTCGGCGAGCGTCCAGGGCGGCGTCGGGGTGAAGATCGTGTGCTCCGGCAGCGGCTGGTGCGCGAGCGAGATGCGCCCGCCCTGCACGTGGAAGATCTGGCCGTTCACGTTCCAGGCGTGATCGGAGGCGAGGTAGCCGACCACCGGCGCCACGTCCTCCGCCTCCCGCATCCCGCCGAAGGCGGAGCGCGGCGCGGAGCTGCGCCCGCTCCCGCCTCCCGGCACCCCCGCCGTCATCCGCGTCGCGGCGACCGGTGAGAGCGCGTTCACCGTCACGCCGTAGCGGCCGAGGTCGCGCGCCGCCACGCGCGTGAGCCCGGCGATCGCCGCCTTGGCGGCGCCGTAGTTCACCTGCCCGGGGTTGCCGAGCAGCCCGGAGACGGAGGTGAAGTTGATGATCCGCCCCGAGCGCTGCGCGCGCATCTGCAGCGAGGCGGGGCGGATCGTGTTGAAGTGGCCGCTGAGGTGGACGGCGATGACGGCGTCCCACTCCTCCTGCGCCATGTTGAAGATCATGCGGTCGCGCAGGATGCCGGCGCAGTTGACCAGGATGTCGAGCCGGCCGTAGGCGGCGACGGCCTGCTCCACCATCGCCTCGCCGCCCGCGGCCTCGGCGACCGAGGCGAAGTTGCCCTGCGCCTCGCCGCCCGCCGAGACGATCGCGTTCGCCGTCTGCTCGGCCGGACCGTCGTCGTGGCCGCTCCCGTCGGTGTTGACGCCGGGGTCGTTGACCACCACCGCGGCCCCCTCGGCCCCGAGCAGCGTCGCCACCGCGGCGCCGATGCCGCGGCCGGCGCCGGTCACCAGGGCGACCTTGCCCTCCAGCGCTCCCATGCCTGCCTCCTCGCTGCGCGTCGCCCCGGGCCGCCTCCCGGCGGCCCGCCGGCTTCGCTCCCGGCTACGCCTCCACTGCCGCGCGGCTCCTGGCCAGCTCCCGGCGGCGGGCGGCGATCCGCCGCCAGCGCCCGGCCAGGTCGGACGGGACGTCGTGGTACTGCGGATCCTCCGTCAGCTCGCCCTGCGTCAGGTCGAGCGCCCAGATGCGCCCGGCGACGAGCTCCTCCACCAGCTCCTGCTCGCTCGCTACCGGCCGCTCGAAGTAGGTCGCTGCGCGCCCCACGTCCTCGGGCCGGTGGCTGTCGGAGGCGCCGGCGCGCGACATCCCGAGGCGCTCGGCGAGCTCGTGCGAGAAGCCGTTCTCGGCGAGCGATCCGCGGCCGTTGAGCACGTCCATCGCGCACAGCCGATCGGCGTGGAAGAGCCCGACCCCCTGCGCGCGCCCGAGCGCCCTCGCGTACTCGCGGCGGTCGTCCCACTCCATCGTCTGCAGCACCACCGGCTGCGGCATCCAGCGCCGGTAGGGGTGCGCCGCGATCATGGCGCCCCCGGCCGCGCGCACGCGGGGCGCGAGATCGCGCAGGCGGTGCATCGCCACCTCGTAGTGGTGGAGGCCGTAGACCAGGGCATGCCCCTCCTCCACGTTCATCTCGATGCCGGCCAGCACCAGGAAGCGATGACGCCGGCCGAGCGCGCGCGCCTCCTCGGGATCGAAGGCCGTGTCGTGCTCGGTGAGGACCACGCCCTGGAGCCCGCGCGCCTTCGCGAGCTCGATCACCTCGTCCGGCGTGAGCTCCGAGTCCCAGGAGTGCGGGCGCGTGTGGGCGTGGAGATCGATGAGCACCGGCGGGTCAGCTCCCGGGGGCCCGGGCCGGGCTCCGATCGCGGTTTCGCGCCGCCCCCACCCTAGTCGGCCGTCAGGACCAGCGTCGCCGTGGTGGAGAGCGAGCCGCCGGTGCCGTTCACCACCGCCGAGCGCGCCTCCACCTGCCGCCCCGGGAGCCCGACGGCGCTGCGCGCGAGCTGCCGCTGCGCCTCGACCAGCAGCATCATGCCGTACATCCCCGAGTGCGAGAAGGAGAGGCCGCCGCCGTTGGTGTTGACGGGGAAGCGGCCGCCGGGCCTCGCGTCGTCCCCCGCCCAGAGGCTCGCCCCCTCCCCGCGCGGCGTGAGCCCGAGCATCTCCGCCGTCACGGCCGCCGTGTAGGTGAAGGAGTCGTAGATCATCGCCATCTCCATCTCCCCCGGGCCCATCCCGGCCATGCTGTAGGCACGGGCGGCCGAGTCGCGGGCGGAGGTGGCGGTGAAGTCCTCCATCTGGCTCATGTTCATGTGGGAGAGGGCCTCGCCCGCCCCCTCGATCCAGACCGGCCGGTGGCGCAGGCTGCGCGCGCGCTCCGGGGTGGTCAGCACCACGGCGGCGCCGTGGTCGGTGACGAGGCAGCAGTCGAGCAGCGAGAGCGGCCAGGCGATCATGCGCGAGCCGAGCACGGTCTCGACGTCGATGGGGCCGCCGTAGGGATGCGTCTGCTTGGAGTGCATCACCGCGCGGGGGTTGAGCGTCGCCCACTCCCGGGTCACGACGGCGATGCGCGCGAAGTCCTCCCTGGTCGCGCCGAAGCGGTGCATGTAGCGGTTCATCGCGTGCGCATAGAAGGCCGGCGCCCCCCAGGCGCCGTAGAGCCGCTCGTAAAGCTCCCCCGGGTCCCAGGGATCGAACTGGTGCGCGCCGCCGGTGCCGCGGCCGCCGCGCCGGGGGCCGGAGAAGCCGCACTCGCCGTGCGAGATCACCGCGACCTCGATCTCCCCGCCGGCGATCGCGGCCAGGGCGTGGTGCACGAAGAAGAGGAAGGAGGAGCCTCCCATCTGCGTGCTGTCCATGTAGCGGGGGCGGATGCCCAGGTACTCGGCGAGCGCGGCGGCCGGGAAGCGGCCGCTGCCGCCGGTCGCGAAGATGCCGTCGATCTCCTCCCAGCGCACTCCGGCGTCCTCGACGGCGTTGCTCACCGCCTCCGCATGGAGCTCGAGGGAGCTCTTCCCCTCGATGAAGCCGATCTCGTCGGACTCACCCGAGCCGACGATGGCGGCGCCGCGCCTGAGCGGGTGGGGCATCAGCATCCGGTCGCCTCCCCCTGCCCGCCCCCGGCCGGGCCCGGCCCGACGACGCGCCAGAACGCGACAAAGACGCCCTCGGCCGCGCGCTCGAACTCGACCCGCACCGGCGCGCCGATCTCGATGCTCGCCGGATCGCTCGCGTCCACGCCGCGCAGCACCGTCATCATGCGCACGCCCTCGCGCAGGTCGATGAAGGCGGTCGCGAACGGGGTCTCGTCGTTCCAGCCGCCGAGCCCCCGCTGCTGGACGGCGAAGGTGTGCACCGTGCCCTCGCCCGAGGCCTCGAACCACTCGAGCTCGCGCGAGTGGCAGTGGGGGCAGATCGTGCGCGGGTAGAAGTGCGCCCGCGAGCACTGGAGGCAGCGCGGGAGCATCAGCCGCCCCTCGGAGGCGCCCTGCCAGAAGGGGCCGGCGGTGATGGTGTCGGGATCGGGGATCGGGCGCGTGTAGGCGGGCTCCTCGGGTGGGCTCACAGCGTCCGTCCTCGCCTCGCGCGGCGGCCGATCCGGGGTGCCGGGGGCCGCGCCGCGACGATACGGGCGGCCTCCCCGCCGGTCAACGAACCTCCGCCCGCGCCCCGGCGGATTCATTGCGCACGCGTAGGGCTCATGCTACGTTCCGGCGCGATCGCGGATGCGGAGCTGCGGCGGCCGCCGCGCCGGAGAGCATTGGTTCTACCGCCTCTGGGGGGCTCCTTGAGGGGGTGACGTGATCCCAGAGCAGTACGGGCGTGCGGGCGTGCTGCTGCTGTTCGCCATCCTCTTCCCGGCCCTCCCTCTCGTCCTCTCCCACCTGCTCTACCGCCTGCGCATCCGGCCCGATCGCCCCGATCCCGTGAAGAGCGCGGCCTACGAGTGCGGGGTCGAGGCGGAGGGGAGCTCCTGGGGGCGCTTCAACGCGCGCTACTACCTCTTCGCGATCGGCTTCGTCATCTTCGACGTCGAGGTGATCTTCCTCTACCCGTGGGCGGCGGCGCACGCCGAGCTCGCGCTCGACTCGCTCGCCGTGCTCTGGAAGGCCGCGCTCTTCATCGGCGTGCTCGCCTTCGGGCTCGCCTACGCCTGGCGCCGCCGCGCGCTGGAGTGGCGCTGATGCCGGCCGGCCCCCGCCAGCTCGCGGGCGAGCGCGTCGCGGCCGCGCTCGAGGCGGCACTCCCCGGCTCGGTCGTCGAGGTGCACCCGGAGTGGGTCGTGCTGGCGCCGGGGCGCCTGGTCGAGGCGCTCCGCTGGCTCCGGGACTCCGAGGAGTTCGACGCGGCCCAGCTCTCCAGCCTCTGCGCCGTCGACTATCACTCCTATTTCGAGGTCGTCTACCACCTGCAGTCGCTGGACCTGAACCAGCAGATCGTGGTCAAGGCGCGCACGACCAGCCGCGAGGACGTCTCCGTGCCGAGCGCCTGCGAGGTCTACCGGGGGGCGCTCCTGCAGGAGCGCGAGGCCTACGACCTGATGGGGGTCGGCTTTGAGGGCCACCCGGACCTGAGGCGGCTCTTCCTGTGGGAGGGCTACCCCGGGCATCCCCTGCGCAAGGACTTCCTGCAGCTGGAGGGCCACCACCCCGGCCTGCCGCGCTTCCCCTTCGAGGAGCCCGGGGTCCAGTCGCGATGAGCGAGCAGGCGGTGGAGCCGGGCGACGCCGCGGCCGGTGAGCCCTACATCCTCAACATCGGGCCGCAGCACCCCTCCACGCACGGCGTCTTCCGGCTCCGCGTCGCGATGGACGGCGAGCGCATCGTCGACATGGACATGATCGTCGGCTACCTCCACCGCTCGATGGAGAAGCTCGCCGAGGAGCGCACCTACACGCAGAACATCCCCTTCACCGATCGGGCCGACTACCTGGCGGCGATGTCGGGGAATCTCGGGCTCTGCCTCGCCGCCGAGCGGCTCGCCGGCGTGGAGGTCCCGGAGCGGGCCAGCGCGCTGCGCGTGATCTTCGCCGAGCTGCAGCGCATCGCCAGCCACGCGATGGGGAACGGGACGCTCGTCTCCGACGCCGGCGCCTGGCAGACGCCGCTGCTCTACATGTTCCGCGAGCGGGAGCGCATCCTCGATCTCTTCGAGATGACCTGCGGGGCGCGGCTCACCACCAACTACATGCGCATCGGCGGCGTCGCCTTCGACCCGCCCGCGGAGTTCTTCCCGAAGCTCGACTCGCTCGTCGACGACCTTCCCTCGTGCGTCGACGAGTACGTCGAGCTCCTGGCCGAGAACGAGATCTTCCTGGCGCGCACGCGCGGCGTGGGCGTGATCTCGGCCGGCGACGCCATCAACGGCTCGCTCACCGGCCCGCAGCTGCGCGGCTCGGGCGTGCCCTGGGATCTGCGCAAGGCGGAGCCCTACTGCGGCTACGAGCGCTACGACTTCGAGATCCCGGTCGGGAGTGCGGGCGACGTCTACGACCGCTTCATGGTGAGGATGGAGGAGGTGCGCCAGTCGACGCGCATCATCCGGCAGGCGCTCGACGCGCTCCCCCCCGGCCCGCACAAGACCGAGGTGCCGCTCGCGCTGCGCCCCGAGCCGGGCGAGGCCTACGGGCGCGTCGAGGGGCCGCGCGGCGAGGTCGGCTTCTACCTGGTCGCCGACGGGGGGCCGGCGCCGTACCGCTTCCACCTGCGCGCGCCGTCGCTCATCAACCTCTCGCTCCTGCGCTCGCTCGCGATCGGCGCCTCGCTCCCGGACGCGGTGGTCACGCTCGGCTCGCTCGACATCGTGGTCGGGGAGATCGACCGGTGAGCGCGCGGTCGGCGCTGGGGCGCCTGCTGGCGCTGGGGCCGCTGCGGCTCGCCGCGCTCGCCGCGGCGCTCGCGCTCGCCGCCGCGGCGAACGCCGTCGTGGGCTATGTCGTCATCGACGGGCGGCTCGACGGCGAGTGGTACGACCTGCGCGACCTCGGATTCGCCGTCGCGAGGCTGCGGGCGGAGCTCGACGCCGTCGCGCCGCCGGCGCTCTCCTACTGGGTGACCGCGCTCGTCGGCGTCGGCGGCATCCTGGGCTTCCTCGGCCTCGTGCTGCTGCTGGGGAGCTGGGTCGAGCGCCGGCTGCTCGCGCGCTTCCAGATCCGCCGCGGTCCCAACCGCGTCGGGCCCTTCGGGCTGCTGCAGCCGCTCGCCGACGCCCTCAAGCTGATGCAGAAGGAGGTGCTCGTCCCCCGCGGCGCCGACCGCCTGCTCTACGCCGTCCCCCCGATCGCCGTCTTCATCCCCGCCGTCCTGGCCTGGGGGCCGGTGCCGTGGGCGCCCAACATGACCTACCTCGACATCAACGTCGGCGTGCTCTACGTGATCGCGGTGAGCTCGCTCGCGGTGCTCGCATTGTTCATGGCCGGCTGGGCGTCGAATAACCACTACGCGCTGCTGGGCGCGATGCGCACGGTGGCGATGATGGTCTCCTACGAGATCCCGGTCTCGCTCGCGCTGCTCTCCGTGGTGCTGGTGACGGGGACGCTCCAGCTCTCCGAGATCGTGCTCTGGCAGGAGCAGCACCGGCTCTGGCTCGGCCTCCTGCTCCCGGTGGCCTTCCTCACCTTCTTCTTCTCCTCCACCGCCGAGATCAACCGCACCCCGAACGACATCGCGGAGGCGGAGTCGGAGATCGTCGCCGGCTACCACACGGAGTACTCGGGGATGAAGGCCGGCCTCTTCATCGCCATCGAGCTCGGCAACGCCGTGGTGCTGGGTGCGCTGGTGGCGACGATGTTCCTGGGCGGCTGGTCGCTGTTCGGGCTCGAGACCTGGATCCCGCCCTACCTCGTCCTCGCCGCCAAGACCGGCGCCGTCTACTTCGTCCTGGTGTGGCTGCGCGGCACGCTGCCGCGCTTCCGCCTCGACCAGCTGATGGGCTTCGCCTGGAAGTACCTGATCCCGATCTCGATCGCCAACGTCGGCGTGGTCGCCGTGGAGGCGGCGATCCTGGTGCGCCTCGACGCGCCGGGGATCGTGCCGCTCTCGGCCTTCACCCTGCTCAACATCGCCCTGGCGGTGGCCTGCGCGCGCTTCGCGATGCCCGAGCCCTCCGGCGGGCCGTCGGCCGGGCGCGGCGCCTCGCACGCTCCCGTCCTCACGACGGTGCTGGGCGGGCTCCGCGCCTCCGAGCGGCTGCGGTCGGCCCCGTGATCGCGCGCGGCCTCCGGGCGCCTCGCGGAGGGAGCGGCTAGTGGAGTCGACCGGCGTCGCCGTCGCCTTCTGGCTGCTCTCCGCCCTCACCGTCGGCGGGGCGCTGCTGGTGCTGCTCTCACGCAACCTCCTGCACGCCCTCGTCTTCCTGGTCGTCGCCTTCCTCGGCACCGCGGGGCTCTTCCTCACGCTCTCCGCGGACTTCATCGCGGTCGCCCAGATCCTGATCTACGCCGGCGCCATCGCCGTCCTGATCGTCTTCGCGATCATGCTCACCCCGCTCGCCTCGCGCGACAACGCGAACTCGCTCTACGCCGTGCCGGGGATCCTGCTGGGACTGGCGGTGGCGGCGCTCGTCGCCTTCGCGGCGCTCGACGGCGGCTGGCCCGAGCTCGCGGGCGAGGCGCTCGCGGAGCGCGGCTTCAGCTCCACGGTGGCGGCGATCGGGGAGCTCCTGCTCGGACGCTACGTGCTCGCCTTCGAGGTCGCCTCCGTGCTCCTGCTCTTCGCGCTGGTGGGGGCGATCGTGCTCGTGCGCGAGGAGCCGCCGGCCGGGGACGGGGAGGGGCGCGAGCCGTGAGCTTCGATCTCGCCCCCACGCTCGGGCACTACCTGGTCGTCTCGGGGCTGGTCTTCGGGCTCGGGAGCGCGGTCGCGCTCTCCAAGCGCAACGCGATCGCCGTCCTGATGGGGGTCGAGCTGATGCTGAACGGCGTCAACCTCGCCCTGATCGCCTTCTCGCGCTTCGGCGCGGCTTTCGCGGACGACGCGGCGGCGCTCTCCGGGCACGCCTTCGTCGTCTTCGTGCTCACGGTCGCCGCCGCGGAGGCCGCGGTCGCGCTCGCGCTCGCCGTGCTCGTCTACCGCCGCCGCGAGACCGTCGACCTCGATCGCATCAGCTCGATGCGCTGGTAGGGGGCGAATGGGATGTGGGTGCGCTTCATGGAGCTGCCGGACGGCTACGCCGCCTCCGTCTGGAGGGAGCTCTTCCACCAGGAGGCGCTCTCGGTGCGCGTCGTCCCGCCGCTCGAGGTGGGTCCGATGAGCGCGCCGCGGGAGATCTGGGTGCCGGACGGGAAGACCCACGTCGCCCGGGAGGTCCTGAACAAGATATGAGCGCCTCCGCGACCGCTGCGACCGCGCCCGGGCGGGGCGCGCGGTGATGCCGGGCACGATCCCCGAGGGCGCCCTGTGGGCTCTCTACCTGGCGCCGGTCGCCTCCTTCTTGGTGATCGTCGCGTTCCTGCGCGCCCGCCCGCTGGCGGCGGGGCGGCTCACCGTCGCCGCGATCGGGCTCACCTGGCTGCTCTCGCTGTGGGCGCTCGGCAGCGCGCTCGATCACGACGGCGAGCCGCTCGCGCTGGCGGCGCACTCCTGGTTCTCGGTCGGCGGCTTCGAGATGGAGGTGGGCCTCCATCTCGACGGCCTCACCGCCGTGATGCTGGTCGTGGTGACCACGGTCGCGCTGCTCGTCCAGGTCTACTCCACCGGCTACATGCACGGGGACCCCGGCTACGCCCGCTACTTCGCCTACATGTCGCTCTTCACGGCGTCGATGCTCGGGCTCGTGCTCGCCTCGAACCTGGTGCAGCTCTTCGTGCACTGGGAGCTGGTGGGGCTCTGCTCCTATCTCCTGATCGGCTTCTGGTTCGATCGCCCCTCCGCGGCGGCGGCGGCGAAGAAGGCCTTCATCGTCACGCGCTTCGGCGACCTCGGCTTCCTGCTGGCGGTGCTCCTGATAGGGACCAAGGCCGGGCTCTTCGACATCGCGGCCATCAACGAGCTCGCGCACGGCGGCGCGCTCGGGGGCGCCGTCCTCACCGGCTTCACGCTCGGCCTGCTCGCCGGCGCCGTCGGCAAGTCGGCGCAGTTCCCGCTGCACATCTGGCTGCCGGACGCGATGGAGGGCCCGACGCCGGTCTCGGCGCTGATCCACGCGGCGACGATGGTCGCGGCCGGCGTCTACCTGCTCGCCCGCTTCTTCCCCTCGCTCGATGCCGCGCCGGCCGAGGTCACGACGCTCGTCGCCTACACCGGGGGGCTCACCGCCCTGCTCGCGGCGACGATGGGCGTGGTGGCGACCGACATCAAGCGCGTCCTCGCCTACTCGACGATCTCGCAGCTCGGCTACATGGTGATGGCGCTCGGTGTCGGCGGGTACGTCGCCGCCGTCTTCCACCTCTTCACGCACGCCTTCTTCAAGGCGCTGCTGTTCCTGGGCTCGGGCTCGGTCAACCACGCGACCGGGACCTTCGACATGCGGCGGATGGGAGGTCTCTCCCGCGCGATGCCGGTGACCTTCTGGACCTTCGTGGTGGGCTCGCTCTCGCTCGCCGGCGTCTTCCCGCTCGCCGGCTTCTGGAGCAAGGACGAGATCCTGCTCGACGCCTGGATCCACGACGAGTGGCTGCTCTTCGCCATCGGCGTCGGCGTCGCCGGCCTCACCGCGCTCTACATGTTCCGCGCCATCTTCCTCACCTTCTTCGGCGAGTACGCCGGGGGCGCGGACGGCGACGCGGGCGGCGACGGGGGCGGGCACGGCGTGCCGCACGAGGCGCCGGCCTCGATGTGGGTGCCGCTCGCGCTCCTCGCCGTGCCGGCCGTCGCCGTCGGCTGGCTCAACGTCGGCGGCGGCTTCGGCGCCTTCGTCGAGGGAGCGCTCCCCCGGGAGATGCGCCACTTCGCGTTCGACATCCACCCGGTCGTGCTGGTGAGCTCGACGCTCGCCGCCTTCTCCGGCATCGGCGCGGCCGCCGCCATCTACCTCTACCGCGCCCCGGCGCCCGAGCGCCTGCGCGCCGCCTTCGGCCCGCTCGCCCGCCTCGTCGAGCGCAAGTACTACCTCGACGAGCTCGCGGAGACGGTGGTCGTGCGCTGGATGCTCCATCGGGGGCTCGGGCGCGCGGCGGCGGCCGTCGATCGCGTCGTCGTCGACGGCGCGGTGAACGGCGCCGGCCGCCTCTCGCTCGCCGCCGGCGATGCCGTGCGGCGCGCGCAGACCGGGCAGCTGCAGGCCTCGACCTCGATGCTGCTCGCGGGCGCCGTCGTGGTCTCGGTGCTGCTCTTCGTGTTCTCGGGCGAGGTGCTCGCGAGATGACCGGAGGGCCGCCTCGATGCTGACCGTCCTCCTCTTCCTGCCGGCGCTCGGCGCCGTCCTCGTCGCGCTCCTGCCGCGGGCGCGCGAGCAGGAGGCGCGCTGGGTCGCGCTCGCCGTGAGCGGGGGGGTCTTCCTGCTGGCCGCCGCCGTCTTCGTCGCGCACGAGAGCGGCGCCCCGGGCTACCAGTACGTCGATCGCTTCGAGTG
Source organism: Chloroflexota bacterium (assembly GCA_026713865.1). Taxonomy (GTDB): domain Bacteria; phylum Chloroflexota; class Dehalococcoidia; order UBA2979; family UBA2979; genus VYDC01. The sequence goes on along the minus strand of JAPONQ010000088.1, from coordinate 30,018 downwards.
GATCCGGGCGGCGGATGCGGGCTTCTCCGTGCAGTACGCGCTCGGGATAGACGGCCTCTCGGCACCGATGGTGCTCCTCAACGGCCTGCTGACGGTCGTCGCCGTGCTCGTCTCCTTCCGCATCACGGCGCGCCCGCGCGCCTACTTCGCCTGGCTGCTCGTGCTGGAGACGGCGGTGATGGGGGTCTTCCTCTCCCTGGACCTGCTGCAGTTCTTCATCTTCTGGGAGCTCGAGCTGCTCCCGATGTACCTGCTGATAAGCGGATGGGGCACCGGCCGGCGCGAGTACAGCGCGATGAAGTTCGTGCTCTACACGCTCGCAGGCTCCGCCTTCATGCTCGTCGGCTTCCTCGTGCTCGGCCTCTCCGCCGGGAGCTTCGACATCGAGGTGCTGACGCGGGAGCCCGTCGCCGACGCCGCGATCCCGCTCGCGCTCGTCTTCTGGGCGGTGATGGCGGCCTTCCTGGTGAAGCTCCCGATCGTGCCGCTGCACACCTGGCTCCCCGATGCCCACACCGACGCCCCGACGGCGGTCTCCGTGATCCTCGCCGGCGTGCTCTTGAAGATGGGGGGCTACGGGATCCTGCGCATCGCCCTGCCGCTGCTCCCCGCGCAGGCGCAGGAGTTCAGCACCGTGCTCGCCGCGCTCGCCGGCCTCACGGTGCTCTACGGCGCCGTGATCACGCTCCAGCAGCGCGATCTCAAGCGGCTCGTCGCCTACTCATCGGTCTCGCACATGGGCTACGTGCTGCTCGGCGTCTCGGCGCTACAGACGACCGCGCTCGCCGGCGCCGCCCTCCAGATGTTCACCCACGGCCTGATCACCGGGCTGCTCTTCGTCACCGTCGGGCTCATCTACGACCGCACGCACACGCGCGAGATCGCCGAGCTGCGCGGCCTCATGCACCGCCTTCCCCTGATCGGGGTGGTGATGGTCGTGGCCGGCCTCGCCTCGCTGGGACTGCCCGGACTCGCCGGTTTCGTCGCCGAGTTCACGATCTTCGTCGGCGCGATCCAGGAGCAGCCGGCGGCGACGATCGCCGGCGTCGGCGGCATCGTGCTCGCCGCCGGCTACATCCTGTGGACGATCGAGCGTGTCTTCACCGGCCCCCCCGACGCGAGGTGGAGCGACCTCACCGATGCGACCGCGTGGTGGGAGCGCGCCGCGATGGGCTCGCTCGTGATCGTGATCGTCGGGGTCGGCATCTTCCCCCGGCCCCTGACCGACGTCGTTCGCCACGGCGTCGAGCCGATCGCCGCGCTGGTGGGGGCCGCCTGATGCCCCGGCCCGCGGCGCCCGGCCGCGCGCGGGGAGGTGCTCAGTGGAGCTGACGGGCTTCGCCCAGATCCACGCCATCGGCGCCCCCGTGTCGCTCTTCGCGGGCGCCGGGCTCGTCCTGCTCGTGCAGATCGCCTCCCCGCTCTGGGCGCCGCGTCTCGGGGGCGAGGGCGCCCCGGCGCGCTCGCCCTCCTTCGCCCTGGCGCTCTTGGCGCTCGCCGCGGCCGGCGCCTGGTCGCTCTGGCACGAGGCGACCGGGAGCTCGGGCTCGGTGCTCTCGGGCGCGGTGGTGGTCGACCGCTTCGCCGTCTTCTTCGCGCTCCTGATCACCGCCTCCGCGGCCGCCGTCTGCGTGATGGCGCGCGAGTGGACCAGGGGGCTCGGCGAGGAGCTCCAGGCGGACTTCTACGCGCTGCTCCTCGCCTCGGCGGGCGCGATGGTGCTGCTCGCGCAGGCGAACGACCTGATAGCGATCTTCGTCGTGCTCGAGACGACCTCCATCGCGCAGTTCGTGCTGGTCGGCTTCGGCGGGGGCGGCCGCTCGGCGGAGGCCGGGCTCAAGTACGTGCTCTCGGGCGCGGTGGCGGCCGCCGTCCTGCTCTACGGCTTCGTCTTCCTCTTCGGCGCGGCCGGGACGACCTCGCTCCCCGGCATCGCCGTGGTCGCGAGCGCCGACGACGGCGGGCTCCGGCTCCCCCTCCTGCTCGGCCTCGGGCTCGTTCTCGTCGGCCTCGGCTTCAAGATGGCGCTGGTCCCCTCGCACGGCTGGGTGCCGGACGTCTACCAGGGGGCGCCGGCGCCGGTCGCCGCCTTCCTCTCGGTGGCGTCGAAGGCGGCCGGCTTCGCCGTCGCGCTGCGCATCCTCTACGTCGGCCTCGGCGGCGGAGCCTCCTCGATCGCCGACGAGATCGCCCTGACCGTCGGCGTCGTCGCCGCCGTCTCGATGACGGCCGGCAACCTGGGCGCCTTCTGGCAGCAGGACGCGAGGCGCCTTCTCGGCTACTCCTCGGTGGCGCAGGCCGGCAACATCGCCATCGGCGTCGCCGCGGTGGTCGCCGGGAGCTCGGTCGGGCCCTCCGCCGTGCTCTTCTTCCTCGCGACCTACGCCGCCACCAATCTCGGCCTCTTCTTCGTCGTGGTGGCGGTCGGCCAGCGCACCGGCTCCTACGAGCTCTCGCAGTACCAGGGGCTGGCCAGGCGCTCCCCGCTGCTCGCCGCGGTGGCCGGGATCTGCCTGCTCTCGCTCACCGGGCTCCCCCCGACGGCCGGGTTCCTGGCGAAGATCTACGTCTTCAACGCGGCGGTCCAGGGCGGCGAGCAGTGGCTGGTCGGGCTCGTCGCCGTCGGCGTCCTCAACACGGCCGTCTCCGCCTTCTACTACCTCCGCTGGGCCCGGCTCCTGGTGAAGGAGGAGCCCGCGGCCGCTCCCGGCGACGGGCGCCCCGCGCGAGCGGCCGCAGCCTCGCTCCTGCCCGAGACGCCGGCGCAGCTGCTGCTGCTGGCGACGGCGGCGGCCGTACTCGTGCTCGGGGTCGTGCCGACGCCGCTCATCTCGGCGGCCCGGCGCGCCGCCGAGGTGCTGGTCGCGCCCTGACGGGGGTGGGACCGGGCCGCCACGAGCTCGCGATCGAGCTCGACGGAGCGCTGCCCGCGGAGCTCCGCGGCGCGGCCGAGGCGGCGGGGCTCCGCGAGCTCCTCGGCGCGCTTCTGGATGAGGAGGGGGTCGGCCGCGCCGCCCTCTCGCTCAGGCTCTGCGACGACCTGGTGCTGCGCGAGCTGAACCGCTCCTTCCGCGGGATCGACGAGCCGACCGACGTGCTCTCCTTCCCCCTCGAGGAGGAGGCGCAGCCCGGCGGCGTGCCCTTCCCGACCCCGGCTGGGGAGCGGGAGGCGCGCGAGCTCGGCGACATCGCGATCTCGGTGGAGCGGGCGGCGCTGCAGGCGCGTCAGGCCGGGCGGCCGCTCTCCCTCGAGCTGCGTCACCTCGCGCTCCACGGCGCGCTTCACCTGCTGGGGCACGACCACGAGAGCCCCGCCGGGGAGCGGGCGCTGCGGGCGCGCGAGGAGCGCCACCTCGGGGCCGCCATCCACGACGGGCCGGAGGAGGCGCCGGGGCGGCCCCGCTGAGCGCGCGGGGGGAGCGGAGCGGCCGGCCGCTCCGCGCTGGCCGGGCGGGGTACACTCGGTGGGCGCGCGCCCGCACCTCCCCGCGGGCGCCGGGGGTGCCGTGGCTCACGAGGTCCTCTACCGGAGGTGGCGGCCGAACCGCTTCGCGGAGATCGTGGGGCAGGAGCCGGTCACGACGACGCTGCGCCACGCCGTCGCCTCGGGCAGCCCGGCGCACGCCTACCTCTTCACCGGCCCGCGCGGCACCGGCAAGACCAGCACCGGCCGCATCCTGGCGACCGCCGTCAACTGTCGCGAACCGGCCGACGGGGAGCCGTGCGGCGCCTGCGAGAGCTGTCGCGTCTTCGACGCCGGGGCGGCGCTCGACCTCATTGAGCTCGACGCCGCCTCGAACCGCGGCATCGACGAGATGCGGGACCTCAGGGAGGGGACCGGATACGCGCCGGCCGCCGCCACCTACAAGCTCTACCTCGTCGACGAGGTGCACATGCTCACCGACGCCGCCTTCAACGCGCTGCTCAAGACGCTCGAGGAGCCGCCCCCGCACGTCATCTTCGTGCTCGCCACGACCGAGCCGCACCGCGTGCCGGCCACCATCAGCTCGCGCTGCCAGCGCTTCGACTTCCGCCGCATCGGCACGGCCGAGACCGTCTCCAAGCTCCGGCGCGTCGCCGAGGGCGAGGGCATCGCGGCCACCGAGGAGGCGCTCGAGCTGATCGCGCGCCACGCGACGGGCTCGATGCGCGACGCCGAGAGCCTGCTCGACCAGCTCTCCTCCTACCGCGAGGGGGAGGTCGACGCCGCCGCGGTGCGCGCCGGGCTCGGGCTCGCCGTGGATGCCCGCGCGCAGGAGCTCGCTCGCGCGACCGTCGGCCGGGAGCTCGCCACGGGCCTCGCCGTGCTCGGCACGGCGCGGGACGACGGTCTCGAGATCCGCGCCTTCATGCGCGAGGTCGTCGCCGTCTTGCGCTCGCTGCTCCTGCTCAAGGCCGGCTCGGGCTCCGCGGCCGTCGGACTCTCGCAGGCGGAGGCCGCCGAGCTGGAGCCGCTGGCACGCGAGGCCGGGGTCGGGGAGCTGGTCGCGGCGCTGCGCGCGCTCGGGGCCCTCGACTTCGCCGGCGACGCCTACGACTCGCTCCCCGCCGAGATAGCCTTCGCCGAGGTCGTGCTCGGCCCCGTCGCCGCTCCCGCCCCGGAGCCGGTTCCGGCCGGGGAGGGCCGGCCGGCCGCGGCACCGCCCCGGCGGGCGGCCCGCGCGCGCCCGGCGGCCGAGCCGGGACGGGCGGCGCCCGCCCGCGCGCGCCCCCCCGCGCGCCCCGCCCCCGCCTCGCCGCCCCCCGCGGCCGCGCCCCGGGCGGGGGAGGATGCGGGAGCGGCGGCCGACGACGCGCCCCCCGCCCCGCCGCTGATCCCGGGCGAGGGCGACGTCCCGGAGGATCTCGCCCGGGCGCGCGAGAAGTGGTCGCTGATCCAGGAGCAGGCGCGCCGGCGCCACAGCAAGGCCGGGGCGCTCCTCAACTCGGGCTGCTACATCAAATCCGTCGAGGGCGACCGCGTCGAGATCGGCTTCCGCTTCCCGACGCACGTCGATCTGGTCTCCAACGCGGAGGGCGGAGCCGTGATGCAGGCGATCCGCGAGGCGGCCGCCGACGCGCTCGACCGGCCGGTCGAGGTCGTCCCGGTGCTCTGGGAGGAGCTGGGCCGCATCCCGCGCTCCCCTGCGGCGGCGCCCCGCAGCGCCGGCGGGGGGCATCTGGTCGAGGAGGCTCTCCAGCTGGGCGCGGCGCGTGTCGACGAGTAGCGGGCGGCGTCCGCGGTGAGCAGCGGGCCCTCCGGGAGAGGGACGGGCTCTCCCATCGCGCGGCTGGTGGAGGCCTTCCACCGCCTCCCCGGCATCGGCCCGAAGAGCGCGCAGCGCCTCGCCTACCACGTGCTCCGCGCCCCGGCCGAGGAGGCGCGCAGCCTCGCCGACGCCCTGCTCGAGGTGAAAGAGCGCGTCACCCTCTGCGGGAGCTGCCAGAACCTGACGGAGCGCGATCCCTGCGCCCTCTGCGAGGACGCCGGGCGCGATCGTTCGCTGCTGTGCGTGGTGGAGGAGCCGCTCGACGTCGTCGCCATCGAGCGCACCGGCGGCTTCCGCGGCCTCTTCCACGTGCTGCACGGCGTGATCTCGCCCGCCGACGGGATCGGGCCGGAGGAGCTGAAGATCGAGGAGCTCCTGAGGCGCCTCCGCGAGCGCGACGAGGGCGTCGGCGAGGTGATCGTCGCGACCAACCCCAACCTGGAGGGCGAGGCGACGGCGATGTACCTGGCGCGGCTCCTGCGCCCGCTCGGCCTGCGCGTGACGCGCCTCGCGCGCGGGCTCCCCGCCGGCGCCGATCTCGAGTACGCCGACGATCTCACGCTCGGCCGCGCCCTAGAGTTCCGCCAGGAGGTGTGAGCGGCGGCCGGGGCGGGCCACCTGGACGGAGGGACGGCGATGCCCGGCCGCGCGCCCCGCGTGATCCGCACCGAGGCCGTTGTGCTCCGCCACCGTCGCCTCGGCGAGGCGGACCGCATCGTCACGCTCCTGACGCCCGGCCACGGCAAACGCGACGCGGTGGCGAAGGGGGCGCTCAGGCCGCGCAGCCGGCTCGCCGGGCCCCTCGAGCCGCTCTCGCTCGTCGAGCTGGTGCTGGCGCGCGGGCGCACGCTCGACATCATCACGCAGGCGGAGTCGCGCCAGTCGTTTCCGCAGCTCCACGCCGGCCTCGAGCGCCTCGCGGCCGCGCTCTACCTGCTGGAGCTGACCGATCGGCTCACGGTCGAGCAGCAGGAGCCGGACGCGGTCTTCGAGTTGCTGCTCGAGGCGCTCGGGCGCCTCGAGCGCGGCGACGGGCTGCACCTCGTCTCGCGCACCTTCGAGCTCGCCCTGCTCGAGGCGGCCGGCTTCCGGCCGGAATGGGAGCGGTGCGTCGCCTGCGCGCGATCGCTGGCGGCCGACGAGGCGGCGTGGTCGGCGCTCGCGGGAGGCGTGCTCTGCCGCCCCTGCGCGGCCGGCCACCCCGAGGCGGGGCCTCTCGACGGCCGCGCGCTGCGGGTGCTCCGGGCCTACCAGCAGAGCCCCTACGAGGAGGCGGCCCGCATCCGCCTCGATCCGGATCTGGCGGCGCGGCTCGAGCAGGTCATGCACGCCCTGGCGCGCGCGACCGCCGAGCGCGATCTCGGATCCGCGCGCTTCGTCGCGGCGGCGCGCACCGCCGGCGGCCTCCCCGCCGCGGAGGCCGCACCCGGCGAGGCGCCGTGAGCGCGTCCCCCGCGGGGGCGGGGGCGCGGTGAGCGCGGCCGCACGCTACGACGCGGTCGTGCTGGGCGTGGGGGGGATGGGCTCGGCGGCTCTCTACGAGCTCGCCCGCCGCGGGCGGCGCGTGCTCGGCATCGAGCGCTTCGACGTGCCCCACGAGCGGGGCTCCTCGCACGGGGTCAACCGCATCATCCGGCTCGCCTACTTCGAGCACCCCTCGTACGTGCCGCTGCTGCGGCGCGCCTACGAGCGCTGGCGGTCGCTGGAGGAGGCGGGCGGGGAGCAGCTGCTGCACATAACGGGATCGGTGGACCTCGGCCGCGAGCAGGGGCGGGTCTTCCCCGGCTCGCTCCGATCCTGCCTCGAGCACGGCCTGCCGCACGAGGTGCTGGGCCCCGCCGCGCTGATGCATCGCTTCCCCGCGCTGCGGGTGCCCGCGGGCTGGCGGGGCCTCTACCAGCCGCAGGGCGGCTTCGTGCTCTCGGAGCGGGCGATCGTTCACCACGTGCTCGCGGCGCAGGAGCACGGCGCCGAGGTGCGGGCGCGCGAGGCGGTCCGGGAGTGGGAGGACCGCGGTGACGTCGTGCGCCTGAGGACCGACCGCGGCTCCTACGAGGCGCGCACGCTCGTCGTCACCTCGGGCGCCTGGGCGGCGTCGCTGCCCGGGCTTCGCGGCCTGCTCACGCCGGAGCGGCAGGTGATGGGCTGGTTCCAGCCGGCGCGCCCCGCGCTCTTCGCGGCCGACGCCCTGCCCGTCGTCGTCGGCGAGTTCGACGAGGGCGTCTACTACGGCTTCCCGGTCTTCGGCATTCCGGGCTTCAAGATCGGCCGCTTCCACCACCTCGGTGAGGCGACCACCGCCGACGGGCTCGACCGCGAGTGCCGCGAGGAGGACGAGGCCGTGCTGCGGGCGGCGCTGGAGCGCTACTTCCCGGAGGCCGACGGGCCGACGCTCTCGCTGCGCGCCTGCCTGTTCACCAATACCCCCGACGAGCACTTCATCATCGACCGGCTGCCCCGCTCACCGAACGTCGTCGTGGCGGCGGGCTTCTCCGGGCACGGCTTCAAGTTCTCAAGCGTGGTGGGGGAGATCCTGGCCGACCTGGTCACGAGCGGAGAGACCGAGCACGAGATCTCGCTCTTCCGACTCGATCGCTTCCCGGGCCGCGGCTGACGGCGCGCCGGGCCCTGAGCCCGCATGCTCAGCTGCGGCGCTCGAGCACCTCGGAGACCAGGCCGGCGAGCGTCTCGCGCGTCGCGGAGTCGGCGGCCTCCGCGGGCGCGGCCTCGAGAGCCGCGAGCGCCTCGCCGGCGAAGCGCCGCGCAACCTCCATCGTCTCCTCCAGGAGCCCCCCCTCGCGGATGGCGGCCACCGCCCGCTCGACGTTGGCACGCGGCCTGACGCCGTCGAAGGCGCGCCGCACCGGGTTGTCGTCGGGCTGGCGCTGGAGGTAGAGGATCGCCGGCAGCGTCAGCGTGCCGGCGCGCAGGTCGGAGGCGACCGGCTTCCCCAGCGCCTCGGCGTCGCCGGAGAAGTCGAGCACGTCGTCGACGATCTGGAAGGCCATCCCGAGCCTCTGGCCGTAGCGCCGCAGCGCCTCCACCGACGGCTCCCCGGCGCCGGCGACGACAGCGCCCCCCTCCGCCGCCGTCGCAAACAGCGAGGCCGTCTTGCCGGCGATGCGGTCGAAGTAGCGCTGCACGTCCTCCGAATACTCGAAGGCGGAGAGATCCTGCTCGAGCTCGCCGGTCGCCATCACGCGCAGCGTCTTCGCGAAGGCGCGGATGGCGCGGATGTTCCCGGTCTCGGCGACGAAGTCGGCCGCGTACGCGAACATGTAGTCGCCGAGCATGACGCTGGGGCCGTTCTGGAAGAGCGCGGCGGCGGTCGGCCGGCCGCGGCGCTCCGGCGAGGCGTCGATGACGTCGTCGTGGACGAGGGTCGCCGTGTGCAGCAGCTCGACGCTCGCCGCGAGCGGCACGAGCCGACCGGCCTCGTAGCGACCGAAGCGGCCGGCGAGCAGGGCGACCGCGGGGCGCATCCGCTTCCCGCCGCCCGCGAGCACCGCGCCGAGCATCTCGCGCAGCCACGGCGCCTCGACCTCGGCGAGCGAGGCGAGCTTGGCGTCGACGAGCGGGAGGTCGCCGGCGACCGGTCCGTAGAGTGCGGCCGCTTCGACCGGGGAGCGCCCGCCCGCCGGGACCGCCATCTCGTCCCCCGCCCCCGGGGCCGCTCCCCGGCTGCGCTCAGCCTCCGAGCGCGAAACCGAAGAGCCGCGCCGCGTTCTCGGCCGTCGCCCGGGCCACCGCCCGCTCGCTCTCGCCGCGCAGCGCCGCGATTTCGCGCACGGTGTAGGCGACGTAGGCGGGCTCGTTGCGACGCCCGCGGTGCGGCACGGGCGTCAGGTACGGGCAATCGGTCTCCACGAGCATAGCCGCGAGCGGCGTCTCGCGCGCCACCCGGCGCCCGCGCTCGTTGTTGCGGTAGGTCACCGTTCCCGGGATCGAGAGCAGGAAGCCGAGCTCGACGTAGCGCCGCCCCAGCTCGGCGTCGCCGGCGAAGCAGTGCATCATCCCGATCTCGCGTCCGGGGCCCAGGTAGCGGCCCGCGCGCTGGGCCCACGCCCGCAGCTCGCCGTAGCACTCCTCGTCCGCCGCGCGCGCGTGGACGACGACCGGCAGCTCCAGCTCGCGCGCCAGCCCGAGCTGCCAGCGGAGCGCGCGCTCCTGGTCGGGGCGCGGGGAGAGGTTGCGGTAGAAGTCGAGCCCCAGCTCGCCGACGGCCGACAGCTCGCCCGACGCGGCGCCGCGGGCGAGCAGCGCCGCGAGCCCCTCGCGCTGCGATTCCAGCCGCGAGGCCTCGTGGGGGTGGAGGCCGCCCGCCGCCCGTACACGGGGCTCCTTGCGGGCGAGCGCCAGCGAGCGCGCGCTCGTCTCCAGGTCGACGCCGACCTCGACGATCGCCGCGAGCCCGGCCCCCCAGGCGCGCGCCAGCACGCCGGCGTGATCGGGCTCAAGCTCGGGCGACCAGGAGTGGGCGTGCGCGTCGACGAGGGGCCCGTCTATGGCGGGGAGGGTCGCCGCGGGGGCGCTCACGAGCCTGCGCCGAGGCGCGCCTCTTCCTCGTCGGCCAGCGCCGGGTCGAGCTTGCGGAAGAGCGGGCGCGGCTCGGGGAGCGGCGTCCCCGGGGCGACCTCCCGGCGGCGCCAGCCCGCCCGCTCCAGCGGCTCCTCGTGGCCGAGCATCCGCCACGCCTCGGGCGAGGTGAAGGGGAGGAAGGGATCGAGCAGCGTCGCGAGCGCCGAGATCACGTTGAGCGCGGTGTGGAGCGTCTCGGCGGCGTGTTCGCGGTCCTCCCGCACCGCGACCCACGGCGCCCGCTCCTCGAGGTAGCGGTTCACCTCGCCGCAGAGCGCCATCGGCACGCCGAGGGCGGCGCGCAGCCGCACCGCCTCCAGGTGGCCCGCCGCCTCCTCGAAGGCGGCGTCGGCCCGGGCGAGCAGGTCGCTCGACTCCGGCTGGAGGGCGGCGGGCGGCGCGGGCACGCGTTCGTCGAAGTGGCGCCGCGTGATCGTGAGCACGCGGTTGACGAGGTTGCCCCAGCGCCCGACGAGCTCGTCGTTCACGCGGCGCACGTAGTCGCCCCAGCTGAAGTCGGAGTCGGAGGTCTCCGGCATGACCGCGGTGAGGACATAACGGAGCGGATCAGGGTCGTGCCGGTCGAGGTAGTCGGGCATCCAGACGGCCCAGTTGCGGCTCGAGGAGGCCTTGGAGCCGGAGATCGTGACGTACTGGTTCGCCGGGACGTCGTAGGGGAGGTTGAGGTCGCCGTACCCCAGCAGCATCGCCGGCCAGATCATCGTGTGGAAGGGGACGTTGTCCTTCCCCTGGAAGTAGATCGTGCGGCAGCCGGGGTCCAGCCAGAATGCCTTCCAGGCGTCCGGGTCGCCGGATCCCTGCGCCCACTCGCGGGTCGCCGAGAGATAGCCGATCACCGCCTCGAACCAGACGTAGATGCGCTTCTGCTCGTAGCCCTCGACGGGGACCGGGATCCCCCACTCGATGTCGCGCGTGATCGCGCGGTCCCGGAGCCCCTCGCGCAGCTGCCCGAGCGTGAAGTTGCGCACGGCCGGCCGCCAGTGCTCCTGCGCCTCGACCCACTCCAGGAGCCGCTCCGTGAAGGCCGGGAGCCGGAGGAAGAAGTGCGTCGAGGATCGGGGCTCGGGCGTCGCCTCCGAGAGCCGCGAGCGCGGGCTCAGGAGCTCGAGCGCGTCGAGCGTCGAGCCGCAGTGGTCGCACTGGTCGCCGCGCGCCCCCGGGTCGCCGCAGCGCGGGCACGTTCCCTCCACGTAGCGGTCGGGCAGGAAGCGCTTCACGACGGGGTCGAAGAGCAGGGTCTGCTCCGCCTCGCTGAGGTAGCCGCGCTCCTTGAGCCGCAGGAAGATGTCCTGCGTCACGGCGACGTGGTTCTCGGTGTCGGTCGAGGTGAAGAGGTCGAAGGAGATCCCGAAGCGCTCCCAGATGTCGAGGAAGCTCTCGTGGTAGCGCAGGAAGACCGCCTCCGGCGTCGTCCCCTCCTGCTCGGCGCGCACGGTCACGGGCGTGCCGTGGGCGTCGGAGCCGGAGACCATCAGCGTCCGGTGTCCGCGCATGCGGTGGTAGCGAGCGACGATGTCGGCGGGGAGGTAGGCGCCCGCGATCTGCCCGGCGTGGAGCGGGCTGTTCGCGTAGGGCCAGGCGACGCAGACGAGGACGGCCGGGGCCCGGGCGCCGTCGTCTCGCTCGTTCTCGGGCATCGGCCCGATCGTAGCAGCGTCTCCCGCTGCGCCATATCGGTGGTCGGCGGCGGGCGCTGCGACCGGGCCGGGGCGGCTCGTTGCGCGCGTCCGGGCCCCGCCGTACCATCGCCGGACCCTCCGGGAGGGGGGACGCTCGCGCGAGCCTCCGCGGCTCGCCGAGGGGGAGGACCGGAGAAATCGCCGGGTGATCCGAGCGAGCGTGATGGGTCGGGACCCCGCCGCAGACCGGTGGGGTCCTCGTGTATCTGCGGCGCCCCCGGGAGCGCCGCGCGGCTGGCGATGACGGAATCGCGACGGCCCCCGCCAGCGGGGGCCGTTCGCTTTTCCGGGGGGATCGGGAAGCGCGTGCGGGGCACGCAAAGCGCGGAGGGGGGGGGGACATGACGACGGAGACGCGCCTCGGGCCGGCGAGCGCCGGCGATGCGGCCCTCGAGGCGCCGCGCAAGCAGCTTGAGCAGGCCTGGGGCTTCGACGATGTCGCGATCGTCCCGGGCGCGGTGACGACCAACCCCGACCTCGTGAGCACCGCCTTCACGCTCGGCGGGCAGAGCTTCGCACTCCCGATCCTCGCCTCGGCGATGGACGCCGTCGTCGATCCCTCCTTCGCCGGCGCGCTCACGCGTGCCGGCGGGCTCGCCGTCCTCAACCTGGAGGGCGTGCAGACCCGCTACGACGAGCCCTCCCGCGTGCTGGACGAGATCGCCGCGGCCGGGCCGGAGCAGTCCACCGCGGTCATCCAGCGCTCCTACGAGCCCCCGATCCGCGACGAGCTCGTCGGCCGCCGCATCGAGGAGATCCGCGCCGCGGGCGGCGTCGCCGCCGTCTCGGCGACCCCCCAGAACACGAAGCGCCTCGCCCCCATCGCCGTCGAGGCCGGCGCCGGCTACTTCGTCGTGCAGTCGACCGTGACCACCGCCCGCCACGTCTCGAGCTCGCTGCGGGGACTGCGGCTCGACGAGCTCGTCCGCCAGCTCGACCCGGTGCCGGTGCTGGTCGGCAACACCGTCGACTTCGGGGCGACCCTGGAGCTGATGGAGATGGGCGTCGCCGGCGTCCTGGTCGGCGTCGGGCCCGGCGCCGCCTGCACCTCGCGCGAGGTGCTCGGCATCGGGATCCCCCAGGTCTCGGCGACGCTCGAGACCGCGCACGCGCGCGACGTCTTCTTCGCCCGCAGCGGCCGCTACGTCCCGATCATCACCGACGGCGGCATCCGCACCGGCGGCGACGTCGCCAAGGCGATCTGCTCCGGCGCCGACGCGGTGATGATCGGCTCCCCCTTCGCCTCCACCGCTGAGGCGCCCGGCCGCGGCCACCACTGGGGGATGGCGACCCCGCACGCGACGCTCCCGCGCGGCGTGCGCGTCCACGTCGGGCAGCCGCACTCGCTCGAGACGCTGCTCTTCGGCCCGACCTCGCGCACGGACGGCACGGAGAACCTGGTCGGGGCGCTGCGTACCTCGATGGCGACCTGCGGCGCCCTCGGCATCGGCGAGTTCCACGACGCGCGCATGGTGATCGCCCCCGCCATCAAGACGGAGGGGAAGATCTACCAGATGGCCCAGCGCCGCTCCACGTAGGCCCCGGGGGGCGCGCGGCGCGCCCGGTCAGGGCGCCTCCGTCGGCCCCCGCGCCGGATAGCCCCGCCTCGCCTCGACGACGCGCACGATCCCCCGCAGGTCGCGGTGGCGGCCGAGCTCGAGGCCCGGGCCCAGCGAGGAGGCGAGCAGCTCCTCGACGAATGCGGCCTGCCCGGCGCCGACCTCGAGCAGCACGGCGTGGGGGGCCGGGGCGAGGTGCGCGGGCAGCTGCCGCGCGAGGCGGCGGATGACGGCGAGGCCGTCCTCGCCGCCGTCGACGGCGAGCCCCGGCTCCGCCTCGCGGATCTCCGCGGGCAGCAGGGCGAGCTCCCCGCTCGGGATGTAGGGGAGGTTCGCGAGCACGACGTCGACGGGCCCGGTCAGAGGCTCGAGCAGGTCGCCCGCGGCCAGCACGACGCGCTCGCTCGGGCCGAGGCGCGCGCGGTTGCGGCCGGCCCAGGCGAGCGCCGCGGTCGAGCTGTCGGTGGCCACGACCGCGGCCGACGGCGCGTGGCGGGCGACGGCGAGCGCCACCGTGCCGGGTCCGGTGCCGACGTCGGCGACGCGCACGCGCCGGGGCGCCCGCGGGTGGTCGCGGATCGCCGCGAGCGCCGCCTCCACCAAGGTCTCCGTCTCCGGTCTCGGGATCAGCGCGCCGGGCCCGACGAGGTAGCTCAGCCCGAAGAACTCGCGGCGGCCGGTGATGTAGGCGAGGGGCTCGCCCGCGAGCCGGCGCGCGAGGAGCTCGCGGAAGTTCGGCCAGGTCTCCGCGCCGGGCGGCCGGGCGCCGCGCGCCAGCACCCGGGCGCGCTCCAGGCCCGCCGCCTCGCCGTAGAGCAGCTCCGCCTCGAGACGCGCCTCGGCGAGGTCGGCCGAGCGGCCCCGGGCGAGGAGCTCCCGGGCGGCCTCCGCCAGCAGCACCCGGAGCTCGGCGGCCGGCCGGGCGTCCCCGTCGCCGGGGGCCTCGCCGGGGGCGTCGCCGGGCGGTGCAGCGGCCATCATCCCCCCTCGCCGCGCCTGCGGGCGGCCTCACGATATCGCCCCGCGGGCGGCTCCGGCGCGCGCTGATAGGATCGGGCCCCGGGGCGGCCCGTTCCGGGGCGGCCGGCGTGAGGGGGAGCGATGCGAGCGATCCGCGTCCACGAGACGGGCGGGCCGGAGGCGCTGCGCGCCGAGGAGCTGCCGAGGCCGGAGCCGGGTCCCGGGGAGGCGCTCGTCGCCGTCGCGGCCGCCGGCATCAACTTCATCGACATCTACCAGCGATCGGGTCTCTACGCGCTGCCGCTCCCGTTCACCGCCGGCTCGGAGGCCGCCGGGACGGTCGAGGCTGTGGGCGAGGGCGTATCCGGCCTCGCCGTCGGCGAGCGGGTCGCCTACTGCGGCGTGCTCGGCGCCTACGCGGAGTACGCGGCCGTCCCGGCCGACCGGCTCGTCCGCATCCCCGACGGCGTGACCCCGCTGGAGGCGGCGGCGCTGATGCTGCAGGGGATGACGGCGCACTACCTGGCGGTGGACACCTTTCCGCTCGCTGCGGGCGACACGGCGCTGGTGCACGCGGGGGCCGGCGGGGTCGGCCTCCTGCTCACGCAGCTCGCGAAGCGGCGCGGGGCCGCCGTCGTCTCCACCGTCTCGACCGGGGACAAGGCCGAGCTCTCCGAGCGGGCCGGCGCCGACCACGTCATCCTCTACCGCGAGCGGGATTTTGCCGCCGAGACGGAGCGGCTGCTCGGACCACGCTCCATAGACGTCGTCTACGACTCGGTCGGCCGCGACACGCTCCGCGGCTCGATGAGCGTGCTGCGCCCGCGCGGGATGCTGGTCTCCTACGGTCAGTCGAGCGGGCCGCCGGAGCCCGTGGAGACGCGCGAGCTGCAGGACGCCGGCAGCATCTTTCTCACGCGCCCCAGCCTCGCCCACTACATCGCCCGCCGGGAGGAGCTCGAGCGGCGCGCGGCCGACCTCCTGCGCTGGGTCGCCGACGGCGAGCTCGCGCTGCGCATCGACCGCCAGCTCCCGCTCGAGGAGGCGGCGGAGGCGCAGCGCCTCCTCGCCTCGCGCGCCACGGCCGGAAAGCTCCTGCTGGTGACCGCTCGCTAGCGCCGGCGGGCGTCCGCGGGCGGTGCGCGGTATCCTCTTCCCGTGAGCGATCTGAGCATCGTCGAGCGCCCGGAGCTCCGCCGGCCGCTGCTGATCACGGCCTTCGGCGGCTGGAACGACGCCGGCAGCTCCGCCACCGGCGTCATCCGCTACATGCTCCGGCGCTGGCGCTGCGGGACGCTCGCCGAGATCGACCCCGAGTCCTACTACGACTTCACGCAGGCCCGGCCGACCGTCCGCATCGTCGACGACGAGCGCGTGATCGAGTGGCCGCGCAACCGTTTCTCGTGGAGGACGCTGGAGGGGGGCGACCGCGACCTGATCCTCTTCTCCGGGGTCGAGCCGCACCTCGGCTGGCGCGCCTTCGTGGGCTGCGTGCTCGAGCTCTGCCGCGCCTTCGAGGTCTCGGGCGTGATCACGCTCGGCGCGCTGCTGGCGGAGGTCAGCCACGCGCGGCCGGTGCCGCTGATCGGCTCCTCGAGCGACGAGTACCTCGCCCGGCGCCTCGAGCTGGGCCCGCAGAGCGCGAGCGGCTACGAGGGCCCGACCGGCGTCGTCGGCGTGCTCTCGCAGGCCGTGCGCGAGGCCGGCTACGCCTCCGCCTCGCTGTGGGCGAGCGTGCCCTTCTACGTCAACGCCTCGCCGAATCCCAAGGGCGCGCTCGCGCTGCTGGAGCGCCTCAACGCCGGCCTCGCCCTCGATCTCTCGCTGCATGACCTCGAGGTCTTCGCCGCCCGCTTCGACGCGCAGGTGCAGGCGGAGGTCGAGAAGGACCCGCAGATGGTGGAGTACGCTCGCCGCATCGAGGAGCAGCTGGCGGAGGAGGGCGAGGCGGGTCCCCGCTCCGCCGCGGCCGAGCTCCCGGATGCCGCGTCGATGGTGGAGGAGCTCGAGCGCTACCTGCGCGAGCAGCGCGACGGCTGACCCCCGCCTCCCGCCGCGCCCGGGGCTCCGCGAGTGCCCCCGGCGCGCGCCCGCGCCGCTTCCCCGCGGCTGCTAGACTTCGCTCCTCTGGCAGTGCGTTCCAGGAGGTGACCGATGGCTCGCCAGCTGATAGTGGCCCATCAGACGGCGGAGAGCCCGGAGCTGATCCGGCACGTGCACGAGGTCATCGCGGAGGACTCCGAGGCGGAGTTCGTCCTGCTCGTCCCGGCGACGCCCGCCCGCGAGCTCCGGACCGGGGAGACCGGTCCCGGCCAGGCGATCGCCGGCATCCGCGGGGGCAGTGCGGCCGCGCTGCTGCGGGCGGCCGGCGCGCACGTCTGCCGCGTGGCGGTGGGCGACCGCGACCCCGCCAAGGCCGCCGGGGCGGAAGTCGAGAGCCATCCCGGCGAGTACTCGGGCGTGATCGTCGTGACGCTGCCCGCGGGCTTCTCGCGCTGGCTCCGGCGCGACCTCCCCCACCAGGTGGCGAGCCGCGTCGGCCTCCCGGTCACGCACGTCGTCGCGCACTCGTCCGGGGATGCTCCCGTCCCGGCGGGAGCGGAGCACGGGCTGAGCCGGACCGGCGCCCTCCAGGAGTTCCTGCAGGAGACCCAGCCGCGCTAGCCGGCGGCGGGCGGCCGGAGGCATGCCGCGCCCGCCTGAGGCGGGCCGCCGCCGCGGGATCGGGCCGACGCCTGGCGTCAGCCCGGCCCGTCCCTTGCCCCCGCGACGGGTGATGCTACCCTAGGGCAACGACGACACGACGCGTGTCTTTAAGGCCGGTCCGGAGAGGCCGGGAAGGGACGCAGCATGCGGCGCCACCCCTGCGTACCGTCCGCGCTCGCTCCCGTGGGCGCCTTCCGGAGGCCCTCTCGCCCCGTCGAGAGGGTTCTTTTTTGCCCGCTGTGCCGGAGGCCGCCGGGGATCGGGGTCGCGCTCGATGCGTGAGCACCCGGCTCCTCCATCCGCCCCCGACGGGCGCCCGAGCTCGCTCCTGCTCGACGCCCCCGGCGTACGCCGCACCATCACCCGCATGGCGCACGAGATCGCCGAGCGCAACGAGGGCGTCGAGGGCGTCGTGCTGGCCGGCGTCCATCGCCGCGGCGTCCCGCTGGCGCGGCGCCTGGCCGGGGAGATCGAGGGCTTCGAGCACGTGCGCCCGCTCACCGGCTCGCTCGACGTCACGATGCACCGCGACGACTTCGCGGCCCGCGGGCTCCGGAACACGCCGCGCGAGAGCGCGCTCCCGGACGTCGAGGGACGCGTGGTGGTGCTGGTCGACGACGTGCTCTACACCGGGCGCACCGTCCGCGCCGCCCTCGACGCGCTCACGGACTTCGGGCGTCCGCGCGCCGTGCGCCTCGCCGTGCTGGTCGACCGCGGGCACCGGGAGCTCCCGATCCGCGCCGACATCGTCGGCAAGAACATCCCCACCGCCCGCGGCGACTCCGTCCGCGTCCTGCTCCAGGAGGAGGACGGCCGCGACGCCGTGCTCGTGCTCTCGGGGAGAAGTGAGCGATGACCGTCCCGCTGACCGGACGCGCCGCGGCGGCCGCCGGCGATGACCGGGAGCTGCGCGCCCCCGACCCCGGCCCGGGGGAGGAGGTGGGTGCGGGCGCGGCGCCGGCCCTCCCCTGGAGCCAGCGCCACCTGCTCGATCTCGACATCGTCTCGCCCGCGGAGATCGACTCCGTCCTCACGCTCGCCGAGCGGATGCTGGAGGTGCTGGAGCGCCGCATCGCGCGCGTTCCCACGCTTCGCGGCTTCACGGTCTTCACCCTCTTCTACGAGCCCTCCACCCGCACCCGCGCCTCCTTCGAGCTCGCCGGGAAGGTGCTCGGCGCCGACGTCGTCAACGTCAGCCCCCAGAGCGCCTCCGTGCAGAAGGGGGAGTCGCTCGTCGACACCGTGCGCACGCTCTCCGCGATGGAGGCGAACGCGATCGTGATGCGGCACGCGAGCGCCGGCGCCCCGTACCTGGCGGCCCGGCACTCCGCGGCCTCGATCGTGAACGCGGGGGACGGGGCGCACGCGCACCCGACGCAGGCGCTGCTCGATCTCTTCACCATCCGGCGCCAGCTCGGCGGCATCGCAGGCCGGCGCGTCGTGATGATCGGCGACATCGCCCACTCCCGCGTGGCGCGCTCCGATATCTGGGGCCTCACGGCGATGGGCGCGGAGGTCGTGATCTGCGGCCCCCCGACGCTGCTCCCCCGGGGGCTGCGCGCCGGGGAACGGCCGGAGCACGCCCGCGAGGCGCTGCCCCCGGTGCGGGTCGAGACGGACATCCGCCGCGCCCTCGAGGGCGCCGACGTGGTGATGGCGCTGCGGCTGCAGGCGGAGCGCCAGCAGGGGGGGCTGCTCCCCTCGCTCCGCGAGTATGCGCGGCTCTACCAGGTCACGGCGGAGCGCTTCGCGCTGGCGCGTCCGGGCGCGCTGCTGATGCACCCCGGCCCGAAGAACGAGGGCATCGAGATCGCCTCCGACATCGCCACCGGCGATCACTCCATCATCGAGCGGCAGGTGACCAACGGCGTCGCGGTGCGGATGGCGCTGCTCTACCTGCTCTCCGGCCGCGGCGCGCCCGAGGCGGCGGGGGGCGCTTCGTGACGACGCTCGCCATCCACAACGGCCGCGTGGTGGACCCGGCGCTCGGCCGGGACGGGATCGCCGACGTCGTGATCGTCGACGGCCGCGTCGCGCGCGTCGGGCCCGGCGAGGGGGAGATGGTGGTCGAGGCGGAGCGCATCGACGCCACCGGCCTCGTCGTCGCCCCCGGCTTCGTCGATCTCCACTGCCACCTCAGGCAGCCCGGCTTCGAGTACAAGGAGACCGTCGCCTCCGGCACGCGCGCCGCGGCGCGCGGCGGCTTCACGACGCTCTGCGCGATGCCGAACACCGAGCCGCCGCTGGACTCGCGCGCCGCGGTGGAGTCGGTGCTGAAGGAGGTCGACTCCTCGGCGCTCGTGCGCGTGCTCCCGATCGGCTGCATCACGCGCGGCCGCGCCGGGCGCGAGCTGGCGCCGGCGGGGGAGCTCGCCGAGAGCGGCGTCGTCGCGCTCTCCGACGACGGGGACGCCGTCTCCGATCCGCACGTGATGCGGCAGGCGCTCTCCTACTCGACGGCGTTCGGCTTCCCGATCGCGCAGCACTGCGAGGATCCGGAGCTGGTGCGCGACGGGCAGATGCACGAGGGCTGGGTCGCCACCTGGCTCGGGCTGCGGGGCCGCCCGGCGAGCGCCGAGGAGACGCTCGTCGCGCGCGACATCGCCCTCGCCGAGCAGAGCGGCGCCCACCTGCACATCGCGCACATCTCGACCGCCGGCGCGGTCGCCCTGGTGAGGGCGGCCCGCGCGCGCGGCGCCCGCATCACCGCCGAGGTGACGCCCCATCACCTGACGCTCACGCACGAGGCCGTGGCCTTCCCTGCGGACGGGGACTACCGGGAGCTTCGCTACGACACGCACGCGAAGGTGAATCCGCCGCTGCGCGAGGAGGCGGACGTCGCCGCCTGCGTCGAGGCGCTGCGGGAGGGTGTGATCGACGCCGTCGCCACCGACCACGCGCCGCATGCCGGCAGCGACAAGGAGATCGAGTTCGACCTCGCCGCGCCCGGCATCAGCGGGCTCGAGACGGCCTTCGGGCTGCTGATGTCGCTCGTCCACGAGGGCGCGCTGACGCTTCCCGAGCTGATCGAGCGCCTCACCGCCGGACCGGCGCGGGCGTGGCGGCTCGACGAGCGCGAGGGGCTCGAGGGGCTGGGGACGCTCGCGCCCGGCGCCGTGGGGGACGCGGTGGTGCTCGATCCGGAGGCCTCGTGGGTGGTCGATCCCGCCGCCTTCGCCTCGCTCGGGCGCAACACGCCGCTGGCGGGGCGGACGCTTCGCGGCCGCGTCGTGGCGACGGTCGTTAGCGGACACCTCGCCCACCGGCTCGCGACCGTGGGGGCGCTGTGAGCGCCGCGCGGCGTGCCGCCGGGGGCCGGCCGTGACGGCGGGGCCCGTGCCGGGCGCGCCTCGCGGCGCGGCCCGCCTCGTGCTCGCGGACGGGCGCGTCTTCGAGGGCGAGGCGATCGGCGCCCCCGGGCGCGCGACGGGCGAGGTCGTCTTCACGACCTCGATGACCGGCTACCAGGAGTCCCTGACCGACCCCTCGTACGGTGGCCAGGTGCTGGTCATGACCTACCCGCTGCAGGGCAACTACGGTGTCAATGCCGTCGACTCCGAGAGCGGCCGCATCCAGGTGCGGGGCTTCGTCGTGCGCGAGCTCACCGATCTGCCCTCGCACTGGCGCTCGCACGGCACGCTCGACGGCTACCTCAGGGCGCACGGCGTGCCCGGCATCGCCGGCATCGATACCCGGGCCCTCACCCGCCACCTCCGTACGCGCGGGGTGCTGATGGGGACGGTGACGAGCGACGAGAGCGCCGAGCAGGCGCTCGCGCGGCTGCGGCTGACGCCGGACTACGCGGCCGGCGACTACGTCGCCACCGTCTCGACCCGCGAGCCCTACGCCTTCACCGGGGAGCGCGACCACGCCGGGGGCGGGCCCCACATCGTCGTGGTCGATCTCGGCGTGAAGCGCAACATCATGCGCATCCTGGCCGGCCGCGGCTGCCGCGTGACGGCCGTCCCCTATTCCGCCTCGGCCTCCGAGATCCGGCGCCTGGAGCCGGACGGGGTCGTGCTCTCGCCGGGGCCGGGCGACCCGATGCTGCTCGACGGGGTCGTCGAGGCGACGCGCAGGCTCGTGGGCTCCTGCCCGATGCTCGGGATCTGCCTGGGCCACCAGGTGCTGGGACGGGTCTTCGGGGCGCGGACGTACAAGCTCCCGTTCGGGCACCGCGGCGCGAATCACCCGGTGCTCGACCTCCCGAGCGGGCGCGTCTGGATCACCTCGCAGAATCACGGCTTCGCGGTCGACGCCGCCGGGCTCGCGGCGGAGATGCGCGTCGAGCAGAAGCATCTCAACGACGGCACGGTCGAGGGGCTCGTGCACGAGGAGCTCCCGATCTTTACGATCCAGTACCACTCGGAGGCGTCGCCGGGGCCGCACGACACGGAGTTTTTCTTCGATCGCTTCCTCGCCTCCGTCTCCGGTGGCGGGGCGCTCGCGGCGGTCGGCGAGCGGGCGGGAGGTGCGTGATGGCGACGGTGAGGCGTGCGGAGACGCTGGACGCCGCCGATATCTCCGCGATCATCGGCGAGATCCTGGGGGAGGGGCTCTCGATCTCGTTCGAGCGCGCGCTCGATCCGCAGGAGGTGACGACCCTGATCGAGCGCCAGGGGAGCGCGGGGGCGACCTTCGTCGCCGAGGAGGACGGCGCCATCGTCGCCTTCGGATCGGTCGACCCCGATCCGGCCGACCCCGGCGAGTGCACGTTCGGCTCCTGGGTGCGGCTCGAGCATCGGCGCCGCGGCATCGGCACCGCCCTGGCGGAGGTCGCGCTCGCCTTCGCGCGCGAGCAGGGCTACCGGCGCATCCGCGGCCGCCTTCCCGCCCACAACGAGCCGGCCCTCTCCTACCTCTCGGCGATGGGCGCGCTGGTTCCGCTCACCAACCCCGGCGCCAGCTTCGAGCTCCCGCTCTACCCGGAGCCGTCGTGAGCGACGCCTACCCGCCGCCGTATCTCCCGGGTGAGGAGGAGGAGGCCAGCTGGGCCGGCCCCGGGGGGGCGCCGGCGAGCGCCGACGAGTACCGCGCGCGCCGCGACCGTGACTGGGAGCGCCTGCGGGGAGGCGCGGGAGCGCTCCCCGACTTCTGGGAGCGCTACGCCGAGCGCTCGCACGGCTGGCGGCAGTGGATCGCCTTCCTGCAGCCGCTGGGCCGCGATCACGCCGATCTCTTCGCGGCGCTGGAGCCGCTCCGCGAACGCCTGGGGCAGGTCGAGGGCGTGGAGCTCCTGCCGGTCGAGTACCTGCACGCGACGGCGATCCAGATCGGCTGGATGATGGCCTCCGACGTGATGTGGTCGCAGGTGGAGTCGTTCTACGTGAACGCCTCACCCCGGATCCACCGCGTCCGGCCCTTCACGCTCCGCCTCGGCGGCATCTCCGCGACCGAGGAGACGCTCTATCTCGGCGCCGACGACGGCCACGCGCTGCGAGAGGTTCGCCGCCAGGTCGGGCTCGGCGTGCCGAAGGTGTCGCAGGTGCTCGCCGGCGTCGACCCGCAGATGACGCCGCGGGGCGATCGCTTCATGCCGGTGGTGCACCTCGCGCACTTCTGCGGGGCGGATCGCCTCGCCGTCGCGCGCGCCGTCGAGGAGTTCCGCGAGCTGGAGCTCGGCGAGATCGACGTCACGCACATCAAGATGGCGCGGATGTCTCCCGACCCCGACATCCGCACGCCGGAGCCCGACGTGGTGGCCGAGGTCGGCCTGCTCGGGCCGGCCTACCGGACGGGGTACCACAACTGACCTCAGACGCCCTCCGCCACGCACCCGGCTCCCCCGACGGGACGGCTCTCCGCGAGCGGCCGCGCAAGGTGCTGATCATCGGCTCCGGGCCGATCGTGATCGGCCAGGCGGCGGAGTTCGACTACGCGGGCACGCAGGCCTGCCTGGCGATGCGCGAGGAGGGGGTCACCTCGGTCCTGGTGAACTCCAACCCGGCCACGATCATGACCGAGGAGGGCATCGCCGACATCGTCTACATCGAGCCGCTCACGGTCGAGGCGCTCGCGCGCGTGATCGAGCGGGAGCGGCCCGACGGCCTGCTGCCGACGCTCGGCGGCCAGACCGGCCTCAACCTCGCGGTCGACCTCGCCGAGGCCGGCGTGCTGGAGCGCTACGGCGTGCGCCTGCTCGGGACGCCGCTTGAGTCGATTCGCCTCGCCGAGGACCGCGAGAGCTTCCGCGGTCTGCTGCGCGAGATCGGCGAGCCCACCCCGGACTCCGTCATCGTCGAGTCGTGGGGGGAGGCGGAGCGGGCGCTGCTCGAGATCGGCCTCCCGGCGGTGATCCGCCCGGCCTACACGCTCGGCGGCACGGGCGGCGGCGTCGCGCACACGCCCCAGGAGTACGAGCGCATCGTGCGCTCGGGACTCGCCGCCTCGCCCATCGGGCAGGTGCTGGTGGAGCGCTCCCTGCTCGGCTGGAAGGAGATCGAGTACGAGGTGATGCGCGACGGCGCCGACACCTGCATCACCGTCTGCAACATGGAGAACCTGGACCCGATGGGGGTCCACACCGGCGACTCCATCGTCGTCGCGCCCTCGCAGACCCTCTCCGATCAGGAGTACCAGATGCTGCGCTCGAGCTCGCTGCGCATCATCCGTGCGCTCGGGATCGAGGGGGGCTGCAACGTGCAGCTGGCCCTCGCCCCGCGCCCGGACGTCGTGGCGTGGGAGGGCGCCGCGGGGGCGCGGGATCGGCGCGAGGCGCCTCCGTACCACGTGATCGAGGTGAACCCGCGCGTTTCCCGCTCCTCGGCGCTCGCCTCGAAGGTGACCGGATACCCGATCGCGCGGGTCGCGGCGAAGATCGCCATCGGCCGCCGCCTCGACGAGATCGAGAACTCCGTCACCGGCCGCACGACCGCCGCCTTCGAGCCGGCGCTCGACTACTGCGTGGTGAAGATCCCGCGCTGGCCCTTCGACAAGTTCCCGGCCGGCGACCGCAGCCTCGGCACCCAGATGAAGGCGACCGGCGAGGTGATGGCGGCCGACCGCACCTTCGAGTCGGCGCTGCAGAAGGCGCTGCGCTCGCTCGAGATCTCGGGGCGCTCGCTGCTGTGGGAGCATCCCTCCTGGAAGCGCAGCCTCGGCCAGGGCGGCGACGAGCCGCCGCTGGAGGCGACCGACGACCGGCTGTGGGCGCTGCTTGCGCACCTGCGCCGCGACGTCGGACCCGACGAGCTCTCCCGGCGGACCGGCATCGACCCCTGGTTCACGGAGCGGCTCGCCCGCATCGTCGCGATGGAGCGCCGCCTGCTCGCCGAGGAGCTCACGCCGGCGCTCTTGCTCGCGGCGAAGCGGATGGGCTTCCCCGACACCGTGATCGCCGAGCTGGCCGACCGCCTCCCCGAGCAGGTGCGCGGCCTGCGCGAGGAGTGGGGGATCCTCCCCGTCTACAAGATGGTGGATACCTGCGCCGCGGAGTTCGACGCACGGACGCCGTACTTCTACTCCTGCTACGAGCAGGAGAACGAGGCGCCGCCGCTCGAGCGCGAGCGGATGCTGGTGATCGGCTCCGGCCCGATCCGCATCGGCCAGGGGATCGAGTTCGACTACTGCTCGGTGCAGGCGGCGCGCGCCCTGCGGCAGGCCGGGTTCGCGGCCATCCTCGCCAACTCCAACCCGGAGACCGTCTCGACCGACTTCGACACCTCCGACCGCCTCTACTTCGAGCCGCTCGACGGGGAGTCCGTTCGCGACCTGCTCGCGAACGAGGCGGGTGAGGCGGGTGAGGCGCCCCCCTCGATCGTCCAGTTCGGCGGGCAGACGGCCGTCAACATGGCGCCGGTCCTCAAGCGCGCCGCGCTGCCGGTGGCGGGCTCCTCGCCGGAGGCGATCGACATCGCGGAGGACCGCCGCCGCTTCGAGGCGCTGGTGAGCGAGCTCTCGATCCCGCAGCCGCCGGGCGTGGCGGTGGAGAGGCTCGAGGAGGCGCTCCCGACCGCCGAGGCGATCGGATACCCGGTGCTGGTCCGCCCCTCCTACGTGCTGGGCGGACGCGCGATGGAGGTCGTGCAGAACGCCGCCGAGCTCAGCCGCTACTTCGCCGCCGCGCGTGAGGAGGGCTCCGGCCCGATCCTGATCGATCGCTACATCGAGGGGATGGAGGTCGAGGTCGACGCCATCTGCGACGGGGAGCGCGTGCTGATCCCCGGCATCATGGAGCACGTGGAGCGGGCCGGCGTGCACTCGGGCGACTCGATGGCGGTCTATCCCCCGCAGCACGTGAGCAGGGAGCAGCAGGACGCCGTCGTCGACTACACGACGCGCATGGCGCTCGCGCTCGGCGTGCGCGGCCTGATGAACGTCCAGTACGTGATCGCCCCCGAGGCCGAGCCCGACGGCCCGGGCGTCTTCGTGATCGAGGTCAACCCGCGCTCCTCGCGCACCGTCCCCTTCATCTCCAAGGTGACCGGCGTCCCGATGGTCGATCTCGCCGTCGGCGTGATGCTCGGGCGGACGCTCGCCGAGCAGGGCTACGGGGGCGGGCTCTGGCCGCCGCCGCCGCTGGTGGCGGTGAAGGCCCCCGTCTTCTCGATGTCGAAGCTCGGCGGCGTGGACACCTTCCTCGGGCCCGAGATGAAGTCGACCGGCGAGGTGATGGGCGTCGATCTCAGCTTCGAGGCCGCCGTGCGCAAGGCGCTGATCGCCTCCGGTCTCGACCTCCACCCCGGGACGCCGGTGCTGCTCTCCCTCGCCGACCGCACCAAGGCCGAGGCCGTCCCGTTGATCCGCGCCCTGCACGAGGCGGGCTGCCCCCTCTACGCGACGCCCGGCACCGCCGATCTCGTGGGCGCGCTCGGGATCCCGGTCTCGCGCGTCTCCAAGCTGACCGACGACGGCCGCCGGGTCCGCGAGCCGGTCGAGGGGCAGCCGACGGTGGCCGACGTGATCGCCGACGCGCGCGTCCGCGCCGTGGTGAACACGCTCGAGGGAAAGAGCACGACCCACATCCGCGACGGCTTCTACATCCGCCGCCAGGCGACCGAGCAGCGCATCCCCTGCTTCACCTCGCTCGACACGGCGGGGGCGGCGATCCGCGCGCTCGCCCGCCCCGGCTCCTACGAGATCCGGCCGCTCCCCGAGTACCGCGACGGCGTCGCCGTCGCCGCCGCAGGCGGAGCGGAGTGAGCGAGGCCGCACGCGCCGCCGACCGCACGCCGCCCCGGGCGGTGCTCCTCGATCTCGACGGCACGCTCCTGGACTCGCTCGGATCGGTGGCCGAGGCCATGGTCGAGACGCTCGGACGGCACGGTCACCGGGTCACCCGCGCGGAGGTGCTGGCGGTGCTCGGCCACTCCCTCCCCCAGGTCATCACGGATCTGACCGCGCTCCCCCGCGACGAGGCACTGCGGGTGGCCGATGACTACCGCGCCCTCTACTACGACCGCTACTACCGGCGCGCGGAGCCCTGCCCGGGGGCCGGCGCGCTCCTCGCCGGCCTCGGCGCCGCGGCCGTGCCGCTGGCGCTCGTGACCAGCAGGCGCGAGCGCTACGCGCACTTCGTGCTCGCCCACCTCGGCTGGACGGCGCACTTCCCGGTCGTGGTCGGCCAGGACACGGCCGCCGCGCCGAAACCCGACCCGGCGCCGGTCCTGCACGCGCTCGCGGCGCTCGGCGCCGACGCGGCGGGCTCCGCCTTCGTCGGCGACACCAACGAGGACATGGCGGCGGCGCGCGACGCCGGCGTGGGGATGGTGGTCGGCCTCACGCACATCCGCCGGCCGGAGGAGCTGCGTGCCTCCGGCGCGACCCACCTCGCCGCGGGCCTCGACGCCGTCGGCGCGCTGCTCGGCCTCCCGCTCGCCGTGCCCGGGGGCGCGGCGTGAGGAGCCTCGTCGCGGAGGCGACGGAGGGCGTGCGCCTCTACGGCGACACCCACGTCCTCTGGTGCCGGGAGCCCGACGAGCTGCGGCCGGCGCGGCCCGGCTCCTTCGTGATGGCCTACGTCGGCGAGGGCCACGACCCGCTGCTCGGCCGGCCGATGTCGATCCACCGCCGCCGGGAGGGCCCCGCGGGGGCCGAGTTCGCCCTGCTCTTCGACGTGGTCGGTCGCGGGACGGCGTGGCTCGCGGGACGGGAACCCGGCGACCCGGTGCGCCTGGTCGGGCCGCTGGGCCGGGCGTTCGATCCGCGCCCGCAGGTGCAGCGGATGCTGCTCGTGGGCGGCGGCATCGGCTGCGCGCCCCTCGTCTGGCTCGCCGACGAGCTGGTGGCGGAGGGCCGCGAGGTGACGCTCGTCCTCGGCGGGCGCACCGAGGCGCAGATCTTTCCGGCGTCGCAGCTCCCCCCGGCCGTCGAGCTCGTCGTCACCACCGAGGACGGATCGCTGGGGGAGACCGGGCGCGTGACCGCGCCGTTCGAGCGCCTGCTCGGCTGGTGCGATCAGGCCTTCGCCTGCGGACCGGAGCCGATGTTCGAGGCGCTTAACGGCATCCTGCGCCGGAGCACGCTGCGGACGCCGGTGCAGGCGCTGCTCGAGGCGCAGATGGCGTGCGGGGTCGGGATCTGCTACAGCTGCGCCGTGTTCCCGCGCCGCGGCGGCGTGAAGCTCGTGTGCACGGACGGGCCGATGTTCGACCTCCGGGATCTCTACCAGTGAGGCGCGAACTGCTTCCCAGCTACGCGATCGTGGTCGTCGGTTTGCTCGGCGGGATGCTGGTCGGAGGCGTCCTCACCGACGCCGAGCCGGCGGCTCTCGGCTGGCTGCTGGGGGCGGGCGTGGGGCTGACCGCGGGCGCCTTCGTGGCGGCGATCCTCGCCGGCGTCCCGCTCGCGGGAGGCCGGGGCGCACCCGCCCCGCCGGGTGAGGGACGCCTCCCCGATCCCCTCGCGCACCTGCGGGCCTCCGCACGGGCCGCGGCTCCGGCCGACGAGCCCCCGGAGCCGCCGGAGGAGGAGGCGAGGGTCGGGCTCGCCGGACTCGGCCGCCGGGGCAACGGCCGCGCCCTCTAGCCCGCCGCGCGGCGGCGAGGTGCCCGGGGCAGGCGGCGGCATGGCCGGCGCCCGGTCATCCGCCCCCGGGCGCTACCACGGGCTTCGACGGTCTCCGCGGGCTCGCGATGCTGCTCGGGATCGTCCTGCACGCGAGCCTTCCCTACTTCTCCCGCCGGCTCGGCTTCGAGAGGGTGTGGCCGGCGGGCGACGACCAGTCCCTCCTTCTCTTCGTGGTGTTCGACCTCATCCACATCTGGCGGATGCCCGTCTTCTTCCTGCTCGCCGGCTTCTTCGCCCACCTGGTGCTCGAGCGCCGCTCAGACGCGGCCTTCGCGTGCGACCGGCTGCGGCGGATCGCGCTGCCGCTGCTCCTCTTCGGGCCCGTCATGGCCGTCGCCCTGCCCCCGATCTGGCTCTACGGCTGGTTCGGGACGATCTCGCCCGAGACGCTCCGGGCCGGACTCACGACGCTGCCCCGCCTGGAGTCGAGCGGCGACCTCGTCGCCCATCTCTGGTTCCTCTACTACCTGCTGCTGATGTACGCGGCGCTGATGGCGCTGCGCTACGCCGGCCGGCACTGGAGACGGCGCGGGCCCGCCGGGCTCGCGGCCGGGCGCCTCGTCGCGGCGGCGGCGTACAGCCGCGCTCCCGTGCTGCTGGCCCTGGGGGCCGCGCTCCTGATCGTCCTCCGCGGCGGCGACGAGTCGAAGCCGATCTGGCCGCTCAACGTGCCGGACGTGCTCTACGGGATGCTCTTCTTTCTCTACGGCTACGGCCTCTACGCGCGCCGCACGCTCCTTGAGCGGCTGCGGGACGCGGACGTGGTCGCCGCGCTCCTCGTCGTCGCCGGGGCGCTCTTCCTGGCGCGCTTGGTGCTGCTCGGGACCCTCGACGAGGGGTCGACCGGGGGAGAGGCGGAGCTGGTCGGCCGCCTGGAGCTCGCCGGGGCCGTCGTCTACGGATCGCTGGCGGCGCTCTCAAGCGTCGCCCTGCTGGGCCTCTTCGAGCTCGCCCTGCCCTCGCCGCGAGCCTGGGTGCGCTGGCTCGCGGACTCCTCGTACTGGATCTACCTCATGCACCTGCCCGTGGTCGCATTCCTGACCTTCTGGCTCGCCCACCTCGACCGGCAGGGGTGGCTGGAGCGGGCGACCGGTCTCGCCTGGGGCGCGGAGCTGAAGTTCCTCGCGGCCTCCGTCGCGACCGCAGCCGTCGGCGCCCTGAGCTACCGCTACCTCGTCCGCGACACGCCTCTCGGCACGCTGCTGAACGGCAGCAGGGGCCGCTCCCGGGCGAGCAGGTGACGGGGGGCGGTGACGGGGGGCGGTGCCCGGGGTCGCCGGATGCCGCGCCCGCGGGCCCCGCGCCGGCCCGCCTCAGGAGGCGGCTGCTAGCGGAGCTGCGCCGCGAAGCGGTCGAGCTCGACGTAGTGATCGGCCAGGGCCCGCATCTCGACCGAGGTGCTCCCGGCGAACGCGGCGACCTCGACCCGGACGCCGCGGGACTGCACTATCTCCACGGCACGCGCGAAGTCGGAGTCGCCGGAGACGACGGTGACCACGTCGAGGCGCTCCGACATCGTCACCAGGTCGATCGCCATCTCGACGTCGAAGTTCCCCTTCACCGATCCGTCGGCGAAGCGCTTGAGCGGCTTCGTGACGATGCGGTAGGCGTGGCGCACGAAGGGCGCCACGAACTTCTGCTGCTCCACCGGCTCGCGCGGATCGTCGGAGACGGGGGCGTAGGCCGTCGCCCGCAACACGTCGCGCCCCTCGCTCAGCATCGCGAGCAGCTTCCCCATGTCGATCGGCGGGGCCCCGGCCTCGACCCCGTAGAGGACGTTCGGGACGTCGACGAAGACGCCGAGCCGGGGCTTGCGCGCGGCGCGATCGAGCCGGACGGCGAGCTCGTCGATGCTCTCCGCGAGACTGACGATCGCGCTGCGCTGGCTGGCGATCTCCGTGCCGAGCTGCTCCAGCCGCCCGATGCGCTCCTCGACCGCGGCCAGCGCGTCGCTCGTCCGCCGGCGGGAGGGCGCCGGTGGTGCGGGCGCCGGGGGTGCGGGCGCCGGGGGCGCGGGCGGTGCCTCGGCCGCCCCGGGCTCCGCCGCGCCGCCGCCTGGCGCCGGGGCGGCGGTCTCGGGCGCCGTCTCGGCCGCCTCGGCCTGGGCCGCGCGCGAGCGGCGCCTGCGGGGGGTCTTCTGCTCCGCGGCGTCGGTGTCTGGTGCCGGGGCGGCGGCCTCGGGCGGCGTCTCGGCCGCCTCGGCCTGGGCCGCGCGCGAGCGGCGCCTGCGGGGGGTCTTCTGCTCCGCGGCGTCGGTGT
>JAPONQ010000087.1 GCA_026713865.1 Chloroflexota bacterium | reverse complement strand
GCGATCCGCCTCCCCGAGCTTGCGCACGATCTGCTCCGGCGTGTGCTTGCGTCCCTTCACCGTGATGT
This sequence comes from Chloroflexota bacterium, assembly GCA_026713865.1. Lineage (GTDB taxonomy): Bacteria > Chloroflexota > Dehalococcoidia > UBA2979 > UBA2979 > VYDC01. Next base: position 121,525 of record JAPONQ010000087.1, on the reverse strand, counting down.
CCCTCCCCTTCTCCCACCCTCGTGGGCCCAGGGACTGTCATCAACGGTGGTCTCGTCTCAGGGGGTCAGGTCACTGGTTGATGGTGACGGTGTTCACGACGGGGGGATCCTCGGCGTGGACCGGACTCGCCCCCGCGCCCACGAAGTACGCCACCCCCACCAGCGCCACCGCCGCGCCCCATCGCATCAGGTGCCTCCACTCTCGCGTCGATCAGCTGCTCAGGGCCCGCCTACGAAGTCGGCGCCCGGGTTGTTCCGGCGTTTCTCGATGTGCTCTAGGACCACGGGCGACCATTCGCTTCATGTCCGACGCTGGCGGTGGTTGCGTGAGGGGCGGGCCAGCCGACTGTGCCGATAGCTCCAGGACCTCCAGGGTTGGTTGTTGCCGGGAAGTCGTGTCCCGGACGCCCACGGAGTGCTGCTCAACTGCGCGCCGGCCGCGGCCGGTCGTGATCCCGCCTCAGGCGGATCGCCGAGCGATTCCTCCGCCCGTGTCTTCCTGCGGTCCGGCAGGGCTGCTACGCCGCGAAGGCCATCGCTTCGCCAGCACGCGGCATCGGGCACCCGCACAGTCGAGTCCTCCATGCGCCCTTCTGCGCCGTTGTTCTCGTACGCAAGGTGGCATCAGGAATGCTATCGACGCGCGGCGAATCCGGCTAGATCGTGTTTGTACACACCAGCGCTTGCTTTGCGGCGAATCATTGATTTGAAGATATGGATAAAGAGTCGACTTATACACCACTCGTGTACATACGTCCGACCTAGTATTCGGTGGAAAGAGGCTATACATTTGCCGGGGAGATTCCCGCACACCACTGATCTCCTCTCCCCGCCGCAGCAGTGGACGCGCCCCCGCGGGCCCACATTCACGGGCTGGGCGACCCGGGCCGGCGGCCCAGCTGCGGATCTGCTCATGAAGGCCGACACCGCCGGCGGCACCGGTTGGAACGGCTCTTCCGGGCCGACCCCGACGTGGTGCGCTACGTGGTGAGGGTGCCGGCCCTGGGGGCGCTGGTCCGAGACCTGCGGCGCGGGGGGGAGGCCAACCCGTCCCGAGCTTGGCGGCCCGCACGGTGTGCGCCGGAGAAGTCCGGCGGGGGGTGGCAGGAGCGACCCGTGCGCATGCGCCTCCTCGCTGTCGTGCTCGCGCTTGTTCTTTCTGTCGCCTGCTCGGGCGGATCTGCGCCTGCCCTCGAACCGGCTCCGGCGGCCACGCCGTCGGCCGCCCCTGCTCCACCGGCGCCAACCGCCGGCCCGGTCTTGACGCCGACGCTTGCCGCGGCGCCAACGCCCGCCCCGCCGCCCAGCCCGCCGCCCAGCCCGACGCCCGCCCCGACGCCGACGCCGGCACCGACGCCCAGCCCGACACCCAGCCCAACGCCGGCACCGACGCCCAGCCCGACGTCCAGCCCGACACCCGCGCCGACCGTTGGCGAGCTGGGTCTCCGCGAGTTGGCCCTAGACGAGGCCGGCGAGCGGTTAACGATCCCGCCGGGTGAGCCGCTCCCGCTCGGACCCGGGCGGCCAGGTGACCGGGAGATCGTCGCAATCGACATCGAGACGGGCGCTGTCGGAATCGATCGGCTCAGGGAGGGAGTCGCCGTCGGCGGCCGCGTTCTGGCGTGGGAACGCTCCCTCGCCAGCCTCGCCGCCGTCGACGGGAGTGGACTCCTCTTTGCGTTCGCCGAGGCCGGCCGCTACGCCGTCGTGGGCCCCGGCCTCGACGAGGCGACCGCGATCGAGCTCGCGCCCGACTGGGAGGTCGAGCTGTTTGCCTTCGATGCGGGCGTGATCCTCGCGCGGGATGCCCGCGGACTGTGGATCGTGGGCATCGGGGACGGCTCCCAGGCACGCGTCGAACTCAGCGGCGACCTCGCGCACGCGTTCCGCGAGGACGGACCCGCTCAGTACTGGCAGCTCGCCCGCACTCGAGACGGGTTCGCCGTCCTGCTGCGGCCGCGAGGGACCGGCACCGGCGAGCAGGCGGGCCGCCTGCTCCGATACGGCTGGTCCGGCGAGTTGCTCTCCGACGTCTCTTTCCCCTTCGTCGTCGCCGGCGAATGGGGGGCCGTCGACGAGACCGGCATCCGGCTCTCGCCCGATGCGCGCTTCCTCGCCGTCACCTCTCGCGTCCAGGACTGCTGCGGCGGACGCGACCCGTATCGGATTGCGGCCCTCACGACGGTCTCGGTGCTCGATGCCGCGACCGGCGAGGAGCTGCTGCGGATCGGAGGCGCGACCTTCCCGTTCCGGCTCTCCACCCACCCTGAGCGCGACCCCGGAGTGTGGCTGGCCGGCGACTCGGGTCTCGTCGTCAGAACGCGCGACGGCAACCAGATCGTCACCCTCGACGGCGCGTGGTCCCCCCTGCCCCAGCGGCTCTCTGGAGGACGTCTCCTCCCGTCGCCCGACGATCCGGCGCTCTTTCTCCACGACATGGAGACGGTCGTGAACCGCGACGGCGAGACGCTCGTCTCGCTGATCCCCGCGGAGGGATACTGGTGGAGCTTCTGGGGTCCGACCAGCCGCGAGGTAAGGCTCGACGGGGTCCCGACCGGGAGGGGTCGGGTGCCCGTCGTCCCCGTGCTGGCTCCCGCCGTCCAGCTGCCGCCGTTCGACGATGCGATCAGCGCCGAGGTGACGATCAGAGGAGGCTCATGCCTCGAGGTGCGGTCGGAACCCGCCAGCGCGTCGGAGAGCATCGAGTGCCTCGCCGACGGCAGCGCGGTCCAGGTCGTGCGCGAGTGGGTCGCCGGGGAGGCCTTTGCGGCGAAGTGCCCGCGGGCCGAGTGCCTGTGGGTGCGCGTCCTGACCGAGCAAGACCAGCGTGGGTGGGTCGACGCGAGACAGGTGCGCTGGAGCGGCGTCGCGCTCACGGTGGCGCCGCCCGCCGAGCCGCCGGGCGGCGAGTCCGATCCCGACGCCCCCCGCGCCTCCCGTTCGCGGCCGTGAGGGCGGGAACGGGTCATGGGTCCTACGGTGGACGCACGGCAGGCGTCGCCGGACTCCACCGTGTGTCGGTGGCGAGACTGGTGCACATGCGCCTTCTGCTGGTTGCGGTTGCGCTCGCTCTCGGCGCCGCCTGCTCGGGCGCGTCCGAGCGCGCACCCGAGCCGGCGCCAGGTGCGGCGGTGGTTCCCGCAGCGACCGCGCCGCCGCCCGCCGCGGCCGCCGCGAGGACGCCGCCGCCGGCCGCCACCCCGGCGGCAACGCCCGCCCCCACGCCGACGGCAACGCCCGCCCCCACGCCGACGGCCGCGGCGACCCCGCCGCCCGCTCGTGTGAACCGCCTCGTCTCGGCAGGTCCCCCCGTCGCCGACCCGCCGCGCGGGCCCTTCAGCGAGATCAGCGTCGGCGGGCGAGGGGCCTGCGCGCTCACGCCGGCGGGGGAGGCCGTCTGCTGGGGCGACAACGACCACGGTCAGATCGACGCGCCTGCGGGCGCGTTCGTGGCGATCAGCAAGGCCCCCGCCTACGCCTGCGCGCTGACCGACGCGGGCGAGGTTGCCTGCTGGGGCGATCACGTCAGCAGGGCGCCGCCGGGGCCCTACGTGGCGATCACCACGACGCAGAGTCACGCCTGTGCGCTCACCGCGGACGGCGAGGCGCGGTGCTGGTACGACGACCGCTGGGGCCTTGCTGGGACCATCTCGCTGCCGGGCCGTTACACCGCCATCAGCGCGGTATGGGTCACCGGCGCAGGCCAGACCAGCAGCACCTGCGGGCTCACCGATGACGGCGAAATCGACTGCTTTCCCGGATGGTTTGGCGAGGAGCGATTGGGACCCTTCACGTCGCTGGCCTCGGACGGGCGCCGTACGTGTGGACTGACGGCGGCCGGGGAGGTGAGGTGCTTCGGCTCTACGGCGGCGCCTCCCGGCACGTACACCGCGGTGAGCATGCGCCGCATACACTCGCTCGGCCAGAGCAGTCACATCTGCGCGTTGACCGAGGCCGGCACGGCGGTCTGCTGGGGCGACGCGTGGACGGCGATGCTGCCGCCGGATCCGGCGCCGGGGCGCTATACGGCGATCGGCGTCGGGGAGGAGTACGCCTGCGCGCTGACGGAGGCGGGCGAGGCGGTCTGCTGGGAGTCGGAGGAGATCATCGTGGAGCAGCCCGATCCTGCGCCGGGCCGCTACGTCGCCGTGAGCGACGCCGACTTTCACACCTGCGCGCTGACGGAGGCGGGGGAGGCCGTCTGCTGGGGACGGAACACGGGCGGAGAGACGGACCCGCCGCCCGGGCGCTACACGGCGATCAGCGCCGGCTCGGGCTACACCTGCGCGCTGACGGAAGCGGGCGAGGCGGTGTGCTGGCCGGGGGATGTCGTCATTCCCCCGGGCCCCTACACGGCGATCAGTGTTGCCGGTCACGTGTGCGCGTTGACCACGACCGGCGAAGCCGTCTGCTGGGGCAGGAACGCATACGGGAAGACGGACGCGCCGCCCGGGCGCTACACGGCGATCAGCGCCGGCTGGTTCCACAGCTGTGCGCTGACCGAGACCGGCGAGGCAGTCTGCTGGGGCAGCAATGAGTGGGGGGAGTCGGACGCTCCCGCCGGTCGCTACACGGCGATTGAAGCGGGCCCTCGGGGGACGTGTGCGATCGACGAGGCGGGGGAGGCGAGGTGCTGGGGCATCTTCGCGCACGATCCGGCAGACATCCCGGCCGGGCCCCTCTCGCAGATCGCCCTGGGGTGGTACGACGCCTGCGCCCTGGCCGAGGCAGGGGAGGCGAGGTGCTGGGGCATCTTCGCGCCCGATTCGGCAGGTATTCCGGCCGGGCGCTACACGGCGATCAGCATCAGCCCGGGGCGCAGGTGCGCGCTGACCGACGCCGGGGATGTGACGTGCTGGGGGGCAACCGAGTACCGGGCGGGATTTCTGTTCTGGGCCGAGTGAGCGGCGGAAGGCCCCGGGGAGGGCGCCGCACCCGCCATCTCGCTCGCGGCGATCCTCAACCCGCTCCACACGACGGTGCTCGGGACCAGGCTCCCCGAGGGGACGACCTTCGCGGAGGTCGCCGAGCGCTTCGGTGACATCAACGCCCGGCTCGAGCGCGACCACCTGGTGAAGAGGCTCTGCGTACTGCATCCCGGGACCGTCTGGTACTCCCCCGCCAGAGGCGCGGTCGCCAATGCGACATACATGCTCGCTCGGGCGGAGCCGCTGGTCCTGCAGGTCAATGCCCGCGAGCCCGAGCATGCCTTCTACAGGTTCCGCGTGGAGCTCCTCGGCCACCTGAGGCGATCGGTGCTCAACCTCGTCGGCGTCGCGCAGGACCATGGTCGGCCGCTACCGACTAGGGACGTCCGCACCTACGGCTCCGCGGCGTTCAACGGTCACTCCTGATCGCGCGCGAACTCCCCTTCTCCCGGCCCTCACGAGGAGGGCTGGCCGGCGGGTCGTTGCGCGTGGCCACCCCGGGCAGGTGGCAGAGGTCGCTGAAGTGCTCCTGCGCGGCGGCGCGCCCGCGGCGCGGATTGTCGCGCCACCTCGCGGCGAAGCCGGCGGTGGCCAGCGTGGGCCGGGTCGTGGTCATGCGTGTGGCTCGCGCCGCCCGGCGGGTCGTGCCGTCGGCTCGCCGTCCCCGCGCGCGGGGTAGGTGACGAAGAACCCCACCACGCCCGGCTCGCTCGTGTACTGGAGGTTCTCGACCTCCACAATGCGCGGCGACCGCACGGCGGCATCGACGGCCGGTTCGTAAGCATGCGGCATCGGACACCCGAGGCGCCGGACGCGATCGGTGAGATCATCGATCCGGCTCCCGGCGCCGATGTCTCAGTCGTGATCCAGGAAACGGTGAGCGACCCAGCCCTCCACGCCCGTGTCGGTGCGGACGTGGACCCACTCCAGCCAGCTCTCGCCCGGGAGGAACGGGCCCCTTGCCAACACCACGCGCGTGCCGTCGGGAAGGCAGTCGACGATCGCCCGCCCCTCGCCCGGCCCCTCGCGTACGCGCAGGCAGCTCCCCGTCCGCGCCACCCGGAACGCGAGCTCCTCCGAGAACGGCGTGAGCTCCAGCGCCGTCCGGTTGAGGAAGATGGGGCCCCCTCCGCGGAAGCGGTGCGTCGCCACCACCATCGCCAGCTCCCGCTCGCCCGCGTGGTCGGGCCAGAACGGGTACAGGTAGAAGAGTGGGTCGCCCCACGCGTCGCTCTCCGGCTGGTACCTGCGGATGTCGGCGAGGTGCCAGCGGCCCGAGAGCGTGTCGTACAGCGCAACGCCGTCCCGCGCCTCCTCCATGCTTCCGGCGCCCCGGAGCTGATAGCGCCCGGCGAAGAAGCGGTCGCTCCCCGCGGTGCCGGTCACCATTGCCTCCCGCATCGGCGGCCAATGGACGAGACCCTCCGGCAGCGTCGGCAGTCTCTCGAGCACCGGCTGCGGCCGGATCCGTGCGATCACCGTCCGGTCGTCCAGGGGTCCCGCCCCGGCGGCGCCCCACAGCACCAGCCCGTCGCCGCTCGCCAGCCATGTCGCGCCCAGGTCCGGGAAGTCGGCTGAGCGGACACGCAGCAGCGGCTTACCGCCCTCCCCGTCGGCGACCGCCACCGCCGGCCAGACCGAACCGTAGCCCGGCTCCGGCCACGCGACATAGCCGAGGTCGGGTGACGGGCGCTCGCTCGAACGCCGCCCCGGCGACGCGGCCCGCGCCAGCACCTCGCCCTCCCAGCTCAGGTCGTACCACTCCCTCGCATACCACGAGGCTCCCGGCGGCCTGCGGTACCGCACCTCGACGCGGATCGTCTCGGCCCCGGGCCCCGGCCAGGCCGAGACGGCAACCGGCTCGCCCCACTGCTCATGCGCCTGCGGCCCCAGAAGCAGCGTCCTCTCCGAGGTCACGATGTCCCACGCGCAGACCGGCCCGACCTGCTCGAACTTCCCCGCCGCGGAGACCGCGCGGTCCGTGAAGAGGACGCGCCTCCCGTCCGCAGAGAGGTGCGCCCCCGGCAGGCGCCCCGGCCGCGCCACCTCGGCGAACTCTTGGTCGCTCACGACGGCGGTGCCGGCGACGAGCCACAGAAGGCGATCCCCCGAGGCACCGCGCAGGTCCAGGTGGCCGCCCAGCCGCCAGGAACGCCCGCTGGCGCGGTCCAGCAAGAAGCGCACCGCTTCGTCCTCCCGCGTCACCTCCACCCACCGGTTGCCGCTCCCGAGCACGCCGTAGGCGGCGCTGAAGACGAATGCCTGCTCCCTGTCCGGGTCCGGGTACGCTAGCCCTCGGTACGATTCCCGCCGGCTCGCCTCCTCCGCGACGCGGTAGCCCTCGACCCGGCCCGTCGCCGTGTCCATGAAGAAGATGCCGTGCCACCACTCGATCAGCTCGCCGGGCGCGAAGGTGCGGTGCTCGAAGGCGCCGGGGGCCGGCTCGATCAGCTCGCCGATCGCATCCGGAGCCGCGGCCGGCGGCGGACCAGGCTCCGGTGCCGGCGTCGGGTCGGGCGGCGGCGTGGGCTCGAACGCCTCGTAGAAGCCGTCGAGGGTCAGGCCGAAGGCCCGCTCGAAGGCAGCCTCCCAGGTGCCCGCCCGCGGGTCGTACACCGGTAGCTTGGGCTCGCCCCTGGACCACAGCCGGTAGAACTCCATGAGGGATCGCTCCCCGGCGTGCTGCACCAGCCGGTCGACGGCGAGGAGGCTCAGCGCCCGGCTCGTGTCGCTCCCCACCGCCGTCCAGCCCTCGCCGGTCTCTAGCTGGCGGAGAGGCACCGGCGGTCGCAGCGCAGCGCTCGCCTGTTCGACATCGAACCGGTCGGGCCGAATGCCGATCCACTCCCCATAGGCCGCCTCCACGTAGGACAGGATCCCCGAGAGCAGCCAGCGTGGCGGAGGCGTGCCGCCCGTGCCGCGACTGAGCACGTCGACGGCGTCCCGAACGAGGGTCAGATGGTCCAGCTCCTGCTCGCAGGTCAGCACGTAGAAGGTCACGAGCTCAGAGCCGGCCAGGCACCGGTAGTCTCCCACGAGTTCCCCCTGGCGGGCGAGGCCGTAGTAGCGGGGCAGCGCCGAGCGCGCGTCCGCGGCGACATAGATCGAGTACTCGTAGGGCTCGGCGCCCAGGTGCTCGGTGAGGAACCTGTAGACGCTCCCCACCCGCTCCCGAACGGCGGCGCGCGGCTCGTCGGGAACGTCCCCGATGAAGACGACGGTTGGGCCCACGGCGTGATCGCGCAAGTGCGCGAGCGACGTCTGTGCCGCCTCGCGGTAGGCGTGGAAGTCGCTGCGGAAGCGATCGAGCGAGCCGCCGGCCGCCTCCCAGAGCCCGAGCGCCGCGCGGTGATCGAGCGCGAATCCGACGTAGAAGTCGTCGGGCCGGATCCCGAACGCCGCCTCGAACGCCGCCTCCCAGTTCCGAGAGCGGGGCAGCAGGCGGTAATACTCGATGTGGGCGTCCTGTGCTGCCTGCTGGATGAGCGGCACTCCCCAGGGATGCGCGCGGCCCGCATCGCTTCCGCTGCGTGCGGCGGCGTAGCCGACCAGCCAGTCGACCGCGAGCGCGCCCAGCGCAGAGCCTCGCTCCGCGCCGTAGAAGGCTCCGCCCGCCCCGAGTGCGTCGAGGGGCGTCGTGGCTCCGGCGGACGAACGGAGCCACCCGTTGCGAATCTCGTCGCTCGATCGCCCCTGAACGGCGGCGGCGTAGAGGCCCGCCGCGTACGTCGCCGCCGCCTCGGGCATCCACGCGGGCTCATGCGTGAAGGCCGTGAGGTGGTGCTGCACGACCCGCGCGTAGAGGTGCGCGAGCGTGGCCCCGAGAGAGAAGCCCGGAAGGTCGCTGTTGATGTACAGGACGGGTGCGGGAGGCCGCCGGGAGGAACCGGTCAGGAAGATGCTCGGTGCGCCCGCCGACGGGCGCACCGCGAGCTCCGGGGGCGCGATCCCGTAGTTGTCCGCGAAGAAGCCGATGACGCTCCCGAGCTCCGACCGCACACGTAGATCGACGAGGACATCCGCGCTGTCGGTGGGCGTCGCCGGGGGCGTCGCCGTGGGCATCGCTGTGGGCGCCGTCGTGGGTGCCGGCGTGGGTCTCAGCGAGGGCGTCGGCGGCGCAGTGGGCAGGGGTGCAGGTGTCTGCATGGGTGCGGCCGTGGGGGTTCCGAAGGCGGCAGCTGGGGTCGCGGCGGGGGTTGGCCTGGGCTCGGAGTCGCCCGTGCAGGCGACGGCAAGGGCGAGCACCGTACCCAGAGCAAACGTCAGCCTCCCGGCGGGCAGCCACCGCCAACTCCGGGGAGGTTCATCACGCGTGGGCACGCCCTCACACCCCCGGGCGCGACGCACCACAGCCGTCATGAGCAGGTCACCGTGCTTCGGCCGCTACACGGAGGGGTGAGACGACGCATCGACTCGCGCCCGCGGAGGCTAGCGGACGATGCTCGCCGCCACCGTCTGGCCCTCCGTCCAGGAGATGTCGACGTCCGTGAAGATAAAGCTCGTGCTGGAGGAGTGCGTCGGGAAGGCGAGCGAGATGTCGTCGAGCTGTAGCCTCAGCTCCGCGGCGTCGGCAAGAGGCTTCAGGAAGGCCAGCTGAATCTCCCGCGTGCGGGCGGAGTACCAGAGCCACACCACGTCGAGGTCGCCCGTTTCGTTCGAGAAGAGCTCGGGGCTGGCCGCGCCCACGTCGCCGTAGCCGTAGTGGACCACCGTCATCTCCACCGACCACACCGGCGGGGCATCCGCCGCGGCAACCACCGCCGCCGTCGCCGCGCTGGTCAGCTCCTCGGAGTGGCCGGCGTCGTCGGTGAAGGAGACCCGCACCGTGATGGCCTTGCCCACGTCGGTGGCGCGCAGGGTGTAGCTGCTGCCCGCCGCCCCCGGGATAGCGGTGTCCGCCGAGCCGTCATTGGCCAGCCACTGGTAGGTGAACGCGGCGCTCTCGAGGCCGTCGGCGTCGGAGATGTCCGAGGTGTCGACCGTGAGGGTCTCTCCGACCCGGGCGGTGCCGGCGATGGTGGGCGTTCCCGCGGCCGGAGTGTTGGGGCGTGCCGCGACCGCCGCCGTCGCCGCGCTGGTGAGCGTCTCGGAGTGGCCGGCGTCGTCGGTGAAGGAGACCCGCACCGTGATGGTCTTGCCGACGTCGGTGGCGCGCAGGGTGTAACTGCTGCCCGCCGCCCCCGGGATCGCGGTGTCCGCCGAGCCGTCATGGGCGAGCCACCGGTGGGTGAACGTCGCGCTCTCGAGGCCGTCGGCGTCGGAGATGCCCGAGGTGTCGACCGTGAGGGTCTCTCCTGCCCGGGCGGTGCCGGCGATGGTGGGCGTTCCCGCGGCCGGAGTGTTGGGGCTTGCCGCGACCTCCTCGGTCGCGGCGCTGGTGAGCGTCTCGGAGTGGCCGGCGTCGTCGGTGAAGGAGACCCGCGCCGTGATGGTCTTGCCCACGTCGGTGGAGCGCAGGGTGTAGCTGCTGCCCGCCGCCCCCGGGATCACGGTGTCCGCCGAGCCGTCATGGGCGAGCCACCGGTAGGTGAACGCGGCGCTCTCGAGGCCGTCGGCGTCGGAGATGCCCGAGGTGTCGACCGTGAGGGTCTCTCCTGCCCGGGCGGTGCCGGCGATGGTGGGAGCTCCCGCGGCGCGGGTGTTGAGAGGCGCCGCCGTGCCGTTGGTCACCGCCCACCCGCTGAATGATGCGGCGGCGTTGCCCGACGGGTCCTGCAACCCGGCCTCCGAGTCGGCCGTGGGGGCGGCGTAGTCCACCGTCACCGTGTCCCCCGACTCCACCGGCGCGGAGAGGAAGAGCAGGACGCTGGCCTCACCGACCGCCACGACCAGGACCGAGCGGGCCGCGCCGTTCACGCTCACGGCGAAGAGGCCGGTGGAGAGGGGGGCGCTGTTGTCCAGGGTCTCGTCGTAGGTCAGCGTCAGGGTGGAGCCGTCCACCGTGGCCGACTGGAGCTGCGGGGCGTCCACATCGGGCGGCGGGGCGAAGAACGCCCCGGCTCCCTGGTGTGCGAGGTCCGCGCTGGTGCCGGCGCCGTCGAGAATGGAGCCGCCGTTCAGTGACAGGGAGCTGGGCTCCACCAGGAGGGAGCCGTGTTCGCCGTCCCCGGCGCCGAGCGTGTAGCCGAAGACGAGCTGGCTCGTCCCGCTGCCCCGCAGGTACGGCGCCTGCCGTGACGCCGTCCCGCCCAGCAGGACCGGCACCGACGGCGTACCGCCCGTGGTGTCCACCTCCACCGCCTGGCTGAACGTGAAGGTCACCTCCACGGTCTCCCCGCGCCCGAAGACGCCGTCCGCGGGCTCGTTGAAGGAAGGCACTCCGACGGTCCGTGTCGCCTCCACCTGCATGGAGGATCCGCTCACCGTTGCGCCCGGCTCGCTGGAACGATAGGTGCGGAATCCCACGACGGCGGGGGCGCCTGCCTCCACGCTGACGATGCTGCCCGACACCGCGCTCGCGAGGGATGGGTTGCGCAGGATCAGCGAATCGTATCCGACCCCGAGGTGGGGGAAGGAGGTGGCGCCGCCGCGGGCCCGCAGCGTGCGGGTGTACACCGTGCGGTCCGTGCCCGAGCCGGTGGGATGGTAGAGCCACTCACCCTCTCCGCCGTAGGAGAGCCACACTCTCGGGTAGCCGTTCGGCGTGGTCTCGAGCGTCACCGGCTCGCTCCACACCAGCCTCACCTCCACGGTCTCGCCCGCGTCGTAGGTCCCGTCGCCATCGCCGGGAGCGCTGAACTCGACGCCCACGATCCACGGCCCCGTGCTCTTCAGGCAGCGGAGCCCCACGTCCTCGAGGTGCCGGCAGTTGTGCGTCCCCACCGGGACCGGACGGACACGGCGGCAATCCAGCAGGTTCGACTCGCCGCCGCCGCAGAGCATGTCGTCGAGCCAGATCGGCTGGGCCTCCTGCCCCTGTGGGAAGAACGAGTTCCTGAAGCGGTCCCAGTCCTCCACCGAGCCGCCGGTGAAGCCCAGCGCCCGGCAGGCCACGTCGGCGTCGTCCTCGGTCCAGTAGTCGTCGCAGATGGTCCCCCACTCACCGTCGTAGTAGATCTCGAGGCGACCCTCGCATGGGTTCCCCTCCTCGTCGGTCATCGTGCCGTCCACCAGGCGCAGGTCCCCGGTGTTGTCGTCCACGGTCACCGGCAGCACCTCGGAGAGCAGTTCGTACTCCCCGCCGCGCGCGGTGTGCGTCAGCGTCCCGACGTCGTCCTCGCGATCCTCGTCGTGGCCGGCCGCGACCGTCACGGCCTGGGGGGTCCTCCAGTTGGCCGCCGTGAAGGTCAGGGCGTCGCTCGTGAGGTCGGGCCCGCTGATGCTCAGGTCGGTGCCGGCGTGCCCGGTGATGGTCACCGTCACGGAGACCGTGGGCTCGGTGGCCAGGCTGACGGCGTAGTCGGCGCTGGCGCTCTCAGCCACCGTCAGCGCCGGCGGGCCGAGCACGATGCCCAGCGGGTCGTTGTCGTTGACGGTCACCGGCAGGTCGCGTTTGACGCCGGCGTACTCCGCGCCGGCCGCCGTGTGGGTCAGGGTCGCGTCGTCGGCGACGCCGTCGTCGTCGTGGGCCGCCACCACCGTCACCGCCTGGGGCGTGCTCCAGTTGGTCGGGGTGAAGGTGAGCGCCTGGTTCACGAGCCTGCCGCTCTCGAGGTCGAGGTCGGTGCCCGCGTGGCCGCCGATGGTCACGGTCACCTCGACGGTGGGCTCGCTGTCCAGGCGGACGGTGTACGGGGCGCTCTGCTCCTCCTCCAGCGTGAGCGACACGGGGCTGAGCACGATGTCCGCCGTGTCGTCGTCGTCGATGCTCATGGTGAGCTCGTCCGTCGTCCCGGGATTGATCCGCGGGTCCGGCATGGTCCCGAAGCCCAGCTTCACCTTCTCGTCGTCGTCGTCGATGCGGTCCTGGGTGGCCGCGAAGGTGAAGCTCATGGACAGCGCCCCGCCGTCGGTGAAGGTGACGCTCGCCGGCACGCCGGAGTAGTCGGCGGCGCCGGCCGTGCCCTGGAGCGTCGCCGTGAGGGGGATGATGATCGTGCGCTTGGGGTCCTTGTCCACGGAGACGGTCACCTGCTGCGTGGCCCCCTCGGCCACGCTCAGGGCGCTCTGGGAGAACTGCACCGTCACGTCGGGGTCGTCGTCGTCGCCGATCTTGAGGGTGGTCTCGGTCCTGGTCCCCAGCGTCACCCGGGGAGGCAGGGGGGACCCGAATCCCAGCTTCACCTTCTCGTCGTCGTCGTCCTCTTCGTCGTCCACCGCCATGAAGGTGAAGGTCGTCTCGGTCTGGCCCGAGCTGAACGTCACGGTGGTGGGCACGACGTAGTCGGCGGCGCTGGCCGTGCCCTGGGGCGCTGACGTGAGCGGAATGGACACCATGCGCTCGGGGTCGGCGCTCAGCCTCACGGTCACGTTGACCGTCTCGCCCTCGTCCGCGGTCTGGGAGTCCTGCCCGAACTCCACCGTCACCTCGGGGTCGTCGTCGTCGACGATCTCCACCGTCGCCTCGGCGTGGAGCCCGATGGTGACCCGCTCGTCCGGCATGGTCCCGAACTCGAGCAGCACGCTCTCGTCGTCGTCGTCCACGGCGTCGTCGGTCGCCGTGAACGTGAAGGACTTCGACGTCTCCCCGCTGGCGAAGGTGAGGTTCGCCGGCAGCGTGCCGTAGTCCGCCACGGTGGCGCCGCCCTGGTCCGTGCCCACGATGGGGATGATGAGCTCCCGCTCCGGGTCGGCGCTCAGGGTGACGGTCACCTCCTGCGTCGCGCCCTCGGCCACGCTGTAGCTGTGCTGACCGAACGTCACGGTCACGCGCGGGTCGTCGTCGTCGACGATGGCGACGGTGGTCTCGTCCTGCGTCCCCCTCGCGATCCAGGCGTCCGGCATGGTCCCGAACGCCAGCGTCACGCTCTCGTCGTCGTCGTCCAGGTGGTCGTCGACGGCGGTGAACGTGATGGTCTTCGAGGTCTCACCGGCGTTGAAGGTCACGCTGGCCGGCACTTCGAAGTCCGCTGCGGTCGCGCCGCCCGCGCCCGTCGCCGCAATGGGGACGGTGATGGTGCGGCGCGGGTCGCCGCTCAGCGTCACCTCGACGCTGGCGGCGCCGCCCTCGTCGGCAGTGTAGTCAGCCGCGCCGAACTCCACCGTGACGTCCGGGGCGACGAGCACCGACATGCGCAGCACCATCGGTGAGGGAAGCTGCATAGCATGTGCGAGTAAGCGCCACGGAAGCAATGCCAGTACGTCTTGGCATGCGTTTCCATACACAACGTCATCTGGGTCTACTGAGCCATCTTCGCAAGTCTCGGAAGGGTCGTCCGTCGAGTCGTCGGGATCGTCGTAGTAGTAGGTCAATGCCTGAAAGTCTATGGACCAGCCGTCCTCGCTGCCCGCAGGAATCGGAGACGGCCCTGTTTCTTCTGCCGGATCCGGGGAAAGCTCAAGCGCACTGAACTTTTCAGTAAGGAGTAGCTCATCATATAGCCCTCCGAAACCGGACCAGGAGCCAACGGAGATGTTTCCGTCATCACTTGGAGTCGTCTGCGAAATGACGATCCAGTATTTGGTGCCTGAATCGAGTGGAACGCCCGTTGGATGAGTTAACTCCTCGTACGTGTCTGGTGCACTGTCGATGTTCGGGAGTGAGCGCGCGGCCATAAGCGGATTGACCGCCGGCTTTCCGCCGATATCGGCATGCACTCCCCAAGTTCCAGCCGGGGTACCACCGTGCTGATACAGGATGACGCGCGTTCCCACCAGCAGGTAACCGCGCGGATCGTTCCCAGTCGTGAACCGCTGTGCGTACCTGTGCGTGACGGGAAGACTCATAGTGAAGTTAAATCCCTCGTCATCCTTGTGAGCGTAGCCCGCGCTAGAAACCGCCGGTCTCCACAGCACCGGCTGCTGCGTTGTCCCCTGCGCCGTCCGCCCAGTGATGGACCCCAAGTCATATGTGACCTTTGCCTTTAGCCACTTTCCGAGATCTTCCTCCGTCGGCGTGTACGGGTTCGACGTGCCCCCGTCCGCAGCGGGAATGTCGCTGTAAGTCCCGAACTCTGTAGCCGAACGCTGCCATTGCCACGCCTCGTTGCTTGTGAGCACCTCCTCGCACATGCGCTCGTCCACACGGCAATAGACCTCATCCTCTTCGTACAGATCGGCACTGACACCAATGCCGACCTGCGCGGATCCCACAGAAACCTGTCCGCCGTCGAGGAGCCGAACTATGGACTGAGCCGGTTCCTCCATCCTCACCCCAGCCGGAAGTGGTTCGCCGAAGCTGATCCGCACAGCTTCACCGTCGTCGTCGACGTTGTCCCTGGCTGCCACAAAGTCAAACTTCCTCGACCTGCTGTACTGCACTGTAGGGGTATTCTCATTTCTGCCAAACGTCAGGCTGGCTGGCAATGCTGAATAGTCTGCCGAGCTCGCCCCGCCCAGATGGGTCACCGTGATTGGGATGACGAGCTCACGGCCAGGATCTTCGTTCAGCGTCACAAATACCGAATTCGTTTCCCCCTCCTGTACAAACTCAGAGTAGACGCCGAAACTGACCAATACCACGTCGGGTATATCGTCGTCACCTATGTACACTTCCGTCGAATCCGTGTTCCCCCTGGTGACCCCATTAGGCAGGATGGAGCCGAATTTCACGAGCACAGCCTCGCCGTCGTCGTTCAACGTGTCCTGTGTGGCCGCGAAGGTTAACGTTTGTTGACGGCTGCCGGCGTTGAAGGTCACGCTAGCCGGCACCGAGTAGTCTTCGGCACCGGCCCCGAACGCAGCGGTTGTCGTGATCGGGATGACCACCGTCCGTTGGGGGTCGCGGCTCAGGCGGACCGGTATCTGCACACTTTCTCCCTCGTTAACGGTGTATTCCGCCTCGCCGAATGAGACCGTCACCTCAACAAGGTTTCCCCCGCTCTGCGCTTCAACGGGCGCGCCCGCAAAGAGCACCGCCGCCGCAAAGAGGGCGAGGATCGTCAGCAGCGGGAGCAGTTTGCTCACCTCTGCCCTCGGTCCAGCGGATGCACAGAGCCGCCCCCGCCGGCGGCCTGACACACTAGGCGGCAAGGCGTCGTGTGACGCCGCAAGATCGAGGGATGGGGTGCGTAACTCCGGTGGAAGGAGCGTGTCTGGGCCCGGCGGAAACTGCGCGCCTGTGAAGGCTCTGTTCGTCGTTGCTCAACTTCATCGCTCCGTCAATACGCTCGCTGGAAGAGGGAACACCACCAGACGGCTATCTAAAGTCTCAGACCACGGACCGGTCACCTGCTGCGAGGCCCCCTCGGCCACGCTGAAGGTGCTCTGGGAGAACTGCACCGTCACGTCGGGGTCGTCGTCACCGCTGATTGAGGGTGGTCACGCAAAATGGCTTCACGGACGCTATCGACGCGCGGCGATTCCGTCTAGATTGCGTTTGTACGCATCGGCACTTAATTGGCAGCGGATCTGTTGACTTAACGATGTGGAGAGGGAGTTGCTTTATACATCCACGGCGTACATACGTCCGACCTAGTATTCGATGGAGAGAGGCGATACATTTGTCGAGGAGATTCCCGCAAATCACTGATCGCCCCTCCCCGCCGCAGCGGCGGGCGCGGCCCGCGGGTCCGCATTCACGGGCCGGCCGACCCGGGGCGACGGGCCAGCTGCCGGATCTGCTCATGAAGGTCGACACCGCCATGCGGAACCCGTTGGTCCGGCTCTTCCGGGCCGACCCCGACGTGGTGCGCTACGTGGTGAGGGTCTCGGTCTGGGGCCGCTGGTTCATCTGGCTCACCGGCGCCGCCCTGCTGGCACGCCGTTCGGACCTCTGGTACCCCGAGAACACCGAATTCGTCTTCCTGAGCGCATCGCTGGCGGCCATCAACGGGGTCGCGCACCATCGTCTCCTGACGCACAGGCCGGTGACGTGGCGCTGGATGCTCGCCCTCAGCGCCCTCGACATCGCGCTGATCACGGCCTTCATCGCCGTCAGCGGCAGGTTCGACCACTTCATCTTCGTCACCTACTACCCGGCGCTCGCCATGTTTGCCGTGGTCTTCCCGTCGCTCTGGCTCATCCTGGGATGGGTCACGGCGACGGCCGTGGTCTACTGCCTGGTGGTGGTCGTGGCGGGCCCCGGCCCGGACCTCGAGGCGGGCCAGGACCATGTGCTGGCCGCCAGGCTGTCGGTGATGTACCTCATCGCCGTGGGCGCCGGGCTCATCGTGCGGTTCGAGCGCTCCGAGACGCTGGCCGCGATGGCGAGGGAGCGGCAGGCGCACCGGGAGCGCATCGATCTCTCCCAGTCGATTCACGACACGACGGCGCAGACCGCCTCCATGATCGGCCTGGGCATCGAGGGCGCCCTGAAGCTGGCGGGCGACTCGAACCCGAGGCTGACGGAGCGTCTGGCGGCGACGGCCGCCCTCTCCCGGTCGACCACGTGGGAGCTGAGAAGGCCGATCGACATGGGCCGCATCTTCGAGGGGGAGGAGCTGGCCCGCGTGCTGGACGCGCACACCGCGACCTTCGCCAGCATCACCTCCGTCCCCGCGGAGATGGTGCGGTCCGGCGACGAGCCGGAGCTCTCCGCGGAGGTCCGGACGGGCCTCTTCTCCATCGCCCACAACGCCCTCGCCAACGCCTTCCTGCACGCACGGGCCGGCAGGATCGTGGTCAGGCTCGACTTCGAGACCGACAGCGTTCGCCTGTCCGTCTCCGACGACGGCATCGGCCTGCCGGAGGACTACGCCGGGCGGGGCCGTGGCTTCAGCGGCATGGAGCGGGACGCGCGGCGGGCGGGAGGCAGGCTCGTGGTCGAATCGGGCGGACGGGGCGGCGGGACGACGATTGCCTGCGTCGTGCCTCGCGAGCCCGGCCGGGGAGGGGGCTGAGATGTCAGAGGCGGGCACGTTCCGCGTGATGCTGGTGGACGACCACCCGGTCGTGAGGAAGGGGCTGCGGGACCTCCTCGAGGACGCTGGAGGGTTCGAGGTCGTGGCCGAGGCGACGGACGGGGTGGAGGCCGTGCGCGCGGCCGAGGAGTCGCGTCCCGATGTCGTCGTGATGGACGTGATGATGCCCGAGAGGGACGGCGTGGAGGCCTGCCGGGAGATCGTGCAGCGGCTCCCCGAGACGAAGGTGATCATGCTCACCGTCTCGACGGGGGAGGACGCCGTGGTCGGGGCGGTGGCCGCCGGGGCGACCGGTTTCGTCCAGAAGCACGCCGGGAGCGAGGAGCTGGTGGAGGCGATCCGGGGAGTCGCCGGCGGGCGGTTGACGCTCCCGGACCACGCCGTGCGGCGGGGCTTCGAGCTCATGAGCGAGGATGGCGAGCTCCGGTCGGGTCCGGGCGTGCTGACGGCGAGGGAGCGCGAGGTTCTCCGGCACTACGCCGCCGGGAAGCCCTACGCGGCGGTCGCCGAGTCCCTGGGCGTCAGCACGATCACGGTGAGGAACACCATCTACCGCATCGAGCAGAAGCTCGGGGTCGGGTCCAAGCAGGAGATCGTGGTGTGGGCCGCGCGCAACGGACTGCTCGACGACGACGGCGGGTGACGTCCCCGCTCCGCGCAGAGCCCCCGGCCGAGTCCCGCGCCGCACGGTGACGCGGCTGACGGGGGCCCCGTCCATCCGATCCGACATCCTCAGATGGGTTGTCGGTGGCTGTGTGCCTGCGCTGTCTACCGAGGGGCTTCTCCTCACCCGACCATGCACGATCCAGGCGTCAGTCGCGCCGGATCCCGCGCTGGAGGGCGAAGGCAAAGTGAGCGTAAGGGGTGGCCATGGTCCGGCCTCGTCCGCCCGCGCCAGTCGTTCTCCAGTTCAGTCCCGCCTAGCCTCGGCGGCGATCGAGGCGCTCGGGCAAGTCGGCGCGGGAAGCGCGACGCCGGAGACGTGTCGCCGAACCTGCCGGATTTCCGTTCCCAATCCGTTCCCAATTGCTAAAGTACTGAGCAGTTAGTGGCCGCCGCAGGTCGCCGATTCAAACCTGAATTGGTGCCGAAGGTGGGATTCGAACCCACACGGGCCGCAAGGCCCAACGGTTTTTGAGACCGCCGCGTCTGCCGTTCCGCCACTTCGGCACCGCAGGGAAGCGCCAGAGAGACGATACGTGAGGCACGCGCGGGGCGGAAAGCTCCGCCCCCCGAGCGGGAGACCGGCTGCTACGGCGTCGCGCGCCGGGCGCCGCCGTCCATGTAGACGGCCGTGCCGTGCACGAAGCTCGCGGCCTCGGAGGCGAGGAAGCACACCACGCGCGCGACTTCCTCGGGGCTTGCCATGCGACCGGCGGGCGTGCGTGACGCCATCCGCTCGAGCAGCTCCTCGACACCGACGCCGGCCGAGGCGGCGCGCTCCTCCCGCAGCTCCCGCGCGCGGTCGGTATCGGTGAGGCCCGGGCAGACGGCGTTCGCGGTGACGCCGGCCGGAGCCGCGATGTCGGAGAACGCGCGCGTCAGGTTGAGCACGCCGACGTTCGCGATGCTCATCGGCAGGTTGTCGGGGAGCGGACTCGCGCCGGCGGCACCGGCCACGTTCACGATCCGGCCCCCCCCCGCCTCACGCATGAGCGGGAGCGCCAGCTGCGACATGCGCAGATAGCCGTAGAGCTTGAGGGTCAGCGCGTCGTCGAAGAGCTCGGCCGGTACGTCGGCGACGTGGTGCTCGCGCGCCGCCCCCGCGTTGTTCACCAGGATGTGCAGCGCGCCCAGCTCGCGGACGCATCCCTCGACGGCATCGCGGCAGCCCTCCTGCGTCGAGAGGTCGGCGGAGAGCGTCATTCCCTCGCCCCCGGCGTCCTCGACAGCCGCGAGAGCCCGGGCGAGGTGCCCCGGATCGCGGGCGACGAGGCAGACGCGGGCACCCTCGCGCGCGAGCTCGACGGCACAGGCGCGCCCGATGCCGCGGCTGGCGCCGGTCACGAGCGCCACGCGCCCCGCGATGCCGAGTTCCATCGCATCTCCTCGCGGCTCAGCGGCGCTCGAGATAGGGCCGGGCCCCAGCGTAGCCCGGCCCGGGACGCGTGGCGACCGGCGCGGCCCGCGGCCGTGCGGCCGTGCGGGGGCGCAGTGCGTGCCGTAGCATGCGGCGGCGGTCGACGGCGCACGGGATGTCGGCCGCATGGGGCGGGAGCCCGCGGTGGATCAGCCCTGGTCGGGGATCCGCGTGGTGGAGATCGGGGACGGCGTTGCCGTCTCGTGCGCCGGCAAGCAGTTCGCCGACTTCGGCGCCGACGTCGTGAAGGTCGAGCGCATCGGGGGCGGCGAGGTGCGTCGCCTGGCGCCCTTTCCGCGCGACCGCCCGCACCGCGACCGCGGGGGCTTCCACCTCTCTCTCAACACCGGAAAGCGCTCGCTGGCTCTCGACGTCGGAACGCCGTCGGGGCGGGAGGTCCTCCGGCGGCTCGTCGCGGGTGCCCAGCTCGCGCTGGTCGAACTCCCGCCGGCCTCCGCCGGAGGCGTGCTCGACGCCGTGCGGGGAGCGGAGCAGGCTCCCTCGGTGGTGGTGATGAGCCCGCACGGCCTCGACGGTCCCTACCGGGAGCGGCTCGAGAACGACCTCTCGATCTTCGCCTGGACGACGCGCCTGCACCGCCACCGCCTGGAGGGGGAGCCGCCGCTTCGCTACGCACCGCACGTCGTGGCGATGCAGGTCGGGTTGACCGCCGCCGCCAGCGCCGCCGGCGCCGTCTGGGGGCACCTCCACGACGGCACCCGCCGCGACGCCGAGGTGTCGGCCGTCGAGGCGCTGGCCGGCAACGTCGACACCTCCTTCGTGGCCTGGTCCCTCTCCGGCGGGGCTCCCTCCGTGCCGCGGCGCTCGCGCGGGACCTACCCGGTCGGCACCTATCGCTGCAGGGACGGCTACGTGCAGCTGACGGCGGGCGACTCGCCCTTCTTCCAGCGCGCCTGCCGCGCCATCGGGCGACCCGATTTCATCGACGACCCGCGCTTTGCCACCAAGGAGGACCGGCCCGCCCACCACGAGGAGTTCCTGGCGGTCTTCCAGCCATGGCTCGAAGCTCGCACGAAGGGTGAGGTCTTCCGCGCGATGCAGGCCGAACGGGTGCTCTGCACCCCGATCCTCGACATCTCGGAGGCGCTGGAGGACGCGCAGTCCGTTGCGCGCGGCTCCTACGTCGCGGTCGACCAGCCGGACGTCGGCCGCCTCACGCTCGCGGGCCCGCCGTTCCGCCTCGGCGGCGTGGAGGGCGATCGCTGGCGCACCGGGCACTCGCCGCGGCTCGGGGAGCACGGCGGCGAGATCCTCGACGGGCTCGGGTACTCGCGCGATGAGCAGCAGGCCCTCTTCCGGGCGGGTGTGACGGGATGAGCGGCCGCGCGCTCGCCGGCGTTCGCGTGATCGAGCTCAGCGAGGTCTGGGCGGGGCCGGTCGGCGGCTCGCTGCTCGGCGATCTCGGCGCGGACGTGATCAAGGTCGAGTCCTACCCGCGATTCTCGCCGACGCGCCCCATCGACCCCAACGACTGGCGCGTCGCTCCCGGAGAGGGACCCGCCTACGAGCACTCCTGGGCGCAGCACCAGGGCAACCGCAACAAGCGCAACATGGCGATCAACCTGCGGCGCGAGGAGGGGGCGGCGGCGCTGCGCCGGCTGCTCCGGCGAGCCGACGTCGTCATCGACTCCTTCTCCGCGGGGACGATGGAGAAGCTCGGTTTCGACTGGCCGCGGATGCACAGCGACGCCCCGCGGCTGATCCGCCTCTCGCTGCCCGGCTGGGGCCTCTCCGGTCCCTACCAAGGATACGTCTCCTTCGGGGGTGGCTTCGACTGCGTGACCGGACACACCGCCGTCCGCGGCTACCCCTGGCGCGGCGTGGAGGAGACATCGCCGATCACCCATTCGGACGCGACCGTCCCGCTCCACATCGTCTTCGCCGTCGTGACCGCCTTGCGCGAGCGCGAGGTCACGGGCGAGGGGATGCTCGTCGACCTGTCGCAGGTGGAGGAGCTCGCGACCCAGATCCCCGGCGTGCTCGCCGAGTGGACCCTGAACGAGCGCCTCCCGGCGCGTGTCGGCAACGGCGAGCAGCACGTCGTTCCCCATGACTGCTACCGCGCCGCGGGCGAGGACCGCTGGGTGGTGCTGGCCGCGGAGGACGACGCGCAGTGGGGCGCTCTCGCGAGGGCTCTCGGCCACGAGGAGTGGGCGGAGGACGGGCACCCGTGGGCCACGGTCGTGGGCCGACTCCGCGATCGCGAGGCGGTGGACGCCGCGCTCTCCGAGCACGCCGCGGGCCAGGAGCCCGAGGTGCTCGCCGACCGCGTCCAGGAGGAGGGCGCCGTCGCCGCGGCCGTGGCGGGGCCCCAGGAGATGCTGCTCTCGCCGCAGCTCAACGCTCGCGGCTGGTTCCCGACGATCGACCATCCCTACACCGGCCCCCGCATCCAGGCCGGCTTTCTCTGGCGCTTCGCCCCCGACTCCCCGTCGTGGGACCTTCCCTGCGGGCTGGTGGGCGAGTACAACCGCGAGCTCCTGCGCGAGCACGGCTACGACGACGCGGAGATCGACCGCCTCGAGGCCGAGGGAGTGATCGGCGATTCGTACGGGTAGCCTCGCCGGCTACCCCGACGCCGACTCCCAGCGGAGATCGTAGTAGGCGAGCCTGTTGCCGGAGCGGGAGCGCCAGGCGAAGCCCTGAAGCCCGCGGCGGTGCGCCACGAGGAAGTCGGGCTGGGCGATGAACGCCCAGGGCTGATCCTCGGCGACGATCCGCTGCGTCTCGTGGATGAGTGCCCGGCGTCGCCCGGCGTCGCCGGTCCGCCGGATCTCGAGAATGAGCTCGTTCACGCGCGGGTTCTGGTAGTCGATCCAGTTGGTGATGCCGAAGTAGCGATCGCCGAAGTCGTGCGGCACGGCGTAGCCCATCTCGTTGCAGCGGTGGCCGCCGCCCGCGACCGCCAGCGGCATGCGGTACTCCTTCTGGAGGTCGCTGAGCTCACCTCCCGCCATCGGCCGGACGTCGAGGTCGATGCCGACCGTGCCCGCCTCGCGCGCGACGCGCTGCGCGACCTCGGCGTGCACGGGATCGCCGGTGCCGTGGTGAAGCGTGGCGCGCACCCGGTCCCGTCCCGATGCGCGGAGCTCCTCCCTCGCGCGCTCGAGGTCCTGCTCGCCCGGCCACAGCTCCAGGTAGCCGAGGCTCGTCTCCGGCACGACGCCGCGCCAGGGTCGCCCGAAGCCCCGGAGCACGTCGTCGACGATCTCGCGGTAGGGAACGGCGGCCGCGAGCGCGCGCCTCACGTGCACGTCGTCGAAGGGGGCGACGCGCGGGTCCATCTGCAGCGAGAGCTGCGAGTTGCCGGGGGCCCGGAAGAGCGCCAGGTCAGGATGCCCGGCGACGCGCTCCGCCTCCGCCGGCGAGGGCTGGAAGACGACGTCGATCTCGCCGGCCACCAGCGCGTCGACGCGGTCGCGCCCCTCGGGCAGGACGCGGTAGAGAACGCGCTCGATGGCCGGCATCCCGGCGTAGTGGTCGGCGCGAGCGTGGAGGACGAGCTCGTCCTCCGCGCGGCTCTCGACGGCATAGCGTCCGAAGCCGCCCGGGTTTCCGGCGAGCCAGTCGCGTGCGTACGGATCCTCCGGCGTCGCGTGCCGGCTCGCCTCGGTCGAGTCGTAGATCGGCGGCACCGTCATCGTGAGGATGTGCGGGAAGGCGGCGTTCGGCTCGGGGAGCGCAAACTCCACGCTGTAGCGGTCGAGCGCGCGGACCGCGGGGGCACCGGATCCGGGGATCGCCTCGTAGGCCGAGCCCATGAAGGCGACCCAGCGTCCGACCTCGCCGTGCACGCCCGTCGTGAGCCAGTTCACCTCCGGCGGCCGGGGCGCCCCGGCGGGCTCCTGGAGCGCGGCCCAGCTCCACACCACGTCGTCCGCCGTGAGCTCGTGACCGTGCTCGGAGGTCACCCCGGGGCGCAGCGCCACGCGGTAGCGCCGGCCGTCCCCCGAGACGTCGAAGCCCTGGGCGAGCATCGGCCCGAAGCGGGTGACGTCCTGCACCGGGCGGCCGTCCACGTCGACGGTCGGGTAGCGCAGCAACTGATCATAAAGCTGGACGTGGACATCCCAGTTCACCATCGAGCGCCAGGGGGCGACGCGGGTGAACTGGTCGGGGTCGTAGCAGGTCGGCAGGCGCAGCGTCGGCACGACGACGCTGCGCGCGTCGACGGCGGGCCCGCCGCGTGAGGATGTGGTCGCCGCCATGGTTCGCCCTCCCGTCGCGATCAGTAGTCGAGCGTGACGACCACGCCGCGCTCGTAGAGGCCGTCCACCGCCTCCTCGTCGTAGCCGAGTTCCGAGAGGATGGTGCGGGCATGCTGCCCGCCGAGCATTCCCGGCCCCGGCGTCGCCGGCGTTCCGTCGAAGTCGAGCAGCGGCGCGTGGCGGCGGTACGGCCCCCAGATCGGGTGATCGGTCTCATGGGTCAGCCCGGCCGCCTCCACGTGCGGGTCGTCGTCCCAGAAGAGCCCCGGCTCGCGAGCGTCCGCGCGCACCCCGGCGACGTCGCGGCTCGTCAACAGCTGCTCCCACTCGTCGGCCGTTCGCCGGGCGAGCAGCTCGGAGAGGGCGGCCGCGAGCTCGGCGTCGTGTGCGAGACGCGCCCCGGGCGTGCCGAACCGGGGATCGCCGGCGAGGCTCTCGAGCCCGGGAGCGCCGGCCAGTGCCTCCCACTCGCGCTCGGTTGTCACCGCGAGGAAGAGCCAGCTCGACCGCTCCCCGTCCCCCGCGCCCGGCGCCGCGCGGTAGAGGCGATAGAGGGCCGAGAGCCCGAGCAGATCGGGGTCGGCGTGCGGCCGCTCGGGCCGGCCCGCGTAGTCGACGAAGTCGTCGTGGTTCGCGTAGGCGTTCGCACCCATCATGTTGCACTGCACGTGCTGGCCCACGCCGCGCCGTCGCTGCGCCATCAGGCCCAGGAGCGCCGCCGTCGCCACCACCGCCGAGGCGTTGGGATCGGGCGAGATCTCGTTCGCCTGCTGCATGCGGCGAGCCTCCTCGCTCATCGCCGCGAAGTCGTCGCCGGCGACCGCGTGGTCGACGCCGCCCGCCTGCAGGTAGGCGCCGCCGAGCGCCGCTCCCGGCGCCGGGTGTGCTGTCGGCCGGTGCGCGTACGGACCGTCGATCCCGTAGCCGGTCGCCGAGACGTAGACGAGGCGGGGGTTGAGCGCGCTCGCCTGCTCGTAGCCGATGCCGAGCCGCTCCGGCGCCCCCGGGCGGAAGTTGTGGATGAGCACGTCCGCTCGCTCGATCAGCTGCTCGGCGATGCGCCGCCCCGCCTCCGCCTTCAGATCGAGGGCGACGCTCTCCTTCGAGGCGGTCATCTTGATGGCGCCCAGCCCCCGCACGTCCCCGACGCCGGGGTTCCCCATCAGCCGGAAGCTGTCGCCGGCGAGCGTCTCGAGCTTGATCACGCGCGCGCCGAGGTCGGCAAGGAGGGTGCAGGCGTACGGCACCGCCACCACCGAGGCGAACTCGAGCACCGTGACGCCGTGCAGCGGGCCCTGCGCTTGGCGGCCCGACGCCGCGCCGCGTCCCGCGGCGCCGGGGGCGAGGGGCGCCTCCGCACGCGGTCGCCAGCCCTCGCCGGCGTGCTCGCCGACCGCGGGCCGGGTCGCGGCCGGACTCGCCGGCGTCGCCGGCAGCTTCGCGACCGGGCCGAGCTGCCGCATCACACCGTGGGCGGGGGAGTCGAGCGTGATCACGTCGCCGGTGTGCACGATCTGCGGGTGATCGAGCGCCCGCTGCGTCGAGCGCCACGGCTCGGCGGCGACGTTCCCGTTCTCGACGAAGGCCCGCATCCACTCCTGCGTGCTCTTCGAGAGGGTGCGCGCGTAGACGATCTGGCGCAGCGCCTCCTTCGCCTCGTCGTCGATGAGGTAGGGCGCACCCTCGAAGCGGGGGTCGGCGTAGATCTCCCCGAGATCGACTGCCGCGATGAAGGCGTGGAAGAGGTGCTCGACGATGCTCGCGAGCTGGATCCACTCCCTGTCGGCCGTCGGAACCGGGTTGTAGCCGACCACCGGGAGGCGCCCGAAGAGCTGGGGCGGCGGCGGCGGGAAGCGCTCGGGGTGCCGGCCCCGGAGCTGCTGGATGGTGAGTCCCGCGATGTCGAAGGGGATGTAGCCGCGCAGCAGGCTCGTCTCCACGAGCTGGCCGGAGCCGGTGCGCTCGCGGGCCAGGAGCGCCGCGAGCACGCCCTGCACCGCCGACTGCGAGGCGACGTGCGTGCCGAGCTGGACCGCCGCGTAGACCGGTCCGTCGCGCGGGACCGATCCCTCGAAGATCAGCATCCGTCCCGATTTCGCCGCCACCACCTGCTCGTATCCCGGGTAGCGGGCGTAGGGTCCCTCCGGCCCGAAGCCCGTCACCCAGCAGTAGATGAGACCGTCGTTCAGCGCGCGGAGCGTCGCCGGGTCGGCCGCGAGGCGCTCGGCGCTCCCGGGTCGGAAACTTGCGACCGCGACGTCGGCCTCCGCCGCGAGCTCGTGGAGCCGGGACCGGCCCCCCTCCGAGCGGAGATCGAGCGCGAGCGAGCGCTTGCCGCGGAGCCACACCGGCGCCGCCGCGAGCGAGCGGAAGCGATCGCCCCCGGGGGGCTCGATCTTCAGCACGTCGGCGCCGAAGTCGGCGAGCATCATGGTGGCGAGGCCGCCGGCCGGCCCGCTCGAGAGGTCGAGCACCCGCAGGCCCTCGAGCAGCGGCGCCGAGGCGTGCGCGCCCACCGTCAGCCGACCGCCTCGAGCTGGCGCTGGAGCGGCAGCTCGCGAATGCGCTGGCCCGTGGCGTCGTAGACGGCGTTCGCCACCGCAGCGGCGATCGGGACGATGCCGAGCTCGCCCGCGCCGGTGGAGCGCAGCTGGGGGTCGCCCACGATCCCGACGTCGACGCGGGGCGTGTTGTGGATGCGCGGTACCCGGTAGCGCGCGAAGCCCGGGTTGAGCACGACGCCGCGCTCGAACTCGACCGCCTCGGTCAGCGTTCCGCCGAGCCCCTGAAGGATGCCGCCCTCCATCTGGTTGATGACCCCGTCCGGGTTCACCGCCAGGCCGCAGTCGATCGCCGCGGAGACGCGCTCGACGCGCACCTCCTGGCCACGCACCTCGACGTCGACGCAGAGTGCGACGTAGCTGCCGACGTCGATACCGACGGCGACGCCCCGGCCGCGTCCGTCGCGCGCGCCCGAAGCGGGGGCGGCGGGGCTCCACCGGAAGCGGCGGACGGCCTCATCGAGCACGCCGTGATAGCGCCGGTCCTCGAGGTGCCGGCGGCGCCACTCGACGGGATCGGCTCCGGCGGCGGCCGCGATCTCGTCGACGTGCGACTCGCGGGCGAAGTGGTTCACGGCGGCTCCGAGCGAGCGGTACGAGCCGACGGGGAGCGGCGAGTCGGCCGAGGAGACGACGGTTCTCTGGTGGGGCGCCGCATACGGCGACTCGGAGCCGCGGCGCCCGATCAGCGCGCGCTCGCCGGCGTGGATCGCCTCGTACCCCCAGGCGACGAGCCGTCCCTCCGCGTCGACGCCGCTCCGGATCGAGACGAGAGCGGCCGGCCGGAAGGTCGAGTGCTGCGTCTCCTCGGTCCGGCTGAAGGCGACGCGCACGGGCCGCTCCGCGGCGCGGGCGAGCCGCGCTGCCTCGAGCGCGAGCGGGTAGATGCTCTTCCCGCCGAAGCCGCCCCCGATCTCGGGGGCGATCACGCGCACCTGCGCCTCGGGCAGCTCGAAGTACGAGGCGAGCTCGGAGCGGATACCGAAGGGCCGCTGGGTCCCGGCCCACACCGTGAGCCGGCCGTCCTCCCAGCGCGCGGTCGCGGCGCGCGGCTCCATCGGAGCGATGCTGATGTAGGGAGCGTAGTAGGTGGCCTCAAGCGTGCGGACGGAGGCCTCAAGTCCCGCCTCCACGTCGCCGCTCTCCTGCATCAGCATCGTGTCGCGCGCCGAGTCGAGCAGGATCCCGGGGACGTCCCAGCGCGACGGCTGGCCGGGGCGCTCCTCCCACCGCGCCTGCACCACGTCCGCCGCCCGGAGCGCCTGCTCGTCGCTCTCGGCGAGCACCGCCGCGAGGAGCGGTCTTCCCGGCCCCGCGGGCTCGTGCACGACCCGCACGACGCCGGGGAGCTGCGCCGCGACCCCCGCGTCGAGCGCGGTGAGCTCCGCCCCCAGCGACGGCGGCCGGATGACGGCGGCGTGCAGGAGGCCGGGAAGCAGCACGTCGCGCGAGTAGACGGCGGCGCCGGTGACGCGTTCCATCGCGTCGACGCGACCGCGCTCCGCGCCGAGCACCGTGAACTCGCCGGGAGCGGTGAGCTCCACCTCGCCCTCGGGGATCTCGGCGCGCCGGTAGGCGTCGGAGACGAGCTCGCCGTAGCCGAGCGAGCGGGCGTCGTCGCCGCCGGCGACGACGCGGCCGTCCGCCAGGTGCAGCTCGCTGGTGGGGAGGTCGAAGCGATCGGCGGCGAGGTCGAGCAGCGCCTGCCGCGCCGTGGCGGCGGCGCGCCGGAGCTGCAGGCCCACGTAGGCGGTCGAGCCGGAGCCGAAGGTCCCCAGGTCCCACGGCACCAGCTCGGTGTCGCCGAGCGTCACCTCGACCGCCTCGAGCGGGAGGCGCAACTCCGCGGCGACCTCCATCGCGAAGCCGGAGCGGACGCCCTGCCCGTACTCGACCTTCCCCGCGAAGGCTCGCACGCGACCGTCGGCGCCGACCGTGAGCCAGCGCTGCAGCGGTTCGTCGGGCGCGGTGTTGAAGTAGGTGGTCGTGCGGTAGCTCGCGCGCAGGCGGTCGGGGATGCCGAAGGTCACGTCGCCGTAGACGTCGAGGCCTGCCCCCGCGGCGCTCACGGCGCGCTCACCGCGTCGGCGCCCTCCGCGGCGCGCTCGACGGCGCGCAGGATGCGCACGTAGGTCCCGCAGCGGCAGATGTGCTCGGCGAGCGCCTCCTGCACCTGCCCGCGCGTCGGATGCGGCTCGCGGGCGAGCAGCCCCACCGTGCTCATCACGAAGCCGGGGATGCAGTATCCGCACTGCATCGCCCCCTCCTCCACGAAGGCCTGCTGGACGGGGTGGAGGTCTCCCGGACTCCTCGCGCCCGGGGCGAGCCCCTCGATGGTCGTCACCTCGCCGCCGGCGATGGCTCCGACCGACGTCATGCAGGAGCGCAGCGCCTGGCCGTCCACGAGCACCGTGCAGGCGCCGCAGAGCCCCTCCCCGCAGGCGTACTTGGTGCCGGTGAGGCCGAGATCGAAGCGCAGATAGGAGAGGAGGTTGCGCGCGCCGTCCGCCGCCTCGAGCTGTTCGCCGTTGACGCGGAGCGTCGGCATGCCTCCCCCTCCCGCGGCGGGCGCGTGGCCGCCGCGCGGCCGAGTATGGCGCGCGGGCCCCTCGCCGTGCCACCTCCGGTCGGCCTGCCTGGCGTTCTCGCGCCTACGCTCCCCCGTCGCGCCCCTCCAGGCGGGCGACGTTCTGACGCTCGCCGGGATCGAGGGTCTCGCCCGCGAACCAGGCATCGAGGATCTCCCGGGCCAGCGCCTCGGTGGTGGTGCGCAGCGAGAGGCAGAGCGCGTTGGCATCGTTCCAGCGCCGCGCGCCGCGGGCCGTCTCGGCATCGGAGCAGAGCGCGGCGCGCACGCCGGGAACCCTGTTCGCGGCGATCGAGACACCGGTCCCGGTCCAGCAGCAGATCACCGCCTCGTCGGCGTCGCCCTGGGCCACCGCCATCGCTGCCCGCTGTCCCACCTCCGCCCACTGCATGCCCGCCTCCGGCGCGCCGTCGCCGGCGGGGGGTCCGAGCAGGGAGACCCGGTGCCCGCGCGCCTGCAGTTCCTCGACGAGGTGGTCGGTCAGAGCCGTTCTCTCGTCGGAGCCGAAGGCGATGCGCACGTCTACCTCCAGAGCAGCGAGCCGGCGACGTCGGGGGCCGGCCGATCGAAGGGGCGGTAGTCGGATCGGGGCCGCCCGAGCGCGACGGCGGCCTGCGGCACCCAGTCCCCGGGGAGCGAGAGCGACTCGCACACGGCCCCGGGGGCGAAGAGCGGCGCCGAGATCCAGAAGGCGGCCAGGCCGGAGGTGCTTGCCGCGAGCAGGAGGTTCTCGAGGGCCGCCCCGAACGAGTGAGCGGCCATCATCCACTCGGAGCGCAGGCGTCGCTCGTCCGGCCATGCCCGTAGCCCCTCACCCACCAGCGCGCCGATGAGCAGCGTCGGAGCCTCCTCGAGCTGCCGCCGGGATCGCTCGAGGGCACGCGCACGCTGCCCAGGATCGACTCCGTCCCGCTGCATGTCGGCCTGCCACGCCTCTCCCATCGCGCGGGCGAGCCCGGCCCGCGCGGAGGGCCCGACGTGCGCGAAGCGCCAGGGGCGCGTGTGGTGCGGTGCCGGGGCGGTGAGCGCGAGCGCGACGAGGGCCTCCACCTCCTCGCGCGTGAGCGGGGGCCCGGCGAGGCCGCGGAGGGATCGTCGCCCGCGGATCGCCTGGTGAAGCGCGGAAGAGGGTGCGGTGGAGTGAGCGCCCGTCATCGCCGTCTCCTCCCCGCTCGCCGCGGCGGCGGCGCGATCCTCGCACGACCGCGCCCGGCCGCGCGAGCGGCCCGCTGAGGCGTGCTATCGTGCGGCCCGCCGGGCGGGAGACGCCCGCGTGCGGGAAAGGATCCCCGATGCCACGGCGCGCCATCTCGATCGCGGACAGCGCGATCCAGGAGAAGCCGGAGCTCGCCCGGCGCGCGGAGGCTGCGGGCTTCGATGTCGTCTGGAACTCCGGGGAGAGCATCCCGGTCTTCGCCTCGATGCTCGAGCGCACGAGCAGCGCCCGCATCGGCAGCGGCGTCATACGGGCGTTCCAGTTCGATCCGCGCAACCTCGCCCAGCACGCGGCCGACCTGCAGCGGCTCTACGACCGGCGCTTCATCCTCGGCCTCGGCGGCGGCACCAAGTACATGAACATCAACTCCCTCGGCCGCGACTTCCCGCGCCCGGCGAGCCACATCCGCGAGCTCATCCGCTTCCTGCGCTACGCCTGGAGCGTCCCCGGCGAGGAGCGCCTCAGCTTCAACGGGAGCTTCGTGCGCGTGGAGGGGCAGGCGCTCCGCCACCGGGGCAGCGACGAGGAGGATCCCTCCGCACCGATCTACCTCGCGGCGGTGAACGAGGGGATGCTGCGGCTGGCCGGCGATCTCTGCGACGGTCTCTGCGGTCACCCCATCGCTTCCGTGCGCTTCATCGAGCAGCACGTCTGGCCGCACGTCGACGAGGGGCTGAGGCGCTCGGGGCGCACGCGCGCGGACTTCGACCACCAGAGCTGGCTCACGTTCGCGATCTCGCGCGACCGCCAGAAGGCCCTGCGCGAGCTCAAGATCCACGTCGCCCGCTTCATGGCGACCCGCAGCTACAGCGTGGTGCTGGATTCGCAGGGGTATCCGGACGTCCGCGAGCGCATCCGCGACGCCTTCGTCAACCATCCCGACGATCCCGACGCCCTCGCGGCGGCGATCCCCGACGAGGTGGCGGCCGAGCACGGACTCTACGGCACGCCCGACGACGTGGCGGAGCAGGCCCGGAGGTACGAGGGCGTGATCGACACGCTCTGCTTCTACTCGGCGAGCAACACGATGGACGCCGCGCGCGTGCTCGAGAACATCGAGCTCGCGATCGGGGCGCTGGGTCCGAGCTCGGCCTAGCGCCGGCCCACCGTCTCCTCGCCGCCGGCAGCGAGAGGCGCCTGCTCCGGTGCCACCCGGAACTCGCCTCTGAGCACCGGCCACGCGACGCCGACGAGGGCGAGCACCACCAGTCCCTCCGCCGCCGAGATCGTGGTCGCGAGCGGTGCGCCGAGCAGGCCGGCCATCACGCCGATGTGGAGGGCACCCAGGGGGTTGGAGCCGATCGAGAGCGAGAGCGCGCCGAGCGCCCGCCCCCGCATCTCCGGCGCCGCCGACGCAACCACCAGCGTCGTCTGCATCGTCGCGAAGCTCGTCATCCCGAACCCGGCGAGCCAGAGCAGGCCAAGCGAGACCATGTAGGTCTGCGAACGCGAGAAGAGCAGCACGCACACGAGGAAGAGCATCGAGCCGAAGTAGTAGATGCGGGCGTACGAGCCCTCCGGCGCCCGCGCGGCGATGAACGCCGACCCCAGCACCGCCCCCAGTCCCTCCGCCGACGTCAGGAGGCCGATCCGCACCGCGTCGATCTCGAGGGTCTCGCGGCCGATCACCGGCACCATGGTCATGTAGGGGAAGGCGAGCAGGTTCATGACGAAGCTGACCGCGAAGACTCCCATCAGGAGCTGGCTCGCGCGGACGTAGCGAGCGGCATCGGCGACATCGCGAAGCGGCGAGGATCGCGGTCGGCCGGCGGTCGGCGGGGCGTAGCGCAGCGAGGCGACGACCGCAGCCGCCCCGAGGAAAGCAGCCGTCTCCAGGAAGAAGGCCGCCTGGGCGCCGATCCCCTCCAGCAGCACGCCGCCGAGGACGGGACCGAGCATCCGCGTGAAGGCGCTGGTCCCGATGTCGAGCGCCACGGCGCGCCCGACGAGCGCGGGCTCCACCACGTCCCCGATCATGGCGCGCCTGACCGGGAACTCGCTCGACCAGAAGATCCCCGCGACGAATCCGCCGACCAGGAGGTGCCAGTACTCGATCAAGTCCGTGAGCACCAGCGCACCGAGCGCGGTCGAGACGGCCGCGAGCGCGAAGAAGCCCGCGACGAGCATCGTCTGCCGCGAGATGCGATCGGCGACGGTCCCGATCACGATCCCGAAGAGGACGCGCGGGATCATGCGCACGAAGAAGTAGAGGGCCACGCTCCCGGGCGAGCCGGTGAGGTCGTAGATGAAGACGCCGAGCACCAGCAGGTCGAGCCAGCGCATCGCCGAGGTGAGGGCGCCGGCGAGCCAGAGCCGCCGGAAGGTCGCGTTCGCGAGCACGGCGCCGAGGGACGACGACGCGCGCGCGGCGCCGGAGCGGCCCGCCTCGCCCGGAGCACCTTGTTGCGGCATCGTCCACGGACCCCCGGGCCGCTTGCGGATGGGCGCCCGCCCGCGCACGCGCCCCGCCGACGCTAGCGTACGATGCGGCAGCGCGCAGCGACTCCGGACGCCGCCCCCGCGGAGGTCTCACTCCGATGAGCCGAGCCGCTCCCCCGGGCATCGCCTCCGCCGATGCTCCTCCTGCGCTCGCGGGTCCGATGCCGGGCGGCGGAGAGCCGCCGGCGTCGGCCTTCTCCTACGACGCCTACCGCCGCTTCTGGGTGGGCACCTTCGCCGCCGTCTTCGGCGAGCGCTTCCGCTTTATCGCCGGGCTCTGGCTCGTGGTCGAGATCACCGACTCGCCGTTCTGGCTCGGCGTGGTCGCGCTGGTCCAGGCGGTGCCGACCGTGCTGCTCTCGGTGCCGGCCGGCGCACTCGCGGATCGCATCGAGAGCCGGGCCATCCTCGGCGTCACCTACGCCGCGATCGGCGTGAGCCACCTCACCATCGCGCTGCTCACGACCGCCGGCGTCGTCGAGCTGTGGATGGTGGTCGTGTGGTCGATGACGGTCGGCTCGCTCGCCTCGGGGTCGGCGGCGGCGCAGAACGTGCTGATTCCGCGGCTCGTCGAGCGGCGCGCGATGGCGAGCGCCGTCGCCTACTCGAGCGCGATCTGGCAGACCACGCGCGTCGTCGGCCCCGCCGTGGCGGGGGGCTCCGTCGCGCTCATCGGCTCCGGCCCCTCGCTGCTCGCAGCCGCGCTCGGATACGCACTCGCCGCCGTCACCATCGCCACGCTCTCGCTGCGCCCGCGACCCCCCGGGCTGGCGCTGATACGGGGCGGGATGTGGGAGGGGGCGCGCTACATCGCGCGGAACCGCCTCTTCCTCGCGATCACCGGCCTCTCGTTCTTCACCTCGATCTTCGGGACCAGCTACATGATCCTGCTGCCGGTCTTCGCCGAGGACGTGCTCGGCGTGGGTGCCCGCGGGTTCGGGGCGCTGGAGGCGGCCGCCGGCCTCGGCGCGCTCGCCGGCACGGGGGTCGTGGTGCGCCTGGGGGCGGGTCGCCACACCGGCCGCGCGATCATCGGCGGCGCGTTCAGCTTCGGGATCCTGGTGGCGGCCTTCTCGATGACCCGTTCGCTGGCGCCCGGGATGGCGTTGCTCTGCCTGGCGGGCCTCGTGCAGTCCCTCTATCTCAACCTGGCGATGACGGCGCTGCAGCTGATGGTCCCGGACGAGCTGCGCGGCCGCGTGATGGCGGTGTGGACTGTGACGTTCTTCCTGATCATGGTCGGCGGCTTCGTCGCAGGGAGCGCCGCGACGCTCCTCGGCACGCCGACGGCGATAGCGCTCGGCTCGCTCGCCGTCTCGGCCTTCGCCCTGGCCGTCTATCTCTTCGTCCCCGAGCTGCGACGCCTGTCGCCGCAGGAAATGGCGGCCCCGGCCTAGGGGCGGCGCCGCGGCCCCGCGGTCAGAGTCGCTGCTCGGCGCAGAGCTCCTCGTCGTAGACGATGTGGCCCGTCCAGGAGGGGGGCTGGCGCACGATCCAGAGCGCCGCCTTCGCCATCTGCTCGGCGATCTCGAAGTCGAGGCGCGGGTTCTCCGGGTCGCTCCGCCCGAAGAGCACGCCCGGCGTGTTGATCCCGCCCTGGGGGGAGAGCGCGTTGACGGCGATGCGGTCGGCCTCGAGCTCGATGGCGAGCTCCTGCGTGAGTCGCTCCAGGGCGGCCTTCGTCGTCCCGTAGAGCGGGGCGGCGGCCGCCCGCGCATCCGTGCGGGAGGCGTAGGGGCCCGGACCGGGGAAGCGCGCCGCTCGTGAGGAGATGTTCAGGACGTGCGCCGCGCCTTCGCGCTCGGCGGCGGCGCGCAGGTGCGGGAGGGCGGCGCGCACCATCGCGAGCGGTCCGCGCACGTTCACCTGCATCATCACGTCGACGTGCCGGGGTTCGATCCGCCCGAGCAGGTTCCCGACGAAGGCGGCGGCGTTGTTCACGACGATGTCGATGCGCCCGAAGTGCTCGACGGTCGCAGCGACGCAGGACTCGATGCTCTCCGGGTCGCGCATCTCGAGGCGCAGGGCGAGCGCGCGGCCCCCGGCCCGCTCGATCGCGCCGGCCACCTCGTGGACGGTGCCGGGGAGCCTCGGATCGGGACGCGTCTGCTCGGAGCGCGCGCCGACCACGACGGAGGCCCCGGCGCCCGCCAGCGCGTGGGCGATGTCCTTGCCGATGCCGCGCGAGGAGCCGGTGACGATCGCGACTCGGTCCGAGAGCGGGCCCGCGCGGGCGGTCATGGCGCCTCCTCCACCGCCCGGCCGGGAGCGGCCACCGTGGACGCCCCGGCGGTGCGGCCGTTCTGCGAGGCCGCGTCGGCATCGCCGTCCCCGGCGGCGTCCTCCTCCCTCTCCCCGTTCTCGACCTCGATCAGGGGTGCACGCGGCGTGCGGTCGAGCAGGAGCGCGACGACGTCCGGCCGGTGGTACTGGCCGATGACGTCGTGCCGGAGCTTCGGGCCGACCTGCGTCCTAAGGTCGCAGTCGGCGTAGACGATGCCCTCCTCGCCGGGCGGAAGGGGCTCGGTGATCAGCCGCCCGCCGGGGGCGAAGATCCCGGTGAAGGCCGCCTGCGGGCCCTCCATCACCCGGCGCTTCTCCTCCGTGTCGGCGAGGCGCGCCTTCACGCGCTCGTCGATCACACCGCTGGCGGCGACGGTGAAGACCTTCCCCTCGAACGAGTGGTTCGCGGAGCGCAGCCGGATCTCCTCGCCGATGTCGTAGCCGCCCGGGTCGCCTCCCGGGAGCGCCGGGTAGTTGGTCAGGTGCACCTGCTCCCCCTGCGCGAGCAGCGCGTAGCGGTAGAGCGGGTTCGCGTTCTCGCCGCAGATCAGCGTGCCGAGCGCGCCCAGAGGCGTCTCCACGACGCGCAGCGAGCTCCCGTCTCCGAAGCCCCAGGTCAGCTTCTCGGCGTAGGTCGGCATCAGCTTGCGGTGGCGCAGCAGCAGCTCGCCCGCGGGCCCGAAGAGCAGGTTCGTGTTGTAGAGGGTGCCGACGGTCTCCGGCACACGCTCGTTCACACCGACGAGGAGGTGGATCCCCAGGCGGCGGGCGGTCGCCGCGAGCCGCTCGGTCTCGGGGCCGGGGACCCGGACCGCGTTCGTGAGCAGCTGCTCGTAGTAGCCGGTGGTGCGGAAGACGTTCTCCAGCCGGTTCCAGTAGGGGTAGCCGGGGATGTGGACCTCCGGGAAGACCACGATCTCCGCGCCGGCGCGCGCGGCCTCCGCGGCCAGCGTCAGCGTCTTCTCGAGCGTCGCCTCCCGGTCGAGAAAGACCGGCGCCGCCTGTACGGCGGCCGCCCGGAAGCTCGGAAAGCCCTCGCCCATCTCCCGCTCCCCTCTCGCCCGCCCCGCCGTCCGCTGCGGCCCCGCCCGGGCGGCCGCCGCCTAGAAGATGATCGCGGCGAGCCGCCGCCGGTACTCCTCGCTCAGGGCGTGGCGGTTGCCGAGGATGGCGAAGATGTCGAGCATCGTGCGCCTCCCGCCGTCGTCGTCGAGCGTCCGGTCGAGGCGGACGGTGGCGAGCAGTTCCTCCAGCGCCGCCTCCCACTCGCCGCGCGCGGCGAGGAGCATGCCGAGACCGTAGTGCGCCTCCGCATCCTCCCCGTCGGCGGCGATGCGGGCGAGCAGGTCGCCCTCTTCGAGCATCGGCCCGGAGGCCTGGAGGCGGGCGAGCGCTTCGACGCGGCGCGCGCGGGGCAGCGCCCCGAACCCCGCGGCGAGCTGGCGCGCGCGCTCGAGCTCGGCCGGGGCGCCCGACTCGATCAGCAGCTCGGCGAGGCCGAGGGCCGCCGCCTCGTTGCGGGGGTCGGCGGCGAGCGCCTCGTCGAAGAGTCGGCGCGCCTCGAGCGGCTCTCCCGCCGCGTGGGCGGAGGCGGCGGCCGCCGCGGCGTGGTCGGCCGCCGTCGGTACCAGCGAGGCGAAGAAGGCGCGCACCTGCGGCTCGGGGAGCGCGCCGACGAACTCGTTGACCGGTTCCCCGTTGCGGAAGGCCTTGACGGCCGGGATCCCGCTGATCCCGTAGCGCTGCGCGAGGGCGGGGTTCTGGTCCACATCGACGGTGACGAGGCGGATCGAGTCGCCGTACTCCTCGCTCACCGCCTCCAGCATCGGGCCGAGGATGCGGCACGGGCCGCACCAGGCGGCCCAGAAGTCGACGACGACGGGCCGCTCGTGCGACGCCTGCAGGACGTCCTCGCCGAAGCTCGCCTCGCCCACTGCGATCCCGGCCACATCTCACCTCCGCCCCCCGGCGGTCCCGGCGGTCCAGCGTACCGCCATCCGACGAGCGGGGCGACGCCGTTCCCCGGCGCGCCCGCTGGCCCCTCTCCCCCCACCGCGTACACTGCCGACTCGGGGTGCCCGCCGAGCCGCGGGAGCCCGTAGCCGGGGGGCTCCATGGGCGCGATGGGCGCGCAGCTGGGCCGCCGCCGCTTCCTGCTGCTGCAGGTGGCGCTCACCGCGGGGTCCTTCACCTTCCTGGCGCTGCGGGTGGATCTCGACCGCTGGCTGGAGCAGCTCACCGACGTGCGGCTCGGCTGGGCGCTCGCCGGCCTCCTGGCCTTCACGCTCTCGAAGACGATTCACGCCTACCGCTGGCGCGTCCTGCTCCGGCACCGGCGCGGGATCAGCGGTCGCGACCTCCTTCCCGTCTTCCTGGTGTCCAATCTCGCCAACGCCGTGGTGCCGCTCCGCGCCGGCGACGTGCTGCGCGTCGAGCTGGCGCGCCGCCGCTTCGGCATTCCCCGCGCGGAGCTGACGAGCAGCGTGTTCCTCGTGGAATCGGTGCTCGACGGCGTCGCCTTCATCGCGCTCCTGCTGCCGGCGCTGCTGCTGCTCGATCCGGGGGCGCTTCGGACGCCGGCGGCGGCGCTCGTCGCCGTCGTCGTGCTCGGCGCCTTCACCGCTTCGCTCGTGATCGCCCGTCGCGGGACGGGAGCCGCCGTTGAGCGCTGGCGGGTCGTCGGGCTGCTCCCGCCCACAGTGCGGGCTCGCGTCCAGGCGGTCCTCCCCTCCTTCGTGAACGGCATGCGCGTGCTGCGCGGGGGGGCGGGGATGGGGATTGCGATCGCCTTCTCGATCGTGGCCTGGCTGGCCGAGGTCTCCGTCTACTGGATGATGGGTCAGGCGTTCGGGCTCGAGCTGGGCTTCTCGGAGGCGGTGCTCGTCACCATCGCCGCGAACGTGATCGTCTCGCTGCCCCTCACACCGTGGGACATCGGGCCCTACGAGGTGGCCGTCACCGAGGCGCTCGCCTTCATGGGCTTCGGGCTCTCGCAGGCCGGGGCCTTTGCCGTGGGCTCGCACGTGCTGCTGATCGTCTGGATCAGCCTCACCGGCGTCGTCGCGATGTGGACGCTCGACGTCCGCCCGCGCGAGCTGATCCGATCGCGCAGCGCGGGCGCAGGCGGCGGCGATCCGCCGGCGCCGCCCACCGCCGCGGGCTAGACCTCGATCGACGGGCAGCGCCCGCCCGCGCCCGAC
This sequence comes from Chloroflexota bacterium, assembly GCA_026713865.1. Classification (GTDB taxonomy): domain Bacteria; phylum Chloroflexota; class Dehalococcoidia; order UBA2979; family UBA2979; genus VYDC01. Next base: position 83,103 of record JAPONQ010000087.1, on the reverse strand, counting down.
CCGCCGCGGCCGGCCGGCGATCGGGTAGGCTCACCGCCGCCCATCACGAGCGTTGGAGCGGAGCCGCGATGTACATCGATGTCCATGCCCACCTCATCCCCCAGGCCTTCTGGACGGCGACCGACGGCGGCGGCGAGTGGTACCGCGCCTCCCAGCGCGAGCGGGCCGGGAGACGCTACATCGTGACTCGCGACCGCCTGGCCGGACCGCAGGAGCCGCTGTGGCGCGCCTCGCTCCCCGAGCGCCTCGCCGTGATGGACCGCCAGGGCGTCGGGATGCAGCTCCTCTCCTCGCCCCCGTACTTCTTCAACTATCACCTCCCGGCCGATGAGGCGGAGGCAGCCGCGCGCGAGCTCAACGACGAGATCGCGCTCGCGATGCGGGAGGCGCCGGGGCGGATCGGCGGGCTCGCCACCGTCCCGCTGCAGGACGCGGCGCGCGCCGTCTCGGAGCTCGAGCGCGCGATGGCGCTGGGCTTCGTCGGGGCCGCGCTCGGCACGCACGTCGACGGCCGCGACTACGACGACCCGGCGCTCTTTCCCTTCTTCGAGGCGGCGGAGCGCCTCGGCGCGCTGCTCTTCTTCCACCCGCACGCCCCTGCCACGCAGGCCTCGGGGAGGGGAGGCTCCTACTACCTGGAGAACTTCGTCGGCTTCCCGCTCGACTCCACGATCGCGATCGCGAGCCTGATCTTCGGCGGCGTCCTCGACCGGCTCCCCTCGCTCAAGCTCGTCTTCGCGCACGCCGGCGGATACGCCTGCTTCGCCATCGGGCGCTGGGATCACGGTTTCGGCGTGCGCGGCGAGCCCCACGCGCACATCGCTCGCCCCCCGCGGGACTACCTGGAGCTCCTCTACGTCGACACCATCACGCACGATTATCCGGCGCTTCGCTACGTCGTGGAGACGATGGGCGCAGGCCACGTCGTGCTCGGGAGCGATTTCCCCTACGACATGGGTTATGAGTCGCCCGTCGAGTGGCTTCGCGGCGCGCCGGGCCTCTCGTCCGACGATCGCGAGCTCATCCTGGGGGAGACGCTGTCGGGGCTGATCGGGCTCCGCTGACCGCCCGTCCCCCTCTCACGCCGTGTCGTGGAGGAAGCGCTCGACGGTCTCCGCGAAGGCGGCGGGGCGCGTGTGCGGCCAGACGTGGGAGACGCCCGCCACCGTCAGCGCCTCGCCCCGGGGCAGCAGCGCGACCAGTCGGTCGCGGTCGGCCCGCGGGTCGGCGCCGGTCCGGAGCACTCCCTCGCCCGCGCAGAGCAGCAGTGTCGCGGCCGTGATCGCGGCGAGCCGCTCGCTCAGCGCCTGGCTCTCGATGGTGTGCGGGGCGGCCGCAGACCATCCCACCTCGCCGTAGATGGCGCGGGCGCCGGCGTCCGCGCCGAGGTCGCCGATCGGGGGGCCCTGGTAGGTCGCGAGCCAGAGCGCGAGGAAGCGGCGCTGGACATCCTCGATGCGCACCTCGCCCGGTTCCTCGTCGAGCATCGTGGCGTACTGGTCCCACAGCGCGAGGAGGTGCCTGCCGTCGCGCTCGGGCGCGGGCGCGGGGAATTGGCGAGCGTGCGAGCCCCGGTGCTCGGCGTGTGCGCGCCAGTCCACGAGCTCGGAGAGGACGAGCCGGCTGACGGCGTGCGGGTGGCGGGCCGCGAGCTCCGCCGCGACGTTGGCGCCGGTCATGTGGCCGAGCAGGTCGTAGCGCTCGATCCCGAGGGCCGGCGGCACGCGCGCCACCTGGTCGGCGAACGCGCCGATCTCCTCGTAGGGACGGGGGGGCCGCTCCGAGTCGCCGTAGCCCGGCATGTCGACCGAGATCGTGCGCCGGCCGCGCACGCCCAGGTGGAGCATCGCGTCCAGGAAGCAGCGCGCGTCGGGAGTCAGGTGAACCAGGACCAGCGGCGGCCCCGCGGGGGGGCCGTGCTCCCAGTAGTGGAGCTGTCCGTCCGGCGTGTCGACGAAGCCGCGCCTCACAGGGCGAGCGCGCCTGCCTCGACGACGAGCCTGTCGTCGGCCCACACCGTCGGGCGGCGGATGACGCCGTCGATGTGGAGCGGGCTCCACGTGAGCCCGCGGAGCCCCGTGGCGTCGCCGACGGCGATGTGCACGCAGCCGAGCCGCTTCTTCGCCTCCTGGACATCGCCGTCGAGGCGCGCGGCGGGGTTCGTGCCGACCGAGACCTCGCCGATCACGTCGGCGTTCTCGGTCGCCTCGATCAGGCCGCGCAGGCGCTCCGCCTCCGGGCCTCCGGCGACCTCGACGACGCGGCCCGCCCGCACCTCGTAGCGCACCGGCTCGCTGAGGTGTCCGACGGTGTGCATGGGGCCGTCGAAGACGACGGTCCCCTCGGCGGTTCCCTCGATCGGTGCGTGCGGCACCTCCCCGAAGGGGAAGGTCCCGATGCGTCCGGGCTCATCGGCCCGGCCGATGGAGAGGTTGGGGAGCCGGCCCTCGACCGAGCAGTGGAACTCCGTGCCGTTGGCAGCGGTGATGCGCAGGGCCCGGGCGGGCGCGAGCACGTCGTAGACGCGCTGCGTCAGCGCGCGTACCTCCTGAGGGTCGGCCGAGCCCGCGCCCTGGAGCATCTCGTCGCGCCCGATCGAGATCGAGACGAGGCGGATGCGCTTCTCCGTCAGCGCCTGCCGGATCTCGCGCGTGAAGTGGAGCACCGTGGTGGACGGGCAGATGACGACGTCGGCGCCGCCCGCGGCGTGCCACATGACGCGGGTCGCCGGCGCGCCGGCGTGCGGGCGCGGCGGCATGACCGCGACCGTGGGCTCCGCGCCGGCCGCGGCGGCGGCGGCGGTGAGCGCCTCGACCACGGCGAAGTCGGAGGCGTAGTCGGCGGCGACGAGCACCTGCTCACCGGGCCGGACCGCCGCCATCTCCCGCACCACCCAGTTCGCCCTCTCGGCGAGCGAGAACACCGCCCACTCCACGCGCTCCTCCTCCCGTCTAGGGCCGCGCTCCGCGGAAGCGCGGCCCCGGCGGAATGGCGACGCCGGGCACCTCCAGCTCCACGAGCGGGCCGTAGAGCTGGGCACCGAAGACGTCGGTGTCCGCGAGGTCGCCCGAGGCGACCGGACGCGGGATCGTCGCCTTGATGGCGAGCGCCGGGGCGTAGGCGACCAGCATGACCTGCTCCTCGGGCACGCCGTAGAGCCGCGCGAAGAGCTCGGGCGTCACCACGCCGGCGTCGCGGACGGACTCGAAGGTGGCGGGATCGTCGAAGATCAGATCGAAGGTGACGGCGAAGGGCCCCGCGTTCTTGCTGCGGACCAGCCGCGCCAGTTCGTGCAGCCGCGCCACGCCTAGAGCTCCCGGACCGCGATCGGGAACGGCGCGAGCGGGTCGGCAAGCTCCCAGACGTGGTTGAGGGAGAAGCGCCAGACGGCGCCGCGCTCGATCTCGTAGGGCGCGTAGGGGAAGGCGACGGCGTTCACGAACCCCTCCCACCCCGCGATCGGATGGTGCATCGCGAGCAGCCCCGCGCTCTTCGCGATCGCCGTCGCCTGCCGCTGCTCGGGCGCCGTGAACTCGAAGAGCAGCATCGCCTCGTGGCCTTCCAGGCGCCGCTCGGGCTCGAGCGCTCCCAGGGCCCCGTCCCGACCGTAGACACGCACGCCGACCGACCACGCCCCCGGCTCGAGCGCCCCTCCGAGGATGCTCTGCGCTCGCTCGCGGATCTTCTGAAGCAGCGTGGTCGTCCAGGCATCGAGCTGCCGCAGGAGCAGCGGATCCCGCACCGCCGCCGGGATGATCGTCTGGTAACCCGCGAGCTCCGCCCCCTCCAGCTTGACGGTGTAGCGCTCGGCAGGCTCGAAGGCGCTGCCGGTGACGCGGACGGAGCGCCCGTCCTCCGCCTGCTCGTAGCGGCAGTCCGACGTGACGAGCGTTCCCGGGGGCTCGACCAGGCGCGTCGGGTCGGGCGTCTCGTAGAGCGCGTGGGCTGCGACCGAGAGGGGCGAGCAGCGCATCTCCGGGTCGAGGGGCTCGACGCTGAAGCCCGCGCCGTCAACGAGTCCGAGCATCCCGTCGGGGGCGGTTCGCGCCGTCGACGCGGCGGCGCCGCACTCGAGGATCTTGCCGGCATGCCACGCGGGACCGGGGGCGGCGCCGGCGCGCAGCAGCGGCGCCGCGAAGATCGCGGCGTCCGTGGAGCGGCCGGCGAGCACGACGTCGGCGCCCCGATCGAGCGCCGCCTGGAAGGGCTCCGGGCCCATCATCGCGACGATGCGGCGCGCGCGGCGCAGCGTCGCCTCCTCGAGCGCGGGCGCCGCCCCGAGCGGGTGGATGCGCCCCGCCCGCAGCTCCGCGGCGAGGTGCTCCGCCTGCTGCTCGGCGCGGATGAGCGCGACGCGCGGGTGGAGGTCCTGCTCGCGGGCGACCTCGCGAAGAACATCCCACAGCCAGTCGAGGGAGTCGTCGGAGCCGGAGGTGCCGGCCGAGCCGACGAGCAACGGTATCCCGTGGCGCAGCGCCGCGGGGAGCAGGAGCGCCAGGTCGCGCCGCACCGCCTCCCGGGAGAGCAGCGGCTCCCCGGTGCCGAGCGCCTGCGGACCCTGGTCGGTCGATCCGGAGTCGACGCCGAGGAAGGCCGGGCGGCGCTCAAGCCCCGCCTCCAGGGACGCCTCCGGGAAGCCCGTCCCGAGCATCCCCGTCGGTGCGAGGAAGGTGATCGCATCCGGGGTGGCCGTGGTCATGGGACCCCCTCCAATCGCCCCCGCTAGCCGCGCCCGCCGGACCTCGCCCCGGCACGCTGGGCGATCTGGGCGGAGGTGCGGGTCTCCGTCCCGGCGCGCTCGACGATGCGCTGGAGCAGCCCCTCGTCCGGCTGGAGCTCGGCGATCCGGGGCGCGACGTGCTCCGAGAAGCGCCGGATCGAGGCCCGCACCTGCTCGTCGGGCATGTGCCCGAAGGTGAACCAGCACATCAGCTGGTCGATCCCGAGCTCGGCGAAGGGCCGGATGCGCTCCACGATCTCCTCGGGTTGCCCGGCGAAGAGCTGCACCTCCGTCAGCCGCTCGGCGCGGCGCTCCATGTCGTCCTGCGGGAGCTCGTCGATGCCGGTGTTGGCGAGGGCGCTCTTGCGCACGTAGGTCTCGATCGCGGGCCGGATCGTCTCGCGCCAGTCCTCGCCGGGGGCGGCGACGTAGATCTGCCGGAGCACGGCGCTGTTCCCCCAGGCGAGGGAGCGTTGCTGCTCGTCCAGTCCGGCCTCGTCCATACCGGCGACGTAGTGGTGCAGCCTCGCGGCCAGCAGCTCCGCCGTCTGCGGGCCGAGCAACAGCGCCCAGCCCTTGCTCCCGACCATCCGCAGCCGCTCCGGCGTCGCCGTCGCGTAGGCGATGAGCGGGTGCGGTTTCTGCACGGGCGCGGGGATCATGCGCCCCCGGACCGAGCCGTGGAAGTGCTCGCCGTCGTAGTCGAAGCCGTCGGGGCCGGCGCCCCAGGCGCGCTCGGCCACGTCCATCAGCTCGTTCATGCGCTGGTGCCGGTGCTCGCGATCGAGGCCCCAGCCGGCGTACTCGTCGGGCGAGTTCCCCGCCCCGACCCCGATCGTCACGCGCCCCCCGGAGAGCCGGTCGAGGAGGTTGCACTGCGTCACGAAGCGGATCGGGTGTGCGAAGGGGGCGATCGTGACGGAGAAGCCGATGCGCAGGCGGTGGTTCCGCTGGGTGATGGCCGCGGCGAGCATCATCGGATCGGAGAAGGCGTTGTAGCCGGTGAAGTAGTGCTCGGTCAGCCAGACGTGCGAGGCGCCGAGCTGCTCGGCGAGGTCGGTCTGCCCCAGGACCTCCTCGATGACGCGGCCGTCATCCTCGGGTCCCGGCGTCTGCGGGTTCAGGTAGATGCCCCAGCGCATGCTCACCCCGTTCTTCGTGCTTGGTCGCCGCCCGTACTATCGCGCCGCCCGCCCCGCCTGTCACCAGCCCCGACGCGCCCGCGGGCGGGCCCGTCGTCCCGCCGCATCGAGCGGGCCCGGATCAGCCGCGCGTCTCCCCCGGCGCCTCGCGCCCGGAGCCGGCGGCGGCGTCGCGGTGCGCGACGAAGGCGCGCCACCCCCGCTCCGCGAGCACGCCGAGCCGCTCGCGCCCCAGCGGGTCGGCACCCGTCGCCTCGGCGAGCGCGGCCAGGCGTGGCTCTTCCATGTAGTCGAGAGCCTCCAGGACGCCGGCGAGCTCGTAGACATGGTTGACGAGCCGCTTGTTCAGCCGCACGGTCGCCGGAGGAAGCGCGGCGAGCCGGAGGGCGAGCTCTGCCGCGGTCTCCTCGAGGCGCTCCCCGGGGACGACGCGGTTGACCAGGCCCAGCCGGAGCGCCTCCTCGGCCCCGACGAGCTCTCCGAGCAGGAGCAGCTCCTTCGCACCCCGGAGCCCCGCGAGGAACGGCGTGATCAGGACCGGCGGGCGGTAGCCGTGCCGGATCTGGATCTCCCCCAGCCGCGCATCCTCCGCCGCGACCGCCAGGTCGCACACGCCGGCGAGCTCGCAGCCGAGGCCGACCGCATGCCCCTGCACCGCCGCGATCACGGGCTTGTCGAGGTTCCACAGCGCGAGCACGAGGTCGAGGAAGGGGGGCGCCGCGACGCCGTCGTCGGGCTCGGGGGACGACTGCATGTCGCCGCCGGCGCAGAAGGCGCGGCCCGCGCCGCGCAGCACGACGGCGCGGGCCTCCTCGTCGCGCGCCGCCTGGTCTATCGCCCGCGAGAGCTGTCGGCGCACCGACCAGTCAATAGCGTTCAGCACGAGCGGGCGGTTCAGGGTGATCCAGGAGACCGGGCCGCGTGCCTCGTAGAGCACATCGGAGGCGGAGGGCGGCGGGACGAGCTCTCCGTCCGGCGTGTAGCGGGGCGCCGGGGCCCCGGGTGCTCGCTCCGGCCCGGGGCCGGTGCTCACGGGGCCCCGGCCGCGCCGCCCGTCCCGGGGAGCGAGAAGAGGCGCCGCGCGTTGCGGTCGGTGATCAGGTCGACCTCGTCCTCATCGAAGAGGAAGCCGTGCTCGCGGGCGAGGGCCGGGAGCCCCCGGAAGAGCTCCGCCCACCTGACCGCGTGCTCGACGTTGAAGCCCCGCATGTAGTCGGAGGCCCAGAGCAGCCGGTGCGCGCCGACCTGCTCGCGCATGGTGTGGAGGACGCGCAGGAACTCGGGAATGCGGCCCGGGGCCCGCGCCCCGCCGAAGAGCGCGCCGCCCTGCCACAGGCCGAGCCCGAGCGACACGTTCGGATTGGTGCTCGCCACCAGCAGCGACTCGCGCCAGAGGCCGTCGAGTCCGCCCCCCGCATGCTCGTCGATGATCTCGAGGTCGCGGTAGAGGCGCGCGACGTCCTCGATGTAGTAGGGATGCGAGTAGGCGGTGTAGGGACCGATGTCGCCCGAGCCGGTGCGGATCACGGCCGGGATCCCCAGCGCGAGGCAGCGCTCGAAGAGCCGGAGGCAGAGCGGATCGGTCGGCGCGTAGCCGTTCGCCGGGAAGCACTGCCAGCCGACCGCGCCCCACTCCGTGACGGAGCGGTCGAGGATCTCGAGCGCGTCGTGGCGCCGGGGGTCGACGCCGCAGAGGAAGGCGATCCGCCCCGCGTGGAGCTGCGCGACCTCGTGGGCGTGCTCGTGGATGCGGAGCCCGTCCCACTCCGCCTCCTCGCCGAAGCAGGGGCCGAAGTCGCAGGTGGCGTTGACGCCGGTCTCGATCCCGGCCTGATCCATGAACTCGACCAGGGCCGAGCCCTCGGGATCCCAGGTGCCCCGTCCCACGCGGGGGAGGATCTCCTGCGGGTCGCGGTAGGGAAGCCGGGAGCGTGCCGCGCGTCGCGCGAACTCCGCCCGGTTGCCGTCCGGGAGGTTCTCGCGCGCGAAGACGTGGACCTGGCTGTCGATCACGGTGCACCTCCCGGGGCGGCTCGCACGCGTTATAGCCGATCGCCGTGGGCGGCGTTTGCGAGGGCGGCCTCGCGCGTGAGCGGGAGAGCGACGAGAGCATGGCCGGGGGAGGCGACCGTCCCGTCCTGGTTGGTGACAACGAGCTCGAGCCGGACCAGCCCGACCGGCCCCTGCCGGCCCGCTTCGACGCTCGTCTCGACGACGCGCCCGGAGCAGGTGAGCGTGTCGCCCCGGTAGTTGAAGGCCCGGTACTGGCAACCGACCTCGCGGATCTCCGCCTCGTCGCCGGCCCAGTCGCGCACGGCGTTCACGAGGTAGGTGTGGCGGAGGTTGCCCATCCCGAAGGCGCCCCTCCCCCCCGCCTCGACACCCGCCTCGTCCTCCATGTGGAAGGGCACGAACTCGTCGTTGGCGGCGGCATAGCGGTTCCAGTGCATGAGAGCGGTGGTGCGCGACCAGGGCGGGATCTCCTGGCCGACGCGGACCTCGTCGAAGGTGACCCGGTAGCTCACGGCGGGGCCTCCTGCTCCGGGGCTTCGTCCGCGTGGTAGCGGATGTTGACCGAGAGCCGCCGGCGAACGAACTCGCCCCGCTGGTTGAGCCAGACCACCTCGGTGGTCACGAAGACGGTCGGACCCATTCGCGTCCGGCGGTGATCCCAGCCGCGCAGCCGCGAGCGCTCGGTGATCCAGTCGCCCGGACGGATCGGGACGCCGTACTCGTCGCTCTGCCCGCCGTTGATCGAAGGCACCCCCGGCTGGGAGAAGCCGGCCGGGCTCTCGGTCTCGCCCCGCCCGTCGACCGGCCAGCCGAACGGGTTGAAGTCCTGCGGCGCGACGACGCCCCGCCAGCGCGTCGCCCGTGCGTACGCGTCGTCCCAGTAGAGGCGGGGCGGCGTCTCGGGCCAGTAGGCCGCGATCGCCCAGACGCGGATGTCGTAGCGCTCGACGGGCGCCGAGGCGCGCGGCGGCCCCCACACGCCGCGCCGCGCCTCCATCGCCGGCGTGATCAGCGCCCGCGCGCCACTGGCCTCCATTCGCCACCCCCGGTGTCCCCGGCCGAGCGGGCGATTATCGGCGTTCGCCGCGCCCGCCCGTCAAGCGCCCGCCGCCCGGGCCGCCGGCCGGCGGCCGGGGCGGCTAGAGCTCGAGCGAATCGACGACCGCGAGCCGGTTGAGAGCGTCGAGGGCGGCGGTCTTGTAGCACTCGGCGAAGGTCGGGTAGTTGAAGACCGTCTCCGAGAAGTAGTCCACCACGCCCCGCAGCCCCATCACCATCTGCCCGATATGGACGAGCTCGGAGGCCCCCTCGCCGATGATGTGCACGCCGAGCACCTCGTGCGTCTCGAGGTGCACGAGCAGCTTCAGCAGCCCCGAGACGTCGCCCACGATCTGCCCGCGCGCGATCTCCCCGTAGCGGGCGAGCCCGACCTCGTAGGGCACACCGGCCTCGGTCAGCTCGGCCTCGGTGCGCCCGACCATCGAGATCTCCGGGATCGTGTAGATGCCGTAGGGGAAGAGCTCCGGCTGCAGGTGGATCGCCCCGCCGAAGGCGTGGGCCGCGGCGAGGCGCCCCTGCTCCATCGAGGTGGCGGCGAGCGCCGGAAAGCCGATCACGTCGCCGGCCGCGTAGATGTGCGGGAGGGAGGTGCGGCCGTACTCGTCGGCCGAGACCCGTCCCCTCTGGTCGGGCTCGATCCCGAGCGCCTCGAGCCCGAGACCGGCGGTCGCCCCGGAGCGCCCGATGCTGTAGAGCACGCGCTCGGCGATGATCTGCTTCCCGGAGGCGAGCCCGAGCCGCACGCGCCTCTCGCCGCCGCGCTCGACGATCTCGACCCGCGAGACCTCCTCGCCGAGGCGCATCGTCACGTGGTGTCGGCGCAGCTGGTAGGTGAGGGCGGCGATGATCTCGTCGTCGACGAAGGGGAGCAGCGCGGGCGCCTTGTCGACGAGCACGACGCGGACGCCGAGGGCGGCGAAGATGCTCGCGTACTCCGCCCCGATCACGCCGGCGCCGACCACCGCGAGCGAGCGCGGGGCGCGCTCGAGTTCCAGCACGTCGTCGCTGGTCAGCACGTGGTCGCCGTCGAAGGGGATCTCCGGGCTGCGCGTGGCGGTCGACCCGGTGGCGATCAGGATGTGGTCGGCGTGCACCTCGACCGCCGGCCCTCCCTCCGGCCGGGCCGGCTCGAGCCGCACGCGGTGGGGTCCGACGAGCGAGGCGCGCGCCCAGTGCACCTCGACGCCGTTGCGCTCGAGGTGGCGCTTCGCGAGCTCCTGCTCGTTCTGCATCACGTGGTTGACCCGGGAGACGAGACTGCTCATGTCGACGGAGCGCGCGCTGAGGGCGAGGCCCTCCTCTCGCTCGCGCGCGGAGTAGAGCTCCATGACGGCCTGCCGGAGCGTCTTGCTCGGGATCGTCCCGGTGTTGATGCAGACGCCGCCGAGCGCGCCCTGCATCTCGGCGAGCCCGACGCGGCGTCCCAGCTTCGCCGCCTGGATCGCCCCGCGCTGACCCGCGGGGCCCGATCCGATCACGAAGAGATCGTACCCCGGGCCCTGGGAGGCGCCGTCGGGGGCGGAGGTCACGAACGTCTGCTCGTCGTCGTCACGGCCCCGTCACCCGTCACGCGGCTCGGCCGCCCCGGGGATGCGGCCTCGGGGCGGCCGCTACGGTCCGGCCCCGGCGCTCGACCGGGGCGCGGTCCCATTGTACGGAGAGGGTAACCCCCCGCCGCCCCGGCGGCGGTCGGGCGGACGGCGCGCTCGCGGCCCGGCGGCCCGGGGCCGTAGCATGCGGGCGCAACGGGAAGGGGGAGCGATGCACCGCCACATCATCTGCCTGGGGTTCAAGGAGGGCACGACGGACGAGCAGGTCGCCGACGTCGAGCGCGGCTTCCGGGCGATCCACGACAGCATGCCGGGAATGCTCGCGATCTCGATGGGCCGCAACATCTCCGAGTCGCGCCGGGGCCGTCGCTACGACTGGGTGATGACGATGGACTTCGCCACGCGCTCGGCCTACCGCGAGTACTCGCAGGGCGAGCAGCACGACCGCATCGTCGCGGAGAAGCTCGTGCCGATCGTCTCCGCGATCTCCGGCGTCGACTACGACATCGGGGAGACGCCCGAGGAGTAGGCGCCGCGCAGGCGGCGAGCGCGCGCGGAGCGCGGAGGGTCTCCCGGATGAGTATCGGCGTCGGTCTCGGCCTCGCGGCCTATCCCTTCTCCGGGGCGCGGGCCTTCTGGCGCTGGGTCGAGCTCTGCGAGGCCGGCGGCGTCGACTCCCTGTGGCAGAGCGATCGGCTGGTCTCGCCCCAGCCGGCGCTCGAGCCGATGGCGCTGATGGCCGCGCTCGCCGGCGGCACCGAGCGCCTCAAGTTCGGGATGAACGTCGTGGTGCTCCCGCTGCGCGATCCGCTGCTCGTCGCGAAGCAGTGCGCCACCATCGACCACCTCTCCGGCGGGCGTCTGCTCCCCGCGTTCGGCGTCGGGAACGCCCGGTCGGCGGACTGGGAGGCCGCGGGACTCTCCCCCCGCTTCCGCGGCGCCCGCGCCGACGAGGCGCTCGAGCTCCTGACGCGGCTCTGGTCGGAGAGCGACGTCAGCTTCCGCGGCGAGTACTACTCCGTGCGCGGCCTCACGATCGCGCCGGGGCCGGTGCAGCAGCCGCTGCCGCTCTGGATCGGCGGCGCCTCGGAGGCGGCGATCCGCCGCACCGCGCGCGTCGGCACCGGCTGGCTGGGCGGGCTGCAGACGGTGGCGCAGACCCGCGAGACCGTCGCCGCGATCCGGCGCGCGTCGTCGGAGGCGGGCCGTCCCCTCGACGACGACCACTACGGCGCGACCTTCGCCTTCCGCTTCGGCAGCCGGGACGATGCCGCCGTCGAGCAGGCCGCGGCTCCGCTCCGGCGCCTGGGCGGGGATCTCCTCGACGACTACCTCGCCGTCGGCGACGCCGGCGCGATCCTCGCGCGCCTCGAGAGCTTCGTGGAGGCCGGGGTCTCGAAGTTCGTGCTGCGGCCGCTCGCCGGGGACGACGCCGGCATGCTCGAGCAGAGCCGCCGCCTCGTCGCGGAGGTGCTCCCGGTCGTCGCCTCGTGGAACGAGCGCGCGCGGACGGCCGCCGCCGGCTGACGGAGTACCGCGCCGGCAAGTACCTTGCCGGTTGCGGGGACTGGACAAGCGGGCGCCCCTGCACTACGTATGCGCGTACACGGGCGCGGCCGTGGCGGGCGCGCGGCGCGGAGGAGGTGACCGGTGACCTACGGCGTACTGGCGGAGGGGACGACGCTCACGCGCGGCTTCGCCGATACCTCGCTCGGGCAGATCCACTACCGCACGGCCGGCAGCGGCCCGCCGCTCGTGCTGCTCCACAACACGTGGCTCTCCTCGCGCATGTTCTTCGGGGTGATCCCCGACCTCGCCCGCGAGTTCACGATCTACGCGCTCGACACGCTCGGCCAGGGCGACTCCGACCCCGCCCCCGCCGACCGCGTGCTCGAGATCCCGGACTACGCCCGCGTGCTGCTGGAGGCCTTCGACTCGCTCGGGCTGGACCAGCCGGCCGTGGTCGGCCACCACACCGGGTCGGTGATCGCCTCCGAGGCGGCGATCCTCCAGCCGCAGCGCTTCCGCAAGCTCGTGATCTCGGGCATGCCCTTCTGGCGCAACCCGGCGACGCGGCTGGCGCAGGTCGACGCGCCCTTCTTCGCCGACTGGGACGCGGGCGAGGACGGCTCGGGCCTGCTCGCGGCGTGGGACAGCCACGCCGGCGTCCAGCGCTACGGGCCCGGCGGCTCGACGGCGCTCTTCATCGATTACATCAAGCCGGGTCCGCGGACGAGCATGGCGCTGCGCGCCCTCTTCCGCTGGGACTCGAAGGCGAGGCTCCCGCTCGTCTCGGTGCCGACCCTGGTGCTCTGCAGCGAGGCCGACGCCTTCGTGAAGAACATCGCGCACGTCGCCGATCTGGTCCCGAGCGCCGAGCTCAAGATCGTCGCCGGCGGGGAGGCACACCCGCTCTACGATCAGGCGACCTTCGTGCGCGAGGTCGCCGACTACTGCCGGCCCTGAGGCGGCGCGCGGGCCCGGTCCGGGGTGTCAAGACGGGGACCTCTGCCCTACCATGGCAGGGTGATGCGGTGGAGAGTGCGTGATGGGTATCGGTAGTCTTCTGGGTCGCCTGCTCGGCGGCCACGCGTGGGTCGTGTCGGAGCAGGTCGAGGCGCAGGCGCAGGAGCCTCTGGACTACCCGGCGCAGATTGCGCTGGGAGACGCGACGGTCACCCTGCGGCTCGCGACCCTGGGGGACCAGGAGGCGCTGCTCGCGTTCGCGCGCGAGCTGCCGGAGCACGATCTGCTCTTCCTCCGGCGCGACATCACGAACCCCGACCACGTGCACGCGTGGCTCGAGCTCGTGGAGGCGGGCCAGTACGTCACGGTGCTCGGCCTTCGGGGCGACGAGATCGTGGGCGTCGCGACCGTGGGACGCGAGGGACTGCACTGGACGCGCCACGTGGCGGAGCTGCGCGTCCTGGTCTCGGAGTCGATGCGCGGGCGTCACCTCGGCCGTCTGCTCACCGAGCAGGCGTTCGCGCTCGCCAGGCAGCTCGGCGTCAAGAAGATGATGGCGCAGATGACCACCGACCAGCGCGCGGCGATCGCCGTCTTCTCGCGCATGGGCTTCCGCCGCGAGGCGCGGCTCGCGCGCCATGCGATCGACCGCGATGGCGTGCTGCACGACCTGCAGATCATGAGCCTCGACGTCGACGCGTTCCGCGCGCGGCTCGACGTGCTCAGCCTCGGGCCGCCCGACCCGCTGGTCGGCACGTACTGACCCGGGCGTCCCGGCCGGCGGCGGCCGGTCGGGCTACTCGTCGAGCGCGCGCCGCCCCAGATCCAGCAGCCGCCTCGCCCCGCGGTCGCGCTCGCGGGCGCTTCCCGCAACCACGGTGGCGTGCCCGACCTTGCGGCCGGGTCGCGGGCTCTTCTCGTAGTCGTGCAGGTGCGCCCCCGGCACGGCCAGCACCTGTGCGGCGTCCGGGAGCCGGCCGATGAAGTTCACCATCGCCGCGTGGCCCCGCGCGGCGGTGCCGCCGAGCGGGAGACCCGCGAGGGCGCGGACGTGGTTCTCGAACTGGCTCGTCACCGAGCCCTCGATGGTCCAGTGGCCCGAGTTGTGCACGCGCGCCGCGGTCTCGTTCGCGATGAGGCGACCCTCCGCCTCGAAGAACTCCACCCCGAGCACGCCGACGTAGCGCAGCCGGGCCAGCAGCGCCTCGAGGTGCGCCTCGGCCTGCGCCTGCAGCGAGCCGTCCCGGTAGGGGGCGGAGCTGAGCCGGAGGATGCCCTGCTCGTGGCGGTTCTCGGCGAGCGGGTAGTGCGCGATCGCGCCGTCGGCTCCGCGCACCGAGAGCAGCGAGAGCTCGCGGCGGAAGGGGACGCGCGCCTCGTAGATCAGAGGCCGCCCGCCCAGCGCCGCGTAGGCCGTCTCGACGTCGTCGGGGCGCTTCAGCCACGCCTGGCCCTTTCCGTCGTAGCCGAGCCGGCGCGTCTTCAGCACCCCGGGCAGGCCGACGCGGCCGACGGCGCGCCTGAGCCCCGCACGGGAGTTCACGGCGGCGAAGGGGGCGGTCGCGACGCCGAGTCGGCGGAAGAGGCGCTTCTCGGCGAGCCGGTCCTGCGAGACCGCGAGCGAGCGCGCCGGCGGCCGCACGGCGACGCGGCCGCGCAGGGCGCGCAGGGAGTCGGCGGGGACGTTCTCCCAGTCGAAGGTCACCACGTCGACCTGCGCGGCGAAGCGCTCGAGCGCGCGGCGGTCGTCGAAGCGCCCCACGACGAGCGGCGCGACGCGCCCGCCCGAGGCGTCGGCCGCCGGGTCGTAGAGGAGGAAGTCGATGCCGAGCGGCCGTCCGGCCAGGACGAGCATGCGCCCGAGCTGGCCGGCCCCGATCACGCCGATACGCACGCCTCAGCCTTGGCGGGGATCCGGCCGGGCGAGAACGCCGGCGGTCTGGCGCTCGCGGTAGCGGTCGAGCGCCTCGCTGATGTCGGGCCGTCCGGAGGCGAGGATCGCCGCGGCGAGGAGGCCGGCGTTGCGGGCGCCGGCCGGGCCGATGGCGACCGTCGCGACCGGCACGCCCGCCGGCATCTGGACGATCGAGAGCAGCGAGTCGAGCCCGCTCAGTGCCTTCGACTCCACCGGCACCCCGATCACGGGCAGGGGGGTCTTCGCGGCGGTCATCCCCGGGAGGTGCGCCGAGCCCCCCGCGCCCGCCACGATCACCTCAAGCCCGCGCTCGCGGGCCGTCGACGCGTACTCGAAGAGCAGGTCGGGGGTGCGGTGCGCCGAGACGACGCGCACCTCGTGCGGCACGCCGAGCTCCTCGAGCACCTCGGCGGCGTGGCGCATCGTCTCCCAGTCGGAGGAGGAGCCCATGATGATCCCGGCGAGGGGCTGCATGGCGGCAGTCTAGCACCGGGCCGTGGCGGCCTCGACGGAGCCCGCGGCCGTGGCCGCCGTCGCCCCGGCCCTCACGACTCCGGCTCCGCCGCCTCGCTTGCCGGCTCTCCGCGGGCGATCCGATCGAAGGCGTCATCGAGCGCCCGCTCGGCGGCACCGGTGCGCGCGGCGAGCGCCGCGACGAACTCCCCGTCGCGCGCGAGCGCGGCGCGGCGCCCGGGCAGCAACCGCTCGCTCTCCTCCGGAGCCGGCCCTCCGAGCAGGTCGTGGCGCCTCGCCGCGGTGAGCGGATCGAGCGCCTCCTGCACGCTCCCCTCGCTCAGGCCCGCCGGCTCGCCGCAGTAGAGCTCCGATGCCTCGTCGAGCAGGGCGGAGGTGATCTCGCCGGCCGCGACGCCACGCTCCGATGCGAGGCGCACGGCGGTGCCGACGACCTCGTGCGCCGTTCGCCACGCCCACCCCCGCTCGCGGGCGAGCGTCGAGGCGAGCGTGCTCGCGGTGGCGCCGTGCGTGCGGGCGAGCTCCCGCATCCGCTCCAGGTCCCACCGCGACTCGGAGACGGCGAGGGCGAGCCAGCCGAGGTTGCGCTCCGCTTCGCCGAAGCCCCGGGCGAGCGCCTCCACGAAGAGCGTTCGTTCGACGATCGCCCCGCCCGAGGGCGTCTTCTCCACCAGGATCGCCGTGGTCAGGCCGCCGAGCGCCGAGGCCGACGCGCCCTGCAGGTACTCCAGCAGCCGGGGGTTCTTCTTCTGGGGCATGAGCGCACTCGTCCCGCAGAAGCGGTCGGGCACCTCCAGCATCGCGACCTCCTGCGAGCCGTAGAGATAGAGATCCTGGGCCCAGCGCGTGATGAGCGAGCCGAGCGTGGCGAGCAGGCCGAGGCACTCGATGGCGTGATCGTTGTGCTGTATCGCGTCGTAGGTGTTCTCGAGCGGCCCGTCAAAACCCAGCAACTCGGCCGCGCGGGCGCGGTCGAGCTGCTGGTCGCTGCCGCTCATGTTTCCGCTGCCGGCGGGGCTCCGGTTCACGCGGGCGTGCGCCTCCGCGCCGCGCTCGAAGCAGCGGGCGAGGCCCGCCTCCCAGGCTAGGAGCACGTGCGCGAGCGTGACGACCTGCGCGTGCTGGCTGTGCGTGTAGCCGGGCATGACGCTGGTCGTGTGGGCGGCGGCCTGATCGAGCAGCACGCCCCGCGCCCTCGCGAGCGCGGCGAGCAGCGTGCGCAGGGCGGCGGCCTCCATCAGGCGCCACGCCACCTGCACCACCTCGCCCGAGGCGCGCCCGGCCTCGAGCCGTCCGCCGACCTCCTCTCCGAGGTCCGAGATGACGGCGACCTCGCCGGAGTGCATGCCGGCGCCGAGCGCGAGGTAGCCGGCCTCGATGCCGGGCTCCACGAAGCGGCGCAGAGCCGCCGCCATCCGCGCGCCGTCCGCCGGCGCCACGAGCCCTCGCTCGACCAGCACCACGAGCTGGGCGCGGTCGAGCGCGTGGTAGTGGCGGAGCAGCGGCCGCTCGCGCTCCGAGGAGTGGAAGCCGATCTCGTCGTCGAGCCCCGGCTCCGCCAGCCGCGCCCCCACCACGCGGTGCCCCCGGTAGTCGACCGCGTCCGGCCGGATCATCGCTCGCCCCCTCTCGATTCGAGGCACCCTCGCCGTCGCCCCGGGAGGGGCGCGGTCCGCTCCGGCGCGGCCCGCAGAAAGGGAAGGCCCGGGCGACCGGCCCGGGCCTTCCTGCGATCGTGGCGCGTCGGGTCCCTTTACGCCGGCGACACCTCCGAGAAGAAGATCGTCGGCGTCAGCCACGGCCGGTAGGACGAGTTGTCGAGCACCGTGTTGTACCAGGCGATGGTGCTGTCCGACCCGTTCATGAAGGCCGACGGTCCGCCGTTCTCCACGCGCTCCGTCGTCATCAGCTCCCGGTAGAGCTGGAAGCGCTGCTCGCCGTCGACCTCCTTGTTGACGGCCTCGAAGAGCCGGTCGAACTCCGGGTTGTTCCAGAGCCCGTACGGGTTCGAGCTCTCGTGCCACTGCAGGGCGAGCGCCCCCTCGTAGAGGAACGACGACCATCCCATCAGGAAGGCGCCGGGCCGCCCCTCGGTCGCGCGGCCGTAGAGCCGGTCGCGCCAGACGTTGACCTCGATGGTGCGCACGTCCGACTCGACGCCGACGTCCTGCCAGAGCCCGATCGTCGCCTCGAGCGTCGGCTTGAGCGACGGTGCGATCAGGATCTGGGCGTCGATCGAGATCCGGGTCCCGTTCGGGAAGCCGGCGTCGGCGAGGTACCGCCGCGCGAGATCCGGGTCGTAGGCCGGCGCCGGCCAGTCGGGCTGGTGGCCGAAGACCGCCTGCGCGAGAAGCTGGTCCTTCGCGGGCACGCCGTTTCCGGCGTACGCCACGTGGATGATGCCCTCGCGGTCCAGCGCGTGGTTGAGCGCGGCCCGCACGCGCGGGTCGTTGGTCGGGGACGGATCCCGGTCGGGCATGTTGGCGAAGTCCCACGCCCGGTTGGTGTTGCCCGGCGAGCCGCCGACGGTCACATTCGAGAAGCCGCGGACGCGCTCGGTGTCGATGTCGGGCACA
Source organism: Chloroflexota bacterium (assembly GCA_026713865.1). GTDB lineage: Bacteria > Chloroflexota > Dehalococcoidia > UBA2979 > UBA2979 > VYDC01. The sequence goes on along the minus strand of JAPONQ010000087.1, from coordinate 65,188 downwards.
CCGAGCATGAAGTCGATTTCCCCGGTCTCGAACGCCGCGAGCCGCGTCGTGGTCTCGGCGAGCCAGTTGTACTCGACCTTGTTGAACCCGCCGTTCGTGTGCCAGGTCGACGGCGACTGCACCAGGTCGACCCGCTGGCCCTGCTGGAAGTTCGTCCCGAGGTAGGCGCCGGTGCTGACCGGCGTCGCCCCCATGAAGGCCTCGGCTTCGATCGACGCATCCGTGAAGATGTGCTTGGGGAGGATGAAGACGATCCCCTCGCGCTTCGGGAAGATCGGGTCGAAGTTGGTCGTGATCTCGATCGTGCGGTCGTCGATCACCTTCGAGGACTCGTAGGTGCCGACGCGCGAGATCAGTCGCGACTGGCTCTCCGGGTCCTTGTAGAAGTCGTGGACCCAGGCCACGTCCTCGGCGGTGAACGGCGTGCCGTCCGACCACTCCGCCTCACGCAGGTTGAAGATCCACGTCCGGCCGTCGCCGGTCGGCGTCTCCCAGCTCTCGGCGAGGCCGGGGTCGATCGAGCCGCCGGTGTCGTTCGCGTGCTGGCGCGTGAGCGCGTCGTAGATCGCGTGCAGGTCGGACTCGCTGGCGGCCGTCGAGTTGGGGCTCAGCGTCGGGATCGGGTTGCTCGCGGCGAAGCGCATGGTCGCCGTCTTGGCCGGAGCCGGAGCCGCCGCCGCCGTCGTGGCGGCCGCGGTCGGCGCTGCCGCCGCTGTCGCGGCCGGAGCCGCCGTGGCCGCGGCGGCCGCCGTGGCCGCGGGCGCGGCTGTCGCGGCCGGGGCCGTGGTGGTGGGTGCGTCGTCGTCGTCGTCGTCGCCGCAGCCGATCACCGCCGCCGTGGCGAGCCCGAGCCCGCCGAGCGCGCCGCTTCGCAGGAGGCTTCGCCTCGAGATCGGCCGGCCCGTTATCCACTCCTTCATCTGCGTGCCCTCCCGTCACTCAACTCACCACGGGCGTGGTGGGGGGGGGCACACTACCAGAGCAAAATGATCCGTTGCCACTCTCTGGCGCACGTAAGGGTCAGGGCCGGATCCCGGCCGAGCGGCTACCATCGGGACCGCCCGGGCGAGCCGCCGCGCGGCGGCGGGGAGGAGCGATCCGATGGCGAGCCGCGTCGAGACCCTCACGCTTCTGGACACGGAGGGCGGCGGCCCCTCCCCCCGCGAGGTGCGGGTCGCGGCGACCGTCGACGGGGAGTCGGTGCACCTCTCGGCCGACGACGTCGCGCGCGATCTCGGCTGGCGGCTCGAAACCGAGGGGCTCTGCCGCGGCGCCCTCTGCGTCCCGGTTCCCGACGCCGCGGCGCTCGCCTCCGGCGACGGCCTCGACCTGGCGGCGCTGGCGCAGGCGCTCGGGCGCCCGCTCGCTCTCGACCTCGCCGAGCGGGCGGCGGCCCTCGGCGCCTCCGCCGCCGAGCGGACCGCGCCGCTGGCACGCCTCGAGGCGCCCGACGTCGAGCTCCCCGACGCGGCCGGGAGGCTGCACCGGATCTCCGACCACCGGGGCGCCAAGGTGGTCCTGACCGTGCACTCCTCCTGGTGAGGCTGCCGCGAGGACCTGCCCGTGTGGCAGGAGCTCCACCACCAGCTGGCCGAGCAGGAGGCGCTCCCGTTCACGGTCTTCGGCGTGATGGTCGACCGGAACCTGGCCGACGCGCTGCCCTGGATCGAGGCGGCCGGGGCGAGCTACCCGTTGGTCGTCGACGCGCACCACCGTGTGCCCGAGCTCTACAACATGTTCAACGTCCCAACGATCGTCTGGATCGACGAGCAGGGTCGGATCGCCCGTCCGAACGACGTCGCCGTGATGAACCCGCGCGCGGCGAAGCTCGTCGGGGTCGATCCGGAGGCCTACCTCGAGCGCGTGCGCGCCTGGGCCCGCGGCCAGGCGCCGGCGCTCTCCTCGGAGGAGCGGGCGCGCGAGCTCGTCAGGGAGCGGCTGCCGGCGGCCGGGGAGCAGCGGGCGCGCGCCGAGTTCGCGCTCGGACAGTGGCTGTGGGAGCAGGGGCGCGGTGAGGCGGCGGCGCGGCACTTCGAGAGCGCAACCGAGCTCGCCCCGGGCGACATCATGATCCAGCGCGGGACCATGCGGATGAGAAGCATGGATCCGATGGGCCCGGAGTACGGTCCCATCGCCCAGGCGATCGCCCGGCGCGGCTTCCGGCTCCATCGGCCGATTCGCGAGTGACCGATCCCCCGCCCGGAGCGGCGGGGGCCGCTACCACTCGTACTCGTCCTCGAGCTCGCGCAGCCCGAGTATGGGGCGGTGCGCCGACCACACGGTCGTCGCGGCGCCGAGGAAGGCGGGGTCGAGCGCCCAGGGGTCGACATCGGCGCGGAAGACCCAGCCGGTCTCGATCTCGGCGATGTGGGCGCAGGCCGCGAACTCCATGAGGTCGCGCTGGATCTCCCGGTAGATCCGGGGCTGCTCCCGGGAGTCCGCGGAGTGGATGGCGCGGATCCGGCTGCTCCACTCGCGGTCGACGTTGATCTTCCCGCCCCACATCCCGAGCGGCGGGTCGTAGTCGTGAGCGACGTCGTACATCGGCTCGTAGAGGGCGTGGCTGCACTCCTCCTTGACCCACATCGGCACCTTGGTCCCGAAGGGGAGACGCGTGTCCAGGCGCACGTCGACCCCGATCCCGATCGGCGCCAGGGCGTCGCGGACGATGTGCGCGAGGCGCAGGCATTCGTACGAGGCCTTCACCCAGAGCTCCGTGTCGAAGCCGTCGGGGTGGCCGCTCTCCCGCATCAGCGTGCGGGCGCGCTCCAGGTCGTAGCGGTAGGGATCGAACTCGGCGGTATGGAGCTCCGAGGTGGAGCAGATCGGGCTGTGGCTGCGCCGGGCGCGGCCCGCGTAGACGCGGTCGATGATGAGGTCGTAGGGGAGGGCGTAGCAGACGGCCTGGCGCACCTTCCGGTCGTCGAACGGCGGCTCGGACCAGTTGAACTCCAGCGTGGAGTGGTTGGCCCGCACGCGGCGCGTCGTGAACTCGGGGCGGCCCTCGAAGCGAAGGAGCTCCTCCGGGTAGAGGCCGAGCGCCATGTTGGCCTCACCCGAGGTCAGCATGTTGAGCGCCTCGGAGCGGCTGTCGACGCCGACCTGCACGATCGAATCGACCCCGGGACGCCCCATCCAGTGCTCGGCCCGGGCCGCGTACTCGATCTCGTCGTCGTCGTGCCGCACCACGCTGAACTGGCCGAAGCCGCAGGCGTTCGCGGAGAGCCACGCGCTCGCCCAGGGATCCTCCTCGGTGGCATGCCGCCGGGCCTCCACCGAGTCCACCACGTTCCCGGTCGCGAAGACGAAGTAGGCCGCGAACTGCGGGTTGGGGCCGCGCAGGCGGACGCGCACGGTGTGCCGGTCGAGGGCCTCCACGTCGGAGGGGGCATTGATCCCGGCGAGGCGCCTCAGGCGCCAGAGCCCGACGCCGCGCAGCGCGAAGACGCGCTCGACCATCCACACCACGTCGTCTGCCGTGAGCTCGTTGCCGGCGTGGCTCGGCAGGCCCGGCCGTAGCCGGAAGGTCCACGTGCGGTCGCCGCCCGCCGATTCCCAGCCTGCGGCGAGCCTTGACTGCAGCGAGGCGGCGACCGGGTAGAGGACGCCGTCGGCGTCGGCGGCGATGCGGGGAGTCGTCAGGGGCTCGTAGGGGAGGTGGATCGTGTGGTAGGGCGCCGGCTGTGCCGAGCCCTCCATGTGCGGCTGGTCGGGATCCCAGGTGGCCTGTATGCCGCCGCCGCGGTCCACCGGCCAGACGAGGTTCCTCGGAGACGGGCTGCTCGGCATGGACGACCCCCGCGGCTGCGCGGCCATCATAGCGCCGCCCCCGGCAGCGCTCTGTCGGCGGGTCGACGGGGCCAGGCCGGGACCGGCGTCCGGCGCGGGGTGCGGCGCGGCCGCCGGGCGACGCCGGGCTCGGTGCGCGGGGGATGCGGTAGGCTAGCGCGATGAACAGCCGGTCGGCTCTCCTGGAACGCCTGCCGGCCTTCCGGTCGGCGGACTTCCGCCGCCTCTTCATGAGCTTCTTCTTCGCCTCCGCCTCGCGCTGGGCGCTCGTGCTCGCGCAGAGCTGGCTCGTTTTCGAGCTCTCGGGCTCCTCCTTCGCGGTCGGCCTCACCTTCTTCGCGGGGGCGGCCCAGTTCGTCGTGGTCGGCCCCTTCGCCGGCGCGGTCGCCGACCGCATCGACCGCCGGGCGCTCGCGCTGGGGGCGCTCCTGGTCTCGCTCGCGAGCTCGCTCGCGCTCGCGCTTCTGACGTTCACGGGCCTCGTGGAGGTCTGGCACGTCGTGCTGCTCGCCGTGGTCCAGGGCTGGGGTCAGGCGGCGGCGATGCCGGCGCAGCGAGCCCTTCTCGCCAACCTGGTGCCGCGGGAGCACCTGATGAACGCCGTCGCGCTCGGGGGCATCACCGTGCACGGCTCCCGTCTCGCGGGCCCGCTGTTCGGCGGGGGGCTGCTCGCGACGCTCGGGGCGGCATCGGTCTTCCTGCTCTCGGCGGGAGTGCTGTGCGTCGCCATCGTCTCGATGGCCCGCATCGCCTACCGCTCCCGCCTGGAAGACGTGGCCGTCGGCACCAGGGGCGTGGTCACCGATGTCGGGCGGGGTTTCGTCCACGTCTGGGATGACCGGCGGCTGCGGCTCGTGATCGGGCTCGTCATCTTCCACTGCTCGTTCACCATGGCCTTCAACTCGCTGCTGCCCCGGCTGGCGACCGATCTCGATGGCGGCAGCGTGACCTTCAGTGCGATGGTCATGGGCGTGGGGGCGGGAGCGATCGTCGGGACGTTCGCGATCTCGCTGGTGCACGGCGAGGCGCCGCGCGGCTTCGCCCTGGCCGTCACCGGCGCCGGGAGCGGCGTTGCGATGCTGGTGATGGGGATGGCGACCACCCCCGCCGTCGCGGTGCTGGGCGCCGTCCTGGCCGGCGGCACGCAGGCGACCTTCATGGCGATCTCGCAGGTGCTCGTGCAGGAAGTCGTGCCGGACTCGCTGCGCGGGCGGGTGCTGGCGATCTACGCGATGATGGCCGCCGGCCACATGGCGATGGTGAACCTCGGCTTCGGGGCGCTCGCCGACAGCGTGGGCGTGCGCCCGCTGATGCTGATTCCGGCGCTGCTCTGGATCGCGATCTTCGTCGTGGCTGCGCTGTGGCTCGGCGACCTCCGGGAGGTGCTCCTCCGCGGGAACTTCCGGCGCCAGGTGGCGATGGCCGCGTAGGCACGTCCCGGGCTGGCCGCCCCCTCGCCCCGGGGGGAGTGAGAGCCCATCGGTTGCCTCCGCGTCGGCCGCTCTCGCCGCAGACCGGCCGCGACTCCGGACGGCGGAGCCCCGACGCTCGGGGCCCCGGGCGTGCGCGCCCTACCGCTCGCTCGGCTGCCCGAAGGTGGCGCCGAGGGGGAGGGGCACGACGAGCGTCACTGGCTCGCCGCTGCGCTCGAGGCTGACCTCGATCTCCCCGGAGGCGGCCGCGAGAGTCCAGGCCGCGCTTCGGATGTCGTCCAGCGTCGACAGCGGGCGGCCGTCGATCGCGACCAGCAAGTCGCCCGGTCGGAGCCCCGAGCGCTCCGCCGGCGATCCGGGCACGACGGCGACGACGCGCAGGCCGTCCGGCGTCTCCTCCACCAGCTCGCCGAGCAGCGAGGGAGGGAAGTCGGACCCGCCCGGCCGGTCGGCGAACAGCAGCCCGAAGGCGAGCGTCCTCAGCAGCTCGGCGCGCCAGGCGTCGGCGACCGATCGTGGCTCCCTCGCGACCTCGACCGTCTGCACCGCGCCCGCGCGGCGAAGCGTGAGCACGTATGTCGCCCCGGGCGCCACCGCCTCGACGGCGGCCCGCAGCCCGGCGGCGCCCGCGACCGGCTCGCCATCGAGCGCCGTGATCACGTCGCCCCGGGCGAGCCCGCTGCGCTCGGCGGGCGATCCGGGAAAGACGGCCTCGACCGTGACCGAAGCGGCCGCCTCCGCGACGCCGACGCCCAGCAGCAGGTCGGCCCCCATCTGCAGCAGGAAGGCACGAAGCGCCGGTGGCAGCCGGTCGGGCGCGTAGGAGAGGTCGGAGCCGCCGGAGCCCATCGTGGCGAGCAGGGCGAGTATCGCCTCGTCGAGCATCTCCGGCGGGGGCGCTCCGGGAGCGTCGGCGACCGGCGCGGCGGGTGTCCCCTCCCCGCCCTCGCGCGCGGCCGCCGCATCGTCGGCTCCTCCGAACCAGCCGACCTGAACGGCGAGCACGGCCGGGAGCACGGCGACCGCGAGAGCGAGCAAGCCCCGCACCAGTGGCTCGCGTCCCGACGGGCCCATCACCGCTCCCCCGCGCCTGCGCATGCGCGCCGACGGCGCCGGTTCCTCGCGCTCGCGGCATGCCCCCGGAATCGTCGCGCCGTCCCGCCTTACGGGCATCGGCCCGCGAGCGCGGGCCGAGACGCGAGCGCGCACGGCCCGCCCGAGGCGCGCCTCTTACGCGCTGACGGTGACGCGGATCGTGTGGTGCCCGGTGGCCCCGTCGGGGAACTTGGAGCGGACGTCGGCCGTCTGCACGAGCCCGCTGCGATCGATCGCGCGCACCTCGAGCGCGTAGCTTCCGGCCGTGGCCGGCCAGTCGACGACCCACTGGCGCCAGCTGCTGTCGGAGAGCTCCTCGCTCAGGACCGCGTCCATCCATCCCTCATCGGGCGACGGCGCGCTGCCTCCCGGAGCGATCGCCCGCAGCTGCACGCCGCTGACTCCCCGGAGGCCGCCCCAGGCCACGCCGGCGACGCGGACGTCGCCCGCGCGAAGCGCCCGCCCCGTCTTCGGGACGTCGATCCGCGACTGGAGCTTGATCGGACCCTGCTTCGCCCATCCCCGGCGCGGCACCACCCAGTAGGCGTCGAAGCCTTCGAGCGTCGAGAGCTCGATCTCGCCGAGCCACTTCGTCGCCGAGACGTAGCCGTACAGCCCCGGCACGATCAGGCGAGCCGGGAAGCCGTGCTCCGCCGGGAGGGGCTCGCCGTTCATGCCGACGACGACCATCGACTCACGCCCGTCCAGCGCGACGTCGGTCGGGAATCCGACCGTGAAGCCGTCGAGGGAACGTCCGACGACCTGCGTCGCCCCGGCCTGGACCCCGGCCGCACGCAGCAGTGCGGGGAGCGGAACGCCGCGCCAGTAGGCGTTGCCGACGAGTCTGCCGCCCACGTCGTTGGAGACGCAGGCGAGCGTGACCGACTCTTCGTGGAGGTTCATGGCGAGGAGATCATCGAAGGTGAACTCCGCCGGTCGGTCGACCATGCCGGTGATCCGGAGCCGCCACTGGGCGCTGTCGATGCGCGGTACGGAGAGCGCGGTGTCGATCCGGTAGAACTCGCTGTTCGGTGTGACGAGCGGCGAGATCCCGGGCACCGTCTCGGGGCCGCCGAGCACGACCGGCGCCGCTGCGGGCGCGGGAGCGGGCTCGGGAGCGGGCTCGGGCGTCGCTTCGGGCGTCGCCTCGGGCGTCGCCTCGGGCGTCGCCTCGGGCGCAGAAGTCGCGGCTGTCGCCTGCGGCGTCGCCGTTGGTTCCGGGCTCCCGGGGGTCGCCAGCGGGGTCGGCGCAGGTGTGGGCGTCGCCGTCGCCGCGGGCGTTGCCGAGGATGTCGGGGCGGCCGCTGCCGGGGAGACGGGCGCCGACCGTGAGGAGGTGCTGGGCGTCGGGAGGACGATCGCCGACCGCTGCGCCTCCACGTCGACGGCCGGCTCGATCAGGCGCCGTCCCAGGGGTACTGAGACCGCGGCCGCCGCGAGCCCGCCGCCGGCGACGGCGAGAAACCGCCGGCGTTCCAGTAGCTTCACAGCCGGGTCGGGGAAGGACCCGCCGGCCGGGGCCGGCGCGGCCGATGCCCCCAGCAGCGCGAGCAGCCCGAGCAGCGCCGCGGCGCCGGCACCGCCGGCCGCGACGGCCGTGAGTGCGGCCTGCTGGCTCGAGGTCAACGGATCGTGGGCGGCGGCGAGGCCGCCGGTGAAGGCGAAGGCCGTCAGGGCGAGGGCGCCGACGGCGCGCGAGCGCATCGAGAGCGCGCCGAGCACGGCTCCGAGCAGCAGCGAGGTCGCCACGATGCCGGCGATGAGCGCGGGCTTGTCGTTCGTGCCGAAGATCTCGATCGCCGCGTTCGTGGCCTCGCTCGGCGAGCGGTCGATGATGACGTCGCCGATCGCGACGACGAGCGACGCGCCGTCGAGGAGACGAGCCACGAGGTCGCCGGCGGCGAGCGCCGCTGCCGCGGCGACCACGCCCGCCACCGCTCCGGGCCACCGTGTGCGAAGCAGGGATAGCATCACAGCCCCCGTCGCTGCTCCCGTCGGCCGCTGCTGCCCCGGGCTGATCTAAGCCTAGGCCGCGATCCTTACGATTCTCGGTCGGCCGGCGAGCGGCGAGGGGGGGCGACGGCCGAACGCGGCGCCCGCCCGGGGGGCTCCGCGGCGTGGGCGGGCGTGATATGCATTGGCTAGTATCGTGCGGGGCCGACTGTGGGAGGTGTCTGATGCGATCGTGGCTGGGCCGCCCGCTGCTCTGGCTGCTGTGCGTCCCGCTCCTCGCCGGCGGGGCTGTCGCCTGCGGCGGCGGCGACCAGGGGGACGAGGCGGGGCCGTTCCGGATCGGCGTGATGGAGTCCGTCACCGGTCCGGGTGAGACCTACGGCACGGTGGCCGTGCAGGCGAAGCAGATGGCCGTCGACGAGATCAACGCCTCGGGCGGGATCAACGGGCGCCCGCTGGAACTCGTCGTCGAGGACGAGAAGTGCAACGCGCAGGATGCCATCACCGCCTACCACAAGCTCACCGACGTGGACGGAGTCAGGATCATCCTGGGGACGTCGTGCAGCGGCGCGATGCTCGGCGCCGCGCCGCTCGCCGAGGAGGATGGCGTCGTCCTCTTCTCGGGCCTGGCGACGAACCCCGATATCGCCAACGCCGGGGACTTCATCTTCCGGACCGCGATCAGCGACACACAGGTGGGGGTCGACACCGGCAACGTGATGTGGTCAGACGGGATCCGCCGCCTGGCGACGATCACCGAGACCACCGACTACGCCGAGGGGGTGAGGCGGACGAGCGTCGCCCAGTTCGAGCTGCTGGGCGGGGAGGTGGTGGGTGCCGAGCGCTACGCCTCCGACACCACCGACTTCCGGACGCAGCTGACGAAGCTGGTGGAGGCGGGTCCTGATGCTCTCCACGTCGCAGCGCAGTCGGAGTTCGCCGGCGGGACGATCGTCAAGCAGGTGCGGGAGGTCGGCTACGGGGGACCGATCTACGGCGAGGTCGTCGCCGCCGGAACGACGGCGCTCGAGATCGCCGGCGACGCGGCGACCGGGATGAAGGTCGTCACGGCGGATATCGATCCGCAGAACGCACGGGGCGCCGAGGTGCTCTCCAGGTTCCTGGAGCGCTACGGCTACATCACGCTCCCGTGGTACGTCGGCTCGGCCTACGACGACGTCTACATCGCGGCCGAGTGCCTGCGGAGGATCGACGACGATCAGGACGCGGCCGGGTTCCGGGACTGCCTCTACGAGATCACGTGGAGCGGTGCGATCGGCGAGGGCTACAGCTTCGATGGGAACGGCGAAGTGGTCGGGCTCACGAACATCGTCGCGGAGGTGCTTCCCACGGGCGAGCGGACGGCGGAGAACTTCGGTTATCGGGTCCTGGGTCCGGCCCCGACGAACTGAGAGGGCCGGGGGCGTGTCGCGTCGTGCGACCGCCGGCGTCAGGCGCGGTCGCCGCGTCGCGCCAGGAGTCGGGGCCGGCGGGGGCGGCCGGAGCCGCCCGCTGCGGGGCAGGTGAGGATGCCGCTGCCCGATCAGTTCACGAGCCGCGGCGACCGCCAGCGGACCATGGGCATCATGCTCGCGGCGCTGCTCGCCGCCTACGTCTTCTGGAAGGTGCTCCAGTCCCCGGACCAGGCGCTGCAGTTCACCTATAACGGCCTCTCCGTCGGTGCCGTCTATGCCCTGCTCGCGATGGGCTTCACCGTCGTGTACAGCACGGTGTGGTTCTTCGATCTCTCCTACGGCGTGGCCGCGGCGATGGGGGCCTACGGGGTCTTCTATCTGCGATCGCAGGAGGCGGTCGGGGGTCAGTACGAGGTCAACAACCCGGTCGTGAACGTCGTGCTCGGCGCGGTGGTGGCGGGCGTGGTGGCGTGGTCGCTCCACGCGTGGCTCTACGGGCGGCTCCGGGGCCGGTTCGGCCGGCCGACACTGCTCCTCGCCGGGGGAGTGCTCGCCGCCGGCGCGGGCCTCTACACGGTTCTCGTGCTCGCGTTTCCGGGAGAGATTCACGTCCTGCTCAGCCCGGTGGTGTGCGCGGTCACGGCGCTGCTCGCGGCGTGGGCTCTCCGCCGGCTCCAGCGGGCCCTGCGCCCGCGCGCGCGACTCGCGCCGTTCGTCGCTGCGGCGGCGCCCGTGTGCGGGGTCGCGGGGCTCCTCTGCGCTCTCCTCCTCGCCGGCGCCGAGGGCTCTCGCCTCTACCTGAGCTGGGTTGTCTCCTGCCTGATGGCCGGAGCGGTCGGGCTCGCCCTCTACCGGGGCCTCTACATCTACATGCGGGAGCGGGCCCACTCGCATCTCGTCATGCTGGTCGCCTCCCTAGGCGTGCTCCTGGCCGCGACGGCCGCCATCACCCTCGTCTTTGAGAGCGCGCCGCGACCGCTCCCGGAGGCCTTCGGCAGCGAGCCGTGGTCGATCGGCGGGGCGAACATCAAGGGCTTCAACGTCTTCGCCGTCGGCGTGGCGGCCGCCGGGTTCGTCTTCCTGCGCCTCCTGCTCGGAGCGACGGCGTTCGGGAAGGCGGCGCGCGCGGTGAGCGACGACGAAGAGGTCGCGAAGGTCGTCGGCATCAACACGACGGTGGTGATCGCGGCGATCTTCTTCATCGGCGCGGTCTTCGCCGCGCTGGCCGGCCTGCTGAGCGGCCACGACACCGCCGTGCAGCCGCGCATGGGGCTCCTGCTGCTCGTGAAGGGGTGGATCGCCTCCGTCGTCGGCGGCATGGGGAGTCTGTACGGCGCGGTGGTCGGGGGATTCGCCCTCGGCCTGGTGGAACAGTTCGGCATCTGGGATCTCGCCGGGGAGTGGCGCGACCTCGTCTCCTTCGTCGTGCTGATCGTCTTCCTCTCGTTCTGGCCCACGGGCCTGGTGCCGAGGCGATAGGGGGCGCTGGTGACGACGGGCTTCTCCCGCCTGGCGGCCGCGGCCGCCCGCGCCCCGGTCGTGCTCGTGGCATCGCGGCGGGGAAACGTCGAGCTGTGGGCGAACCTCGTGATCCTGACCTGGGCGGGGGTGTTCCTGCTGTGGCAGGGCCCGGGCTTCGCGCTGACCGTCGGCACGGTCTTCGCGATCTGGGCGATTCTGGCGGTGAGCCTGAATCTCGTCGTCGGATTCACCGGACTGCTCTCGATCGCGCACATCGGGTTTTTCGGCATCGGCGCGTACGCGATGGCGATCCTGACCTCCGGCACCTCGTACGAGGAACTGCGGACGGATGCGATCCCGACCTTCGGCTGGCCGTTCTTCGCCGCGCTCCCCGTGAGCGCGGTCGCGGCCGGTCTGGTCGCGATCGCCGTGGGAGTGGTGCTCAACCGGTTCCGGGACGACATCTTTGTGCTCGTCACCTTCGGCTTCGCCATCATCAGCTACAGCGTCTTCCTGAACTGGGCCGAGCTGACCCGCGGCGCCTTCGGCATCCACGACATCGCGAGGCCGGCTGTGGGGGATCTTGTGCTCGACTCCGATGCCGAGTTCCTCGCCTTCGCCGTGCTCTGCCTCGCGCTCGTGTCGCTCGTGTCGTGGCTGGTCGTGAGTTCCTCGTTCGGCCGCGTGCTCCTGGCCATTCGCGAGGATGAGCAGGCGGCGGAGGTCTTCGGCTACCGGGTGGCGCGCTACAAGCTCGTGGTGTGGGTGATCTCGGCGATGATGGCCGGGCTCGCGGGCGGGCTGTTCAGCAGCTGGGCTCGCTTCGTCGATCCCTACTCGTTCGCCCTGCTGGAGTCAATCCTCCTCGTCTCCATCGTGATCATCGGGGGCCTGGCGACGATCTGGGGCTCCCTGCTCGGGGTCATGACCTTCGTCTTGCTTGAGGAGGGGATGCGCTTCGTCCCGTTCCTGCCGAACGAGTCCATCGGCCAGGCCCGGCAGGCCGTCCTGGGCGTGCTGCTGGTGCTGCTGATGCTGTTCCGGCCGCAGGGGCTGGTGGGGAGGTACCGGCTGTGAGCGCCGCCGCGCGCCCGGGCAGCGCCGTGGAGACGATCGCGATCTCGAAGTCCTTCGGCGGGGTGACGGCCGTCCGCGACCTCAGCCTCTCCATCCCGAGGGGAGGCGTGACCAGCATCGTCGGGCCCAACGGCTCCGGGAAGTCGACGCTCATCAACCTCCTGAGCGGCACGCTGAGCCTGGACGGCGGGATCGTCGTCATCGGCGGCCGCGGTCTCACGGTCGTCAAGGCGCACGACAATCCCTCCCGCAGCATCACACGCACGTTCCAGGAGATCCGGCTCTTCGACCAGATGAGCGCGCTGGACAACATCCTGGTCGTCCTGACGGAGCGGCGCGTCGCGAGGGCGCTCGTCGAGCGCGGCCGGGGAGCCCGCGGGGAGCGGGCACGCGAGATTCTCGAGCGGGTCGGGCTGTGGGAGAAGCGACGGGCGCTGGCGATGGATCTCTCGTACGGGCAGAGGAAGCTCCTGGAGATCGGGCGCGCCCTTGCCATGGACGTCGACACCTATCTCCTCGACGAGCCGTTTGCCGGTCTCTTCCCCGCGATGGTGGAGCAGGTGAAGGCGATTCTCGCGCGGATGCGGGACGAGGGCCGCACGGTCGTCTTCGTCTCCCACAACATGGATATCGTCCGCGAGCTGACCGACCACCTGATCGTGCTCGATAGCGGCGAGCTCCTCGCGCACGGGGACGCGGACGACGTGCTGGGCCGTCCCGAGGTGATCGGGGCCTATCTGGGGTTCTAGCAGTGGCGGGAGCCGGGTCGATGGCGATGGATGCCGGCAGGCGCGGAGTCGACGCTGGGGCGGCGGGGTCCGCCCCGGACTCGATGCTGCTGGAGCTGGCCGGTACCTCGGTGCGCTACCGTTCGGTCGTGGCGCTCGACGATGTCTCGCTGGGCCTTCGCAGCGGCGAGATCGTGGCGGTGATGGGGCCCAACGGCGCCGGGAAGTCCACCGTCCTGCGGGCGATCATGGGGCTCGCGCCGGTCGTCTCTGGGGCGATCTACTGGCGGGGCGAACGTCTCGCCGCTCCCACCCACGAGATCGTGCGGCAGGGGATCGCCTACGTCCCGCAGGGCCGTCGCATCTTCGCGCACCTCTCGATCGAGGAGAACCTCGAGATGGGATGCCTGCACCTGCGCGATGCGGCGGAGAAGGAGCGCCGGATGGAATCGGTCATGGCGCTCTTCCCCATCCTCGGGGAACGGCGACGCGATGCGGCCAGCGGCATGTCCGGTGGGCAGCAGCAGATGCTGGCGCTGGGCCGGGGGCTGATGGCCGGGCCGCAGGTGCTGCTGCTCGACGAGCCCACGCTCGGGCTCGCGCCGATCGTGGTCGCCGAGGTGTTCCGCAAGGTCGCCGAGATCAGCGAACGGCTGGCGACCACGATCCTGATCGTCGAGCACAACATCAAGGGCGTCCTCGAGATCGTCGACCGCGCCTACGTGCTCAACCGGGGGCGCCTCGCCCACGAGGGCACGCCCCGGTCCCTGCGGGAGAGCGACGTCCTGCGCGAGGTCTTCCTCGGCCGCGCCGACGCGGAGCGGTGACGGAGGGGCGCCGATGTGCTCCGTCGCGCCCTGCCGGGCCCGGATGCCGCCTTGACGGCGGAGGCCGGGGACTGCTCCAATGAGAATGCGTCGAGAGGCGCGACATGCCGAGCTTCGCCCCGCCGGGGGCGAAGGCGGGGGACCCAGGAGGTGGGGGTGAATCCGGCGCCGGTCGCGGCCCGGTAGGCGACCTAAGCGCCGAACCCGTCAGCTAACCCCGTAGGCGGACTTGGGACCGCTCCTGCCTGCCTGGGTGCAGAGTCGGACGTGCGACGATTGCATCAAGGGGGTTCCCGGCCGATGACCATCCACCACTCCAGCCCGTCCCGACACTCCGATCACACGGCCCACCGCGGAGACGGCGGCCTCTCGCTCCAGCAGCACGCGGAGGAGCCGTACGAGACGCTCAACCTCCACAACTTCGAGCAGGTGCCGCAGCTCGCGCGCCTGCCGAAGGAGCTGCGTGACGAGATCAAGGTCGTCGGCCACGTCCTCCCGTTCAAGTCCAACCGCTACGTCGTCGACCACCTGATCGACTGGGACAACGTCCCCGACGATCCCATGTACCGGCTCACCTTCCCGAAGCGCGAGATGCTCACCCCGGAGGCCTACGCCCGCATCGAGGAGCTCGTCCACCGCGACGCTCCCAACGACGAGGTCGAGGCGGCGGCGAACGAGATCCGGCTCACGCTCAACCCGCACCCCGCCGGCCAGCTCGATCACAACGCGCCGTTGCTCGACGGGAAGCGCCTCCCCGGGATGCAGCACAAGTACCGCGAGACCGTGCTCTTCTTCCCGAGCCAGGGCCAGACCTGCCACGCCTACTGCACGTTCTGCTTCCGCTGGCCGCAGTTCGTCGGCCTCGAGGGGATGAAGTTCGCCATGCGCGAGGCCACCCTCCTCCGGGAGTACGTCCACGCCCATCCCGACGTCTCCGACATCCTCTTCACGGGCGGCGATCCGCTGATCATGAAGACGCGCGTGCTCCGCCGCTACGTCGCTCCGCTGCTCGAGCCCGGCGCGGCTCCCAACATCGCGACGATTCGCATCGGCTCGAAGGCCCTCGCCTACTGGCCGCACCGCTTCGTCTCCGACGACGACGCCGAGGATCTGCTCGCCCTCTTCCGGGAGGTCGTGGACTCCGGACGGCAGCTCTCGTTCATGGCGCACTTCAGCCACCCGGCCGAGCTGGAGACGCCGATCGTGCGCGAGGCGATCCGGCTGGTCCGGGAGACCGGGGCGCAGATCCGGACGCAGACGCCGGTGCTGCGGCACATCAATGCCGACGCACCCACCCTCGCCCGGATGTGGCGGCTCCAGACGCAGCTCGGCTGCATCCCGTACTACCTGTTCGTGGAGCGGGACACGGGTGCGCGCCGCTACTTCGAGCTGCCGCTCGTCAAGTGCTGGGAGATCTTCCGCGATGCCTACGCGGCGGTGGGCGGGAACTCGAGGACCGTGCGCGGGCCGAGCATGTCGGCGACGCCGGGCAAGGTGCAGGTACTCGGCGTCACGGAGGTGGCCGGCGAGCGCGTGATCGCGCTGCGGATGCTGCAGGGCCGCAACCCCGACTGGGTGGGGCGACCGTTCTTCGCGCGCTACAGCGACACGGCGACCTGGCTCGACGGGCTCGAGCCTGCGTTCGGCGCCTCCGAGTTCTTCTACGACGCCGAGCTGCGCGAGATGCTGTCGGTCGCGGGAAGCCCCTGGTCGCGCGACGAGCTGAGCCTGCCGATGGCGAACACGAGCTAGCGGCGTCCCGCCGCCCCGGTCCGTCGCCGTGGCGCCGCGGTCCTCCGCTCAGGACCCGACAAGGCTCCGCGGGAGGGTGAAGCTCACGTTCTCGTCGGCGGTCTTTATGATCTCGACCTCGTCGGGCGCGAGTTCGTCGATCATCTCGTGGACGAGATGATCGGGGGTCGAGGCGCCCGACGTGATGCCGACCGCCTCGACGTCGCGGAGCCACGCGCGGTCGAGTTCCTGCACGCTGCCGATCAGGTGTGCCTCCGTGCCGCGAGCCTCGGCCACCTCGCGTAGCCGGTTGCAGTTCGAGCTGCTCTGCGAGCCGAGGACGAGGATGAGGTCAGCGCGACCGCAGAGGGCTTTCACGGCGTCCTGGCGGTTCGTCGTCGCGTAGCAGATGTCGTCGCGCACGACCGCGTTGGCGAAGCGTCCCCGGATCGTCTCGACCGAGCGGCGGGTGTCGTCGACGGAGAGCGTCGTCTGCGTGAGCACGGCGATCTCGGTATCGACGTCCCACGAGGGCAGGCCGGCGTCGCCGTCGCCGTCGCTGTCGTCCAGGAAGAACATCGGCGCCTGCCCCACCGTCCCCTGGACCTCCTGATGGCCCCGGTGCCCCACCAGGATGATGCGGCGACCCTCGCGGTCGTACTTCTTCGCCTCGCTGTGCACCTTGACCACGAGCGGGCAGGTCGCGTCGATGACGTTCAGTCCCCGCTCGCGGGCGGCGGCGAAGTCCTCGGGCGGGGAGCCGTGAGCCGAGAACACGACGTTCGATCCCTCGGGGATGTCCTCCACGTCCTCGACCGTGACCGCCCCCTTCGCCTCGAGGGCGCGGACCACGTGCGGGTTGTGCACGATCGCGTGCTTCACGTAGACGGGAGCCCCGAAGTGCCTGAGCGCGATCTCGACGATTTCGATCGCCCTGTCGACGCCCGCGCAGAAGCCGCGCGGTGCTGCGAGATAGACTTTCATGATCTCCTCGGAGTCGGCGCGGGTGGCGGCGAGTGTCGCACGCACCGGAAACACACGTCCAGACCGGCGCGCTCCTCCGGCCACGAGTCGGCTCCGAGCGCCCCGGCCGTCACGAGTCCGACGCGCCGTCGGCGATCTCGACGAGGAAGTCCTCGATCACGGGGTTGGCGAGCAGCTGATCGCACATCGCGCGCACCCGGCTGGCCGCCTCATCGGGGCCGGGCGCGCTGAGGGTCACCTGCAGGCGCTTCCCCACCCGGACCGACTCGACGCCCTCGAATCCGAGCGCCTGCAGGCCGTCGCGCACCGCGAGGCCCGCGGGGTCGTTGACGAGCGGCTTGAGCATCACCGTGACGTGTGCGACGAAGCGGCTCATCGGGGCGTCCCTGCCGCGCGGTCCGGAGGCGGGCCCGTGAGGATGTCGTAGGCGCGGCGGTAGCGATCGGCGGTCGCGCGCACGACGTCGGGCGGCAGATCGGGCGCGGGCGGCGAGCGGTCCCATCCGCTCGCCGCGAGCCAGTCGCGGACCGGCTGCTTGTCGAACGACTCCTGCTCGCCACCGGGTCGGTAGCGATCGGCGGGCCAGAACCGGGAGGAGTCGGGCGTCAGCACCTCATCGATCACGACCGGCTCCCCGTCGATCAGGCCGAACTCGAACTTGGTGTCGGCGAGAAGGATGCCGCGCTCCGCGGCGCGCTCCGCTCCGTAGCGGTAGAGCGCGAGCGAGCGCAGCCTGAGCACCTCCGCGCGCCGGTCACCCACGGCTCGCCGCAGCTCGTCGAGCGTCATCGCCTCGTCGTGGCCGCTCGCGGCCTTCGTGGAGGGCGTGAAGACCGGCTCGAAGAGGCGGTCGGCGTGCCGGAGGCCGCGCGGCAGCTCGATACCGGAGACGGCGCCCGACCGCCGGTAGTCGCTCCAGCCCGAGCCCGCGAGGTAGCCGCGCACGACGCACTCCACGGGGAGCGGCTCGGCCCGGCGCATCACCATCGACCGGCCGAAGAACGCCGCATCGGCGTCGACGCCGAGCCTCCTCGCATTCGACTCCTCGAGCACGGCGACGAAGGCGTTCGGCACCACGGCCCGCGTGCGCTCGAACCAGTGCGCCGAGAGCCGGCTCAGCACCTCGCCCTTCCCCGGGATTCCCTGCGGCAGCACGACGTCGAAGGCCGAGATGCGGTCGGTGGCGACGAGCAGGAGCTTCTCGCCGGGCAGCTCGTAGATCTCGCGCACCTTGCCGCTCGCGACCAGGGGGGCGCGGACGCCGCCCGGCGGGCTCTCCCGCATGGGCGGCAGTCCGGCGATCGGGTTCTCCGGAGGCGTCACGACCCCTCGCGGGCCCTGCTGCCGTTCTCAGCCGTCGCGGGCGCGTCCCGGGTCAGAAGACCGAGGCGGCGGAAGGACTCGTCCTCGTGCACGAGGTAGGCGCGCGGGTCGAAGAGCCCGTCGAGGCGCGCCGCGTCGAGGCGCTCGCCGACGGCGGGATCGGCGGCGAGCAGGCCGCGCAGCGTCGGCTGCCGCTCGTCGGGCGCCGGCGCATCCCAGACGGCCATCGAGTGCCGCTGCACGATGCCGTAGGCCTCCTCGCGCGAGAGCCCGCTCTCGATCAGGGCCAGCAGCACGCGCTGCGAGTAGACGAGCCCCCGCGTCGACTCGAGGTTGGCGCGCATCCGATCCGGGTAGACCTGAAGGCCCTCCATCACGCCGGTGAAGAGCCGGAGCGCATAGCAGAGGAGTCCGGTCGCGTCGGGGAGCACAATGCGCTCGGCGCTCGAGTGCGAGATGTCGCGCTCGTGCCAGAGGGCCACGTTCTCGAGGGCGACCTGCGCGTACCCGCGCAGCAGGCGAGCGAGCCCGCAGACTCGCTCGCAGAGCTCGGGGTTCCGCTTGTGCGGCATCGACGACGAGCCCGTCTGCCCCTGCTCGAACGGCTCCTCCGCCTCGCGCAGCTCGGTGCGCTGGAGCCCGCGGATCTCGGTCGCGAATCGCTCCAGTGAAGCGCCGATCCCGGCGATAACGGAGACGAGGTGCGCGTGTCGATCGCGCTGCAGCACCTGCGTGGTGAGCGGTGCCACCGCGAGCCCGAGGCTCCGGCAGGCCGCTTCCTCCACGGCCGGGGGGACCGTGGCGTGCGTCCCGACGGGGCCCGACATCTGGCCGACGCAGACCGTCGCGCGCGCGCTCTCGAGCCGCGCCTGCTGGCGGCGGATCTCGTCGAACCAGACCGCGAGCTTCAGCCCGAAGGTCGTCGGCTCCGCGTGCACGCCGTGCGTGCGGCCCACGCAGATCGTGCCGCGGTGCTCGAGCGCCCGCCGTGCCACGACATCGCAGAGCCGCGCGAGATCGGCCTGGAGCAGATCGAGCGCGGCTCGCAGCTGCAGGCTGGTGGCGGTGTCCCACACGTCCTGCGACGTGAGCCCGTAGTGCACCCATCGCGACTCGGGTCCCAGCGAGTCGGCGACCGAGCGCAGAAAGGCGGTGACGTCGTGGTGCGTCTCGTCGATATAGCGCAGCACGTCCGGAAGGTGGACCCGGGCGTTGCGGGCGATCGCGCGGGCATCCTCGCGGGGGACGACGCCGGTCTCGGCCCACGCCTCGACGACCGCGACCTCGACCTCGAGCCAGCGCTGGAACTTCTGCTCGTCGGTCCAGACGGCCGTCATCTCGGGCACCGAGTAGCGGGGGATCATGGTCTGCTTCCCCTGCTGTCGGGGGGAGCGCTCAACAGCAGCCGCGCGATTTCGCGGGCGACCGCGTCGCGCTCGTAGGGGTCCCCGAAGAGCGCGCCCCAGGGTGCGGGGCCCTCCGATGGTACGTCACCGGGTGGGCGGGAGCACGCCCCGGCGTCGACGGCCTGAGCGAAGCGACGGCACGCCGCCTCCAGCTCGGCGCGCCGCGCGTCGAGCGACTGCGGGCGGACGTCTCCGGCGCGCAGGTTGCGGATCACGAACTCGCGGTTCCCCTCGAGCGCGAGGAGCGCCTCCTCGGCGAGTGGCGCGCGGCCGGGCCGCGGCCCCCAGGCCGCGATGAAGTGAAGGCAGGGCGTGGAAGCGGCCGGCTCCGGAAACGCCGGGAGCGTGTCGAGCGGGATGGCGCGGCGGCACTCGCGCATCGGGCACCGCACGACGGGCGGTCGCGTCGCGGCGCCGCTCACGTCGCCGCGCCGGGGCCCGCGTCGAGCGCGATGTCGCGCCGGTAGTGCGCCCCGTCGAAGGTGATGCGGGCGACGTTGTCGTAGACGCGCGTTCGCGCCTCGCCGAGGGTGTCGCCGGTCGCGACGACGCAGAGCACGCGGCCGCCGGCCGTGACCAGGCGGCCGCCGCCGGCCCGCTCGGCACCCGCGAAGAAGACGTGGACGTCGGCGTCGACCGCGTCGACGCCGGTGATCTCGGCGCCGCGGGGGTAGTCGCCGGGGTAGCCGGGCGAGGCCATCATCACGCCGACGGTGGCCCGCTCATCCCACTCCACGTCGAGCTCGGAGAGCCGGTTCGAGGTCACCGCCTCGCAGACCTCGAGCAGATCGGTCCGCAGCCGGGGCAGCAGCACCTCGGCCTCCGGGTCGCCGAAACGGGAGTTGAACTCGACGACGCGGGGTCCCTCCTCGGTCACCATCATCCCGGGGAAGAGCACGCCGCGGAAGGGCCGCCCCTCCTCGGCGAGGCGGGCGACGGCCCGCTCGGTGACCTCGCGCTGGATGCGCCCGGCATCGCCGGGCTCGAGCCAGCCCGGGGGCGAGTAGCAGCCCATGCCCCCCGTGTTGGGGCCCCGGTTGCCGTCGAAGGCGGGCTTGTGATCGCAGGAGAAGGGCATGTGCACGACGCTCACGCCGTCGGTGAAGGCGTGCGCCGAGGTCTCGCGGCCGCGGAGACGCTGCTCGATCAGGACGCGGTCGCCGGCCGCTCCGAAGGCCCCCGCGAAGGCCAGATCCACGGCGGCCTCCGCCTCGGCCAGCGTGTCGCAGACGGTGACGCCCTTGCCGGCGGCGAGGCCGTCCGCCTTGACGACCACGCCCGCTGCCCCGTCTCCGCCACGCGCGAGATCGCGCAGGTGAGCGCGGGCTGCGGACGGCTCCTCGAAGGAGCGTGCCCGGGCGGTGGCGATGCCGGCGCGGGACATCAGCTCCTTGGCGAAGGTCTTCGAGGACTCGATCTCGGCGGCGGCCTGCGTCGGTCCGAAGACGCGCATTCCCTCGACCACGAGGCGATCGGCGACGCCCGCGCCGAGCGGATCCTCGGGGCCGATCACGACCAGATCGGGGCGCAGCGTGCGCGCGAGCTCGGCCACGGCCTCGGGGTCGGCGATGGGAACGCCCGGCAGGTTCTCGCCGAAGTCGGCGGTTCCCGGGTTGCCGGGCGCCGTCCACAGCCGGGAGAGCCGCGGCGAGCGCGCCAGCGCCCAGGCGATCGCGTGCTCCCGACCTCCCGAGCCGAGCAGCAGCACCCTCACGGGGCTACTCCCACTCGATGGTGCCGGGGGGCTTGGACGTGATGTCGTACACGACGCGGTTCACCTCCGGCACCTCGTTGACGATGCGCGAGGAGATGCGCGCGAGCAGGTCGTACGGGAGGCGCGCCCAGTCGGCCGTCATCGCATCCTCCGCCGTGACGCAGCGCAGCGCGACGCAGAAGCCGTAGGTGCGGAAATCACCCTGCACGCCGACCGTGCGCGTATCGGTCAGGACGGCGAACGCCTGCCACAGCTCGTAGTAGACGGCGGCCCGCTTGACCTCGTCCATCACGATCCAGTCGCAGCGGCGCAGCACGTTGAGCTTCTGCGCCGTGACCTCCCCGATCACGCGGATCGCGAGGCCGGGGCCGGGGAACGGCTGCCGGTAGACGATCTCGTCGGCGAGGCCGAGCTCCTTGCCGGCGCGCCGCACCTCGTCCTTAAAGAGGTTGCGCAGCGGCTCGACGAGCGAGAGTCGCATGTCGGGGGGAAGCCCGCCGACGTTGTGGTGGGTCTTGATCTTGGCCGCCGCGGAGCCGGTCGAGGCCGACTCGATGACGTCGGGATAGGTCGTCCCTTGGACGATGAAGTCCACCTCCCCGAGCCGCGCCGCCTCCTCCTCGAAGACGTGGATGAAGGTCTCGCCGATCGTGCGCCGCTTGCGCTCGGGATCGGTGATGCCGCCGAGCTCGCCGATGAAGCGCTCGCGGGCCTCGAGGTGGATGAGGTTGATCGCCATGTGCTCGCGGAAGGTCGAGACGACGCGCTCCGCCTCCTCGGCGCGCAGGAGGCCGTTGTCCACGAAGATGCAGGTGAGTTGATCTCCGACGGCGCGGTGCACGAGGGTCGCCGCGACGGCCGAGTCGACGCCGCCGGAGAGTGCGCAGATGACGCGGCCGCCGCCGACCTGCTCGGTGATCGTGGTGATCGACTCCTCCACGAAGGACGCGGGCGTCCAGTCGGCCGCGCAGCCCGCGATCCTGGTCAGGAAATTGCGCAGCAGGTGATCGCCCTCGGTCGTGTGTACGACCTCGGGGTGGAACTGCAGGCCCAGGTAACCGGTCCCGTTCGCCATGACGGCGACAGGGCTGTTCTCGGAGTGCGCGATGGCGCGGAACCCGGGCGGAAGATCGATGATGCGGTCGCCGTGCGACATCCACACCGGGAGCGCGGCCGGAAGGCCGTCGAGGAGCGGGTTCTCCGGGTCGGAGACGGTGATGACGGCATGGCCGTATTCCCGTGAAGAGGAGGGGGCGACGCGCCCGCCGAGCGAGTGGGTCAGAAGCTGCATCCCGTAGCAGATGCCGAGCACGGGAAGCCCCGAGGCGAGCACGTAGGGGGGGAGGGTGGGGGCGCCCGGGGCGTAGACCGACGCGGGACCGCCCGAGAGCACGAAGCCCTTGACGCGCAGGTGCGACAGGGCCTCCGGACCCGCGTTCCACGGCACGAGTTCCGAGTAGACGTTCGCCTCGCGGATGCGCCGCGCGATCAGCATGGAGTACTGCGAGCCGTAGTCGATCACGACCACGGCCTCGGGGGCGTTGGGCGCCGGCGTCAGGAGCTGTCCCGGCTCCCTCGCCTCCGCGATCTCCAGGTAGGTCGACACCTCGTTGTCGCCGGAGATGCGGATGCGATCCGCCGCGGCGGATACCTCGGTCTGGTCGACCATCGGGCTCCGGTGTCTCGGGGAGAGCCGTCGACCGGCGCATCGTAGCATGGGCCCCGGCGGCACGCCGCCGGCGGCGCGGGGCAGGGAGGCGGTTGATGCCGGTCGTTGGACCCGAGAGCCTCGGGGAGGTGGCGTCGGCGCTCGCCCGCGGCGACGTCGTCGCGATCCCGACCGAGACGGTGTACGGGCTCGCCGCTCGCGCCGACGATCGGGAGGCCGTGGGGAGAATGGCGATGCTCAAGGGCCGCCCCTCCGGCCAGCCCTTCCAGCTGCTCGTCGAGCCGGTGGAGGCGGTGCTCCCCCTGCTCGCCGACGCGGGTGCGCTCGAACGCGTGCGCGCCCTCTGGCCGGGCCCGCTCACGGCCGTCGTGCGCGCGCGCGCGGGCGCCGGGCTCGCCGTGGTCACCGAGCAGGGGACGGTCGGCGTGAGGCAGCCCGACGACGCGCTTGCACGCGCCGTGATCGAGGCGGCGGGCGGCGTGATCGCGGCGACCTCGGCGAACCTCAGCGGCGAGGATCCGGCGACGACCGCCCGAGACGTCGTCCGTCGCTTCGGCGGCGAGCTGCTCGTCCTCGACGGCGGCGAGCGCGGAGGCCTCTCCCCGTCCACGGTCGTCGACCTCACGCGCGATCCGCCGGTGCTGTTGCGCGCGGGGCCGATCACCGCCGGGGAGCTCGGGATCCGCGGGCCCTCCCCGCCCTCCGCCTGAGGGGGGCGCGTATGGCCGAGCCGCCGACGCTGCCCGACCTGCTCGTGCCCGGGCTCGACCTGGTCTTCGTCGGGATCAACCCGGGCGAGCGATCGGCCGAACTCGGCCACTACTACGCGCACCGGGGCAACGCCTTCTGGGCCGCCCTCTCGGCCTCGCCGCTGGTTGCCCGGCGGCTCGGGCCCGAGGACGACGGCTCGCTGCCCGCCTCGGAGGGGATCGGCTTCACCGACGTCGTGAAGCGGGTCGTCACCGACAGCACGCGGGTCAGCGACACGGAGCTGCGAGCGGCTGAGCCCGCCTTCCGCGCCCGGATTGCCGCCGCGGCGCCCCGTGCGGTCTGCCTGACGAGCGGCCGCGCCTTCGACGTGCTCTTCCCGGGGCTTCGCCCGGCCGGGAGCTGGGGCCGGCGGCCGGCGGTGCTTGAGACCGCCTCGCTCTGGGTCATGCCCTCCACCTCGGGTCGCGCCGCCGGATCCCGCCGCCACGTCCATCGCGTGCTCCGCGAACTCGCCTCCTTCCTCGGACGCGGGAGCGCCCCGGCGTCGTGATGCGGGTGCTGCCGGAGCGGAGAGCGGCCGGCGCACCGCCCGCCGCCCGAGCAGGTACGCTCCGGGCTCACGAGCCGGTGCGCCGGCGGGGAGGTCGATGGCACAGCGGGATGGGCAGCGGGCGGGGCGGGGGCCCGCGCGAGGCGTGCGGCCGCTGGGCACGGCGCTCGCCGGCGTCCGGGACGCCGTTCGCCTCGGCGCCGCGGCGCTCCGTCACGCGAGCCGTCGGGCGCATCCCGTCGTCTCCGGACGCCTCACGGTCGCCGGCCTCGCCGCCCCGCTCGAGGTGCTGCGGGACCGCCACGGCGTCCCCCACGTCTTCGCCGCATCGGAGCAGGACGTGCTCTTCGGGCAGGGCCTGGTGCACGCGCAGGACCGGCTCTTCCAGATGGAGCTGGCGCGCCGGCTCGCCGCCGGGCGCCTCGCCGAGGTGTTCGGCGCGCGCGCCCTTCAGGCCGATCGGCTCCACCGCCGCCTCGGTCTCGCCGGGCTGGCACAGCGTGACGTCGACGCCGCCTCTGCGGGCGATCGCGCCTCGCTCGAGGCCTACGCGGAGGGCGTGAACGCCGGACTCGCGACGCTGCGCGCCCTCCCGCCGGAGTTCGTCCTGCTCGGCATCCGCCCGGAGCCCTGGCAGGCGTGGCACTCGACCCTGGTCGGGCGGCTCCTGCTCTTCACGTTCGCGACGAACTGGGAGACCGAGCTGCTGCGCGCGGAGCTGCTGCGCCTGCTCGGTCCCGACCGGGCCGCCGCCGCCGAGCCCGCGCCGCACCCGTCGCCGGGCGGGCCCGCGCCCGCGGGCTGGCGCCGCACGGCGACGGGCGCGGATGCCCCCGGCGCCCGGGCGCGGCTGCTCGCCGCGTACGCCGCCGCGCGCGAGGCCGGCGTCGCGTGCGGCCTCCCCGCCGGAGTCGGTGCCTCCAACGCCTACGCCGTCGCACCCGGGCGCAGCCGGACGGGGGCGCCCCTGCTCGCCGCCGATCCGCACCTCGCGCCGCGGATCCCGGGCCTCTTCCACCTCGTGCACCTCGAAGGGGGAGGACTGCGCGTCGCCGGAGCCGACATCCCGGGCCTCCCCGGCGTCGCGATCGGGCACAACGGCGCGCTGGCGTGGGGGCTCACGGCGGGGCTGGCCGATGTCGCCGACTGCTACGTCGAGCAGCTGGACCCCGACGATCCCGCCCGCTACCGGACTCCCGAGGGGTGGAGGCGCGGCCGCTGGCGCATGGAGGCGATCGGCGTGCGCGGCGGCGAGCCGGTCGTCGAGCGGGTGCTCGAGACCAGGCACGGACCGCTGGTGGGACCGGCGCTTCCCGGGGAGGAGCGGGCGATCGCCCTTCACGCCACGCCGCTCGCTCCCGGCGACGTGGCGGGGCCGCTGCTCGCGCTGGGGCGGGCACGGCGCATCGAGGACTTCGAGGCGGCGCTCGACGGCTGGCCGAGCTCGACCTTCAACGTCGTCTACGCGCACCGGGAGGGATTCGTCGGCTACCGCCTCGTGGGCCGCGTGCAGCGTCGCGAGCTCGGCGAGGGGCTGCTCCCGCGCGCGGGCTGGCTCTCCTCCGGCCCGCCGCAGCCGCTCGATCCGGCGGCGCTGCCGCGGCGCGCCGATCCCGATTCGGGTGTCGTGATCTCCGCCAACGAGGCGCCGGGAGGACCGCTCGAGCTCGGCGAGGAGTGGTGCGAGTCATGGCGAGCCGAGCGCATCGCGGAGCTCCTCGGAGAGCGCGAGAGGCACGATGTGGCCTCGCTTGCGGCGATCCAGCTCGACCTGCACTCGGAGCCGATGGCGCGGCTGCGCGACCTGCTGCTCGCCGCGGGCGCCCCGCCTCCCGGCTCCGTCGTGCGGGCGATGCTCGAGGGCTGGGACGGGCGGCTCCTCGCCTCGAGCGCCGCCGCCGCCGTCGTCGAGAGCGCCTTCATCGAGGTCGCGCGCTCCGTCGCCTCGCGCGCCGCCGGACCCGCTGCGCCGATCGTCCTCGGCCGGGGCCTCGACGGGGGCCAGCCGCACTCCAGCTTCCACTACCGGGCGCAGGGCTGGCTGCTCGACCTGCTCGAGCGCCCCCGGCCGCCGCTCGTCCGCGACGAAGCCGACCGCGACCGGTTGCTTCGCGCGGCGAGCGGGCGCGCGATCGCCGCGCTGGGCGCGCGGCTCGGCAGCGATCCCGCCGCGTGGAGCTGGGGTGCGCTCCATCACCGCAGGCTCCCGCACGCGCTGGCCGCCGCTCCCCTGCTCGGCCGCCTCTGGTCGCGGGGCCCGTTCCCGGCCGGCGGCGACGTCAACAGCGTCAGCCAGGCCGGCTACAGCCTCGCGGACGGACCGGGCGCGGCCGCGCAGGTTCCCGTCTACCGGCAGGTCATCGATCTCGACGATCCCGATCGATCGCTGGCGCTGCTCCCCGCCGGCGTCTCCGGCATCCCGGGTCACCCGCGCTACGATGACTGCGTCGAGGAGATGCTGGCGGGCCGCTTCCGCCCCCTCCTCTTCTCGCGCCGGGCCGTGGAGGCGGCGCTGGAGTCGCGACTGGAGCTGGCTCCGGTTCCCTCCCCGCAGGGGGGACGGCGTCGGTCGGTGGAGGAGCCGCGATGAGCACGACCGACGAGGCCCCGCTCGCCTTCGGGGAGCGCGCCGAGCGTTACCGCGCCCTGGTCGAGGCGGAGATGCGCGACATCGTCGGCACGGGTCCGGCCGAGCTCTACGGCTGGATGCGCTATCACCTCGGCTGGGAGGATGCCGCCGGCGAGCCCCTGCGCGGCTCCGGCGGGAAGATGCTGCGCCCCGTCGCGCTGCTGCTCGCGGTGGACCTGGTCGGCGGCGAGGTCGAGCCGGCCGCTCCGGCGGCGGCCGCCGTCGAGTTGGTGCATGCCTTCTCGCTGGTGCACGACGACGTGGTCGATGGGAGCCGCCTGCGCCGCGAGCGCCCGGCGCTCTGGACGGTCGTGGGGCCGGGTCAGGCCATCAACACGGGCGACGGCCTCTTCGGGCTCGCCCACCAGGCGATGCATCGTCTCCCGGCACGGGGCTACGCCGAGCGCCGCGTGCTGGAAGCGATGCGCGAGCTCACCGAGGGGACCCGGCGCCTGGTCGAGGGCCAGTACCTGGACATCTCGTTCGAGCAGCGCGCCGACGTCAGTACGCGTGACTACCTGGAGATGGCGGCGGGGAAGACGGCGGCGATGTTCGCCTGTCCCTTCGCGATCGGGGCGCTGCTCGGCGGCGCGGAGGGACGCGTCGTCGCCGCGTTCCGCGAGTTCGGAGCGCGGCTCGGCATCGCCTTCCAGGCGGTCGACGACGTGCTCGGCGCCTGGGGCGATCCGCGGGTGACGGGGAAGCCGGCCGGCGACGACCTCCGCACGCGCAAGAAGAGCTACCCGGTCGTCTGGGCGCTGGAGTCGGGGTCCGCCCGGGATGCGGACGCCGCGCGCGAGCTCGCCGCCGCCTACGCCACGCCGCCGCTCGACGACCCCGACTCGGCGGGCGCAGAGGCCCGGCGCCTCGCCGTACTCGTCGAGCGCGCGGGCGGGCGCGAAGCGGCGATGCGCATCGCGGTCGAGGAGAGCGCCGCTGCGCTCGGCGCCATCGAGGAGTCGGGCCTCGGCGCCGTGGCGGTGGCGCTGTGCCGCAGCTTCGCCGCGTCGGTGACCGGCCGCGAGAGTTGAGCGGTCCCCGTCGCGGAGCGCCCGCCGTCCGCGAATTGCGGGCGCGCCCGACCTCTCCGACGATCGTTCGGCTCGCGGGGCACGCCTCCGCGATAAGGGGAGTCGCCTCATGCGGAAGCTGACGGTCCGCGACGTCGACATCGCCGGGAAGCGCGTGCTGCTTCGCGTCGACTACAACGTGCAGGTCGAGGACGGCGTCGTCTTCGACGACCTGCGCCTGCGGGAGTCCCTGCCGACGATCGATCTGCTGCGCCGGGCCGGCTGCCGCATCGCGATCGCCTCGCACCGCGGGCGCCCGCGCGGCGAGGTGGTCCCGGAGCTGCGGAACGGGCCGGTCGCCCAGCACCTGCGCGGGCTGCTCGGGGCGCCGGTGCTGGCGGTGGACGGCTGCGTCGGGAGCGATGTCGAGGCGGCCGTCGCCGCGCTCGGCCCGGGTGACCTCCTGATGCTCGAGAACCTTCGCTTCCACCCCGAGGAGTCGGCCAACGATCCCGGCTTCGCGGCCGCGCTCGCACGGCTCGCCGATCTCTACGTGAATGACGCCTTCGGCAGCGCGCACCGCGCGCACGCCTCCCTGGTCGGGGTCGCCGAGCACCTGCCGGCCGTGGCCGGCCTCCTCCTCGAGCGCGAGGTCGACATGCTCGAGGCCGTGACGCGTGCCCCCGAGCGCCCGCTGGGCCTGGTGCTGGGCGGCTCGAAGATCAGCGACAAGGTGCTCATCCTCGAGAACCTGATCGAGATGGCCGATGTCGTGTGCATCGGCGGCGCCATGGCCAACACCTTCCTCAAGGCCGGCGGGACCGATGTGGCCGACTCGCTGGTCGAGGACGAGCGGCTCGACGCCGCCGCCCGCTGCATGGCGCAGGCGGCCCGCCGGCAGGTGCGGCTCGTGCTCCCGCGGGACGTCGTCGCCGCCTTCGGCTCACCGTACGGGGGATCGGTGCGCACGCTTCCCGTGACGCGAGTGCCGGCCGGATGGCGCATCCTCGATGTCGGGCCGGCGACGACACGCGCCTTCCGGGCCTCCCTGACGGGGATGCGCACGGTGATCTGGAACGGGCCGCTCGGTCTCTTCGAGCATGATCGCTTCGCCGAGGGCTCTTTGACGATGGCCCGTATGCTCGGCGATCTCGACGCGACGACCGTCGTCGGCGGCGGCGAGACGGCTGCGGCCGTCCACCGCGCCGGCGTGGCCGAGGCCGTTACCCACCTCTCCACGGGCGGCGGCGCCTCGCTGATGCTCCTGCAGGGGCGTCCGCTGCCCGCCGTCGAGGCGCTGCTCGACGCGGAGGCATAGGGGGCCGCCCCGGTCAGCAGAGACCCGTGCTCCCGTGCGGATCCCGCGGTGACGGCCTAGCCCTCGCCCCTGATAGCATCGATGCATGGAGCCCGATCTCATCCGCCGTCTGGCAACGCCGGCCGCGACCAAGGTCGTGCTGTGCGTGATGGACGGTCTGGGCGGCCTGCCGGGGCCGCGGGGCCGCACCGAGCTGGAGGAAGCCGACAGCCCCCAGCTCGACCGCCTCGCCGAGCTGGGAGCCGTCGGGCAGAGCATCCCGGTCGGTATCGGCATCACCCCCGGCTCGGGACCCGGCCACCTCGCGCTGTTCGGCCTCGATCCGCTGCGTCACGAGGTCGGGCGCGGCGCACTGGAGGCGACCGGCATCGAGCTGGAGCTCGGTCCCCTCGACCTGGCGGCGCGCGGGAACCTGTGCACCGTCGACGGTGACGGTCGCATCGTGGACCGGCGGGCCGGACGCGTCGCCACGGAGGTGACCGCGGACATCGCGGGTGTCCTCTCGGCCGTCGAGCTTCCCGGCGTCGAGCTCACGGTGAGGCCCGTGCGCGAGCACCGCTTCGTGCTCGTGCTCCGCGGCGAGGGGCTCTCTGCCGCCATCACGGAGACCGATCCGCAGCAGGTCGGCGTGGCGCCGCTCGCCGCCGAGCCGCTCCCCGACGCCGTGGACGGCGTTCGCCCGGACGCCGCTCGCACGGCCGAGCTCGTGAACGGCTTCGTCGCCCGGGCCCGCCGGCTACTCGAGCCGCGCGAGCCGGCGAACGGACTCACGCTGCGCGGCTGGGCGACCCGTCCGGAGCTGCCGCAGCTCCCGGCGCTGTGGCGGCTCCGCGCGGCGGCGGTCGCGACCTATCCGATGTACCGCGGCCTGGCGCGGCTCGTCGGCATGGATGTCCTCGACGCGGGGGAGACCATCGACACCCAGCTCGCAGCGCTCGGCCGCCACTGGGAGCAGTACGACTTCTTCTTTCTGCACTGGAAGCACACCGACTCGGCGGGGGAGGACGGCGACTTCACCCGCAAGATGCGAGCGATCGAGGCATTCGACCGGGCGCTCCCCCGCGTCCTCGCGCTCGAGCCGGACGTGCTGGTCGTCACCGGCGATCACTCGACGCCGGCGACGATGGCGGCGCATTCGTGGCACCCGGTTCCGCTGCTCATCTCCGGGCGGCACGTGCGCGTCGACCACTCCCACGGCTTCGGCGAGGGCGAGTGCGCACGCGGCGGCCTCGGCACGATCCCGGCGCGCGAGGTGCTGCCGCTCGCCTTTGCGCACGCCGGGCGGCTCGCCAAGTACGGGGCGTAGACGGTGATGGCCGCCGGGCGAGGCGCGGGCGGACGGCGGCCGCTCGTGGGCGGCAACTGGAAGATGAACACCACGCGCGCGGAGGCGCGCTCGCTCGTCGGGGAGCTGCTCGCGGAGCTCGACGGCCTCAGGGGCGTCGACATCGTCATCCTCCCGCCCGCGCCGTGGCTCGCCGACGCACACGATCTGCTCGCGGGTAGCACGCTGCGCCTGGGAGCCCAGCACGCCCACTGGGAGCGCGCGGGCGCGTACACCGGCGCGGTGAGCGCACACCAGCTGGCCGGCGTCGTCGACCACGTTCTCGTCGGCCACTCGGAGCGCCGGCGGCTCTTCCATGAGTCAGACGGGGCGACCGCGCGTCTCCTCTCCGCGACGCTGGAGGCCGGCCTCAGCCCGCTCCTCGCCGTCGGCGAGACCGCCGGCGAGCGCGAGGCCAGCGAGACCGGGGCGGTGCTCCGGCGGCAACTGCTCGCGGCCGTCGAGGGCCTGGAGCGGCTCGACGGTCGCGTGGCGGTGGCCTACGAGCCCGTCTGGGCGATCGGGAGCGGCGAGAGCGCCACGCCGTCCCAGGCGGAGGAGGGGTGCTCGATCGTGCGTCGGGTCGTTGCGGAGCGCTTCGGCCCGGAGGCCGCGGCTCGCTGCCGCGTGCTCTACGGTGGCTCGGTGAGCGCGGCGAACGCCGCCGAGCTGGCGCTCCTCCCCTCCGTGGACGGCGCGCTCGTCGGCGGCGCCTCGCTGAGGGCCGCCGAGTTCGCCGCGATCTGCCGCGCGCTGGCGGCGTCCGGAGCCGGCTGATCCATGTCCGCCGCCGATAGGCCCGCTCGCCGGGGACCGCTTCTCGCTCTGCTCGGGCCGACCGCCTCGGGCAAGACGGAAGCCGCGGTCGCGCTCGCCCGCGAGCTGCCGATCGAGGTCGTTGCCGCCGACTCCCGCCAGCTGCGTCGCGGGATGCGCATCGGCACGGCGGCTCCCACCGACGCGGAGCTCGACGCCGTCCCCCACCACCTCGTCGGCACGGTCGAGCCCGACGCACCGTGGACGCTGGCCGACTGGCTCCAGGCCGCCCGCAGCGCCGTCGCCTCCTGCCACCAGCGGGCGCGCCTGCCGCTCCTCGTCGCCGGCACCGGGCAGTACGCCTGGGCGTTGCTCGAGGGCTGGCGGGTGCCGGCGGTTCCGCCCGATCCCGCCCTCCGCTCCGAGCTGGAGGGGCTGGCCGCGCGGGCCGGTGCCGAGACGCTCGTCGCGCGGCTCGCCCGCGTCGACCCGGCGTCGGCGGCCCGGATCGGCGTCCGCAACGTGCGGCGCCTGATCCGGGCGATCGAGATCGTCGAGGCAACCGGCGCGCCGGTGCCGCCGCTGGAGCGCGGGGATCCCGGCTTCGCGTGGCGGGCGGTGGGTCTGAGCCGGCCGCGCGCGGAACTCTACGCGCGGGCCGACGGGCGCGCTGCGTCGCTCTACGCGGACGGACTGCTGGAGGAGACGCGCCGTCTTCTCCACCGCCATGGCAGCTCCTTCCCGGCGCTGGCGTCGGTCGGCTACCGGGAGGCGGCGCGCGTGGTCGACGGAGAGTGGAGCGTGGAGGAGGCGCTGGCGCGCACGCGAACGGAGACGCACCGGCTGATCCGGCAGCAGGAGAGCTGGTTCCGGGCCTCCGATCCGCGGATCCGCTGGGTGGACGCTCGCGACGGCGGCGCGGTGACGCACGCGCTGCGGGAGGAGGCGGGGAGACTCGTGCCCGGGCTTGGCACGGCGCGGGGCGCGGCGTCTGCGATGGCGATGCGATAGCATCACCGGGGAGCCTGCGGGGATGATGACGGCGGCGAGCCTGCCCTTCTGGAAGATGCACGGCACCGGCAACGACTTCGTCGTCGCCGAGGCGCCGCGCGTGGGTCCTGCGAGCGAGGAGGGGGCGTGGCCCGCGCTCGCGCGGGCGATCTGCGACCGGCACCGGGGCGTCGGCGGCGACGGGCTGCTGCTGGTGCTGCCCTCCTCCGTCGCCGACCGGCGCATGCGGATCTTCAACGCCGACGGATCCGAGGCGGAGATGTGCGGGAACGGGATCCGCTGCTTCGTGCGCTACCTGCTCGATCGCGGCCTGGTGGAGGCGCCGGACGGGCGCGTGCAGGTCGAGACGGTGCCCGGGGTGCTGACGGCGGAGACGCGGCGTAGCGGCGCGGGCGACGTGGCGGGCGTGCGGGTCTCGATGGGACGCCCCGCCTTCGACCCCGCCGCGATCGGAGCCGCCCTCGAGGGGCCGGCCCCCGTCCTCGATCTGCCGCTCGCCGTGACGCCGGAGGGCGGGGACGAGGTCGGGCTCACCCTGACCCTGGTCTCGATGGGCAATCCGCATGCCGTCTGCTTCCTCGACGGCTCGCCCCGCGCCTACCCGGTCGAGCGGGTGGGGCCGGCCGTCGAGCGCCACCCGCTCTTCGCGCGGCGGACCAACGTCGAGTTCGTGCGCGTCGAGGGGCGGGGGGCTCTCGAGATGAGGGTGTGGGAGCGAGGCGTCGGCGAGACGCAGGCCTGCGGCTCCGGCGCCTGCGCCGCCGTGGTCGCGGCCCGGCTGCATGACCTCGTGGACGACGAGGTGACGGTGCGGCTTCCCGGCGGCGAGATCACCGTGACCTGGGACGGCGAGGGCAGTGTCCTGCTCGACGGCCCGGCCGCCCACGTCTTCAGCGCGGAGTGGCCGCTGGAGGGGAACGCCGGGTGAAGCTCTCCGGCCGCGTGGAACGTCTCCCGCCGTACCTCTTCGCGCGCATCTCGCAGCTCATCGCGCAGAAGCGCGCGGAGGGCGTGGACGTCATCTCCTTCGGCATCGGCGATCCCGACCTCCCGACCCCCGGACACATCCTCGACGCGCTCAAGCGCGCCGCCGACGACCCGGCGAACCACCGCTACCCCGAGACGGAGGGGTTGCCGGCCCTGCGCTCCGCGATGGCGTCGTGGTACCGCCGCCGCCACGGCGTCGAGCTCGACCCCGACGCCGAGATCGTCTCGCTGATCGGCTCGAAGGAAGGGATCGGGCACCTCCCCCTCTGCGTCGCCGACCCCGGCGACGTCGTGCTGGTCACCGATCCCGGCTATCCCGTCTACGAGGTGGGCGCGATGTTCGCCGGCGCCGAGGTGGTGCGGCTCCCGCTGCGCGAGGAGGACGGCTGGCTGCCGCGCCTCGACGAGGTGCCCGATGCGATAGCGGCGCGTTCGCGGCTGCTCTGGCTGAACTATCCCAACAACCCGACCGGCGCGGTCGCCGATGAGGCGTTCTTCGAGCGCGCCATCGCCTGGGCGAGCCGGCGCGACATCTGGATCGCGCACGATCTCGCCTACGCGGACGTGACCTTCGACGGCTACGTCGCCCCCTCGATCCTGGAGGTGGACGGGGCTCGCGATGTCGCCATCGAGTTCAACTCGCTCTCGAAGTCGTTCAACATGACCGGCTGGCGGGTCGCGATGGCCGTCGGCAACCCGACGCTCGTGGATGCGCTGACCCGCGTGAAGTCGAATCTCGACTCCGGCATCCCGCAGGCGATCCAGGAGATGGCGATCGCCGCCCTCGAGGGGCCGCTCGACGAGATCGAAAGCCACAACCGCATCTACCAGCGCCGCCGCGATCGGGCGGTCGAGGCGCTGCGTGCGCTCGGGCTGCGCGTCGACCCTCCCCGTGCCTCGCTCTACGTCTGGGCCCGGCTTCCGGTCGGCGAGCAGTCCTCGGCGGCGTACGCAGAGCGATTGCTCGAGGAGACCGGCGTCGTCGTCACGCCCGGCATCGGCTACGGCGAGGCGGGGGAGGGCTACGTCCGCCTCTCGCTGACGCTGCCCGACGAGAGGGTCGACGAGGGCCTCTCGCGGCTGAGTGCGTTCGCGGGCGGCCGCTAGGATGGCGCCGCCCGCCCGCCGCCCGCCGCTGCCGATGCCGCACGGAGTCCTCGAGGCCCTCGAGACGCGCGGCCTCAGCGCGGACTACGAGGCGCGCCCGTTCTACCAGCGCAACGACTACCTCGCGTGGATCGCCGGCGCGAAGCGGCCGGAGACGCGCTCGCGGCGCCTCGCGCAGATGCTCGACGAGCTGGAGCGGGGCGGCGTCTACATGAGGATGCCGCACCCTCCGAGCCGCAGGGCGTAGCGCCGGCAGCGCGCGCTCGCGCCTCGCCCCCCGCCGGTCGGGGTCCCCCCGGCGCCCGGACGCCGCCGCCGGGGCGCTCGCAGGCTCCATCCCCGCACGCCTCCCGCCGGCCGCCGTGCGGGCCGCTGCGGCCCCGTATAGTGAGGGGCATCCGCCCGCGGGTGCTGCACACCGAAGGCGAGCCGAGATCGCACCGAGGAAGCGTCAGCGCGGCCCTTCGCTTCGGCCCCCGGCGGCCCCCGGACGAGGCGGCGCCTCGGGCCCGCCCCCCACGCGTCCGACCCGGCCGGCGGCGGAGCGCGCCTACCTGGTCGCGGTCGAGTCGCGCAGGGAGCGACCGGCCCCGGGAGAGATGCCGGGCGACGAGTCGCTCGACGAGCTCGCCGCGCTCGCCGAGACGGCGGGGGCGATCGTCGTCGGCCGGATGCTGCAGCGGCGCGATCACCCCGACCCCGCCAGCTACGTCGGCGCGGGGAAGCTCGAGGAGCTGCGGGCGGCGCGCCCCGGGCTGGGCTACACGCTCGTGCTCGTCGACGATCCGCTCTCGCCCGCGCAGCAGCTCCGGCTCGAGCGTGAGCTCGACGTGAAGGTGCTCGACCGCAGCGCGCTGATCCTCGACATCTTCGCCTCGCGCGCGCGGAGCCATGAGGCGGCGCTGCAGGTCGAGCTCGCCCAGCACCGCTACCTGCTTCCCCGGCTGCGCGGGCAGTGGGAGCACCTCGAGCGTCTGGAGGGGGCGATCGGCGCCCGCGGACCCGGCGAGACGCAGCTCGAGACCGACCGGCGGCTGATCGGCGGGCGCATCGCCCGCCTGCAGCGACGCCTCGAGGCGGTCCGGCGACAGCGGGCCCTCCACCGCCGGCGCCGCGCGCGGCAGGGCATCCCCGTCGTCGCGCTGGTCGGCTACGCGAACGCCGGCAAGTCCTCGCTGATGCGCGCGCTGGCCGGAGCCGACGTGCTCATCGCCGACCAGCCCTTCGCAACCCTCGATCCCACCACGCGCCGCGTCGCCGCCGCCGGTCCGGGCATTCCTGCGGGCCTCGCCTTCCTCCTCACCGACACGGTCGGCTTCATGCAGAAGCTCCCCGCCCAGCTGATCTCGGCATTTCGGGCGACGCTGGAGGAACTGGAATCGGCGGACCTGCTGCTCCACGTCGTCGACGCGACATCGCCCACGGCCGAGCTCCAGGCCTCCACGGTAGAGGCAACGCTCGCCGAGCTCGGACTCGGGGATCTGCCGCGGCTCGTCGCCCTGAGCAAGGCAGACGGCCGGGACGGGGACGCCGCCGGCGACGCCGGGAGCCTGCGGGCGCTCGGCGCCGGGGTCGGCGGCGCCGTCAAGCCCCCGATCGGGCTTGTCGTGACCTCGGCGCTCCGTGGCTGGGGGATCGACGCTCTGCGCGAGCGACTCTCGTACGAGCTGTTCGGGGGCGTGGAGGCCGGGGTCATCGCCGCCGGGGCGGCGCAGGGCGACGCCGCGACGCCCCCGGCAGGCGGAGGGCGGGCGTCGAGCCGCTGACCGGCCGGACTCCCCGCGACATGCCGCTGCGCCGGCGCGCCGGCCGCCCGCTGGCGCGGCGCCGCGCTCAGGAGCGGCGGGGACTCAGCATGAAGCCCTGGGGGTCGCGCAGCCACGGCCGCTCGCCGAGGCGCTGCCGGGTGAGCGCCCGCGCCTGTTCGAGCACCGCGTCGCGCGTACCCGCCGCGCGGCGCGCCGCCGCCTGATCGCCCGCGAGCGAGGCGGCGAGATCGTCGAACCAGCTCTGAAGCCTGCGGCCGAGGCGCGTCTCGCGCGCCGCCGGCAGCAGCCACGGGAGCGGGGGATGGCTGTCGCCGTCCAGCAGGCAGGCGAGGCGAGCGAGGGCGGAGGTCGCCTCGCCCGCCGCCGGAAGGATCTCGGGTCCGGCGGCCCCGAGCGTGGCGTGGGAGAGCGCGGGAAGCGCCACCGCCGTCGCGAGGTAGGCTCCGCGGAGTGCGCGCTCGGCGGAGCCGGCCGGACTCCGCGACGACTCCGCGACGAGCCGGTCGTGCCGCCCCAGCCGATCGGCGAGCAGTTCGGCGCGCGAGAGGTTCCAGCGCGCCTCGATCGCCCGCCGGCCCTCCCCGCCGAGCAGCGCGGCCAGCGCCTCCGTCGTGAAGATCGACGCGCGCCCGCCGGCATCGCCGGGGGAGGGCGGAAGGTCGCGCGCGATCGCGCCCTCGAGGGAGAGTGTCTGGCCGTCGGCGCCGAGCGTCTGCGCCGTCGCCCGGTCGACGGCGAGCCACGCCTCCACCGGCGGCTGTGCCGGGGAGGCGACGTCGCGAGGAGGGCTCACGAGCCAGAGGGTGAGGCGCTCGGTGGCCGCCGTCCAGGGATGCTCGCGCAGCAGTCCGCGGGCGCGCTCGGCCGCGGCTGCGCGCGAGTCGGAGCCCGCGCCGGCGGCCGGCCCCGGCTCGCCGCCGTCTACGGTTGTCTCATCGGCCACTGCCGGACCCTAGCAGCGGCCGTTGGCGGCCGCGAGTCGGCGCGGGTGCGATGGCGCAGGCGCGGCGATCGTCGCTCAGTCGGCGAGACGCACGGCTACTCCGGCCACGCGCTGGCCCAGCGCGCGGGCCTGGCCGATGTCGCCCGGCGTCACGTGGCCGTGCGCGGTCGCCCCGTAGTAGGAGCCCGTGGTGCGCATGCGGTCGGTCCACGGCAGACCGACCATGAGCATGCCGTGCGCCATCAGCAGGTGCAGGAGTTGCAGCAGCGTCGCCTCGGTCCCGCCGGAGCGCGACCAGCCTCCCGTGAAGGCGCCGGCGGGTTTGCCGGCGAGGTCGCCGCTCTCCCACAGGTCTCCCGTCTCGTCGAACCAGAGCTTCAGCTTTCCGGTGATCCCCGACCAGTTCGGTGATCCGACGATCAACCCGTCGCAGAGCAGCAGGTCCCGGGGGTCGGCCTCATCGACGCGCCGCAGCATCAGCTCGGCGCCGGCGGTGTCGCGCACGCCGGCGGCGACGCCCTGCGCCAGCTCCTCGACCAGGCCGCCGCGGCTGTCGTAGAGGACGAGCACCACCGCCATCGCAGCTACCCCCGCCGCCCCGGCGCCGCCCCGGCGCCGCACGTCCCCGATCCACGCCCCACGCCGCCGCCGCCGGCCGGGCGCGGGCCCACCTCAGGCCCCGATCTCGTCGTGCTCGCTCGCCACCTGCCGGAGGTGGGTGATGCGCTCCTCGGGGCCGGCGGCGCCCTCGAGCGTCCCCCGGGCGTGCTCGATCAGCCAGGCCGCGCCGCCCGCGGCGACGAACCACTCCACCGCCTGCAGCAGGGCGAGCGGTCGGGCCTGGCGGTGGCCGCGGTGGCGGACGATGCCCCACGCGAAGCCGGCGAGCGCCGATGAGACGACAAGAGCGAGCTGGCTCCGGTCGCTCACCGGCTTCGAGCGCCCGGTGCCACAGGATCGGCGCTAGTCACCGAGCACCGTGTCGTATCCGAGGGCCCGGATCTCCTCGACGTACTCCGACCGCCACCCGGGGTGCGGTATGCGCCTGGAGCGAGCGCGGAACTCGCGGTGGTAATGGAGATACTCCTCCTCGTGCCGGCGTCGCCACTCGTTCTCCTGGCGGAAGGCCTCGAGGTCGACCTGCTCCAGCGTGCGGTCCAGCTCGTCCTCGGCGAGATCGAACTCGTCGCGCCAGTACTCGGCGAGGTAGTCGAGCGACTCCTCCAGGTCGCGGCGGCAATCGAGCAGGTAGCTCTCGAGGACCTGGCCGGCATCGACCTCGCTGCCGCGGAAGCGCTCTTCGCGAGCGCACTCGGTGCAGAGCGTGATGAGCTTACGGGCGTCGCACTCCTCGGCGCGCGGGCAATCGCGGTGGCGGGGCGCGAAGGGGTTCAGCGAGGGCTTGCGCGAATACCCGACGATCAGCAGCTCGTAGTCGCGCTCGCAGCGGGGGCACGTCGTGCGGTGCTCGAAGAGCTTGTTGACGGCCTCTTCCCAGTTGATCTGCATGAGTCCCCTCCCGCCCCACCGATCGTAGGGAGCGAACCCTCGCTGTCAACGCCCCGCGAGGGCACGTTCGCCTCGAGCCGGGAGGTGGCTCGGCCGGGCGCCGCCCGTCCGCGCCGTCAGCCGAGATCGCGCCGGTAGGAGGCGGACTGCCCCGGCATCTCCTCCACCTCGACCGCGAGCCGGCGGATCTGCTCGTGGCCGCCCTCGCGGAGGCCGCGCCGGACTCGTTCCCAGAGCCAGCGCGCGATCAGCTCCGCGGTGGTGTTCTCGAGAGGCAGCGCCGCGACCTCCTCCGCCGGGAAGCGATAGAGCCGCTCCCCGTAGGAGACGATCCACGAGCCCCCCTCCTCCCTGAGATCGAGCAGCGGCGAGCGCGCCTGCAGCAGGAAGTGGTGATCGAGCTCCTCACACGCCTCGCGGCAGAGCCGCTTCAGCGCGGCGAAGTCGATCACCCACGAGTCGCCGGTGAGATCGCCCTCGACGCGGCAGCCGACGGCGTAGTTGTGTCCGTGCAGGGGCTCGAGCTCCGCGCCGATCGTCGCCATGTGGGCCGCCGCGAAGCGCAGGCGCACTCCGCGCACCTCGACCTCGTGCGTGGCGAGGCCCGCGCCCGGGTCGTCGGACATCGTGCGTCTTACGCTGCGCCCGGTGCCGGGGGCCCTAGATCTCGAGCGAGGAGAGCAGCGCGTCAACGTCGGGAGGCTCGGTCTGGCGCGCGCGCTCCCTCGCCTCCGTCAGTCGCTGGTGCATCGATCTGCTCTCGGGGGCGCGGTAGAGCACGCCGACCGGGATGCGTCCGCTCGCCGCGTGCGCCATCGCCTGCGCCTTGCTGGTCGGGTCGTGATCCTCGGGAAGCGGGTACGCCCCCGGCTCGATCCCCTCCTTCGGATTCCCCTTCAGCGCCGCGTAGGTGTCGTTGTAGGTGGTGCAGGGCGACTGCACGTGCACGATGGCGAAGCCGGGGTAATCCATCGCCTCGCCGATCGTCGCGGCGAGGTCCCGGGGCCGCGTCGACAGCATCGAGGCAACGTAGTGGACCCCGAGCGCCAGGAAGAGCTCGAGGGGATTCATCGCATCGTCGAGCTTGCCCAGCGGCGTGGTCGGGGTGACGGCCTCGAAGGCGCTGGTGGGGGATGCCTGGCCCTTGGTGAGCCCGTAGATGCCGTTGTCCATCACCACGCAGGTCACGTCCATGTTGCGCTTCGCCGCGGGACCGATGTGCTCGGCGCCGATCGAGAGGAAGTCGCCGTCCCCGGCGGCGACGAGCACGTTGAGCTCCGGCCTGGCGGCCTTGACGCCGTAGGCGATCGGAAGCGTGCGTCCGTGGATGCCATGGATGCCGAAGGGCTGCGGCCCCTCCTGCAGGTGCACCAGGTTCCCCGAGCAGCCGATGCCCGCGACGACCACCGTGTTCTCGATCGGCTCGCCCAGCCGGTTCACGCGGTCGGCGAGCGCGAGCTCGACGGCGCGTACCACGCCGAAGTCCCCGCAGCCGGGGCACCACTTGAAGTCGTAGTCGGGATTGCGCTTCGTCATACCGAGACCAGCTCTCCTGTGCGCGCCTCCAGCCGCTCGCGGATGCGCTCGGTCAGGAAGCGCTCCTTGAAGGGGAGACCGGTGTATTGCGTGATCGCCTCGGCCCTCACTCCCTGCTGCCGCAGGAGCCCGGCGAACTGCCCGAGATAGTTCAGCTCCGGCACGATCACCAGTTCCTTCGCTCGCAGCTCCTCCAGCAGCGCGGGGGGGAGCGGGTTGAGGAACATCGTGTAGTACCACGCGAGGTCACCGCGGTCGCGGAGGGCGAGATAGGCGGCGCGAGCCGGTCCCCTCGACCCGCCCCACGGCAGCAGGGCGACGCTCGCCTCCGTCCCCTCGGACTCGTAGAGATCCTCCTCCAGCAGCGCGAGCTTTCCGAAGCGGCGGTGCGTCATCTGCAGATGCCACTTCGGGAGGTGCGTCGTGTCGCCGTGCTCGTCGTGCTCGCTCCCGTTCGCGACGTAGGCGCCGGGACCGCCCGGCACCGGGAACGGCGTGAGCTGCTCACCGCGGTAGCGGAGCGGCGGCCCGTCGCCCTCGGCCGGTCCCGATCCGTTCACGGTGACCCGGCGCTCGGGCCGGATCGCGGAGAGTTGCGGCCGCGGGACGTCCTGCTGCCTCTCGGCGATCGACGCCTCGGAGAGGAGAATGACCGGCCCCTGGTAGCGCTCCGCCCAGTTGATGGCGTGGGCGCCCGCGTAGAAGCACTCCTCGACGCTTCCCGGCGCGATGACGGGGATGCGAAGGTCGCCGTGCCCCGGGTTGAGCACGGTCAGGAGGTCCGACTGCTCGGTCTTGGTCGGGAGACCCG
Source organism: Chloroflexota bacterium (assembly GCA_026713865.1). Lineage (GTDB taxonomy): Bacteria > Chloroflexota > Dehalococcoidia > UBA2979 > UBA2979 > VYDC01. The sequence goes on along the minus strand of JAPONQ010000087.1, from coordinate 24,612 downwards.
TCGAGGGGCCACCACGCTGCACGTTGACCACGACGAGCGGGATCTCGGCCATCCAGGCGAGTCCGAGCCCCTCGCTCATCAGCGAGAGGCCGGGGCCGGCCGTCGAGGTCATCGCCCGTTTGCCGGAGAACCCGGCGCCGACGAGAGCGGTGATCGACTCGATCTCGGAGCTCGACTGCCCGACGTAGCTGCCGGCGCCCGTCAGGTAGCGCTCCATGAACGTCAGCATCGTCGTCGCCGGTGAGATCGGGTAGCCGACGAAGACGTCGAGGCCGGCGGCGATCGCGCCGAGGCTCGTCGCCTCGAAGCCCCGCATCAGCACGCGCGTCCCCGCGGTCGGCGGAGGCGGATCGAGCCCCGCGACGGTGAGGCCGGTCGCCTGAACCGCGCTCATGCCGAGATCGAGCGCCTTGATGTTCCCCTCGATGATCGCGTCGTCGTTGGCGCGGCCGCGGGTGAAGCGCTCGCGGATGAAATCGGTGAAGTACTCGGCCGGCATCCCGGCGAGCGCGGCGACGGCCCCGATCATCACCATGTTGGCGGCGAGCGGGTTGCCCGTCTCGCGCGCGAGGCGGTCGACCTCCATGCCGACGCAGCGGCCCCTGTCCTCGATCTCGAAGTCGCCGGAGTTGTAGACGACGATGCCTTCGTCGCGGCAGTCCTCGAGGTTGTGATCGTAGGCGTATCGGTTGAGCACCACGAGGATGTCGAGCTCGTCGCCCGCGGCGAGCACGGGCTCGGTCGAGATGCGGGTCTGGGCCCACGTCGGCCCGCCCTTGATCTGGGACGGGAAGGTCGAGAAGGTCTGGACGTGGTAGCCGACGCGCGCCGCGGCCTGTGCCAGACCCTCGGCAGCGGTCACGACGCCCTGTCCGCCCTCACCCGCGAAGCGCACCACGAGGTCCGTGCCCATGAGCTAGCGCCCCCTGCGACCGGCGACCGGCCGGGGGTCGGGGCCGGCGCGGCCAGGCGATGACGGCCCGAGCGGCGGGTCCGGAGGCTCCGCCTCGGACGCTGCGCGCGGGTCGATCCGGTGACTCACTCGGCGGATCCCATGGACGCGGGATGTCTCCTGCGGGCCGGGCGGCTGACGCCGCCTTCGTCGACGCTGCGGACCAGACAGTATCGACCTCCGGGCGGCCTACGCTCAATGGCCGCGACCGTCGACGCTGCGGGCGCGTCACCTATCATAGCCCGAGCGCGCGCCGTGCGTTTGCGCAGGCGTCCCGCGAGCATCGAGCCCGCCCGGCGCCCTGCGAGGATCGCTGGAGGGAGCAGACCGTGGTCAAGGCATATGTCCTGATCGTGACCAGTCCGGGCGCGACGCGACGCGTGGCGCTGGCGCTGCGCGGGCTGCCGAATATCGCCGAGGTGCACGAGGTCATGGGCCCCTACGACGTCGTTGCCGAGCTGGAAACCGAGAGCCTGACCGACATCCCGCCGATCCTCTCCGGCACGATCCGGACGATGGAGGGCATCCAGTCCACGACGTCGCTCGTCGCCTTCTCACCCGTCTAGCGGCGGGGGACCTTGGGGCGCCGACGCCCGCTACGCCGCGGCGCGGTGCATGTGAGCGGCGAAGAAGGCGTGCGATAGCTCGATGAACTCCTCCTCGCGGTCGAGGTAGGTGGCGTGGCCCGCCAGTTCGAGCGAGATCGAGCGCCCGTTCGGCGTCCGCATCACCAGGCTCTGCTGCGTGGCCGCGTCCAGGTCGGGGGAGCGTCCGCCGCGGATATAGAGCATCGGGCAGCGGATCCCGCCCACCTCCTCCCAGAGGTCATCGGGCTTCCAGTCGAAGGCAGCGCGCGTATCGGAGTCGGCGCGCCATCCGGACGGTCGCCGCCGGAGCCGCCAGCCCGCCTCCTCCTCGAGCAGCGCATCCGGCGCGAAGGGCACCGCGCGCCGGCGCCACGTCACGTAGTCCTCGACGCTGGCGAACGTCGGGTGCACTCGGCCCGGGAGCAACTCCTCCCACGTCGCGGAGTCGGCCGGGGGAGCCGGGGCGACGTCGTTGGCGAGGGCGCAGAGCACGCGTCCCGGCCGGCGCGCGCCGAACGCGATCGCGTTGTGTCCGCCCATCCCGTGTCCGAGGAGTCCGACCTGCGTGGCGCCGAGCGCGTCCGCGAACGCCTCCAGGTCGTCGAGGTAGTCCCGGGTGGCGTACCCGCCCGGCGCGGGTGGGTGCGCGGAGAGGCCGTGGCCGCGCTGGTCGAGCGCCACGACGCGGTAGCTGCGGGCGAAGGTCGGAGCCACGCGGCTCCAGTCCGCCGCGCAGCCCATCGTCCCGTGCAGGAGAATCAGCGCCGCCGAGCCGGCGGTGGGCTCCCCCCAGTCGAGGTAGGAGATCTCGAGCCCTGCGGGTCGCGCCGTGCGCCGGACCGGGTCGTACGTCTGCTCGCTCACCTGCGCCTCCTCGGGCCCTCGCCCGACGGCGCGGGCAGCGACACGATATCGCCGCCGCGCTCCAGCCGGTAGCTCCCGCGGCACGCGCCTGCGCGCGAGCCCGAGATCGGGCAGACTCGCCCGGGGACCGGGCGCGGGAGGCGGGCGTCGAGCGCTCGCCGCGCGTGGGGGAGGCAGCGTGAGCACACTGGTGGAATTCGAGAACAGGCCCCAGATCGCCCGCATCACCTGCGGGTGGAAGAAGGCGGAGCTGCCGCTCGACTGGGTGCGCCGCTACTGGCGCGACGTCCACAGCCCCGTGATCGCCAGGCGCCCCGGCATCTGGGACTACCGACACAGCCAGTTCGATCCGGTTCGCGAGGACCTGCTCCAGCCGCTCGAGGGGGTCGACTTCTCCTGCCCCGAGCACCAGCAGCTGATGTGGCTCTCCGACGTGCGCTACCTTGACGACGCGGCGCTGGCGGCGTGGGATGCGGCGCCGAGCGCCGAGGTGAAGTCTCACCTCTTCGGCGACATCGAGCTGATCGTCGACGAGAGCACGACCTACCGCACGGTGGGGGACAACGCGCACACCTACGTCGACGAGACCGGGATCGCGACGCCGCAGGGCCCGGTGCCCCACCCGAGCTACGGGATCTTCCTGCGCGCCCGCTCCGACGAGGCCTCGTTTCGCGCCTGCCTGCGCGACCTCGCCGCGAGGTGGTCGGCCGTGCCGGGCGTGCTGCGGCTGCGCCTCAACCTCTTCGAGGCGCCGGATATGGAGGCGGAGCGCCGCGCCGGCTACCCGATCAAGACGCACCCGCCGGAGCGGCAGTACCAGGCGTGGATCGATCTCGTGATCTCCTCCGACGAGGTGACGGCCGCGCTCTCGGCCGCGGCTAACGAGTGCGGCGTCGCGGCGCACGTGCACACCCTGCACAGCTACCCGGTGCGCGTCGTCTACACGAGCAACTACGGCGGGCGCCCGACGCTCGTCGGGCTGCGCGGTTACGCCGCCTACGAGGCGATCACGGCGCTCGGCGCCGGCAACCAGCGGGAGCCGGCGTTGCTCGAGTGGATGAACGGCCCGGTGGCCGCGGGCGGGCCGGTGGAGGGTCCGGGCGCATGAGCTCCAGCGTCTCCGAGCGTCTCACCCGTTTCGCCAGGGAGTGGTCGGCGCGCGGCGCGCCCGGGGAGGCGACGCACGAGGCGAAGCGCCTGCTCCTGAACCAGCTCAAGGCCTCGGTCGCCGCCACCGACCGCGAGGCCGTCCGGTTGCTCCACGAGTGGGCCCGTCCGTCCGACCCCGTCAGCGGCGGGGCGCATGTGCTCTGGTACGGCACCAGGACCGATCCGGAGCGCGCCGCGGTCGTCAACGGAGCCCTCTTCGAGGTGCTCGACTTCCACGACACCTACATCCCCTGCTTCATGCACGCGACCTCGGCTGTGCTCCCGGCGGTCCTCGCGCAGGCCGAGGTGGGCGGGCAGAGCGGCGCCGAGGTGGTGACGGCGCTCACACTCGGCATGGAAGTGGAACTCGCCGTGGCGACGATGCTGATGCCGACCGGCTACTACCGCGGCTACGTGCCGGCGGGGCTGACCGGGGGGGTCGGGGCCGCAGCGGCCTGCTCGCTGCTCGCCGGTCTCGACGAGGAGCGGATGCGCAACGCGCTCGGCATCGCGATGTGCACGGCCTTCGGTCTCTACGTCTCCGTCGGCAGCATGACCCTCTCCTACATCACCGGCGCGACGGCCCGCTCCGGGCTCACCGCCTTCGCGCTCGCCGAGCGCGGCTTCGACGCCCCGCCGACGGCGTTCGAGGGCGACAAGGGGATGTTCGTCACGCACACGGACGAGGACGCCGCCAAGATAGAAGGCGTGCTGGACTCGCTCGGCTCGACCTGGCGCATCCACGGCCAGAGCTACAAGACCGTGCCGACCGAGACCATCACGCACCCGGCGATCGAGTGCGCGCTCGAGCTCCGCGCACGCGCAGGCGGCCGGGAGGTGAAGCGCATGCGCTTCGCCGTGCAGCCGATCGTCAAGGAGATCGTCGACGAGCGCTGGGAGCGCTTCGGCGTGCCGTCGACCGAGCTCACGGCGCGCTTCGACCTCCTGTTCTGCGCGGCGGCGGCCTGGGAGCGCGGGCGCTTCACGCTGGCGGAGATGCAGGAGCCGGCCTACACCGACCCGGCGATCCTCGCGCTGCGCGAGCGGTCCGAGCTCGTGCCCGATCCGGCGCGGGAGAGCTTCGACGGCTGCTCGCTCACGGTCGAGTTCACCGACGGCTCCACCGAGACGAGCTCGGTCGACGCCTTCCTGGGAAGCCCGGGACGCCGGATGTCGGACGCCCAGCTCTCCGAGCTCTTCCGCACCTCGGCGGGGGAGCTGCTCGCGCCGGGGCGCGCCGACGCCATTCTCGACGCGACCTGGGGTCTCGAGGAGGCCCCCAGCGTCCACGACCTGATGTCGCTCGCGACCCTGGCGCGGGACGACGGGGGAGGCACGCCATGAGCACCGTCACGCTGCCGGGTGGGGAGACCATCTGGTACAAGGTCACCGGGTCGGGCGCCCCGCTCGTGCAGATCCACGGCTCCGCCTTCGGGCACCGCAACTTCGAGCTGATGACCCCCTTCGCGGCGAGGGACTTCGCGGTCGTCGACTTCGACCTGCCGGGATACGGAGCGAGTCGCGGCGTTCCCCGGCCCGGCGGGATGGAGGGCCTCGCCGAACAGGTCTTCGAGTTCATTCGCGCTGCGGGGTACGAGCGCGTCCACGTCCACGGGACCTCGTTCGGCGCGATGATCGGACTCACGCTCGCGGCGCGGCACCCGGAGGTGATCGACCGGCTGGTGCTCTCCTGCGTCCTCGCCCGCTACGACCGCGCGGCGCGCATGATGCGCGGCACCTGGAAGCTCGCCGCCCGCGAGAGCGGCATGGAGGCGGTCGCGGATCTCACCTCGGTGGCGGGTTTCGCCCGCGGGTTCTACGAGCTCGACCGCGCGCAGGCGCAGCTCGAGTCGATGCGCGACGCCTTCAGCAAGACCACGCCCGAGGCCTTCATCGCCGGTACCGAGACGATCGAGGCGACCGACCTCAGCCCACTGGTCCCGCAGGTGAGCGCCCCCGCTCTCCTGCTCGCGGGGGATGAGGACAACATGACGCCGTTCCGGCCGGCACCGAGCGGCGTGGGCATGGCGCAGATCGCCGAGCAGCTCCCGCACTGCGAGACGCACGTCCTCGAGCGCTGCGGCCACTACCTCGTGATCGAGCAGCCGGAGCGCGCGAGCGAGCTGATCGCCGAGTTCCTGAACAGGGGCCGCTAGCGAGGCCCCTGCGGGGAGACGGGACGGGCTGCGAATGAGCGAGACGCTGAGGCGCTCGTACGCGGATGGTCCCTACGGGCAGGTCCACCTGCTCGAGGGCGGAGCCGTGGATGGAGGCCGGCCGCCGCTCTACCTGCTGCACGCGACGGCGTACTCGTCGCAGCCCTTCATTCCGCTGATGGAGCGCCTCGCACGGTCGCGCCGCGTGATCGCACCCGATACGCCGGGCTACGGCGGCTCCGACGCGCCGCCCGGGATGCCACCGTTCGAGCGCTATGCCGACGCCTTCATCGACCTGGTCGAGCGCACGGCCGGCGCCGGCTGCACGCCGGTCGACGTCTTCGGCTACCACACGGGCGCGCTGATCGCGACGGAGGCGGCCGCGCGCCGCCCCGATCTCATACGCTCGCTGGTGCTGATCGGCATCCCCTACTACTTGGGGGATGAGCGGGAGGAGCGGCGGGCCGTGCTCGCCGCGCGCGCCGACCTGACCGGGGTCCTCGAGCAGTTCCAGGAGCGCTGGGACTACTTCATCACCGACCGCACCCCCGGCCTCTCTCTGGAGCGCGCCTACGCCTGCTTCGTCGACGAGCTGCGCGCCTACCCGCGTCACTGGTGGGCGCACGAGGCACTCTTCGACTACGAGCCGCAGGATCGGCTCCCCCTGGTCGGCTGTCCGGTACTGGTGCTCAACCCCGACAACGCGCTCGCACGTCCCTCGCGGGAGGCCTCCCGCATCCTGCCGCAGGCACGGGTCGTCGAGCTTCCGGGGCTCACGAGCGCGATCTTCGATCTCGGGGCGGACGTGCTGGCGGGAGAGTTCGAGAGGTTCCTGGAGGAGTTCGACGCCGCCTAGAGGTGTCGCGGAGCGCTGTCCGCGGTAGCGTGGTGGCGGGGGGGCGACGATGGCGGAGCACGGTCGCGAAGAGGCGAGCACGCCGTGGAGCGCCTGGCGCGAGCAGACGCCCGCCCTGCGCGAGTACGCGTACATGAACTCCGGGTTCTCGGGTCCGTCCCGCGTCGCGGTGCACCGGGCGGTGAGGCGGCGCCTCGACCTGGAGCTCGCACACGGCGCGACGACCCGCCGCGCGCTCGACGACCGCCACGAGCTGGTCGAGCGCTACCGCGAGACGATGGGGAGGGTGCTCGGGGGAGCGTCTCCCGAGGAGATCGCCGTCACGGGCAACACGACCGAGGGCATCAACATCATCGTCAACGGCCTCGGCCTGGGGCCGGGCGATTGCGTGGTCACCACCAGCGTCGAACACGGCTCCGGCATCGTTCCCGCCTACGTCCAGCGTGATCGCAACGGCTGTGAGCTGGCGATCGTGCCCCTCGAGGCGCAGGACTCTCCCGATCGCGTGGCGGAGGCATGCGTCGCTGCCATGGAGCGTGCGCGCGGCCGGCTGGGACTTGTGATCCTCTCCGAGATCGCGTACTCGACCGGCCAGTTGCTCCCGCTCGGCGCGATCGTCCGCGAGGCGCACCGGCGGGGCGGGCTCGTGCTGGTCGACGGTGCGCAGACCGCCGGGCATCTTCCCATCGACGTGCGCGCCAGCGACGTCGACTTCTACGCGATCCCGTCCCACAAGTGGCTCTGCGGGCCGGAGGGCCTGGGAGCCCTCTACGTGCGCGCCGACCTCATCCCGCGGGTCGAGCCTTCCAAGGTGGCGGGCCGCGCGGCCGCGTCGTACGACCTCGAGGGCTCCTTCGAGGCGGAGCGCGCGCTGATCACGAAGTACGAGCTCACCACGACCTCGACGGCGCTCATGGCGGGCACCATAGAGGCGGCGGAGTGGTTCCTCGATGCCGGGCCGGAGGCCGTGTTCGAGAGGGCTCGCTCGCTCAACCGCTACGCGCAGGGGCGCTTCGAACGGATCGAGGGCGTCACGGTCCTGAGCCCGCGCGGCGACGCGGCGCGCACGGGGCTCTTCTGCTTCGCCGTGGACGGCCTCGACGCGGCGCTGGTGAACGCCTGGCTGCAGCACGAGGCGAAGGTCGTCTGCCGGTCGGTCGCGCAGTTCAACAGCGTGCGGCTCTCGCTGCACGCATTCAACACCCGGGACGACATCGATCGGGCGGCGTCGTCGGTGGAGCGGGCGATCCGGGAGGGCATCCCGGAGGACATCACGCCCGCGTACCCTCCGCAGGTTGTCGCGGGCGGCGGGCCGTAGCGGGCGAACGCCATCGCGCGGCCCGCGGCGGCACGTCGGGGGGCTGTGCGCGCATCGTGCGCTCGAGCACGGGATCGGGCGAGCGGTCCCTCCGCGGGGCGAGCGCGTCGGGCGCGGGGACGACGCACGGGCCGGGAGCACCGATGCAGGCACGGGGCATCGACAACGCCGTCCGGTACGAGGCGGCCGAGCCGTGCTCGCTTCCGGTCGCCGCCGCCGTCGGGCTGCAGGGGGTCGTGCTCGGCCTGGCGCCGCTCGTCGTGGTCGTGGCGGTCACGGCCGGGGCGGGCGGCCAGGACGAGGAGTACCTCTCGTGGGCGATCTTCGCGGCGCTCCTCATCGCCGGGCTGCTGACGGCGCTCCAGGCGAGCCGCTTCTGGCGGCTGGGGGCGGGCCACATCCAGATCATGGGTGCCACGCCCAACTTCGTGGCAGTCTCCGCGCTGGCGCTGTCACAGGGGGGGCCGCCGCTGCTGGCGAGCCTCGTCGTCGTCTCCTCTCTCTTCTACCTGGCCCTCGCGATCTGGCTGCCGCAGCTGCGCCGGATCATCACGCCGGTCGTCTCGGGAACGGTGCTGATGCTGATCGCGGCGACGATCCTCCCGGTGGCTCTCGACCGCGTGCGCGACGTGCCGGAGGGCTCCCCGGAGGCGGCGGGTCCGGCGGTCGCCTTCGCGACGCTGGCCGTCGCGACGGGCCTGGCCCTGCGGGCCTCGGGGGCCTGGCGGCTGTGGTCGCCGCTCATCGGCATCGCGGTCGGGTGCCTGGTCGCCGTACCGCTGGGCGCGTATGAGCTGACGCGAATCGCCGACGCGCCGTGGGCGGGAATACCCGCCGGGGCCGGCTTCCCGGGATTCGACCTCATGCCGGGCGCGGAGTTCTGGGCGCTGCTGCCGGTCTTCGTCGTGATCACCCTGGTCGGCGGCGTGAAGAACATCGGCGACAGCGTCGCCATCCAGGGCGCGTCGCGGCGCCGGCCGCGCGTGACCGACTTCCGGCTGGTGCAGGGATCGCTGAACACCAACGGGCTCGGCATCCTGCTCTCCGGTCTCGCCGGGGCGCCTCCCACGACCGTCTACTCGTCCACGAGCGTGTCGCTCGCCACCCTCACGGGTGTGGCATCGCGCCGCGTGGGTGTCGTGATCGGGGCACTCCTCGCGGTGCTGGCGCTCTTCCCGAAGCTGACGGCCGTGCTGCTCACGATCCCCGCCCCCGTCATGGGTGCCTACCTGCTGACGGCGATCGCGCTGCTCTTCGTGGCGGGTCTCGGAACGGTCATCCGCGACGGGCTCGACCAGCAGAAGGCGCTGGTGGTCGGGATCGCATTCTCGCTCGGGCTCGGGATCGAGCACCAGACCATCTTTCAGGACGTCGTGGGCGGGACCTGGGGCGCGTTGCTCGATAGCGGCATGCTGATGGGTGCGCTCGCGGCCGTCGCGATGACGGTCTTCCTGGACCTGACGAATCCGCGCAGGGGCGGTCGGCTGCAGGCGAGACTACACCCGGCCGCTCTGCCCGAGATCGACGCCTTCGCCCGGGGAATCGCGGCCAGCCTCGGGTGGGACGCTCGATCGAGCGACCGCCTGAGCGCCGCCGCCGAGGAGACCCTCGCCTCCCTCGCGGCGCCGGATGGCGACGTCGCCCTCGAGGACGCCCCCCGTCTCATCGTCGCGTCGCGCCCCGGCGCGATGTCGGTGGAGCTCGAGTTCCTCGCGGTCTTCGACGAGGAGAACATCGAGGACCGCCTCGCGTACCTGGACGAGGAGTCCGAGGGCGTGGCGGAGGGGGAGATCTCGCTCCGATTGCTGCGGCACTACGCCTCCTCGGTGCATCATCAGAAGTACTACGGGCTGGACGTCGTGACGGTGCAGGTGAAGGGCTCGCGCTAGCGCCGGCGCACAGCCGCGGTGAGCGCGCTCTCGCGTCGGGCTTTCCGGGAGGCCGGACGCCCCGTGCGGGCACCGGGAGTAGCAGATGACGGAGCCTGAGGCGAGGCTTCTCCCCGCCGACGAGCCGGTGGCGATCGTCGGCATGGCCTGCCGGTTCCCCGGCGCCGACGACATCGACTCCTTCTGGCGCCTCCTCGAGGACGGGCGGAGCGCGGTCTCGGAGGGCGTGCCCGGCTCCGGCGTCGGGCGCATCGGCGAGCTCTTCTCCGACCCCGACGTGAAGAGCGAGGCCTGCCGCTTCGGCGCCTATCTCGACGCCATCGGTCACTTCGATGCGTCGTTCTTCCGCATCTCTCCCATCGAGGCGCAGATGCTGGACCCGCAGCAGAGGCTGATGCTGGAGACGAGCTGGCAGGCGCTCGAGGACGCGGGCATCGACCCGGACCGGCTGCGAGGGACCCGGACGGGGGTCTACGCCGGCATCAGCAACAACGAGTACCGGAACCTGGTGCTCGAGGCGAGCGAGACGGCCGAGCCGGCGGCGAGCCTCTACTCGGTGAGCGGCACCTCCTTCAACACGGCGATCGGCCGGGTTGCGTTCGCGCTGGGCCTGAACGGCCCGGCGATGGCGGTCGACACGGCCTGCTCGTCCTCGCTGGTGGCGGTGCACCAGGCCGTGGTGGGCCTGCAGCGGCGGGAGTCGGATCTCGCGCTCGCGGGCGGCGTGCACGCGATTCTCTCGGGGCGGCTGCTGGAGCTCCGCGCCAACGCGGGAATGCTCGCGCCGGACGGGCGCTGCAAGACCTTCGATGCGGCCGCCAACGGCTACGTGCGCGGGGAGGGCTGCGGCATCCTCGTGCTGAAGCGGCTCGCGGATGCGGAGGCGGACGGTGATCGCATCTGGGCCATCGTCCGCGGCGCCGCCCTCAACCAGGACGGGGCCAGTCCCGGCCTGACCGTCCCCAGCGGCGGGGCGCAGCAGCAGGTCATCGTCGACGCGCTGGCCCGGGCCGGGCTGGAGCCCGCCGACGTCGACTACGTCGAGGCCCACGGGACCGGCACGCCGGTGGGAGACCCGATCGAGGCGGCGGCGACCGGCGCGGCGTACGGCAGGGACAGGAGCCGTCCGCTCCTGATCGGATCGGTGAAGACGAACCTCGGCCACCTGGAGGCGGCGGCGGGCGTGGCCGGCCTGATCAAGGTCGCGCTGGCGATGAAGCACGGCGTCATCCCCAGACACCTGAACTTCACGACTCCCAATCCGGAGATTCCCTGGGAGCAGCTGCCGCTCCGGGTGACGGCGGAGCCGACGCCCTGGCCGCTCAGCGAGTCTCACCCGCCGCTCGCCGGGGTCAGCGGATTCGGGTGGTCGGGAACGAACGCGCACGTCGTGCTGCAGGGCTATGGCGCGCCGCAGGCGTCTCCCGACGGCGGAGGATGGGCTGCCGGAGCAGCGCGGTCCGTCGCCCTCCCGCCGGGGGGGTCGGCGCCGGACGCAGCGCCGCCCGCGCCACGCGCCACGCGCCTGCTCCCCCTCTCCGCGAAGTCCGGCGACGCCCTTAGCCAGCTGGCCGGCCGCTACCTCGCCTGGCTCGACGAGCGGGCCGAGGTGGTCGCCGCCGCGCAGGGGGCCGACGACCCGCTGCTCGCCGACATGGCCTGGACGGCGGGCGTCGGGCGGAGCCAGTTCGCGCACCGCGCGGGCGCGGCGTTTCGCGATGTCTCATCGCTCAGGGAGGCGCTGACCGAGATCACCGGCGCGGCGGCCGGCCCGGGGCCGGGCGCGGCGACGAGGGTGGCCTTCGCCTACACCGGGCAGGCGAGCCAGTGGGTCGGGATGGGCCGGGCGCTCTACGAGCGCGAGCCGGTTGCGCGCTCGGTGCTGGATCGCTGCGACGAGGTGCTCCGGGAGGAGCGGGGTCGCTCGCTGCTCGACGTCATGTTCGGGCGGGACCCGGCGGCCGGGGAGCTCGACGATCCGGCCTGGACCCAGCCGGCGATCTACGCGCTGGAGTGCGCGCTGACGGCGCTCTGGGGGAGCGTCGGGGTGCGGCCGAGCGTGGTGGTCGGCCACAGCCTCGGGGAGATCGCGGCGGCGGAGGCGGCGGGCGTCTACAGCCTCGAGGACGGGTTGCGGTTCGCGGCGAGGCGCGGGGAACTGCTGGGAGCGCTGCCGGCGAACGGCGCGATGGCGGCGGTCTTCGCACCGGCCGCCCGGATCGCGGCGGCGGTGGAGGAGCACAACGCGGCGTCGACGGGGCCGGACGTGGCCATCGCCGCCGACAACGGGGCGCAGCAGGTCATCAGCGGTCCCGCCGAGGACGTCGCGGCGCTGGTGGAGCGCTTCCAGTCGGAGGGCCTCTGGGCCCGGGCGCTGCGCCGGAGCCCCGCCTACCACAGTGCCCTCGTCGAGCCGGCGCTGGACGACCTGGAGGCGGCCCTCGGGGAGCTCGCGATCAGCTCCCCCGCGGTCGAGCTGATCAGCAGCATGACGGGACGGGTGGTCGAGGCCGGGGCGAGGCTCGACGGGGCGTACTGGCGGCGCCAGGCGCGCCAGCCGGTCGCCTTCCGCGACTGCATCGCCACGCTGGCCGACGGGGGCGTCGACGTGGTGGTGGAGATCGGCCCCCAGGCGGTCCTGGCGCCGATGGTGGCGATGGGCTGGCCGGGCGGCGCCGAGCCGGCCACGATCGCGAGCCTGCGGGGACCCGGCGAGGCGGAGGAGACCGGCGACAGCGGCTTCGTGGAGGCGGTCGCTCAGGCCTTCGAGGCAGGGCTCGCGCTCTCGTTCGAGGGGCTCTTCGCCGGGGAGCGGCGTCGGCGCGTCTCGCTGCCGGGCTACCCCTTCCAGCGGCACCGGTACTGGGTGGAGTCCCCGAGGCGCCGGCGGCTCGCCTCCGGGCATCCGCTCCTGGGAGTGCGCCACGAGTCGCCGCGGGGCGAGGTCCTCTTCGAGCGGGAGCTGGCGGGGGACGATCCGGCGTGGCTCGGCGACCACCGCGTCTTCGGCGAGGTGGTGGCCCCCGGAGCCCTCTTCGCGGCGCTCGCCGCCGCGGCCTCCCCCGGCGCCGACGGGGCACTGGCGGTCGATGAGCTGCAGCTGTGCACCGCCCTCGTACTGACGGAGGAGGAGCACGCGACCGAGTCCGTGCGCGCGGCCCGCCGCGTGCAGGTCGTGCTCGACGGCGCCGGGCAGGGCGCGGCGCGGCGCGTCGAGGTCTACAGCCGGGCAGAGGGGGACGAGACGTGGACGCTCCATGCGGAGGCGCACGTCTCGAGCGCGTCGGGGGGGTCGCCGGGCGAGCGGGTCGACGTGGGGCAGCTGACCGCCGGGCTGTCCGCGGAGGAGCCGGGGATCTTCTACCGGGCGCGGGCCGATGCGAGCATCGATCTCGGGCCGTCGTTCCGTACCCTCCAGCGGCTGTGGTGCGGCGAGGGCGAGGCGGTCGCCGAGGTCGCGCTGCCGGAGGGTGTGGAGAGCGCCGGCCCGGGCCCCCACCCCGTGCTGCTGGACGGCTTGCTGCAGGTGATGGGTGCGGCGCGCTCGCTCGGCGGCGTCGAGGAGGGAGCGACCTTCCTCCCGTTCGCGTGGGAGCGGCTCTGGCTGGCGGAGCCGCTGCCTGAGCGAGTGATCTGCCACGCCCGGATTCGCGGCGCAGCGCCCGGGGGAGAAGGGGAAGCGGCGGCGCCCCGGGACGCCGTGAGCGGCGACCTGCGGATCTACACGCCGGAGGGCATCGCCATCGGAGGCATCGACGGCTACGCGGCGAAGCGGGCCACGCGGTCGACGCTGCTCGCGGGGACGGAGCGCGCGGGTGACCTCCTCTACGAGGTGGTGTGGGAGGATCGGCCGATCGCGCCCGGCATACCGCCCCCCGACTTCCTCCCGAGCCCCTCGGCGGTCGCGGCCGGGTGGGGACCGTTCTCGGAGTACCTGGCGGCCGAGGGCGTCGCCCACGCGGAGCGGGCTGCGCTGCTGGAGGACCTCGAGCGCATGGCGTGGTCGGTCGCGCTCACCACGCTCGACCGGCTGGGGTGGAAGCGCACGGCCGGCGAGACGGTCGAGCCCGACGTCCTGCGCGGGCGCCTGGGCGTGCCCGATGCGCACGGGCGCCTGTTCCGGCGGATGTTCGAGCTCCTGGCGGCGGCGGCCGTGGTCGACGCGCGGGGAGACGGCTTCATCGTCCGCGTGGGGACGGCCGACCCGTTGCCGGAGGCGGTTCCGCCGGACCCAGAGGCGTTCGCCGCGGAGCTGGCCGCGCGGCACGACCACGGCTCTACCGAGATCGAGCTGTTCCGGCGGTGCGGCGGCGCGCTGGCCGAGGTGCTCCGGGGCGAGGCCGACCCGCTCACGCTGCTCTTCAGCAGCGGCGAACCGAGCGCGGGCGACCTGTACCGGCTCGCCCCGGTGGCACGCGCCGCAAACCGCCTGCTGGGAGACGCGGTCGCCGCGCTGCTGCGCGAACTCCCGGAGGACCGCCGCCTGCGCGTGATCGAGGTCGGAGCCGGCACGGGCTCCGCCACGGGCATGGTGCTTCCGGAGCTGCCCCCTGACCGCTACGACTACGTCTACACCGACATCTCGGCCGGGTTCTTCGCTGAGGCGGAGGCCCGGTTCGGCGGCAGCGAGGCGTCGATCGACTACCGCGTGCTCGACATCGAGACGGACCCCGTGGAGCAGGGGTTCGACGCCCACGGCTACGACCTCGTCATCGCGTCGAACGTGCTCCACGCGACGCGGTTCCTCCACGAGACTCTCGCGCACTGCCGCGACCTGCTGGCACCGTCGGGGCATCTCGTCGCTCTGGAGAACCTGCGCGGGCAGGGGTGGCTGGACCTGACGTTCGGCCAGCTGGACGGCTGGTGGCGCTTCGCCGACGACTACCGTCCGCATCACGCGCTGGCGGGCCCGGAGGTCTGGAAGCGGGTCCTCGCCGATGCCGGCTTCGCAGGAGCCGAGGTGCTGGGGGGCAGCGGCGGAGCGGACGGGCGGCCGGATCGGGGCGTGATCGTGGCGCAGGGGCCGGAGGAGGTGGCGGAGCCCGCCGGAGCCTGGGTCCTCGTCGCGGACGACTCGGGAGTGGCGGAGGCGCTGGCAGCCGAACTCGTCTCCCGGCGGCAGCGGGTCGTCCTGGCGCCCCGCGACGCGAGCGACCGCGGGTCGTGGAGGGCGCTCATCGAGGCGCTGCCGGCGGACGTGCCGCTCCGCGGCGTCGTCCACCTGACGGCGCTCGACGGCCACGGGGCGGAGGCGGCGCCCGAGGAGCTCGCGGCCGACGTTCGGCGCTCGACGGGGAGCGCTCTCGCCCTGGTACAGGGGCTGTCGGATGCGGGGACGGTTCCGTCGGCGGGCGTGTGGTTCCTTACGCGGGGCGGGCAGGTGCTGGAGCGGGAGCGCCTCGGCCAGCTCACCGGCGCGCTGCTCTGGGGCCTGGGCAAGGTCGTCGAGCGGGAAGCATCGCAGCTCAGGCCCCGGATGATCGACCTCGACCCGGGAGCAGAGGTGCCTCTCGGCGAGCTCGCCGACGAGCTGCTGCGCCCCGACGCGGAGAGCCACGTCGCCCACCGGCTGGGGCGCCGTCGGGCAGCCCGACTGGTGCGAGCCGCCGATGTGTCCGCCCGCCTGCCGCTGCCCGAGGGATCGGGCTGGGCGCTCCGGCCCGACGCCGGCGGCTCCCTGGAGCGGATGCGCATCGAACCGCTCGAGGGGCGGCGCCCGGGTCCGCGCGAGGTCCGCGTCGCGGTGGAGGCCGCCGGCCTCAACTTCCGGGACATGTTCGTGGCGCTCGGCGTCTTCGAGGACGAGCTGGGCGGGGAGTTCTGCGGCCGCGTGATCGAGGTCGGGGAGGACGTCTCGACCGTTGCCGTCGGTGACCGGGTGGTGGGCCTGGCGCCCGCGACCTTCCGCTCGGAGGCGGTCATGCGGGAGGAGCTGGTGGCGCCCGCCCCCGCGGGGATTCCCGCGGCTGCGCTCGCGACCATGCCGACAGCCTTCGTCTCGGCCGCGCTCTCGTTCGACTACGCGCAGCTGGCGGCGGGCGATCGCGTCCTCATCCACGCGGCGGCGGGCGGCGTCGGCCTGGCCGCCGTGCAGCTCGCGCAGGCCGCCGGAGCAGAGGTCTTCGCGACCGCGAGCGCCCCGAAGCAGGACTACCTCCGCGCGCTGGGCGTGGAGCACGTCTTCGACAGCCGACGAACCGCCTTCGGGGGGGAGATCCTCGAGGCGACGGGCGGCGAGGGTGTCGATGTCGTGCTGAACAGCCTCACGGGACCGGGCTTCATCGAGGCGAGCCTCGCCTGCCTGAAGCCCGGCGGACGCTTCGTGGAGATGGCGCGGGTCGACATCCTGACGGAGGAGGAGATGGCGGCGGCGCGCCCGGACGTGGCGTACTCGATCCTCAGGATCGACGTCCTCAAGGAGGAGCAGCCGCAGATCCCCGGCTCCGTCCTGATCCGGGTGATGGAGCGGCTGGCCGCCGGCGAGCTGAGGTCGCTGAACCGGATCCGGTGGCCGCTGGCCGAGGCGGAGCCCGCGATCGAGTACATGCGCGCGGCTCGCCACATCGGGAAGATCGTGCTGACCAACTCGGCGCTCGAGGCCGGGCGGCTGCGGGAGGACCGGAGCTACCTGGTCACGGGCGGCCTCGGAGGCATCGGATGCGCCGTGGCCGGCTGGCTGGCGGACCGCGGGGCCGGCGTGATCGTGCTGAACGGTCGCCGCACGCCCGACACGGAGGCCGAGGCGGCCATCGCGGCGCTGCGCGCGCGGGGGGTGCGCGTGGAGGTGGAGCTGGCCGACGTGACCGACGCGGAGGCCGTCGGCGCGATGCTGGCCCGCATCGACGGCTCGCTGCCGCCGCTCGCGGGCGTCATCCACAGCGTCGGGGTGCTCTCGGACGCGGCGCTCACGAACCAGAGCTGGGAGCGCTTCGAGGAGGTGCTGTGGCCGAAGGTGCTGGGGGCCTGGCACCTGCACCGCGCCACGCTGGACCGGGATCTCGACGTCTTCCTGCTCTTCTCGAGCGTGGCCGGTGTGATGGGCAACCCGGGGCAGGCGAACCACTCCGCCGCGAACGCCTTCCTGGACCAGCTCGCCGGGCACCGGCGGGCGCTGGGCCTGCCGGGTCAGTCGATCGCGTGGGGAGCGTGGGCGGGGCTGGGCGAGGCGGAGGAGCAGCGCGAGCGGATCGCGGGGCAGCTGGAGGCCGCCGGCACGGGCTGGATCGAGCCGGAGCAAGGCCTGCGGGCGCTCGAGCTCCTCGTGCGCCAGGACGCGACCGCCGCGGTGGTCGCGTCGATCGACTGGAGCGTCTTCTCCGAGAACGTCGACCAGCGCTCGCCCCTGCTCGAGCATCTGCTGTCGGCAGGGCAGAGCCCTGCCGGGGTGGCGGAGGCCTCGCCGGCCGACCTGCTCGCGGGCCTGCGCCATGCGAGCCTCGAGGACCGCGAGGAGGCGCTTGCGGCGTTCTTGCAGCGCGAGCTGCAGGCGGTGATGCGGCTGACCGTCGCGCCCGCCCGCTCGACCGAGTTCGCCGACCTCGGGATGGACTCGCTGATGGCGGTGGAGCTGCGAAACCGGATCAACCGTGCCTTCACCGGGGAGTACGTGGCCTCCAACACGGTGGTGTTCGACTACCCGAGCGTCTCCGGCCTCGCCGCTCACCTCGCCCACGAGCTGGCCGGGGGTGACGAGGCTCCGTCCCTGCCGGGGCCACGCGAGCCCCGGCGACGGCCGGAGATCGCCTCCGGGGACGGGATCGCCATCGTGGGGATGGCCTGCCGCTTTCCCGGCGGCGAAGGGCTGGACTCCTTCTGGCGGCTGCTGGAGTCGAAGGGCGACGCGGTCACCGACGGGCGCCGGGACTCGGGGTCGTGGGAGGGCGTCGCGGGGGATCCGGAGGCCGCAGAGCCCTCGCACCGCCGCGGAGCCTTCCTCGATCGCATCGACGCGTTCGACGCGCGCTTCTTCCGGATCCAGCCGATCGACGCGCGCATGATGGATCCGCAGCAGCGGCTGCTGCTGGAGACGAGCTGGCAGGCGGTCGAGGACGCGGCGATTGACCCGGAGTCGCTGAAGGGGAGCCGCACCGGCGTCTACGCCGGCCTCGGAGGCAGCGAGTACCGCCGCGTGGTCGCAGCCAGCGGGCGGGACGAGAGCTACTACGGCTCCGCCGCCGGCGTGGCCGTCGGCCGCGTCGCGTTCGCGCTGGGGCTCGAGGGTCCGGCCGTGCCGGTCGATCTGGCCTGCTCGTCGTCGCTGGTCGCGGTACATCAGGCCGTCACCGCCCTTGAGCGGGGAGAGATCGATCTCGCGCTGGCCGGCGGCGCGAATGCGGTCCTCGCGACCTCCACTACGAGGTTCCTCGAGGAGTGGTCGATGCTCTCGAAGCAGGGGCGCTGCGCTCCCTTCGACGCCGACGCCGACGGCTACGTGCGCGGCGAGGGCTGCGGCATGGTGATGCTGAAGCGGCTGGGCGACGCGGAGGCGGACGGCGACCGCATCTGGGGCGTGATCCGGGGCTCGGCGGTGAACCAGACCGGCGCCGGGCTGGGCCTGACCGTCCCGAGCGGGCCGGCCCAGGTACGGGCGATGGAGGAGGCTCTCTCGCGGGCAGGGGTCGAGCCGTCCGGCATCGACTATCTGGAGGCGCACGGGCCGGGGACGGCCCTCGGCGACGCGGTGGAGATCAACGCGGCCGCGGCGGTCTACGGCGCGGACCGGAGCGCCGAGCGCCCGCTCGTGGTGGGCTCCGTCAAGGCGAACATCGGCCACCTGGAAGCGGCCTCGGCCATCGCCGGGCTGATCAAGGCGGTGCTGGCGATGAAGCGGGGTGCGATTCCGGGGCAGCCGCACTTCCGCACGCCGACTCCGGAGGTCGACTGGGAACGGCTGCCCCTCCGCGTCCCGACCGATCTGGAGTCGTGGCCCCGGGCTCCGGACCGCCCTCCGCTGGCCGCGGTCAACACCTTCGCGATCTCGGGGGCGAACGCGCACGTCGTGGTGGAGGGATACGGCGAAAGCGGGGGCGGCCCTGCCCCTGCCGCGGCGCCCGTGGCCGGAGCACGCGAGGACCGGCCCGCCCCCGCGGCACCCCCGGACGCGCGGACGGTGCGGCTGCTTGCGCTCTCGGGGAGGTCGCCGCAGGCGCTGCGGGAGCTGGCGGGCCGGTACCTGTCGTGGCTCGACGAGCGGCGGGAGGGGCCTGACGGGGAGGGGAAGGCGAGCGACGCGCTGCTCTCCGACATGGCTTTCACGGCGGGCGTGGGGAGGGCCCACTTCGGGCACCGGGCCGGCCTGACCTTCCGCGACGCCGGCTCCCTGCGCGAGGGACTGGAGGCGCTGGCCGCCTCGGAGGGCGGCGTGCCGCACCGGACGTCGCCGGCGATCGCCTTCGTCTACGGCTCCGACGGCGCGTGGAGCGGGATGGGCGAGGCGCTCTACGGGAGCGAGCCGGCGGTGCGCGCCACACTCGACCGCTGCGATACGGTCTTCCGGGACGCGCGCGGCGACTCGCTGCTCGACGTGATGTTCGGGCGTGATGCGGCGGCGGGAGACCTCGCCGATGCCTCGTGGGCGGGCCCGGCGACCTACGCCCTCCAGTGCGCGCTCACCGAGCTCTGGGCCGGCATCGGCATCGGACCGGACGTGGTCGCCGGGCATGGCCTGGGGAAGATCGCAGCCGGTCAGGCAGCGGGGATGTTGACGCTGGAGGAGGGGCTGAGACTCGTCACGGCGCTGGCGCGCGGCGAGTCGATGCCCGGCGGCATGGCGTTCGCGGCTCCGTCGGTGAGGCTCATCAGCGCCGAGACGGGCCGGGTGACGGCGCCCGGGCAGGCGCTCGCCCCGCCTCACTGGCCCCCGCTCGCGGGCGACCCGCCGGCTGTCGGTGACTGGGTCGAGGCCCTGGCCGACGCGTCGGTGGAGGTGGTCGTCGAGATCGGGCCGGTGGCGGCGCTCGCGCCGGCGGTGGCAGGGGCCTGGCCGGCGCCGCCGGACGGAGCGGCGGCGCCCGCCGTGTTCCCGACGCTGAGGGAGCCGGCCGCCGGGCCGCCGATGCCGGGGGGCGGCGACGGGTTCGTCGAGGCCGTGGCGCGGGCATACGAGGCGGGGCTCGCGATTGACTTCCGGGGGCTCTTCGCGGGGGAGGGCCGGAGGCGGATCTCGCTGCCGGGCTACCCCTTCCAGCGCCGGCGCTACTGGGTGCGGCCGAGGAGCCCCGGCACCCCCTCGAACGCCTGAGCGGTCGGTCAACGGCGGAGCGTTGACCGGCGCGTGCACCGTGCTATCGTTGCCGCCGCAAGCGACGTGACCCGCAAGGAGGTGTGCCGGTGGCTGCGACCGAGGAACGACTGCGGAAGCTCGTCGACGACAATCTCGAGATCGACGGACGAACGGCGGGCGAGCCGCTGGACCCGGATCGCAACATCGCGGAGGCGGGCGTGCCGTCGACGGACATCGTCGCCTTCTGGAAGCTCGTCAACGAGGAGTTCGGCGTCGACATCCCGGCGGAGGAGTTCGCCGGGCTCCTGACCCCCGCAGCGCTGGTGGCGTACCTCGACGCCAACGCCGCCTAGGGTCGAGGATCTCCGGCCCGGGATAGCCGGCGGGCGTGGCCGGTGACGTCGGCTCCCGCCACGGCGCCGTGGTGGCACCCCTTCGCGACGCCCGAGGGGGCGACCGTCCTGCACGTCGATCTGACGCCGGATGCCGCCCGCGAGGCGGGGGCGTCGTCGTGGCTCGACGAGGAGGAAGCGGAGCGCTGGCGGAGGTACCCGTACTCGGGGCCGCGCCGGCAGTTCGCGCTCTGCCGCGCCGCCCTGCGAGCAGTTCTCTGCGAGCAACTCGGCTGCGGCAACGAGGAGCTCTCCTTCCCGACCTCCGCCCACGGGAAGCCGGCGGCCCTGGTGGGTGGCGAGCCGGCGCCCGTCAGCTTCAACGTCAGCCATAGCGGCCGGCACGGGCTCGTGGCATTCGCGCCCGGCGGCCGGCTCGGGGTCGATGTGGAGGAGCTCGGCCCCCGGCGCAACCTGGAGCTGCTCATGGAGGGCGTCCTGGGACCGGCGGAGCGGGCGGCGGTGCGCTCCCGGGAAGGCCCCGACCAGCCGCGCTTCTTCCTCAGGCTGTGGACGATGAAGGAGGCGCTCCTCAAGGCGCACGGAAGGGGCTTCCTGCTCGACGCGACTGCCTTCGAGATCCCGCCTGCCGTGCGGCGGGGTGCAACGCGGGGGACCCTCGAGCTGCCGCAGGAACCGGGCGTCATCTGGCAGCTGGAGGAACTCGGCGATGAGCGCTTCGCGGCGGCGCTCGCCCGCGACGTGTCGCCCGGCCCGGCCGGGAGCGGGGCTCAGCGGTGACCGGGGGCGGGGCCGTGTGGGTGCCCCCGGAACCCATCTCGACGCTTGGTGTTCGCGTCGACGGGGACATGGAGATCGCCCTGCGGCGGCACGGGAACCCGGACGGGCCGCGGCTGGTCCTGAGCCACGGCAACGGGCTCGCCATCGATCTCTACTACCCGTTCTGGTCGTTGCTGGTGGACGACTTCGATCTGTTCGTGTACGACCTGCGCAACCACGGCTGGAACGCGCTCGGGGCTCCCGAGCACCACAACGTGCCGACGATCGCCCGTGATCAGGACGTGATCCTCGAGGCCATCGATTCTCACTACGGCAACAAGCCGACGGTGGGCGTCTTCCACTCCGTCTCGGCCCTGACGACTCTGCTCTCGCCCAGCAACTGCCGCGGCTTCGCGGCCCTGTTCCTGGTCGATCCGCCCCTGCGCAAGCCGGGGGTGAGCCACGAGGAGTTCGACGAGGCCTCCCTCAGGACCGCCTCGCTGGCGCGCCGCCGCGGCCACCGGTTCCGGAGCAGGGAGGACTTCGTGGAGCTGCTCGGCTTCTCGTCGGCCTTCCGTCGGGTGGTACCGGGCGTTCTGCCCCTGCTGGCCGAGACGACCCTGCGGGAATCCGCCGTCGGCGGGGGCTACGAGCTGATCTGCCCCCCGGAGTATGAGGCGATGATCGTCGAGTACGGACGCATCTTCTCGGTGTTCGCGGATGTCTCGGACGTCCCGTGTCCGACCAAGGTCTACGGAGCAGATCCCACCCTCCCCTACGCCTACTTGCCGACCCTCGACCTTCGGGACATCGGGGCGGTCGACTATGATTTCCTGCCCGATGCGACGCACTTCCTGCAGCTTGAGCAGCCGGAGATGTGCGTCTCGGCGCTGCGCGAGTTCCTGGGGCGGGAGGGGCGCCTGTAGGGGGGCTGTCGCGCGGAGCACGCGCGTCCGGCACCTGGTGGCGCCCGCGTGGCTCCCCGGGCGAAGCGGGTCGACGCCGGTCCCACGCGCCGTGTTGCGTTCGGACGATGGTAGGCCCGGGAGGATTCGAACCTCCGGCCGATGGATTAAAAGTCCACTGCTCTGCCGCTGAGCTACGGGCCCGCTCCAGCGTACCGACAGGGAGCATCCGGTCGTCAACAGCGACGCCGCGGCCGGAGCGTCTGCAGGTCGGCCGGCTCCGCTCCCCGGTTCCGGGCGGGGGAGAGGAGTCTCGGGTCGAACCGGCCGAGGCGTAGCAGCTGCTCGGCATCGGAGCGGTCGGTCGTGCGCTGCCTGCGCGCTATCAGAGGGCCACCTGCCTCGGGTTGGGGACGATCACCTCGTGCCCGAGCTTCGTGGGCATCCGGTTCATCCACGGCGATCGCGGACCCACCTCCGCTGTCCCCGATGACGGAGCGGTAGCTGTAGCGATTGCTCACGGCGATGCCGACGGCCAGCTGTCCCGGGTTTCCCTGCTCTTGCTCCCTGTCGATGCTGTACGCTGCCCCGCGGGTCGGTCTTCCCCACGCCGCTCAGGCTCATGTGAGCCGTCTTGGCCCATCAGAGGCCGCTTCTTCGGGGATTCTCCCCTCCGACGGGGGGCCGACCCCCAGCGATCTAGAATGGCGGGGCTGTGCCGCGCCCTCGTAGCTCAGTGGACAGAGCAGCGGACTTCTAATCCGCGGGTCGCAGGTTCGAATCCTGCCGAGGGCGCCAGCTCCCCCGGGGCTTCAGGTGGGCGCCAGGGCCAGTTCGGTCCGCTGAGCGGGCGGCTCGAGTGCCAATCCCATTGCTCGGCGAGCCGCGTGTAGCCCCCTCAGCTCGCGGGCTGCCCTCGTGATGCTCCGATCGATCGGGTCGAGCGCCCCCTGCGCGGCGCGGCGCGCGTGTGCTTCAAGGAAGTTCGCGGCCCGCCTCGCGTCGCCCATGCTCGTCGAAGCGCGCCTGCAGCTGCTCGCACTCATCCCGGTCCAGCGGGGGCCGAAGGCGGTGCCGGCCGCCTGCGACGACCGGCGCCAGCCAGTCGCTTGCCACCCGACCAGCGGCGTCGCACCGGAGCCGCCCCCCTCAGGGGTCAGGCGGAATCGTGGCCGCCTCGGCCCCCGGTCCGGGCACAGTACGGCCTGCGCTCACCCGCGGGGTGGCGGTGGCGGCGACTCGTGCCGGCCGGGGCGGTGACTACTTGCGGTAGCGGGGCTCTATCAGCCGGCGCTCGATCACCCGGAGAATACGGAGCGCCCCGAGCGCACTGATGAGGCCTGCGCCAATGAAGACGCCACCGCTGGTCTCGAGTAGTGCGCGGCCCAGCACGTCCTCGAACGACGGTCTGACGTCGACGATCGTCCACGACGCGAGCCAGTAGAGGACTGCTCCAGCGAGGACCGTTGCGACCAGCCCGGCCACGAGATAGCCGTTGCTGGCGAGTGGGGCGAGGAGACCGTCGCCTCCTTGGTCCATGTCCTCGGAACCGTTACCGTTCTCCGCCATCTCTGCCTCCATCAGCTCACCGCGAAGCCCGATCGGGCGACGCGCCTGCTAGACGATAGCACGGGCGTGATGCGGTTTCCTCCGCGACGCTCTCGGGGCGCCGACACGATGACCCTGGTCTCGCCTGTGGCGGTCGCGGCGGGCATGCGCCCGAACCTCACGGATGTACCATCGACGACGCCGTCGCGGGCGCGCGGCACCGCCCCCCGCCCCGCGGGCGCGGCCCGACGCGATCCGGCCCGCAGCGTACGGCCGGTCGCCGCGGGAAGCGGCGCGCCGCACGTCGGCCGATTCGCAGTCGCAGTGAAACGGAGGGCTGATCACGATGGGGGTGAAGCGTCTGGCGGGAGCGTACCTCGCAGTCGTGGGAGCCGCGGTGGCGATCCACTTCGTGCTGGATCCCCTCCTCTACGAGTGGGAGTCGGGAGAGGGCGTGCCCGCCGCGTGGATCGCGCTCGACTGGCTGATGGGGGTCGGCCTCGCGATCGCGCTCTACGCCACGTTCATCGCGAAGCGCGGCGCGGACCGGGGGTCGGATCTTCGCGCGTACCTCGTGGCGAACACGCAGTTCTTCGTGGCGGCGGGACTCACGCTGCTCTTCCTGTGGAACGCCTTTCAGATCTCGTGGTCGGCGGGCGATCAGACGCCCGACGCGCAGGTGTGGGTGTTGATCGACGTGGTGCTGCCCATGCTGTTCGTCACGGTTGGCATGGGCCTCTGGAGCGACGCCGAGTCGGAGGGAACCGCTCCCTGAGGGCGCCCGCGCGACGCTTCTAGTCGGCGCGTCTCGGGCTCGATTCAGGTCGGGCCGTGCCGGCACACCCGCTGCACGCTGTCCATCCCCGCCGGCACGGCCCGCGCCGGCCTCTCCGGCTGCAGGGCGGTGCGCTCCCTAGCTGTCGCTCCCATAGAGGTTGTTTACAGGTAGGGGGCTCCGTCTACTGCCGTGTGAAGTCAAAGCACGAGCAGTAGAGAGGAACCCCCTATGGCACATCGTAACGCGCGTCTGACACCGGTCACGCGGCTGGAGCTG
>JAPONQ010000086.1 GCA_026713865.1 Chloroflexota bacterium | reverse complement strand
CGGCGCGCTGGCCCCCTCCTGGTACTTCCGGCAGCGGGCGCAGAGGCGCCGCGCCGAGGTCGCGGAGGCGGTCGGCGAGGCGGTGGAGACGCTCCGCGACGCGGTGCGCATCGGGCTCGGCATCGAGGAGTCGCTGCGCGCGCTCGCGCGCACCGGCCCGCTGGCGCTGCGGCCGGCGCTCGTGCAGATGGAGCGCGACATCCGCCTCGCCGGGTTCGAGGAGGGGGTCGAGCGCGCGCGCGAGCGCCTCAGGGAGCCCCTCTTCGACACGCTCGCGGTCGCGCTTCTCACCTCCTACCGGCTCGGCGGCCGCAACCTGGCCCAGGTGCTCGACGGGCTCAGCGCCTCGGTGCGCGGGAGCGTTCAGGTGCGCCGCGAGGTGCGCGCCCAGCAGGCCCAGAACGTGCTCTCGGCGCGCGTGATCGCGGCGCTCCCGGTGGTGCTGATCCTGGTCATCCGCTCCACCAGCCCGGACTACCTGGAGGCCTTCTCGCGGCCGGCCGGGCAGGCGCTGCTCGCCGGCTGCCTGCTGAGCGTCGCCGTGGGCTACACCGTGATGCTGCGCCAGGCCGCCCTCCCCGGGCAGGGGCGGATGCTCCGGTGACGGCCGCGCTCGCGCTCGGGGGGGCGCTCGGCTGCGGGCTGCTGCTGCTGGTCACGGCGCAGCCCCTCGGCCGGCCGCGGCCGGAGCTCTCGCTCAGGCTCGGCCGGCTCTCCGCGGAGGGGAGGCTCGCGCTCGAGGGGCAGGCCGGCGCGCCCGGGGCGCCGATGTTCAGCTCGCCCCTGCTCGAGCGCACGCTGCGGCCCGTGCTCGAGGACGCAGGCAGGCTGCTCGGGACGCTCCTGGCGCGCGCCGGCATCGAGCTCGGCGACCTGGAGCAGCGGCTCGCGCTCGGCGTTCCCCGGATGACGGCGCCGCAGTTCCGCGGGCAGCAGCTCGCGACCGCCGCCGTCTCGGGGCTGGCGCTCCCCGCCATGAACGTGCTCGGCGTCCATCCCCTCGGGCCGTGGCCGGTCTGGCTCTGGCTGGCGGCGGCCGGGTGCGGCTTCGCGGCGCCCGGCTGGCAGCTCTCCTCGCGCCTCGGCCGCCGCCGCCGCGCGATCCTGGAGGAGATCCCGGTCGCGCTCGATCTCTTCGTCATAGCGGCCTCGGCCGGGCTCTCGCCGGAGCAGGCGCTTGTCGAGGCGAGCCGGCGGCTCGAGGGCGTGCTGGGCCAGGCGCTGCGCGACGTCGTGCGCGAGGCGGGCCTCGGCACGGCCCCGGGCGACGAGGGCATCGCCCGGCTCGCGGAGCGCGAGGACATCCCCGAGCTGCGATCGCTCGCGGGCGCCTGGCAGCTCGCGCACCGGCAGGGGCTGCCGCTCGCCCCGGCGCTGCTCTCGCTCGCAGAGACGGTGCGCGACCGCAGGCGGGCGCAGCTGGTCGAGGCCGGCGGGCGCGCCTCCGTGCGGATGCTGTTCCCGGTCGCGCTTTTCATCTTCCCGGTCTTCCTGGTCGTGCTGCTCTACCCCGCCGGGGTCGAGCTGCTCGGCCTGGGCGGATAGCGGACGGGCTCGCGGAGCCGGAGGGAGGGTCTCGTGAGGTGGAGCCAGGTGGTGCGGGGCGCGCGGGCGCTCCACCGGGACGAGCGCGGCGCGGCGATGGTCGAGTACGCGATCGTGACCGCGGTCATCGCGGTCGTCGCGCTGACGGCGGCGCAGGCGCTGGGCGGCGCCCTGACCGACGTCTTCAACGACATCACCGCGGCGCTCGAGGGGATCTAGGGGCGCCGCCGTGCTGCGGGAGGAGTCGGGGCAGAGCACGGTCGAGCTCGCGCTCGCGATGCCGCTCGTGCTCTGCGTGCTCGTCGGCGCGGTGCAGTTCGCGCTCGTCCACCACGCGCAGCACGTCGCCGCGACCGCCGCCGCCGAGGGGGCGCGGCTCGCCGCCGGCGAGCGCCACACGCTGGTGGAGGGCGCCGTGCGCGCGCACGAGCTGCTCGAGGCGGGCCTCGGCCGCCAGGCGGCGGGCTTCCGGGTGTCGGCGACCAGGCGCGCGGGGAGCGTCGCCTTCACCGCGGGCGGGAGCTACCCGCTCTTCATCCCCTGGGTGCGGGAGATCGGGATCCCCGTCGAGGCGACCGCGGAGGTGCGGCGGGAGGGGTTCCGGAGTGGCCCGTAGCAAGGCGCCCTTCGGGCGCTGGCTCCGCGCGGAGGAGTCGGGGAGCGCGCTGATCGAGGCGGCGCTGGTGCTCCCCGTGGTGCTCGTCATCGCCTCGGGCGTGGTGATGGCGGGGCGGGTCGCCCACGCGCGCATCGGCGTGGAGGCGGCCGCGCGCGAGGCGGGCCGCGCGCTCGCCGGGGCGCCCTCGGCCACGCAGGGGCTGCGCGAGGGCCGCGCCCGCGCGCTCGACGCCGCGAACGGGTACGGCCTCGGCGGGGCGGCGTTCCGCGTCGAGCTCGA
Source organism: Chloroflexota bacterium (assembly GCA_026713865.1). Taxonomy (GTDB): domain Bacteria; phylum Chloroflexota; class Dehalococcoidia; order UBA2979; family UBA2979; genus VYDC01. The sequence continues at coordinate 575 of JAPONQ010000086.1, read as the reverse complement.
CGCCGGCTCCTTCGCGCGGGGCTCCACGGTGCGCGCGCGCGCCGCCTGCCGCGTCGAGCTCTGGGACCTGCCGCTGCTGGGGCGCGCCGCCGTCACCGTCGCCGCCTCGCACGAGGAGCGCGTCGAGCTCTACCGCAGCCGCGCCGGGGCGGCGCCGTGAGCTCAGGGCCCGGTCCCCTCCGCGCCGCCGAGCGCGGCTCGGCCTCGGTCCTGGCCGCGCTCTTCCTGCTCGGGCTCGTCGCCGTCTCCGGCTTGGTCGCGGACGGCGGGAGGGTGCTGGCCGAGCGCCGCTCGCTCCAGAACCTCGCCGACGCGGCCGCGGCGGCCGGGGCGATGCAGCTCGACGCCTCCGCCTACCGCGCCTCGGGCGGGGCGGTCTCGCTCGACGCGCCGCGCGCGCGCCGGGCGGCCTCGGCGCGGCTCGCCTCCGCGCCGGGCGTCACGGCCGACGTGCGCGCGACGCGGCGCGCGGTCGCGGTGCGCGCGTCGCGGAGCGTGGGGCTCGCGTTCCTGGGCGCGCTCGGCCTGGGCCCGCTCACGGTGGCAGCGAGCGCGCAGGCCGAGCCGCGGGCCGG
>JAPONQ010000085.1 GCA_026713865.1 Chloroflexota bacterium | reverse complement strand
GGCTGCGGTGGCCGCCGACGGGCTCGAGCCCCCCGAGGACCTCAACGCCGACGCCGAGTACCGCAGCCACCTGGCCAGGGTGCTCACCGAGCGGGCCCTCAACGCCGCCGGCGTCGCGTAGGCCCCAACCCTCGACCGGTGCTTCGCTGGGTGGGCTGGCCGCGTTCTCTCGATCGGGCGGGATAGGCCTCTGCCTCGGTGTGGAGGGCGGTGTCGCGGCTACGGCCGGCAGACTCGCTGGCCGGTCAGGGGGCGCAGCCTCGCCGCCGTTGAGGTGCCTCAACCGGGCCGCATCGACTTCGCCGAGCATCCGTGCGGCCGAGGACCATGTCGAGCCGCTGGGCGGCTCGACGCACGCCACGAGATCCACGGCTCGCTCCGCGGGCAGGCCGCCGGCGAGGGCCGAGTTGATGTGGCGGGCGATCCTCTCGACCAGCGCGATGCCCGCCGTCTCGTCGGGGTTGTTGTCGGTCATCACTGTGAGTGCGTACGCCCCGCCGTCGGGATCGCGCACCGCTCCGGTGGTGCCCAGCCGCCAGCCGGCGCGGCGCGCCGGGTAGAAGCCGTTCTTGAGGGCGGCCTGGTATCCGGGCGGAAGGCCCGCAGTGACGCCCCAGCTCTGCGCTGCGCTCACGCCCGACATCCAGTCCCACGCGGTCTGCACCGACGCATCCCCGAGCGGCCCGCCGCCGATCAGGAGCTGCCCCGCGAGCCGTGTCCGGTCCTCCGCGGTGGACAGCGTCGCGCCGTAGCGCGCGGTGTGGCGGGTACCGGTGATCCCGAAGCGCTCGTCCAGTTCCTCCATGCCCCGAGCGCCGCCGAGCTGCACGTACAGCCGCGAGGTGGGCGGCCGGTTGTGGCTGTAGTGCAGCATCAGCTCGACATCGGCTGCCTCGAGGGGGCGGAGCTGACGCCCCGCCTCTTGGGCGGCGAGCAGGATCGCGGCCAGAACCTGGGCCTTGATGACGCTCGCGGTGGTGAGTTGCAGGCCGCGGTTCAGGTGGTACTCGCAGCCCGTGCGGTGGTCGTGGACCGCGGCGGTGAACCGGGTGCCGGGATGGGCGGACATGAGCGCGTCGACGAACCCCGCGTCGAACAACTGGAGGCAACCGCCGGTCGAGGCCTCGCCGGGGCGCGGCGCGTAGTCGGGGCTCGACGGGCCGGTCCGTTCGGCGTACTCGAGGGCGCGACTGAGAAACACGGACATGTGGGCGCGGGTGACGGGCCGCGCGCCGCAGTACCGGGGCGGCACCGTGCTGCAGCCGCTGGTTATGCCCGCAGCGTTGAGGGCCTCGACGGCCTGGTGGGCGTAGTGGCCGGCGTCGACGTCCTCGAAGGTCGCCTCTGCGGCGCCGGATCGAGGCAGCTCGAACGCCGAAGCGAGGTAGAGCGCCATCTGGGATCTTGTGGCCGGGCTCCGGGGGCAGTACTCGGTGCCGTTCGCGTTGCACCCGATGGTGATGTGCAGTTCGGCGACCCGCTCGACGTGGGGCGCGTACCAGGCGCCCCGCGGGACGTCGGTGAAGCGTCCGGAGGGATTCTCGACCGGCTCGAGGCCGAGGGCTCTGACCAGGAAGACGGCCATGTCAGCGCGGGTGACGGGCTGGGCAGGCCGGAAGGTGCCGTCGGGGTAGCCAGCAGTTATCCCGAGTCCGGCGATGCGGGCGACGTGGGGCGCGTACCAGGCGTCCCCGGCGACGTCGCTGAAGGTGGCCTCGCCTGCGCCGGCCTGCACGACGCCGGCTACGGCGCGCCGGCCCGCGGCCTGGGCGACGTCCGCCTCCGTCGATGGCCGCGGGCTCGAAATGTACCGAGGCGACTGGGACGCCATCATGGACTGGGCGATGCCTGCCTCTGTCGATGACCGCGAGGGCTGGGAGGCGCCGCTGGCGCTCCGGGTGGGAATCGTGCAGGCCGCCGGTGCCGCGAGGGCGGCTGCGAGCATGAGCGCCACGAAGCGGCATGCGGACGGGGTCGTCAAGAGAGGGGCGAACTCCTTCGGCAGGGTCGGTGCGGGCAGCGTAGACGCCGCGGACCGGGTGCCGGCGGCCGGTGAGGGCCACGGGCTGCGTGCGGCGCTTTGGAGCGCCTGCAGGTCGCCGGGGGAGCTGTCGGCCGATGTGGATGTCGCGCCCGCCGGGATCTCGGGCTCGCCATCGCGGACCGGCTTGATCGGCCTACGGTGGCGCGATGGGGCGAACACGCGGGGCGCGGGCAACGCTGGGCTGCATGTCTCGGCTCCCTCTGCCGTCACCCGCACCTCTGTGTCGGGATGGTCTCGACCGTCGACCGGATCTCGGCCTTGGCGGCCGCCCGCGTCCTCGGCACGCCCACGGCCGCTATGTCCACAGCGTTGAGATCGGTGCGGCGATGACGCGGTCGGTGAGCTCAAAGGTGTCGGGGCCGGTGTGGAGCACGGCGCCGCCCGCGAACCGGTCGCCCATGATCCCGCTCAGCCACTCCAGGTGACGGGCGTCCGATCGGCCCACGCTCGCGGAGGCCTTGATCTCGATTCCGACGATGCGGCCGCCGCCCAGTTCGGCGATCACGTCCACTTCCCGGCGGCCGTCCTGCTCGCGCAGGTGCGATAGCCGGTAGCGGGTTCGGGCCACGGTCGCCTCGGCTCTCAGCTGGGCCACGACGAACGTGTCGATCATGCTGCCTAGTGGTATGTCGTGAGTACAGCTGCGCAGTTCTGTAGTCCATCGCGCGAGGCCAGAGGTCGGGCAGGTCGCGCAACCAAACCCGCGACACACCACTAGCAGGTGTGCCGAAGCCAGCACGTCGTCGATGGCGACCCGCAGGATGCCCGCGAGCAGGCCGGAGTCGATTATGTAGCGCTTGGGTGTCCGGCTCAGGCGTTTGAGCCTGTTGGTCGACCACGCGGGCAGGTGGTCGATCACCACGAGGTCCTGGAGCAGAGCGTCGTAGGCGAGTACGGTCTTGCGGCTGATGCCGGCTGCGTCGTAGAGCGTCCTATGGTGGGCCGCGCCCGCGGAGCCGACGGCGCACGCCTCCAGGTAGCGCTGCCGATTTCGGCTTTCGTTCCCGGTTCTACGCGAATATTGTTCCCGATTTCACGCGGAGATCCTTCCCGCTTTGACGACGCCGTTGGCCCACCCTGCTGACATGTTCGGGTCTGCCGTGGCACGATGGCGCGAACTGGCGAGGCGCGGGCAACACTGGGTTGCATG
>JAPONQ010000084.1 GCA_026713865.1 Chloroflexota bacterium | reverse complement strand
GGGCCGCGCTGGGGGGGGGGGCCGCGCACTGACCCAGACGCGGCGCCGGGGTGCCCGCCCGGGGGGGGCCGCCGCCGCGGGTGGCGTCGACGGCTTCCTCGAGCGGGAGCTCCGGGGGCGGGTCGAGCACGCCTACCCGCCGCTGCGCCGCCTGGCGCGGCTGCTCTTCGCGCACCCGCGGCCCGCGTACGGGGCGGAGGAGGCGGCCCGGGTGGCGGCGGAAGTGCGGCGGCTCGCCTCGGGGAGGCCCGACGCCGAGGTACTCGGGCCGCACCGGCCGCGCGTGGCGCGCGTGCGCGGGCGCCACCGCTGGTCGATCGTCGTGAAGGCGGACGATCCCGCCGAGCTCCTGCGCCCGCTCGACCTTCCCGCGGGCTGGCGGCTCGAGATCGATCCGGCGAGTGTTGACTGAGGGACGGGCGCCGGGAGCGCCGGCGCCGGGGGGCGGGCGCCGCGGGCCCCAAGCAGGGCGCGCGGGTACAATCGGGCGGCCGCGCAGCCGATGTGCCCCGAGGAGCGGCATGACGATTCGGCCCATCCGCTACCTGGGCGATCCCGCGCTGCGCCTGCCGGCGCGCCGGGTGCGTGTCGTGGACGACGGCATCCGCCGCCTGATCGAGGACATGATCGAGTCGATGGAACAGGCGCAGGGCGTCGGGCTCGCGGCGCCCCAGATCGGGGTCGGCCTCCGCGTGGTCGTGCTGGGCCTCCCCGGCGAGCGCCCCTTCGCGCTGATCAATCCCGAGGTGACCCGGCGCTCCGGGGAGCGCCAGCCGGAGGGAGAGGGCTGTCTCTCGGTGCCCGGCTACCGCGGCACGCCGACGCGCTCGGTGCGTGTGGCGGTGCGGGCGCTCGACGAGCGGGGGGATCCCGTCGAGATCGAGGCCGAGAACGACCTGCTGGCGCAGGCGCTCGAGCACGAGGTCGACCACGTCAACGGCGTCCTCTACGTCGATCGCCTCGGCGCGGAGGGGCGCCTCACCAAGCTCGAGGGCGCCGACTGGTCCGCCGAGGACGGCGCCCGGGGCGGCGGCGCGGCTGCGGCGGGCGGCTCCTAGTGGATGTGATCCTGGCGCTCGTCGTCGTCGTCGTCGCCTTCTACCTGATCCTGCTGCGGCCGGTGCTCGCGCAGCAGAAGCGCCGGCGCCGCGACATCGCCAGCCTCTCCGAGGGAGACGAGGTGCTCACCGCGGGCGGCTACTACGCCCGCGTCGTCGAGATTCGCACGCCCGACGAGGGGCCGACGCTGATCCGGCTCGAGATCGCCCCGGGCGTCGTGCTGGACGCCACGCCCGATGCCGTCCAGGAGCTGAGCGCGCGCCCGTTCGCAGGCGGCGCGGCTTCGCGGCCGGGGGCGCCCGCCCAGCCGGCGGAGACTCCTCCGGGCGGAGCGGAGTAGCGCATGCGGCTGCGCAAGAACACCATCACGCTGGCGCTGGTTGCGGTCCTTTCCGCGGCGGCGCTCGTCGTCGTGTGGCCGCAGGATCCCGGCCGCTACCTCCCCGGCGCGATCCCCTGGCCGGAGGGGAGCGGTCTCACCATCGGGGGCTTCGAGCGCGAGGAGATGCGGCTCGGCCTCGACCTGCAGGGCGGCACCCGGCTGCTGCTGCGGGCGGTCGTGCCCGACGACTTCGACGGCGAGCTCGACGACGCGCTCGACGGGACGATCACGGTGCTCCGTCGGCGCATCGACGGCGCCGGCGTCGCCGAGGCCGAGATCACTCGCCAGGGGTCGCAGGACATCTCCGTGCAGCTCCCGGGGCTCAGCACAGAGGAGGCGCGCAGCCTGCTCGGCCGCACTGCACTGCTGCGCTTCTGCCAGCCGGCCTCGGTCGCGACCGGCGGCGGCGAGCCCTGCGACGTCACCGGCCAGTACGTCCAGGCCTTCGGACTGGTGGACGGCCGCCCGGTGGCGCTCACCGGCCGCTTCCTGCGGGCCAACGCCTACGTCGGGACCGACTCTTTCGGCAACCCGCTCGTCGCCTTCGAGTGGCGCGGCGACGGCCCGGATCTCTCCGAGCAGATCACCGGCCGGCTGGTCACGCTCCAGCTCGCGATCTTCCTCGACGACGAGCTGCTCTCCCAGCCGACGGTGCAGTCCGTGATCCGTGACCGCGGCACCATCACCAACCTCCCTCTCGACCGCGCGCAGGAGCTCGTCGTGCAGCTCAACGCCGGCGCGCTGCCGCTCGAGCTCAGCGTGCTGCAGGAGCAGAACGTCGACGCCGCGCTCGGCGACGACTCGGTGCGGCGCTCGGTGCTCGCCGGCGAGATCGGGCTGGTCCTGGTGGTGCTCTTCATGGTGCTCTACTACCGCCTCCCGGGCCTGCTTGCCTCGGTGGCGCTCGCCGTCTACACGGTGCTGACGCTCGGGGTCTTCAAGCTGATCCCGGTCACGCTCACGCTCGCCGGCCTCGGCGCCTTCGTCCTCTCGGTGGGCATGGCCGTCGACGCGAACATCCTGATCTTCGAGCGCATGAAGGAGGAGCTGCGCGCCGGCCGCGCCTACACGCAGGCGGTCGAGGCCGGCTTCCGCCGCGCCTGGCCCTCGATCCGCGACTCCAACGTCACCACGCTCATCACCTGCGGGATCCTCTTCGCGCTCGGAGGCGGCATCGAGCTGCCGGGGCTCGGCGCCTTCAACGCACCTTTGGTGCAGGGCTTCGCGGTCACCCTCGCGATCGGCGTCATGGTCTCGATGTTCAGCGCGATCGTCGTCTCCCGCGCGCTGCTGCGCGCCGTGGCGGGGACGCCGCTCGCGCGGCGCTACGACTGGATCTTCGCCGACTCCCGCCCCTTCCTGCGCGCGGGGGCGCCACGGTCCGAGTCGGGGCCGACCGGCGGTGCGGCGGGGGGCTCCTGATGCGCCTCGACCGCCTCGACCTCGTCGGCCTGCGGCGGTGGTTCTTCGTCGGCAGCGCCGCCGCCGTGCTCGCCTCGCTGCTGCTGCTCGCCATCCCCCCGTCGCTGCGGCCGGGGATCGAGTTCACCTCGGGGACGACGGCGCTGCTGCGCTTCGACCGGCCCGTCGACCAGGCGGCGCTGCGCGCGGCCTACGCCGATCTCGGGCACGAGGAGGCGCGCATCCAGTCGACCGGGGGGATCGAGTTCCTGGTCCGCACGCGCGAGCTCGATGTCCCCGACGAGGCCTTCGTCTCGCCGGCGCCTCCGGTCGCCGCCCCGGAGCTCCCGGGCCCCGCCGAGCTGGAGGCGATCGGGAGCGCCGTCCTCGGCGCGGAGGAGGCGCTGCCCGGCTCCACGGTGCTGCTGCGGCGCCCCTTCCAGGGCGATGTCTGCAACTTCGGCGGCCTCGTCGCCGAGCTGCCGGCCGGGACCGAGGTTCAGGTCGTCGATCAGCATCCCGAGTGCGCCGCGAGCGGCGGGGTGGTCTGGCGGGTGCTGGCGGAGGGGGGGCTGGGCTACGTGCGGAGTGCGGAGACCCACGGCTTCTCCGCCGTCGAGGAGCCGGTCGAGGAGGCTCCGGCCGTCGATCTCGGCGAGCGCGGCGTGATCGAGCAGGAGCTGCAGCGGCGCTTCGGCGGCTTCGACGTGCTCGAGTTCGACACCGTCTCGGCGGTGGTCTCGCGCGTCGCCGTCCGCAACGCGACAGTGGCGGTCGCCGTCGCGGCGCTCTTCATCATGGCCTACGTGGCCTTCGCCTTCTCCCAGATGCCGTCGCCGCTGCGCTACGCCGGCGCCGCCATCATCGCGCTCGCGCACGACGTGCTGATCGTGCTCGGCGCCTTCTCGCTTCTGGGGAAGCTCGTCGGCACCGAGATCAACCTGATGTTCGTGACGGGGCTGCTGACGGTGATCGGCTTCTCCGTCCACGACTCGATCGTCGTCTTCGACCGCATCCGGGAGAACGTGCAGCGTGCCCCCGACGCCCCCTTCGTCCAGAACGTCAACACCGCCCTGGTGGAGACCCTGGCGCGCTCGCTCAACACCTCGCTCACGCTCCTGCTCACGGTCTGCGCGCTGCTCTTCCTCGGCGGCGTGACGATCCGCGAGTTCCTGCTCGTGATCCTGGTCGGCGTCGTCGCCGGGACCTACTCGAGCATCGCGATCGCCGCGCAGGTCCTGGTGGCGTGGGACTCGGGCGACGTGGGGCGGCTGCGCGCGAGGCTCGGCCGGTCGCTGCGCGGCGCCGGGCGCAGCGGCGCCGCGGCCGGCGGCTAGCCCCCCGCACGGCGGGGTCGCGCTCACTCAACGAGCACCCGCCCCTCGCCCTCGCGGCGCGTGAGGCGCTGGCGGTCGAGCGTCTCGAGCAGCGCCTGGGCGACGCGTCGGCTGGTGCCGAGGAGGTCGCGCGCCTCCGCCAGCGTGATCGCCCCGTGCTCGCGGATCCGCGCGGCGACGGCGGAGCGGGCCTGCTCGAAGGCGGCCTGGGCGAGCAGCACGCCGTCGCCGCAGTCGACGGCCGCCCCCGCCCCCGCGAGGTAGGCCACCTCCTCGCCGTCGAGGTCGAGGCGCGGCGCCGCGAGCCCGCCCTCCGCGAGCGCGGCCGCCGCGCCCTCGAGCCGGCGCCGCTGCGCCGCGGTCGGCCGCGGCGCCCACTGCGGCCCGGCGATGCCGTCCGTCCGCTCCACCAGCGGTGGAGCGAGCGCCTCGACGACGGCCGCGAACTCCGTCCTCCCGAGCTCGAGCCGGCCGCGCAGTTCCTCGCGCGGCATGGCGAAGCGGAGCGGGTGCTCGGCGTGGTAGGCCTGAAGCGTGCGGGAGGCGCGCTCGAGCAGGCGGGCCGCCCCGGCGGCCGAGAGCAGGAGGGGTTCGCCGTGCGCGGAGGAGAGTTCGCGCACGGCGCCGCGGGCGAGGAGGTCGGCGAGCGTCCCCTCGTTCCCCCCGGGCAGAGCCTGCGCCCGGGCGAGCCGCTGGCGCGTCGCCGGCTCGATCCGCGCCAGCGCCGCCAGCAGCCGGCCGGCGGGCCGGTCGCGCGCCCGCTCGGCGAGCCGCTCGAGGACGCGCGCGTCGCTGCGCCGGTGCCGGGGCGAGCCGAGTTCGACAACGCGGCCGCCGGCGACGGTGGTGTCGGAGATGCGCAGCACGAAGAGGTCGCCCTCGTCGCAGGCGACCGGCTCGGCGAGCACGAGCTGGCACCACCCCTCGCCCCCGGGAGGGACCTCGTCTGCTCCCAGCACCCGCACGCGGCCCTGGACCTCGGCGGATCCGATGTGGACGGTGACCCGGCGGTTGTGCCGGAGCCCCCGCCCCGCGAGCGAGCGCACGCGCGCGTCGAGCACGCGCGCCACCCCCAGCCGGCCGGGCGGCGCCAGCACCTGCCCGCGGCGCAGCCGCTCGGTCGGGACGCCCGCCAGATTGACCGCGACGCGGCTCCCGGGCTCCGCCGTCTGCAGCTGGCGCCGGTGCGTCTGCAGCCCGCGGATGCGCGCCTGCGGCCCCTCCGGGAGCGCCGCCACGGCGTCCCCGACGGCGAGGGCGCCGTCGAGCAGCGTCCCCGTCACCACCGTGCCGAATCCCGACATCGTGAAGACGCGGTCTATCGCCAGACGCGGGCGGCCGATGTCGCGGGGGGCCTCGGCCTCCCGCAGCTCGCGGTCGAGCGCGCTGGCCAGCTCCTCGAGGCCGCTCGGGGCGGTCGCGGAGACGCGCCGGACCGGCGCGCCGGCGAGCCGCGTCGGGGCGATGAGCTCGGAGACCTCCTCCTCCACGAGATCGAGCCACTCCTCCTCCTCGACGAGATCGCACTTGGTGAGCGCGACGACGCCCCGCCGCACCTCCAGCAGATCGAGGATCTCGAGGTGCTCCCGCGTCTGCGGCATGATCCCCTCGTCGGCGGCGACGACGAGCAGCGCGAGGTCGATGGCCCCGACGCCGGCGAGCATGTGGCGGATGAAGCGGACGTGCCCCGGCACGTCGACGACCGAGACCTCGCGGCCCGAGGGGAGCGTGAGCCAGGCGAAGCCGAGCTCGATGGTGAGCCCGCGCTCGCGCTCCTCGCGCAGCCGGTCGGGGTGGATCCCGGTGAGCGCCTCGACGAGGGCCGACTTCCCGTGATCGACGTGGCCGGCCGTCCCGACGACGAACACGGCCGCCTCTCAGCCGTCGAGGACGCGCGAGACGGCGAACGCGTCGGGTGCGCTGCAGCCCGGGCAGCTCGTGGGGAGCTCGTCGCGCGGGATCGGCGTCGCGCGCCCGTCCGAGATCGCGATCCAGATGTCGTCGCGCAGGCGGCTCGCGGGATCGGTGCGACCGAAGCGGCCGCGCGCCGCCGGCCGCAGCTCCTCCTCGATCCGGCGCCGGAGTTCCCGCTCGGAGAGCGGCGGCTCGCCGGGCCGAGGGATGCGCCTCACCAGCACCTCGCGCCCGCAGCGCAGGCAGCGGTAAACCTCGACCGCCACCGTCAGGCCCCGGCCGCGTGGCCGCGCGGGGGGGCGGGATCCGGCGCCGGGGCGTCCTCCGGGAGCAGATCGACGAAGACCTCGTTGGCGAGCAGCAGGCCGCGCTCCGAGAGCCGCGTCACGTCGCCCTCGCGCTCGAGCAGCCCGCTCGCGAGGTGGCGGCGGATCGCCTCGCCGCAGGCATCGGCCGGGCTCACGCCGAAGCGGCGCCGGAAGCCCGAGTCGGAGATGCCCTCCCTCAGGCGCAGCCCCAGGATCAGCGCGTCGGCCCGCTCCTGCTCGGGGCTCGGCGTCTCGCCCGAGGCGACCTGCCGCATCTGCGCGCGGCCGCTCTCGCGGCGCTCGGCCAGCGTCTCCCGCACGCTCTCGACGTAGCGGTTCGGCGCGTCGACATCGGCGAAGCGCCGCCCCCGGAAGTAGGAGTGCGCCCCGGCGCCGACCCCCAGGTAGGGCTCGGCGCGCCAGTAGACGAGGTTGTGCCGGCACTCGCTCCCCGGCCGCGCCCAGTTCGAGATCTCGTAGTGGGCGTATCCGGCGCGGCCGAGCCGGTCGCGCACCCACTCGTACTGCTCGGCGGCGTCGTCGGGATCGGGCTCCGGGACCTCCCCCTTCGCCACGCGGTAGTGAAGCGGCGTCCCCGGCTCCACGGAGAGCGCGTAGCAGGAGAGGTGGTCGGGGCCCAGGGCGAGCACGCGCTCCACGCTCTGCTGCCAGCGCGCGAGCGGCTGCTCGGGGAGCCCGAAGATGAGGTCGAGGTTGAGGCTCGAGAATCCGGCCGCGCGCGCGTCGGCGACCGCCTGCTCGACCCGCTCCGGCGTGTGCTGCCGGTCGAGCAGGGCGAGCTCCTCCGGGTGCATCGACTGCACCCCCATCGAGAGCCGGCCGATGCCGAGGTCGGCCAGCCCGCGCAGGTGTTCGCCCGTGAGCTCGGTCGGGTTCGCCTCGAGCGTCCACTCGGCGCCGGCCGCCACTTCGTAGCCCGTCCCGATCGCCTCCACGATGCGCGCCATCTCGGCGAGCGGGAGCAGGCTTGGCGTCCCGCCCCCGAAGAAGACGCTCACCACGCGCTGCCCGCGCGCCGCCGCCGACCACAGCCCGAGCTCGGAGACGAGCGCCTCCACGTACTCCGGGACGAGGTGATCGACGCCGGCGTAGGCGTTGAAGTCGCAGTAGCCGCAGCGGCTGGTGCAGAAGGGGACGTGCACGTAGAGCCCGAGCGCCTCCGGCTCGGGTGCGGGCTCCGGGAGCGGCGTGGCCGGGCGGCTTCCCGCGATCATGGCGACAGCGTACCAGCGGCTCCTCGCCCGAGTGGAGGGGCTCGTGCGACACTCGGCGCCGGCGCTGGGGGGTTGACGTGCTGAAGAGCCATCGCTGCGGGGAGCTTCGCCCGGAGCACGCGGGCGAGCGCGTGCTCCTCGCGGGCTGGGTCCACCGTCGGCGCGATCACGGCGGCCTGGTCTTCCTGGACCTGCGCGACGAGAGCGGGCTGGTCCAGGTCGTCTGTCACCCCACGGACGCCCCCGGCCCGCACGCGGTCGCCTCGACCGTCCGCTCGGAGTGGGTGCTCGCGGTCGAGGGGGAGGTCGCCCGGCGCCGCGAGGGAACGGTGAACGAGGCGCTCCCCACCGGCGCCGTCGAGGTCGCGGCGCTCGAGGTCCGCGTGCTCTCCGAGGCGGCGACGCCGCCCATCCCCGTCAACCAGGAGACGGCGGCCGATGAGGCGACGCGGCTGCGCTACCGCTACCTCGATCTGCGCCGCGGGCGCATGGCCGCCAACCTCCGCCTGCGCCACCGGGTGGTGCAGGGGATCCGCCGCTACCTCGACGAGCGCGGCTTCGTCGAGGTCGAGACGCCGATGCTCTCGGCCGCGACGCCGGAGGGGGCGCGCGACTACCTGGTGCCGAGCCGGATCCACCCCGGGCGCTTCTACGCCCTCCCCCAGTCGCCGCAGCAGTGGAAGCAGCTGCTCGTCGTCGCCGGCTTCGAGCGCTACTACCAGATTGCGCGCTGCTTTCGGGACGAAGACCTCCGCGCCGACCGCCAGCCCGAGTTCACGCAGCTCGACATCGAGATGGCCTTCGTCGAGCAGCGCGACGTGCTGGAGCTGGTGGAGGGCCTCTACACCGAGCTCTCCGGGGAGCTCGCCCCGGAGCGGAGCCTGCCGCGGCCGTTCCCGCGCATCCCCTACGCCGAGGCGATGGAGCGCTTCGGGACCGACAAGCCCGACCTGCGCTACGGGATGGAGATCGCCGACCTCAGCGAGCCGGCGACCGCGGGGGAGCTCGGCATCTTCCGCCAGGCGGTCGCAGACGGCGGTCGCGTCCGGGGCATCGCCGTGCCCGGCGGGGCCGGCACGCCGCGCCGCGAGCTCGACAGGCTGACCGGGCTCGCCCGCGAGGCGGGGGCCGGCGGGCTGGTGCCGGTCGCCTACGCGGGAAGCGGCCCCCTGGAGGGGCTAGCCGCGGAGGAGGTGCGCTCGCCGGTGGCGCGCTTCTTCGACGAGGCGACGCTCGCCGGGATGGGTCGCCTCGCCGGCGCGCGCCGCGGAGACCTGCTGCTCGCCGTCGCCGCCCCCGACGACGTCAGCTCGCGGGCGCTCGACGTGCTGCGCCGCGAGCTGGCGGCGACGCGCGGCCTCGCCGACGAGCAGCGGCTGGCCTACTGCTTCGTGACCGACTTCCCGCTCGTCGAGTGGGATGCGCGGGCGCAGCGCTGGCAGGCGAGCCACCACCTCTTCACCGCCCCCGCCGAGGAGGATCTGGGGCTGCTCGAGAGCGATCCGGGCGCGGTCCGCTCGCTCGCCTACGACCTGGTCTGCAACGGTCAGGAGCTCGCGTCGGGCTCGATCCGCACGCACCGCCCGGAGGTGCTGCTCGCCGTGATGGGGGTGCTCGGCATCGACGAGGCGCAGGCGAGGGAACGCTTCGGACACATGCTGGAGGCCTTCGGCTACGGCGCTCCGCCCCACGGCGGCATTGCGCCGGGCCTCGATCGCACGGTCGCGCTCTTCGCCGGCGAGCGCGACATCCGCGAGGTGATCGCCTTCCCGAAGACGAAGACGGCCTCCGATCCGCTCACCGGCGCCCCCTCCGCCGTCGACCCGGCGCAGCTGGCGGAGGTGCACGTCGAGCTCCGGGAGTAGGCTCCCGCCGAGCGCCGGTGCGCCGGCCGGGGCGGCTATACTTTTTGGGGCCGGGGCGAACGCCTGGCGCTCCCGGGCGCATCCCCACGAACCGGTCGGTCGGGCGCAGCGGGGGGAGTCTCGATGGGCGGACAGTACCGGCTTCTCGGCATCCTGCTCGCCGTCCTCGCCGTCCTCGTGCTCGTGGTCGGGGGCCTCTCGGCGGCGCTCCTGATCGGGGGCGGGGAGGAGACGGGCGGGAACGGGGGCACGACCACGTCGTCGCCCTCGGAGGCGGGCCCGGACGCTTCCGAGGGCGGGGAGACGGTCGAGGCCGCCTCCGGGCGGCTGCGGCTCCCCGGGATCGACCCGATCACGCTCGATCCCCACCTCGTCACCGACACCGGCTCGGCGCAGTACGTCGCCGAGATCTTCAGCGGCCTCACCACGATCAGCCCCGACCTCGAGCTCGCGCTCGATCTCGCCGAGTCGTTCGACATCTCCGAGGACGGTCGCGTCTACACCTTCACGCTGCGCCCGGATGCGCTCTTCCACAACGGGCGCCGCGTCACCGCCGCCGACGTCGCCTGGTCGATCGACCGCGCCCTCGACCCGGAGACCTCGTCGCTGGTCGCCCTCTCCTACCTGGGGGATATCGTGGGCGCGCGCGAGCGCCGGCTCGGGCGATCGGAGACGCTCGAGGGAATGCGCGTCGTCGACGAGCGCACGATCGAGTTCACGCTCGACGCGCCGAAGCCGTTCTTCCTCTGGAAGCTCACCTACCCGACGGCCTGGGTCGTCGACTCCCAGCAGGTGGAGGCGAATCCCCGCAACTGGACCCGGAACCCGAACGGCACCGGCCCCTACCAGCTCAAGGAGTGGCGCCTCGGCGAGCGCATCGTGCTGGAGGCGAGCGATCGCTACTACGAGGGGACGCCCAGCGTGAAGGAGGTGCTCTTTGAGCTCTCCGGCGGCTCGACGCTGACGCGCTTCGAGAACGGCGAGCTCGACGTGGCCGGCATCGGGGTCAACGACCTCGAGCGCGCCCAGGATCCCAGCTCCGACCTCGGCCCGCTCTACTCGAACTCGGTCGAGATGTCGATCTCCTACCTGGCCTTCAACACCGAGGCGCCGCCCTTCGACGACGTCAACGTCCGGCGCGCCTTCGCGATGGCGATCGACCGCGCGAAGGTGGCGGAGACCGTCTTCATGAACGCGTGGCTGCCGGCGACCGGCATCATCCCGCCCCGCGTTCCCGGCTACACCGCCGAGGACAAGACCTACACCTTCGATCCCGAGGGCGCGCGCGCCGCGCTCGCCGCCTCAAGCTACGGCTCCCCGGAGGGGCTGCCGCCGATCACGCTCACCGAGATGGGGGGCGGCGCCTCGGCCTCGATCGACACGCAGGCCTTCCTCGAGCAGTGGCGCGAGGAGCTGGGCGTCGAGGTCCAGGTGCGCCAGACCGATCGCGCCACACTCACCGCCGACCTCGACGACGGCCGGCTGCAGATCTTCGTCGACGGCTGGTCGATGGACTACCCGGATCCGGAGAGCGTGATCGACCTCAAGTTCCACTCCACCTCGCCCCTGAACGACGTGCGCTACCAGAACACCGCGGTCGACGCGCTGATCGAGGCGGCGCGGGTCGAGCAGGACCCGGAGCGGCGGCTCCAGCTCTACCGTGACGCCGAGCAGATCCTGATCGACGAGGCGGCGTGGGTCCCGCTCTACTTCCCGCTCGCGCACGTCGTCGTCGCCCCGCGCGTCGAGGGCTGGTTCGCCCCGCCGCTGATCATGCCGCGGCTGCGCTTCGTGACCGTGACCGAGTAGCGGCGGGAGCGGCGCGGCGCGCCCCGGGCGCCTGGGAGGATCCGTGGCCGTCTACATCGTGCGCCGGCTGATCTGGCTCCCCTTCATCCTGCTCGTCGTCTCCTTCGCGACCTTCTCGATCGCGCGCTTCGGGCCGGGAGATCCGCTGGCCGTCGCCGCCGGCCAGTTCCGCGACCCGGAGATCCTGGCGCAGGTGCGCGCCGAGCGCGGCCTCGACGGCTCGGTCCTCGAGCAGTACGGGCGCTGGCTCTCGGCGGCGCTGCGCGGCGACTTCGGGGAGTCGTTCCTGCAGCAGGGCTTCTCGGTCTCGGAGCTGATCTTCCCGAAGATGTGGATCTCCGCCCAGCTCGGGCTTATAGCGCTGGTCATCGTCTTCGCGCTCGGGATCCCGCTGGGTCTCCTCGCCTCGCGGCTCTCCGGGACCTGGATCGACCCCTTCATCATCTCGACGCTGCTCTTCCTGCGGGCGATCCCGGTGATCGTGCTGATCCCGCCCCTGCTCTGGCTCTTCGCGCTCCAGCTGAATCTGCTCCCGGTCGGGGGCTGGGGCGGGCTCTTCGACATCTGGTGGCTGGGGGGCGTGGTCGCGATTCCGATCCCCGATCCGCATCTCTACCTACCCCTGATGGCGATGTCGATCGGCGGCTTCGGGGGCGTGGCGCGGCTCGTCCGCATCACGGCGCTCGAGGTGCAGGGGGAGGACTACATCCGCACCGCGCGCGCCAAGGGACTCCCGGAGTCGGTGATCTCGGGGCGCCACGTGCTGCCGAACTCGCTGCTGCCGGTGGTCACCGTGATCGGCTTCGCGCTCACCAGCATCATCGAGGGCGCCTTCTTCGTGGAGGTGCTGCTCGGCATCCCCGGCATCGGACGCTTCACCTTCGAGGCCGTCGTCTCGCGCGACTACGACGTGATCCTGGCGATGACCGTCATCACCTCGGCGGTCTTCGTGCTGATGAACCTGCTCGTCGAGATCTCCTACACCTTCATCGACCCGCGCATCCGCCTGGGCGCCTCCGCGGCCACGTGACGAGCGCCGTCGCCGAGACGCCCGCCGCCCCGCAGGGCGACGCCGCTCCCGGCCTCTCGGGGGTGAGCCCCGGCGCGATGCTGTGGCGGCGCCTGCGCCGCAAGCGGCTGGCGCTGGTCTCGATGGTCGTGATCGCGATCGTCTACGGCGCCGGTATCCTGGCGCCGGTGCTCGCGCCGTACTCCTACGCCGAGCAGAACCTCGAGCGCACGCTGGAGGGGCCGAGCTCCGACTACTGGCTGGGAACCGACCGCCTCGGCCGCGACATGCTCAGCCGCACGCTCTACTCGGCGCGCACGACGCTGATCCTGACGGTCGCGGTCGTGCTCTCCGGCTCCGTGGTGCTCGGCGTCGGCCTGGGGCTGCTCTCCGGGTACCGGGGCGGCTGGGTCGACGGCGCGATCATGCGCGTCGGCGACATCTTCGGCTCGGTACCCGGCCTGCCGATGCTGATCCTGATCAACGCCACGACGCGGCCGCGCGTGGACGAGCTCGCCCGCTGGGTCGAGGAGCACACGATCCTCTCCAACGAGCTGACCACCACCGGCGGCGCTTCCTACTTCACCGTCGCCGTCGCGCTCTCGCTCTTCGCCTGGGTGGGGATGGCGCGCGTGATCCGGGCGCAGGTCCTGCAGCTGCGCGAGCGCGACTTCGTGCTCGCGGCGCAGGCCACCGGTGCCACCGGCGCGCGCGTGATCGGGCGGCACCTGCTGCCGAACATCGCCTTCCTCATCATCCTCTCGGTCTCGGCCGGTCTCGGCGCGATCGCCGGCTCCGAGATCGTCCTGACCTGGTTCGGGGTCGGGGTGCAGCCCCCGGCGGCCTCCTTCGGGCAGATGATCTTCGCGGGATCGGGTGCCCGCACCTTCCAGGCGCACCCCCACCTGCTACTCGTCCCCGCCGTCGTCGTGACGGCGCTGATGTTCGCCTTCAACCTGCTGGGGGATGCCCTCAACGACGCCATGCGCGGCCAGTAGGCCCCCTCCGCGCCGCCGCGGCGCGGCGCGCGGGCGCGGCCCGGGGGGGTGGTTGCGCGGGGCCGGGTGTCCGGGGCCCGGTGATATACTCGACCGGATCGCCGAGCGAGCGCGGCGGCCGCCTCAGGGCGGCCGTCTTTGGTGCGTGGACCGATGGGATCGCGCACAGAATCGGGGGGCGGGCGCGTGGTGGTGACGACCGAGCGGCTCCCGCGCTGTCAGGTGGCGCTCTCGATCGAGGTCGAGCCCGATCGCGTCGAGGCCTCGATGGAGACGGCGGCGCGGCGCATCTCCGAGAAGGTGAAGATCCGCGGCTTCCGGCCCGGCAAGGCGCCTCGCCCGGTGGTCGAGCAGACCGTCGGCCGGGGCGCCGTCTTCCAGGAGGCGCTCGACCAGCTGCTCCCCGACCTCTACCGGGAGGCGCTGGAGTCGGAGTCGATCGACCCGGTCGACCAGCCCGACATCGAGCTCACCTCGACCGAGCCCCTCGTCGTCAAGGCGACGGTGCCGGTCCGTCCCTCGGTCGAGCTTCGCGACTATGCCTCGCTGCGCGTGCCGCGACCGGATCCCCGCCCCGCCGAGCCCGCGGTCGAGGAGACGATCGAGGCGCTGAGGCGGCGCTACGCCACGCTGGAGCCGGTCGATCGTCCCGTGGCCTGGAACGACACGGTGCGTGCCGACATCTCCATCCAGCTCCCCGGCCGGGAGGAGCACGAGACCGAGGAGGATGCGGAGTTCCCGCTGCGCGAGGGGCACGAGGGTCCGCTCCCCGGCTTCCTGGAGCGGCTGCTGGGCCTCGAGCGAGGCGGCCCGCACGAGTTCACGGTCGAGATCCCGGAGGACCACGCGGTCGAGGATCTCGCCGGCGGCAGCGCGAACTGCCGGGTGACGCTGCACGAGGTGAAGGAGGAGCTCCTTCCCGACCTCGACGACGACTTCGCGCGCTCCCTCGACGAGCCGTACGACAGCGCCGAGGCGCTACGCGCCGACCTGCTCGGGCGGATCACGGAGCGCCTCGCGGAGGAGGCGCTGCGCGAATACCGCCTCGAGCTAATCGACCTCCTGGTCTCCCACGCGGAGCTCGACTACCCGGAGGTCCTGGTCGAGCGGCAGATCGACGGCATGATCGACGAGAGCTCCCACCACGCATCGCACACGCGCGAGGGGCTCGAGGAGTGGCTCGCCACCATCGGCCAGACGGAGGAAGAGGTGCGCGAGGCGCTGCGCGACGGCGCCGATCACGCCGTCCGCCGCTCGCTCGTGCTCGGCGAGTTCGTGCGCGCCGAGGGACTGGCGGTCGAGTCCTCGGACGTCGATGCCGAGGTGGAGCGAACCGCCGGACGGGTCGAGGAGGACATCCCCGGCCTCACCCCGGAGAACGCGCAGAGGTGGCGCGAGCTCGTGGAGTCGGAGGGAAGCCGCCAGAACATCGAGGAGCAGCTGCTGACGGCGCTGGCGATGGATCGGCTGGTCGAGATCGCCTCGCAGCCGCCGGCGGAGGGCGGGGAGGACGCCGCCCCGCGGCGGCGCAGCGCACGCCGCCGCCGCGCGCGCGCGGCCGCAGCCGCGGACGAGCCGGAGGGCGAGGGCGAGGGCGAGGGCTAGGGCTAGGGCGGGGCAACAAAGCAGTGGCGTCCCCGCGCGGGGACGCGGGGCAGGGCGGCCGATGAGCCGCGGAACGGGGTGGCACGTGAGAGACGTAGGCTCCCGGCGGGAGGGAGAGGGGCGCGGCCAGCTGGAGCGCCCGCGGGCGCACGGGGCGGCAGGCCCGCAGGCGATCGTGCCGATGGTCGTGGAGACGAGCGCGCGCGGCGAGCGCGCCTACGACATCTACTCGCTGCTGCTCAAGGAGCGGATCGTCTTCCTGGGGACGCCGATCGACGAGCACGTCGCCAACACCATCGTGGCCCAGCTCCTCTACCTCGACCGGGAGGACCCGGATCGCGACATCCACCTCTACATCAACTCGCCCGGAGGCCAGATCTACGCCGGCCTCGCCATCTACGACACGATGCGGCTGATCCGCGCCGACGTCTCGACGATCGCCGTGGGGGTCACCGCCTCGATGGCGACCGTGCTGCTCTCGTCGGGGAGCTCCGGCAAGCGCTACGGGCTGCCCCACGCGACGGTGCACATGCACCAGGCGCTCGGAGGCGCGTCGGGGCAGGCACGCGACGTCGAGATCGCGGCGAAGGAGATCCTGCGCAACAACGAGATCATCCGCAACATCCTGGTGGAGCAGACGGGGCAGAGCGCCGACAAGGTCCAGACCGACTTCGACCGCGACTTCTACATGGACGCCATGCAGGCGAGAGAGTATGGGATGATCGACGAGATCCTGACGGCGGGCGTCGGTAGCTGAGAGCTGCCGGCGGGTGCTCGCCGGGTCGGGGGGCGGTGAGCGCATGGCAGCGACGTCGCGGGCCGGAGCGGCGCCCCGCGGGCACGGGGGCGCATGATGGCCGGCACCAGCGGGCGCTCCGGCGGCAAGCGGGCCGGCGGCAAGCGCGTCCAGTACCACTGCTCGTTCTGCGGGAAGAGCCAGGACCAGGTCAAGCGACTGATCGCGGGGCCGGGCTCGGTCTACATCTGCGACGAGTGCGTCGACCTCTGCCAGGAGATCATCAGCGAGGAGTCGCCGCGCAGCGGCAGCTCCCGGACCGGCGGCAGCCGCAAGCTCCGGACGCCCCAGGAGATGGTGGGAGCGCTCGGCGACTACATCGTCGGCCAGGAGCGCACCAAGCGGGTGCTCTCCGTCGCCGTCTACAACCACTACAAGCGCATCGACGCGCCGCCGCAGACCGATGTCGAGCTCGAGAAGTCGAACATTCTCCTGATCGGGCCGACCGGCACCGGCAAGACCGAGTTCGCCCGCACGCTCGCCCGCGTGCTCGACGTCCCGTTCTCGATCGCCGATGCCACCGCGCTCACCGAGGCCGGGTACGTCGGGGAGGACGTGGAGAACATCCTCCTGCACCTGATCCAGGCGGCGGACTTCGACATCCCGCGCGCCGAGCGCGGCATCGTCTACATCGACGAGATCGACAAGATCGCCCGCAAGGCCGACAACCCCTCGATCACCCGCGACGTCTCGGGGGAGGGCGTGCAGCAGGCGCTGCTCAAGATCATCGAGGGGACGGTCGCCTCCGTGCCGCCGCAGGGCGGCCGCAAGCATCCGCACCAGGACTTCATCCAGATCGACACCACCAACGTGCTCTTTCTCGTGGGCGGCGCCTTCGAGGGACTGGAGGACGTGATCAGCGCGCGCACCGGCCTGGGGCGCCGCTCGCTCGGCTTCACCGCCGGCGATCCGCAGACGGAGGATGAGCGCGCCCAGATCCTCCGCCAGACCACGCCCGACGACCTGCTGCGGTACGGGTTGATCCCCGAGTTCGTGGGGCGCCTCCCGATCATCTCCACGCTCGACGCCCTCACGGTCGACATGATGGTCGACATCCTGGTCCGCCCCAAGAACGCTATCGTCCGCCAGTTCGAGCGGCTGTTCGAGATGGACTCGATGGAGCTGCACGTCACCGACGACGCGCTCCGCGCGATCGCGGAGGAGGCGCTCACGCAGAGGACCGGGGCGCGCGGGCTGCGCACGGTGGTCGAGGAGACGCTGCTCGAGGTGATGTTCGAGGCGCCCTCGCGCAGCGACATCGCGAAGTGCATCGTCACGCCCGAGACCGTCGCCGGGCGCAGGCAGCCCCTGCTCGTGACCGCCTCGGGGCAGGTGCTCAACGGCGATCCCTCCGAGCTCCCGGAGCTGGAGGCGGAGTCGGCGTAGGCCGGGCGGCCCCGGCTCCCGGCGGGGCGTCCCGCGTGGCGGCTCCGGAACGACGGTGCCGGAGCCGCGTGCGCGCTATGCTCCCCCGATGACCAGATCACCCGTCCCGGAAGGTGGGGGCGTCGGCTCCCCGGCGGCTGCACGGCCGCGCGGGAGGCCGGGCGCGTGAGCGCCCGCCGCGTCGTCCTCTGCTACCACCCGGGGATCGCCGGTGCGCGCGCGATGGCCGAGGCGCTCTCCGAGCAGCTGCGCGTCGCCGGCTGCGAGCCGTGGGTGGAGGCGCTTGGCGACGAGGGGGTCCCGGGCGCCGAGCTCGCGGCGCGCGCAGGCGGCGCCGCGCTTCTGGTCTGCGTCGGCGGCGACGGCACCGTTCTGCGGGCCTCCGAGGCGGCCGGCCTCAGCGGCACCCCGATCTTCGGCGTGCGCATGGGGCGTCTCGGCTTCCTGACCGAGGCGACGCCGCCGGACGCCGGGTCGGCGCTCTCTCGCGTGCTCGCCGGCGAGGGGCGCGTCGAGGAGCGCGCGCTCGCCGTCGCCACCGTCGACGGCTCCGATCCGCTCCACGCGCTCAACGACGTGGTGATCGGGCGCCGCACGCTGGGGCACACGATCTCCGTCGGCGCCCGGCTCGACGGCGTGCTCATCGCCGAGTACCGAGCCGACGCCGTGATCGTCGCGACCGCCACCGGCTCCACCGGCTACACGCTCTCCATCGGGGGCCCGGTGCTCACCCCGACCTCGAGCGAGCTGATACTGATGCCGCTCGCTCCGCACCTGACCTCGCACAACCCGCTGGTGCTCCCCGGCGAGACGCGCATCTCGCTCGAGGTCGCGCGCGGCGAGGGGATGATGGTCGTCGACGGCCTCCGCGAGCGCGCGGTCGAGGCGGGGCAGCGGATCGAGGTCACCGGCTCGGCGCGCCGCACGCGCTTCGCGCGGCTCGGGGACGAGGGGCAGTTCTACGCGAACGTCGCCGAGCGCCTGGGCTGGCTGCGCTCCGACCACACGCTCGGCGCCGCCGGCGGCGAGGGAGCGGGCTAGCGGATCGCGGCGGCCGGGCCCGGGGCCGCACGCGCGCGGAAGCCGGGGCGGCTTTGCCGTATTCTGGTCGGACCATGCCCGAGCTCGAGAGCAGCACCGTTGCGGCCGGGGAGGCGGCGAGCGTCGAGCGCGCCACCGTCGGCGACGCGCGCGAGATCTGCGACCTCATCAACCTCTGGGCGTCCCGCGGCCAGATGCTGCCCCGCACGCTCGGCGAGACCTACGAGAACATCCGTGACTTCTTCGTGGTGAGGGAGGGGGGGCGCCTCGTCGGCTGCGCCGCGCTCCACATCACCTGGTCCGACCTGGCCGAGCTCAAGTCGCTCGCCGTCGACGAGGAGCGCCAGGCGGCCGGCTACGGCCGGGCCCTGGCCGGAGCGTGCGTCGCCGAGGGCCGGGCGCTCGGGCTCCAGCGGCTCTTCGCGCTCACCTACCGCCCCGGATTCTTTGAGCGCCTCGGCTGGGAGCAGGCCGATGTGATGTCGCTGCCGCGCAAGGTCTGGAACGAGTGCTACCGCTGCCCGAAGTTCCCCGGCTGCGAGGAGATCGCGATGGTGCTCGATCTCGTTTCGCCCGCGGCCGGCGGCGGGCCCGGCTCCGGCGCGTGAGCGCGGGGGCGGAGCCCGGCGGGGACGAGGGCGCGGGCGCCGGCCTCCCCTCCCCGACCGTGCTTGAGAGCGAGCAGCTGCTCTCGGCTCGGCCCATCGCCATCGAGCGATCGCGGCTCCGCCTCGCCGACGGCCGCGAGGCGGAGCGCATCGTCGTGCGCCACCCGGGGGCGGTCGCGATCGTTGCGCTCGACGACGAGGAGCGGTGGATTCTGGTCAGGCAGTACCGCTACCCCACCGCCCGCGAGCTGCTCGAGGTCCCCGCCGGCACGCGCGAGCCCGGCGAGGCGCCGGAGGTGACCGCCGCCCGCGAGCTGCGGGAGGAGACGGGCTTCGCCGCGCGCGAGCTGACGCCGATCGGCGGCTTCTTCACAGCGCCGGGCTTCTGCGACGAGTACATCCACCTCTTCCTTGCCCGCGGGCTGACCCCGGATCCGCTCCCGCCCGACTACGACGAGGAGATCAGCGGCTCCCGCGCCCTCACGCCGGACGCGCTGCTCGAGGCCGCCTCGTCGGGCGCGATCGAGGACGCGAAGACGCTCTCGGCGATCGCGGTGATGTCGGCGCGCGGCGGGCCCGGGGCGCCGCGCCCGTAGGCCCCACGAGCTCATCCACAACACCGTCTACGCGGGCCTCAGCAACCTCTCCGAGGACCAGCTCATCACGAAGGCGGCCCTCGGTCACAACCCGACGCGGGCCCTGGCGCGTGCCCGCACGGAGACCGACACGGAGACGCGCGTCGGCATCTACTGGGAGCTCACCGAGACGCTGCGGGTGGAGGGTGGCCAGCTTCCGCGCCTCGCGCCGGGCGGATCGGCGCCTCCGGTCGCACACGTGCGCCTCGCCCGGGCCTCGAATGGGTCACTCAGGCCCGATGCCGTTCCGCCAGTGCTCCGGGGCCACGGATTTGTTGGAAAATCAGGGGTCCCCGCTCGCGCTTGACCATGACCGCCGCCGCGGGAATAGTGGGGCCGCCGCGCCGCCCCGTGCGTCGTGCGGTTGCTCGGGATGAGAGGCGCCGGTGGCCGACGACCTTCAGCACGACTTGCTTATCGTCGGCGGCGGAGGCGCGGGCCTGCGGGCTGTCATCGCCGCCGCCGAGGCCTACCCCGACCTCGACATCGCGATGCTCTCGAAGGTCTACCCAATGCGCAGCCACACGGTCTCCGCCGAGGGCGGCGCCGCGGCCGTGATCAAGGAGAACGACTCCCTCGACGATCACATCTACGACACGATCAGCGGCGCCGACTGGCTCGCCGACCAGGACGCCGTCGAGGCCTTCGTGAACGAGGCCCCGGGCGAGATGATCCAGCTCGAGCACTGGGGCTGCCCGTGGAGCCGGGAGGAGGACGGCAGCGTCGCCGTCCGCCCCTTCGGCGGCATGCGCATCCGGCGGACCTGGTACGCCGCCGACAAGACCGGCTTCCACATGCTGCACGCGCTCTTCCAGACCTCCCTCAAGTACACGCAGGTGACGCGTTACGACGAGTGGTTCGCGACGCGCCTCCTCGTCGAGGACGGGCGCTGCCAGGGGGTCGCCGCCATCGAGCTGCGCACCGGCGTCATGCGCGTCGTGAAGGCGAAAGCCGTGATCCTCTGCACCGGCGGTGGCGGCCGCGTCTTCCCCTTCACCACCAACGCCGCGATCAAGACCGGCGACGGGATGGCGATGGCCTACCGCGCCGGCGTTGCGCTCAAGGACATGGAGTTCGTCCAGTACCACCCCACCGGCCTTCCCGGCACCGGGATCCTCATCACCGAGGCGGCGCGCGGCGAGGGCGGCATCCTCCTCAACACGGAGGGACGGCGCTACCTCCAGGACTACAACCTGGGCGAGCCGCTCGACGTCACCGACCCGAGCCATCCGCAGCTGCGGAGCATGGAGCTCGGCCCGCGCGACCGGCTCTCGCAGGCCTTCATGAGAGAGCAGGAGGCGGGCCGCGTCTTCGAGGGCGAGTACGGCACCTATACACACCTCGACGTGCGCCATCTGGGCGAGCGCCTGATCGACGAGCGCATCCCGTTCGTGCGCGAGCTGGCGAAGGACTACGCCGGGATCGACCCGGTCCACGAGCCGATTCCCGTACGCCCCGTCGTGCACTACATGATGGGCGGCATCGACACCGACATCAGCGGCGCCACGAGCCTGCCCGGGCTCTACGCCGCCGGCGAGTGCGCCTGCGTCAGCATCAACGGCGCCAACCGCCTGGGCTCGAACTCCCTGACCGAGCTGCTCGTGTTCGGCCGCCGCGCCGGCCACGCCGCCGCCGTCTGGGCGAAGGAGCACCCCGACTTCGACAGCGCCTCCATCGAGGCGCAGGGCGCCGAGGAGCAGGCGCGCATCGCCGCCGCCTACCTGCGCCCGCGCGAGGGCGGGGAGCGCATCGCCGCGATCCGGCGCGAGCTCAACGCCGCCATGGAGTCCGGCACCGGCGTCTACCGCGACCAGGCCGGGCTCGAGGCGGCGACCGAGGCCATCGCCGGCCTGCGCGAGCGGGGCGCGAACCTCGCCCTCGACGATCACAGCCACAGCTTCAACACCGAGCTCACGGCGGCGCTCGAGCTCGAGTCGCTGCTCGACGTCGGGGAGGCGGTCGCGCACTCCGCGCTCGCCCGCACGGAGTCGCGCGGCTCGCACCAGCGCAGCGACCACCCGGAGCGCGACGACGAGCGCTTCCTCAGGCACTCGCTCGCCTACCGCACCGACGGCGCGCCGCGCATCGAGTACTCCGACGTGACCATCACCAAGTGGCCGCCGGCCGCGCGGACCTACGGGAGCTAGGGAGGGGAGGCGCCGTGACCAGCGAGGCGACCGCCACGCGCACCGTGACCCTCGAGGTCTTCCGCTACCACCCGGAGCGCGACGATGCGCCGTCGTTCCAGAGCTACGAGGTGCCGTACCGCGAGGAGTGGGTCGTCCTCGACGCCCTCAACTGGCTCAAGGACGAGGTCGACGGCACGCTCAGCTACCGCTGGTCGTGCCGCATGGGCGTCTGCGGCAGCTGCGGCATGATGGTGAACGGCCGCCCGCGGCTCACCTGCAACGCCTTCCTTCGCGAGTTCATGCCCGGCCCGATACGCGTGGAGCCGCTCCGCGGCTTCCCCGTCGAGCGCGACATGGTGACCGTCCTCGACGATTTCATGGGGAAGCTCACCGACGTGAAGCCGTGGATGATCCGCGAGCAAGAGCAGCCGGTGGAGGAGGGCGAGTATCGCCAGACCCCTTCACAGCTCGCCGACTTCAAGCAGTTCAGCATGTGCATCAACTGCATGCTCTGCTACGCGGCCTGTCCGGTCTACGAGCACGAGGACGAGTTCATCGGTCCGGCCGCGCTCGCCCTCGCCCAGCGCTACAACCTCGACTCTCGCGATCAGGGCAACGCGCAGCGCCAGGAGCTGATCTGGTCGGACGAGGGGATCTGGGACTGCACCTTCGTCGGCGAGTGCAGCGCCGTGTGCCCCAAGCACGTCGACCCGGCCGGCGCGATCCAGCAGGCGAAGGTGGAGGCGACGAACAGCTTCTTCCTCTCCTTCCTTCCCTTCACGCCCCCGGGGATGGGTCGCTGACGATGCCGGGACCGCTGCCGCGGCAGAAGTCGAACACCTGGTGGAACCAGCGCTGGGCGTACCGCATCGTCCTGCTGCGCGAACTCTCGTCCGTCGCCGTCGCCGCCTACGTGGTGCTCCTGCTGCTGCTGCTGGTCTCCCAGGTTCGCGAGGGGGAGGGCGCGTTCGCAAGCCACGTCGACGTGCTCACGAGCCCGCTGCTCTGGATCGTCCACCTCGTCATTCTGGCGTTTGCGCAGCTGCACAGCTCGACCTGGTTCGCGCTGACGCCGAAGGCGCTCCCGCTCAAGCTCGGCGGGCGGCGGGTTCCGGACGCACTGATCACCGCCGGCGCCTACGGAGCGTGGCTGGCCGTCTCCGCGGTCGTTCTCGTGATCGTCCTGGTCGTGGCGTAAGGAGGGCGGGCAGCGTGAGACCCTCGAACGAGCCGTTCTTCTGGGCGATGTTCTCGGCGGGCGGGATGGTGACGGCCCTGCTGCTGCCGGTGCTCGTCGTGATCACCGGCTTCCTGGTTCCCGCCGGGGTCGTGGAGTTCGCGCAACTGGAGAGCCTCTTCGACTTCTGGCCCGTGCGACTCGTCGTCTTCGGCGTGGTCTTCCTCGCCCTCTTCCACGCCGCGCACCGCATCCGCCACACGCTGAAGGACCTCGGCCTGCGCTCCGTCGCGACACCGCTCGCTGTGGTCTGCTACCTGGGGGCCATCGCGGGATCGGTCTGGGCGGCGACCGTCCTCGTCTAGACTTCCCCGGGCAGGTGCCGCAGGTGAGGGGGATACGATGACCGAGAGGCTCCGGGCCGCGTTCACCATCGTCGGCGCGGGCGTCGTCGTCGGCGCCGTCGTCGGCGCCGCCGCCGGGCTGGCAGGGGATCCGCCCGCGATCGTCACCGGCGCGGTCGCGGGCGTCCTGGCCGGCGCCGTCGCCGTGCTGGTGAACTCGACGCAAGGCTCCTAGCCGGCCCCGCTTCCGTGCCGGCCTTCCGGGCCGGGCGCGGCGAGCCGGTGGGTCACGGGTGGGTCATCTCCTCCGGGCGGACCCACTCGTTGAAGCGCTCGCCCTCAACGAACCCGAGCTGCTCGGCGGCCTCGCGCAGCGTGAGGCCCTCCGCGTGCGCCTTCTTCGCGACCTTCGCGGCGTTGTCGTAGCCGATGTGCGGGTTGAGCGCCGTGACCAGCATCAGCGAGGAGCGCATCAGTTCCTCGATGCGCCGCTCGTTCGGTCGAATCCCGACCACGCAGTTGTCGGTGAAAGAGCGCGCGGCGTCGCCGAGCAGGCGCAGGCTCTGCAGGTTGTTGTAGGCGATGACCGGCTTGAAGACGTTGAGCTCGAAGTGTCCGTTGGAGCCGGCGATGCCGACCGTGACGTCGTTGCCCATCACCTGCGCGCAGACCATCGTCAGCGCCTCGGGCTGCGTCGGGTTCACCTTGCCCGGCATGATCGAGGAGCCGGGCTCGTTCTCCGGGAGGAGCAGTTCGCCGATCCCGGCCCGCGGCCCCGAGCCGAGGAGACGGACGTCGTTGGCGACCTTCATCAGCGAGGCCGCGATCGTCTTGAGCTGCCCGGAGAGCTCCACCTGCGCGTCGTGCGCGGCGAGCGACTCGAACTTGTTGGGCGCGGTGACGAAGTCGAGGCCGGTGATCTCGGAGATCGCCGCAGCGACGCGCGTCCCGTACTCCGGGTGCGCGTTGAGGCCCGTCCCCACCGCCGTGCCGCCGAGCGCGAGCTCGCGGAGATGCGGCTCGGCGGAGCGCGCTCGCTTGACCGCCTTCGAGAGCTGCTCCGCGTAGCCGGAGAACTCCTGGCCGAGCGTGAGCGGCGTCGCGTCCATGAGGTGCGTGCGCCCGATCTTCACGATGGAGTCGAACTCCGCGGCCTTCCCTCGGAGCGCATCGCGCAGGTGCTCCAGGGCGGGGATCAGCTGCTGCTGAAGCTGCTCCGAGGTGGCGACCGCCATCGCGCCGGGGAAGACGTCGTTGGAGGACTGCGACATGTTGACGTGGTCGTTGGGATGCACCGGATCCTTGGAGCCGCGCTCGCCGCCGAGCAGCTCGATGGAGCGGTTCGCGATCACCTCGTTCGCGTTCATGTTGCTCTGCGTGCCCGAGCCCGTCTGCCAGACGACGAGCGGGAAGTGCTCGTCGAGCCCGCCGTCGATCACCTGACCGGCCGCGTGCCGGACGGCCTCGGCTCGGCGCGCGTCGAGCTTCCCGAGCTGCTCGTTCACCGTGGCAGAGGCGTGCTTGACGATCCCGAGCGCGCGGATCAGGGGGCGCGGCATCCGCTCCTCGCCGATACGGAAGTTCTGCCGGGAGCGCTCCGTCTGCGCGCCCCAGTAGGCCCACGACGGAACCGCGACCTCGCCCATCGTGTCGCTCTCGATGCGGGTCCCGGCCTCGCCGATCTCTGTGTCCGAGGGGCTCATGGGCAATCTCTCACTCTCCGGTGGGCCCGGGGGCCCCTCTCGCCTCGGCCACCCGGCCGCCCGGCCGCGCCTACGCGGCGGGCGTCGCTGAGACCAGCTCCTTCACCGCGTCGCCGGCCCGGCGCATCGCGGCCGCCTCCTCGTCGGAGAGCGGGATCTCGAAGACCTGCTCCACGCCGCCGGCGCCGAGCAGCACCGGGACGCCGACGTAGCCGCCCTCGACCCCGTACGCTCCCTCGAGCAGCGCGCAGGCGGGGAGCACCCGCTTCTCGTCGAGCAGGATCGCCTCCACCATCTCGATCGTGGAGTAGGCGGGAGCGGTGAAGGCGCTGCCGCTCTTGAGCAGCCCGACGATCTCCGCGCCCCCCCTCGTGGTCCGCTCCACGACGGCTCGCACGCGGTCTGGCGCGAGCAGCTGCGTGAGCGGTACCCCGCCGACGGTGGCGTTGGAGACGACGGGGACCATCGTCGCCTCGGTGTGGCCGCCGAGCACCCACGCCGCGACGTCGCGGGGTGAGGTCCCCGTCTCGAGCGCGATGAAGGTGCGGTAGCGGGCGGAGTCGAGCATGCCGCCCTGGCCCACGACGCGCGTCGCGGGGAGGCCGCTCGCCTCGAGGGCGACGTGGCACATCGCGTCCATCGGGTTGGCGAAGATCACGAAGACGGCGTCGGGCGACTGCTCGACGGCCTGCGAGACGACCGAGCGCACGATGCCGGCGTTGGTGGCGAGCAGATCCTCGCGCGTCATGCCGGGCTTGCGCGGGACCCCCGAGGTCACGATGACCACGTCCGATCCGGCGCTCTCGCGCCACTCGGTCGAACCGGTGACGCGCACCGAGGAGGCGGCCCATGGGCTCGCCTCCTGGATGTCGAGCGCCTTGCCGGCGGCGAGTCCCTCGACGATGTCGATGAGCACGACGTCGGCGTAGCCGCGCTGAGCGGCCAGCTGCGCCATGGTGGAGCCGGTCATCCCGGCGCCGACGAACGTCACCTTCTTGCGCATCTTTCCCCTTCTCCGTTGCGCGCGGCCGGCCCCGGTCGGGGCGGGCGCGCGCGCTAGCTGCCGAGAGCCTCCGCGAGCCTCCGCTCGACCGCGTCGAGATAGCTGGCGGTCGTCAGCCACTCCTGCTGCGGGCCGACCAGGAGCGCCAGATCGCGCGTCATCTCGCCGCCTTCGACCGCCTCCACGCAGGCGCGCTCCACCGTCCCTGCGAACTCCGCCACGGCCGGGGTCCCGTCGAGGCGCGCGCGGTGCGCCAGCCCGCGCGTCCACGCGAAGATCGAGGCGATTGGGTTGGTCGAGGTGTCCTCACCCCGCTGGTAGGCGCGGTAGTGCCGCGTGACGGTCCCGTGCGCCGCCTCCGACTCCACGGTTTCGCCGTCGGGCGTCAGCAGCACCGACGTCATCAGCCCGAGCGAGCCGAAGCCCTGCGCCACCGCATCCGACTGGACGTCGCCGTCGTAGTTCTTGGCGGCCCAGATGAAGCCGCCGGTCCACTTCATCGCCTGCGCCACGAGATCGTCGATCAGCCGGTGCTCGTACTCGATCCCGGCCTCGCGGAAGCGCCCGGCGAACTCCTCCTCGAAGACCTGCTGAAAGATCTGGAGGAAGCGGCCGTCGTAGACCTTGAGGATCGTGTTCTTGGTCGACAGGTAGACCGGCCAGCGGCGCTGCAGGCCGTAGTTCAGGCAGGCGCGCGCGAAGTCGCGGATCGAGGCGTCGAGGTTGAACATCCCGAGCGCCACGCCGGGCGAGTCGAAGTCGTTCACCTCGTAGGAGAGCGCCTCGCCCCCGTCCCGGGGCTGGAAGGTCAGGGTCAGCGTCCCCGGCCCCGGGATCGGGATGTCGGTCGCGCGGTACTGGTCGCCGAAGGCGTGGCGGCCGATCACGATCGGCTGCTCCCACCCCGGCACGAGCCGGGGCACGTTCCGGCAGAGGATCGGCTCGCGGAAGACCGTCCCCCCGAGGATGTTGCGAATGGTGCCGTTGGGCGATCGCCACATCCGCTTCAGGCCGAACTCCTCGACGCGATCCTCGTCGGGCGTGATCGTGGCGCACTTGACGCCCACGCCGTGCTCCCGGATCGCGTTCGCCGCCTCGACCGTGATGCGGTCGTCGCTGGCGTCGCGCGACTCGATGCCGAGGTCGTAGTAACGCAGGTCGAGCTCGAGGTAGGGGAGGATCAGCCGCTCCCGGATCCAGCCCCACATGATTCGCGCCATCTCGTCGCCGTCGAGCTCGACCAGCGGACGCGCGACCCGAATCTTCTCCACGCCGTGCTCCCTCCCCGCCGCGCGCCCCGCCGCCCGGTCTCCGCCTGCTGCGGCGGTCCCTCCCGGGGGCTGCGCTCGGTGCCCGCTAGAGCGGGATGTTCCCGTGCTTCTTCGGCGGCGGCACGTCGGCCTTGGTACGCAGCATCGAGAGCGCGTGCGCGATCTTGGCGCGGGTGTCGCGCGGGTCGATCACGTCGTCGATGTAGCCGCGCGCCGCGGCGATGTACGGGTGCTCCAGCCGATCGCGGTATTCGGCGGTGAGCTCGGCGCGCCGCGCCTCCGGGTCCTCGGCGGCCTGCAGCTCCCGCCGGGCGATGATGTTCACCGCCTGCCCCGCCCCCATCACCGCGATCGCCGCCGTCGGCCACGCGTAGTTCACGTCGGCGGCGAGGTGCTTCGACCCCATCGCGTCGTAGGCGCCGCCGAAGCCCTTGCGCAGGATCACGGTGATTTTCGGTACGGTCGCCTCCGCGTACGCGTACACGAGCTTGGCGCCGTGGGTGATGATGCCGCCGTACTCCTGGGCGATCCCGGGAAGGTAGCCCGGCACGTCCACGAGCGTGACCAGCGGCAGGTTGAAGGCGTCGCAGAAGCGCACGAAGCGGGCGGCCTTGCGCGAGGAGTCGATGTCGAGCACGCCGCCCAGATACATCGGCTGGTTCGCGACCACGCCGACGGAGTAGCCGGCGATGCGCGCGAAGCCGACGACGATGTTCTGCGCGAAGAACTCGTGCACCTCCTGGAAGTCGCCGTGGTCGACGACTTGCTCGATCACGTCGCGCACGTCGTACGGCACCGCCTCGTCGTCGGGGACCAGGCTCGCGATCTCGTCGAGACGGCGGTCGGGCGGGTCGCCGGTCGCCACGTAGGGCGGCTCCTCCATCTGGTTCGGGGGGATGAAGGCGAGCATGCGGCGCACCTCCTCCAGGCACTCCTGCTCCCCCTCGATCGAGAACTGCGCCGCCCCGGACTTGGCGTTGTGCGACATCGCACCGCCGAGCTCCTCCTGCGTCGTCTTCTCCCCGGTCACGGCCTCGATCACGTCCGGCCCCGTGATGAACATCTGGGAGGTGCCCTTCACCATGAAGATGAAGTCGGTGATCGCCGGCGAATAGACGGCGCCGCCGGCGCACGGCCCCAGGATCACGCTGATCTGGGGCACCACGCCCGAGGCGCGGACGTTGCGCAGGAAGATTGCTCCGTAACCCGCGAGCGCCGTCACCCCCTCCTGGATGCGCGCGCCGCCGGAGTCGTTGAGCCCGATGATGGGGACGCCGATCTTGACGGCGAGGTCCATCGTCTTCGCGATCTTGGTGCCGACGACCTCGCCGAGTGACCCCCCGTAGACCGTGAAGTCCTGCGCGAAGACGCAGACGGTGCGTCCCTCGATGGTGCCCCAGCCCGTGACGACGGCGTCGCCGTGGAAGTTCTCCCCGTCGCCCTCGGTCATCGAGACGGCGAGCGCATCGATCTCCTCGAAGCTCCCCGGGTCGACCAGAAGGTCGATGCGCTCGCGGGCGGTGAGCTTCCCGCGCCCGTGCTGCGCGTCGATGCGCACCTGGCCGCCGCCGAGCGCGGCCTCCTCCTTGAGCGCCTTCAGCGCCGCGAGCTTCTCCTCGAAGGACATGCCCCACCTCGGCTCGTGTCTCGTCCCGTCGGCCAGCGGCCCGCGCCAGTATCGTCACTCCCGCCCCCCCACGCCAGCGCTCGGGGGCGGCCGCCCCGGCCGGGGCGGCGCGGAGACGCGGCCGCGCGCCCCGCCGGCCGCGGTGTCGGCGGACGGAGCCCCGGCTCAGGCGCTGCTAGGGCGGTCGGGGGAGGATCAGCTCGTCGTCGACGAAGAGGATCGCGAGCTCCTCCACGGTCGTGTCGTTGGCCTCGGCGAGAGCGGCGAGCGTGACGCCGAACTGAGCCGCGATGGCCGACGCCGTGTCTCCGGGCTGCACGATGTAGCTGCTGACGCCGTCGCCGCTGTCGTCCTCGCCGTCGTCCCCGTCACCCGCGGCCGGCGTCGAGGCCGGCTCCGCGCCCTCACCGGGGATCGTGAGCTCCTGCCCGGAGAAGATCAGGGTCGGATCCTCGATCTCGTTGACGGCCATCAGCGCCTGGACCGTGGTGCCGAAGCGCTGGGCGATCGCGGAGAGCGTGTCGCCGGGCTCGATCACGTAGGTCACGTCGGCGCGCGGCGTCGGATCGGGCTCGACCGTCGCATCGCTGCCGATGACCGTCGGCTCCGGGGTCACGGCGAAGGGGGGCGCCGTCGGGATCACGGTCGCCGTCGGCTCCGGCTCGACGACCTCCGCCTGGTCGTCGTCGTCGTTGCCGTCTCCGCCGCCGCAGGCGACCGCGAGCGCGAGCAGGAGCGCCGCCAGCAGCGGGAGAAGGCGTCCGGGCAGACCGGTTCGCCGGCCGAGAAAGGGGTGAGGCATCGTGTGGTCCCGGCCGGGGGAGATCGTCTGCATGCTATGCGAGCAGGGGGCGACCTTCAACCGCCGGCGTCGGGAGGGCGGCACGGTCCTCACTCGCGCGGGATGCCGCCGGACGCGAGCAGGCGCCGCGCGAGCTCCGCGCTGACGCGGAGCATCCGCCCCAGATCGTCCGCGGAGGAGTTGGCGATGCCGTCCTCGGGGCGGTGGATGAACGGATCCTCGCCGGAGTGCACGGTGATCGCCGACACCCCGGCCGCCTCGAAGCTGGCGTGGTCGGAGGAGGCGAAGGGCGGAAAGTCCCCCGCCTCGAGCTGCTCGCCCAGGTCGCGCGCCACGCCCGCGGCGTAGCCGGCGAGCTCGGCGTCTCCCACGAAGATGGGGGTCGTCATCTTCGACACCATGTCGAAGTTGAGCATGAAGTCCGCGTCGGCGACGTCGTGGGCGGCGACGAAGGCCTGCGACCCGACGAGCCCGACCTCCTCGGCGCCGAAGGCGACGACGCAGAGGGTCCCGGAGCCGGGCTCGCCGCGCAGCAGGCGTGCGAGCTCGATCAGGAGGGCCACGCCGCTCGCGTTGTCGTTGGCGCCGGGCGAGGCGGGCACCGAGTCGTAGTGCGCGCCGAGGTAGGCCGTGCAGGCGGCGCCTCCGGGGCGCCCGACGACGTTCTGCGACTCGACCGTCTCGCCCCCGGGGGCGATGGCGAGCAGCGCGCCGGGAGAGGCCGTCCGCAGCGCCTCGATCGCCTCACCGGTCTCGCGCGAGACGCCGAGGACGGGGAGGGCGGGGCGCGCCTGCCCGAGCGTCCCCCAGAGCTCTCCCGGCTCACTGTTCACCACCAGCAGCGCGGCGGCCCCGGCCCGCTCCGCGTGGCGGGCCTTCTCGGCGAAGGTCAGCACGCCGCGACGGACCACCGCCACCGCCCCCTGGACCTCCACCGAGGAGAAGTCGTCGGCGCTGCCGCGGCCCGGGACCAGCACCACCGGCCCCTCGACGGCGCTCCGCGGCGCGCCGGTCATGAAGGTGGCCGCGAGCGGCCCGTCGAGAGCGGGCGCGGAGAGCTCGGCCGAGCCGGGCGGAGGAGGCACCGGGAAGGGCTCGATCGAGACCTCGTAGCCGGCGTCCGAGAGCTGGACCGCGACGTAGTCGGCGGCCCGCTCCTCCTCGGGGCTCCCCGCGACCCGCGGCCCGATGCTGCCGGCGAGCATCCGCACGTGGGCGAAGGCCCGGGCGGCGTCGGCGTGCTCCGGTGCCGCGGTCGGTCGGGATTGCTCCGCCGCGGCGGCAGGGGTCGGCCGGGCCTGCTCCGTGGCGGCGGGGGCCGGGGTCACGGGAGCGGCCTGCGGCTCCGCTCCGCCCGAGCACGCGGTTCCCGCGACGACGAGCGCGGCGGCGAGCGCGCCCGCCGGACGCCGTGCGAGGCGCGCGAGGAGGGTTCTTACCACCGGGGGCCGGGGGCGCCGGCGCGGCGGGCCCCGGCGGGATGCGGCGTCAGCGGCGGGGTCTCCCACCGCGATCGCGGTACCGGGAGCGGAGCCGCTCCCAGAGGCTCGGCGCCCGGTACTCGATGCGTCGCCCGCGCCAGCGCTGCTGCTGTCTCGCGCCCGGGCTGCGCATGAAGACCAGCATCGCGAAGCTCGAGACGAAGAGCACGATCCCGGCGTAGAGGAGCCACTGCATCGCGAGCGGGTGGAGCCGCCGGAAGAAGAGCGAACCGATGATGACGACGAACGAGAGCAGCATCAGCTGCGAGACGGAGATGCGTGCGAGCTGTCGCGCCGCGGCCCGCTGCGCCGACGCGATCGCATCGGCTGAGCGCCTCAGGGCGCGCCGCCTGGCCCGCGCGCGCGCCGATTCGGGCTTCGGGAAGTGCTCGATCTTGTTGAGGATCTCCTCGATCTCGTCCTTGAGCCTGTCCGGCTGCTGCTCGCCCATCGGCCAGCCCCCGTACGCCGCGCCCGCTCGCCCGCCCAGACGATTGTAGCAAAGCGGCCCCCGGACCCCCGCGGGCCGGGCGCCGGCCGCGCACGGGGCGCTAGGGGGAGGGCTCCGGCCCCTCCCAGCCGCCTCCGCCGGGCGTCTCGATTCGCAGCAGGTCTCCCGGGCCGACCTGCGTCTCGGCGCGCGCGCCGAGGTCCACCTCGACGCCGTCGGCGCGGCGCAGCGTGTTGCGCCCCGGGCGTCCCGGGCGGCCCCCGCCCAGCCCCGGCGGAGCCCACCGGCGGCGCTCGCTGACGAGCGTGACGGTCGCCTCGGCGCGGAAGCGGTACTCGCGAACGAGGCCGTCGCCGCCCGCGTGGCGCCCCGAGCCGCCGGAGCCCCGCCGCAGCTCGTAGCGCTCGACCTCGAAGGGGTAGGCGAGCGGCAGCGCCTCCACCGGTGTGTTCATGGTGTTGGTCATGTGCGTGTGCACGCCGGAGCGCCCGGCGCGCCGGGGCCCGCCGCCGGCGCCGCCGGCGATCGTCTCGTAGTAGGCGAAGCCCTCCCCGCCGGGGGCGCTCCCGCCGATCGTGACGTTGTTCATCGTCCCCTGGGAGGCGGCGGGGATCTGGTCCGGAAGGGCTCGGGCGAGCGCGGCGAGCGCGACGTCGACGATGCGCTGCGAGGTTTCGACGTTGCCGGCGGAGACGGCGCGGGGCCGTCCCGCCGAGACGACCGACCGCTCGCCCACCACCACCTCGACCGGCCGGTAGCACCCCTCGTTGGCCGGCGCGTCGGGGCCGGTGAGGCAGCGCATGACGTAGTAGCAGGCCGATCGGGTCACGGCCGCGACGGCGTTCAGGGAACTCTCGGCCGTCTCGGGATCGCTGCCGGTGAAGTCGAAGCTCGCCCGCTCGCCGTCGACGGTGAGCGCGAGCCGGATCGCGAGGCCGTCGTCGCCGACCTCGAGGTGGTCCTGCGCCTCGTAGCGGCCGTCCGGTATGCCGGCGATGACGCGCCGCATCGTTCGCTCGCCGTAGGCGAGGAGGGCCTCCGTCCGTGCACGAAGTCCCGGCTCCGAGAAGCGTCGCGCCGCCTGCTGCATGCGGCGCGCCCCCAGCGCCGTCGCCGCGAGCTGGGCGCGCAGGTCGCCGCGTCGCTCCCCGGGCGCCCGCGAGTTGTGAGCGATCAGCGCCAGCGCCGCCTCGCTCGGCTCGCCGGCGGCGACGAGGCGCAGCGGGGGGACGACCAGCCCCTCCTGCAACAGCTCCCTGGCCACCGGCATCGAGCCGGGTGCCATCCCGCCGATGTCGGCGTGGTGGGCCCGCGTGGCGACGAAGCCGATCGGCGTCTCCGTCTTCGCGCCCGTGTGCTCCGACGTGAAGACGGGTGCGACGGTGGTGAGATCGGGGAGGTGGGTGCCGCCGAGGAAGGGATCGTTGAGCGCCAGCACGTCCCCGGGTCGGAACGGAGCCAGGGCCAGCACCGCTCGCACGGCGGTCGGCATCGCCCCCAGGTGCACCGGGATGTGTGCCGCCTGCGCAACCATCCGCCCGCTGGCGTCGAAGACGGCGCAGGAGTAGTCGCGCCGCTCCTTGATGTTCGGAGAGTACGCGGTGCGCCCCAGCGCCTCTCCCATCTCCTCCGCGATCGCCGAGAGCGCCGCCTCCGCGATCGCGAGCTCGGAGGCGGAGAGCGGCCGCTCGCCCGTCATCGGGCGCCCCCCGTCCGCTCGAGCAGCAGGTTGCCGTGAGGATCGCAGCTCGCCGACCAGCCGGGCGTCACAAGGGTCGTCGTGTCGAGCTGCGTCAGGATCGCCGGTCCCTCCACGCTCTCGCCCGGCCCGAGCGAGGCGCGCTCGATCACGGTGGTGTCGAGGCGCCTGCCGTCGAACCAGCAGGGGGTGACGGCAGGCGGTCCCTGCTGGCGCGGGCCCCGGCTCCCGGCCCGGGCGGAGGCCCCGCCGAGCAGCGGCGCTCCGGCGCGGCGCGCCCGGGCCCGGACCGCGACGACCTCGACCGGCGCGCCGGGGTCGTGGTGGGCGAATCGCCGCTCGTGCAGGGCGTCGAAGCGCGAGCGCGCCCCGAGCAGCGCGGGCTCGTCCAGCGCCCCGTCGTCCGCGAGCTCCACCGTCAGCTCGTACGACTGCCCCCGGTAGCGCAGGTCGAGCGCGCGCGAGAGGTCGACCTGCGCGCCCGGCTCCGCGAGCTCCTCCCGCACCTCCCGGGCGACCTCCGCGAGCGCCGCCCCGAGGGCGGCGCCGAGAGCGTGGTCGTGCGCGGCCAGCGGCTTCAGCACGGAGCGCGCGCGCTCGGCCGTCAGGTCGGCGGCGCCGGCTCCGAGCGCGGCGAGGACGCCGGGGGCGGGCGGTATCAGCACGCGCGGCACCTCGAGCGCCTCGGCGAGCGTGCAGGCGTGCAGCGGGCCGGCGCCGCCGAAGGCGACCAGCGTGAACTCGCGGGGGTCGCGGCCGCGCTGCACCGAGACCACGCGCAGCGCTCGCTCCATGTTCGCGACCGCGACGTCGACGACGGCCTGCGCCGCGCGGTGGGGGTCTCCCCCGAAGTGGTGCACGAGCCCGGAGACGGCCCGGCGCGCCCGCCTCTCGTCGAGCGGCATGGCTCCGCCGAGCAGCCCCCCGCCGCGTCCCCGCCCGCCGCCGGAGCCCAGCCGTCCGAGCACGACCTGCGCATCGGTGACGGTGAAGTCCCGGCCGCGGCCGTAGGCGGCGGGGCCCGGATCGGCGCCGGCGGAGTGCGGGCCGACTCGCAGGGCTCCCCCGGGGTCGATGCGCGCGATCGAGCCGCCGCCGGCGCCCACGGTATGGACGTCGACGGTGGGGGTGCGCGCCGTGAGCCCGTCGATCTCGAGATCCGGCCTGGTCGGCACGCCCCCGTCACAGAGCGCGACGTCGGTCGAGGTGCCGCCCATGTCGAGCGTGAGCAGGCGATCGAAGCCGGAGAGACGTGCGGCCGCCACGGCGCCCGAGACCCCGGCCGCGGGCCCCGAGAGCAGCGTCGCCACCGGGAGCCTCGACGCCCGCTGGACGCCGGCGGCGCCGCCGTCGGACTGCACGATGTGCAGCCGCGGGCTCCCGCGCCGCGCCAGCCCGCGGGCGAGGCCCTCCAGGTAGCGGCCCATCAGTGGCCCGACGTAGCTGTTGAGCGCGGTCGTGGCCGTGCGCTCGACCTCGCGGTACTCCGGCGAGACCTGCGAGGAGAGCGAGAGGTAGAGCCCCCGCTCCGCGGCCGGCTCCGAGAAGAGCCGCTCGAGCGCGGGATTCGCGTAGGAGTAGAGCAGCGAGACCGCGAGCGACTCGGCGCCTCCCTCGAGCGCCCGCCGGACGAGCTCCGCGGCCTCGCCGGGCGCTGCTTCCACGCCGACCTCGCCTGCCGGTGTGAGCCGCGCGCGGAGCTCGAAGGTGAGCTCCGCAGCAACGATCGGCTCGGGGCTCTCCGGCTCGAGGGCGTAGATGTCCGGGCGCGTCTGCCGGCCGATCACGAGCAGGTCGCGCATCCCCTCGGTGGTGACGAGCGCCGTGCGGGCGCCGCGGCGCTCGAGCACGGTGTTGGTGGCGACCGTGGTGCCGTGCACCACGAGCGCCGGAGTCTCCGAGGCCGCGAGTCCGAGCTCGTCGAGCCCCTCGAGCACGGAGCGCGAGGGATCGTCGGGCGTCGAGGGCCGCTTGTGGACGCGGATCGAGTCCCCGTCCCAGAGCAGGAAGTCGGTGAAGGTGCCGCCGACGTCGACGCCGAGCACTCGCCGCGTGGTGGTCCCCCCGTCCGGCATCTGCGCCCCTCGCCCGCCCGCGCTATTCTAGCCGCGCCGTCGCAAGGTCCCCGCCTCGCCCGGGGCCCGGCCGCACGCCTTGATCCTCCCCCGACACGTTGATAGCGTCAGTCGGCTGGCCCCGCCGCCGATCGAGGAGCACCCGTCGATGCCCGATACCTACGCCGTCGAGCCCCGCACCACGCTCGGGAAGCGCGTCGCGCGCCTGAGGCGCCGGGGCGTCCTCCCCGCCAACATCTTCGGCCGGGGGCTCGAGTCCGTCGCCGTCCAGATCGAGGAGCGGTCGGTGCGCGAGCTGCTGCAGGCCCACGGCCTGAACACGCTGATCTCGCTCCAGATCGCGGGCGAAGGCTCGCCGCGTCCGGTGGTGGTGCGCGACGTCGGCCGCCATCCCGTCACGCGCGTGCCGCTGCACCTCGACTTCTACCAGGTCGATCTCCAGCGGACGATCACCGGATCGGTGCCGGTCCACGTCACGGGGGAATCGCCGGCGGTGCGCGATCTCGGCGGCTTGCTGCTGGTCGGTGCCGACTCGGTGCAGATCGAGGCGCTTCCGGCCGACATGCCGAACTTCGTGGAGGTCTCGATGGAGGGGCTCGCCGATCTCGACGACGAGATCACCGTGAGGGACCTCGACCTCCCCGACACGATCACGATCCTGAGCGATCCCGACCAGATGCTGGCGCGCATTACCCGCCCGCGCGGCCTGTCGGCCGAGGAGGAGGCCGCGGAGGCCGCTGCCGCGGAGGCCGAGGCCGCCGAGGGCGCCGAGCCGGAAGCCGGGGATGCGGAGGAGGCCGGCTCCTAGCCGCGCGCGCCCCGCGCCGCGCGCGATCCCGCGCCGCCGCCCGTCGCCACGTCGGTCCGGAGCTGCCCGCACGCCGCCGCGATCTCGGCTCCCCGCTCCACGCGCACCGTCGCCGCGATCCCGGCCGCCTGCAGCTCGCGCTGGAAGGCGCGCACGCGCTCCCGGCGGGGTCGCCGCAGCCCCGCGCCGGCCACCGGGTTGTAGGGGATGAGATTCACGTGCGCCCGCTCGCCGTGGAGCCGGCGCGCGAGGCGCCGCGCCTGCTCCGGCTCGTCGTTCACGCCCTCGAGCAGCGCGTAGGCGAAGCTGACGCGGCGGCCCGTGCGCTCCCGGTAGCGGCGGGCGGCGCCGAGCACCCCGTCGATGCCGACGCCCCCCGCCGTGGGAACGAGGCGCCGCCTCAGCCCGTCGTCGGGCGCGTGCAGCGAGATGGCGAGGCCGAGCGGCAGCCCCTCCTCGGCGAGGCGGTCGAGGGGGCGCAGGAGGCCGACGGTGGAGATCGTCACCGCGCGGGGGGAGAGGCCCAGCCCCTCGGGCGCGACCAGCCAGCGGATCGCGCGCATCGTGGCCTCGTAGTTGGCGAGCGGCTCGCCCATCCCCATGAAGACGACGTTCGTGACGCGCTGCTCCCGCTGCACGTGCAGGACCTGGGCGAGCACCTCCGAGGGCCGCAGGTTGCGCGTGAAGCCCTGCAGCCCGGTCGCGCAGAAGACGCAGGCCATCGCGCAGCCGAGCTGCGTGGAGACGCAGACGGTGGTGCGGGCCGACCCGACGCGCCCTCCGGCGTCGGGGTCGTAGGCCATCCGTACCGCCTCCACCATCCCGCCCGCACCGAGGTCAAAGAGCAGCTTGGAGGTGTCGCCGTCGTCGGCCGGCGTCTCCGCGATCACCGGCGGAGGCGCCAGCGTCAGCTGCTCGGCGAGGCGCCCGCGCAGCGGCATCGGGAGGTCGGTCATCTCCTCGAAGGAGGTGGCGGCGCTCCTCAGCGCCCAGCGCGCGATCTGCCGCGCGCGGTAGGCCGGTTCGCCCCAGCCGCGAAGGAGATCCGAGAGCTCGTCGAAGGAGAGGTCGAGCAGGTCCGTCGGGGAGCCGGCAGCGGGGGAGGTCGTCACCGCGTCCACCCTATCCGCTCGCAGGGTCGCCGTCTCCGAGGAGGGTGCCGACGAGCCCGGGGTCGCCGCGCAGGTACTCCTCGATGGTGACGGCGCGCCGGCCGGCGCGCTGGACGCGCAGCAGCGCGAGCCCGCCCTCCCCGGTCACCACCACGGCGCGCGCCCGGCGCCCGGGGAAGAGCGGGGAGAGCGCGGCGCCGTCGCCGGCCACGACGGTGCCGGGGCGCTCCCTCCCCGCGCCCGCGGGGAGCGGGGCCGGCCACGCCTCGGCGACCAGCAGCGGCTCGCCGCCGCGCCGGGAGGGGTAGGTCGCCCTCGCCTGCGGCCACGGCTGGTAGGCGCGGACGCGGCGCCCGATCTCCACTGCCGGCAGCGACCAGTCGATCGCGCCGTCGTCGCGGGTGAGGCGCGGGGCGTAGCTCGCCGCCGCCTCCTCCTGCGGCGTCGCCGCGATCTCGCCCGCCACCCAGGAGGGGAGGCGGGCCTCCAGCAGAGCCGCGCCGAGCGCGGCGATGCGGGCGGTGAGCGTCGCGGTCGTGTCCAGGGGCTCGATCGGGGTGGTGGCCGAGGCGATCACCGGACCCGCGTCGAGCCGGCGCTCAACGAGCATCAGCGAGGCGCCGGACTGCTCATCCCCGGCGAGGATCGCCGCCGCGACCGGGGAGGCGCCGCGGTGGCGCGGGAGCAACGAGGCGTGCACGTTGACGACGCCCCGCGGGAAGACGTCGAGGAGGTGTGTGGGGAGGAGGTGTCCCGACGCGGCGAGCACGCCGACGTCGGGCTCAAGCGCGGCGACCTGCTCCGTCGCCTCGCGCCGGAGCCGCTCCGGTGCCAGCACGGCGATCGCGCTGGAGCGGGCGGCGGCGGCCACCTCCGTGGGCTCCGGGCGGGAGCTGCGCCCCCGCGGCCGGGGCGGCTGGGTCACGGCGAGGACGATCTCGGCCCACGGCGCCTCGATCAGCGCCGTGAGCGTCGGGAGCGCGAACGCCGGCGAGCCGAAGAAGACGATGCGGAGCGGCGCGGCCATGCGCCCATCGTACGCCCGGGCGGCGGCGGATCATTCCCGCGCGCGGGCCGCGAAGCGCGGCCCTGCGGAACGGACGGCGAGGGCGCGCCCGGGGCCTCAGAAGCGGAGCTCGGTGATCTCCGCCGCGCACGAGGAGGCGTCGATCAGCGCCGTGACGTCGAGCCGCTCCACAAGGAGCGGCGCCTCGCCCGGGTAGGCGTGCGCGATCTCGTAGGACGCCGCGTAGTCGTAGACGCCGCCCCCGAGGTGCTGCGCGCTCGCCGTGCCCGGCACGATGGCGTACGAGGTCAGGAGGCCTGCTTGCGTCACGCGCTCCCGGGCGCGGTCCGCGATCGGGCCCCACAGCCCGACCTCGATCTCGACGCTGCTGCCGTCGGCACCCAGACATAAGGAGATGGACGGCAGCGGGCTCGGGGACGGCTGCGGGGCGGCCGCGGGCGTCGTCCCCGGAGCCGGCTCCTTGCCGCTCCCGCACGCCACGAGCAGCACGACCAGCAGCAGCGGCAGGGCGAGCGGCATCGGGCGTCTCCCCCGATCCCGGTGACGCGGCGGCACGGGCATACTCTACGCGCCGCCGGCCTCGGCCGGCGGCGCGTCACCTCCCGCCAGCGGCGTCTTGACACTAGCCGAACACCCGTTCTAGAGTCGCGTTCGCGACGGATCGCGGGGCGGCGGGGCCCGGCGCCGCGTAAGGCGTCGAGCGACGGGAGGGGCACCGAGATGGCGAAGGGCCGGGCCGCGGGAGGCGGGCGGGGCTCACGTGCTCCGGGCGAAGCGGGCGCGCCGGCGGCGCGCCGCGAGGAGCTCTCCAAGGCGATCGATCAGATCACGAAGGACTTCGGCAGCGGCGCGATCATGAAACTCGGCGATCGCGACGCCGCGCTCAACGTGGCGGCGATCCCGACCGGCGCGCTCTCGCTCGATGTCGCTCTCGGCATCGGCGGCATCCCGCGCGGGCGCATCG
Organism: Chloroflexota bacterium; assembly: GCA_026713865.1. GTDB lineage: Bacteria > Chloroflexota > Dehalococcoidia > UBA2979 > UBA2979 > VYDC01. Next base: position 10,101 of record JAPONQ010000084.1, on the reverse strand, counting down.
TCGAGATCTTCGGCCCGGAGTCGGCAGGCAAGTCGACGCTCGCGCAGCACGTGATCGCCGAGGCGCAGCGCCGCGGCGGGCTCGCCGCCTACATCGACGTGGAGCACGCGCTCGACCCCGAGTACGCGGCCGCCTGCGGCATCGAGGTCGACGAGCTGCTCGTCTCGCAGCCCGACACAGGCGAGCAGGCACTCGAGATCTGCGAGGCGCTGATCCGGTCCAACGCGCTGGACATCGTCGTCGTCGACTCGGTCGCCGCGCTCGTGCCCCGGGCCGAGATCGAGGGAGACATGGGCGACTCGCTGCCGGGCCTGCAGGCCCGCCTGATGTCGCAGGCGCTCCGGAAGCTCACGGGAGCGACGGCGCGATCGCAGACGGCGCTGGTCTTCGTCAACCAGCTGCGCGAGAAGGTCGGCGTGATCTTCGGCAGCCCGGAGGTCACGCCGGGCGGGCGCGCCCTGAAGTTCTACTCCTCCGTGCGCATCGAGATCCGGCGCGCCGAGAGCCTCAAGGACGGGCAGACGTTCATCGGCAACCGCGTCCGCTGCAAGGTCGTGAAGAACAAGGTCGCGCCGCCGTTCCGGCAGGCGGAGTTCGACATCATGTTCGGCCCCGATGTCCACGGCATCAACCGCACGGGCGACATCCTCGATCTGGCGACGCAATACGGGATCGCGACGAAGCTCGGGGCCTTCTACTCCTACGGCGACCTGCGGCTGGGGCAGGGTCGGAAGAACGCCTCGATCTTCCTGCGCGAGCACCCCGAGATCTCGGAGGAGATCGAGGCGCAGGTGCGGGCGGCCGCCGGACTCCCCGGGGCGCCGGAGCCGCGGGAGCCGGAGGGCGCGAGCACGGCCGTCGTCGGCGCCGAGGCCGCGGGAGGCGGGCTGCTCTCGCTCGATGCCTAGGCGGGCCGCGGCGCGCCGGGGAGCCGGGCGCCCGGAGAGCCCCGCGCCGCGGAATGCTGTGAGCGAGGCCGTCCGTCTGCTCGCACGGAGCGCCCGCCCCGAGGCGGAGATCCGCGGCCGCCTGGCCGGTCTCCACGATCCCGCCGAGCTCGAGGCCGCTCTCGCGCTGCTTCGGAGCCGGGGCTACCTGGACGACGAGGACTGGGCACGGCGCTACGTGGAGAGCCGGCGCGGCTCCGGTCTGGGCGCCTCGCTGCTTGTCCGGGAGCTTCGTGCGCGCGGCATCGACGCCGAGACCACCGGGCGCGTGCTCTCGGGCCGCGACGAGCGGGCGGCGGCTGACCGGGCGGCGCGGGGGCGGCTGCGCCGCCCGGGCGGGCGACGGGGGTCGCCGCGTGCCCGCTCGCTCGCCGCCTTCCTCCTGCGGCGCGGCTTCGCCTGCGACGTCGTCGACGAGTGCGTGCGCGCGCTGCTCGGCGGCGAACTCGACGAGCTCGCCGGGCCGCTCGACGCATCCTGAGCGCCCCACGATTCGCTCGCCCGCCGCGCCGCGGCCCCGGCGGTCGCTCACCGGGGGCCGACGGTGCTACGATCGCCCGGATCCCACAACTGATCTCTTCTCGCCGCGCGAGTTTGAGCGCGCGACGAAACCGGCGAAGCGGAGAACCGAATGCTGACCTTTCTTGTGGGCGCGGCGGCGGGCGCCGCCGTCGGCATGGTCGTGCTCTATCTCGGACTGAGGCTGATGTCGCGGGGCGCGGTGCGCGCCGCCCGCGAGCGGGCGAGCCTGATCGAGAGCGAGGCCGAGACCCGGGCGCGCGAGGCGCGGGTGCAGGCCGAGCAACAGGCGCTGGAGTACCGGCGCGAGGCCGAGAAGGAGGCGCGGGATCAGCGGCGGGAGCTGACGCGTGTGGAGCGCCGACTCGACCAGCGCGAGGAGACGCTGGAGCGTCGCGCGGAGGCCGTCGAGCGCAGCGAGCAGGGCCTTCGCGAGCGGGGCGAGCGGCTCGATGCCGCCGAGCGCACGCTCGAGGAGGAGCGCGGCGCGGTCGCCGAGCTGCGCGAGAGCGTTGCCGGCATGACCGAGGAGGAGGCGCGGACCGAGCTCCTCGAGACGCTCGACCGGGAGCTGGCCGATGAGGCCGCGCGGCGCGTGCGGGCGATGGAGGCCTCGGCGAAGGCGGAGGTCGACGCCCGCTCCCGCAAGATGCTCGCCACGGTGATGCAGCGCATGACCTCGGAGATCACGGCCGAGACCACGGTCTCCATCGTGCCGCTCCCCTCCGACGAGCTGAAGGGCCGCATCATCGGCCGCGAGGGCCGCAACATCCGCGCCTTCGAGGCGGCGACCGGCTGCGATCTCATCATCGACGACACACCCGAGGTCGTCACCGTGACGGGGTTCGATCCCGTGCGCCGGGAGATCGCGCGGGTCGCGCTCGCCCGTCTCATCCAGGACGGACGGATCCATCCCACCCGCATCGAGGAGGCCGTGACGCGGGCGCGCTCCGAGGTGGACGGGATGGTGATGGAGGCCGGTGAGCAGGCCGTCGTCGACGCCAGCGTCACCGGCCTGCACGAGGAGGTGGTGAAGACGCTCGGGCGCCTGCGCTTCCGCTACTCCTACGGCCAGAACCAGCTGCGACACTCGATCGAGACCTCGTGGCTGGCGGCGGCGGTGGCGGCCGAGATCGGGGCTGACGTGGAGGTCTGCCGCGTCGGCGGCCTGCTGCACGACCTCGGCAAGGCCGCGGACCGCGAGCTCGAAGGAACGCACGCGCGCATCGGCGCCGACATCGCGCGGCGCTTCGGCGTGCCGAAGGCCGTCGTCCACTGCGTGGAGGCGCACCACGAGGAGGTGCGGCCGGAGACGACGGAGGCGCTCGTGGTGATGATCGCCGACGGAATCTCCGGTGGGCGCCCGGGGGCGCGCCGGGAGTCGGTCGAGGAATACGTGAAGCGCCTCGAGGCGCTGGAGGCGATCGCCAACTCCTTCGACGGAGTCGACGAGTCCTTCGCCATCCAGGCGGGTCGCGAGGTGCGGGTCATCGTGAAGCCCGATCGCGTGGACGACCTCGCCGCGAGCCGTCTCGCGCGCGACGTCTCCCGTAAGATTGAGGAGACGATGCAGTACCCCGGTGAGATTCGCGTGACCGTCGTTCGGGAGACCCGGGCTACCGCGACCGCGCACTGATGCGCGTCCTGATGGTGGGGGACGTCGTCGGGAGCCCGGGCCGCCGGGCCGTGGCCCGGCTGCTCCCGGAGCTGCGTCGCGAGTTCTCCGTCGACGTCGCCGTCGCCAACGGGGAGAATGCCGCCGCCGGGCGCGGCCTCACGGTGCGCACGGCGAGGGAGCTGCTCGACGCCGGCGTCGACGTCCTGACCTCCGGCAACCATATCTTCGACGTGCGCGACTTCGTCCCCTCCCTCGACGGCGACCTGCCGGTGCTGCGGCCGGCGAACTACCCCGACGCGACGCCGGGCCGCGGCGTGCTGACGCTGCGCGGGTTGACGGTGATCAACCTGATGGGCCGCGTCTTCATGCCGGTTCCGGTGGACGACCCGTTCAGGGTCGCCGATCTGCTCCTGGAGCAGCTTCCGGGGCCCGAGCCGGTCGTCGTCGACTTCCACGCCGAGGCGAGCAGCGAGAAGCAGGCGCTCGCGTGGTACCTGGACGGGCGCGTCGCGGCGGTCGTCGGGACCCACACCCACACGCCGACCGCCGACGCGCGGCTGCTGCCGCGCGGCACCGCGCAGGTGGGGGATCTCGGCATGGCGGGGATCCGGGACTCCATCATCGGTGACGATGCGGAGTCGGTGATCGATCGTTTCCTGACGGGGATGCCCACGCGCCTCCCGGTCGCCTCCGGGGAGGAGGCCGTGCTGCAGTCGGTTGTGATCGAGATCGACGAGGAGACGCGGCTGGCCACCGCGATCCAGCGCGTCGACCGGGGGTGCCTCGTTGTGTGACGGTCGCGGCGCCGGCCGGCCCGGGGCGACGGCGTGAGCCGGGGCGACTTCCACACGCACTCGACCCGCTCCGACGGGACGCTCGCGCCCGCCGAACTCGTTCGCCTCGCCTGGCGCAACGGCGTGCGGGTGCTCGCGCTCACCGACCACGACACCCTCGAGGGGATCGCCGAGGCGCGCGAGGCGGCCGCCGACCTGCCGGGGATGCGGCTCGTCCCGGGCGTCGAGCTCTCCTGCGATCTCCCCGGGACGGAGCTCCACATCCTCGGGCTCTTCGTCGACCCGGAGCACGCAGCCTTCACGGCCGAGCTCGCGCGCTTCCGCGAGGGTCGCGTGGAGCGCGGCCGCGCGATCGTGGGGGCCCTGGAGCGCCTCGGAGCCCCGATCGACTGGCGGCGCGTGCAGGAGATCGCTGGCGATGCCTCCATCGGGCGACCGCACATCGCGCAGGCGCTGCTCGAGCGCGGCCATGTCGCGAGCATCCGGGAGGCCTTCGATCGTTTCCTCGCGCACGGGGGCCCCGCCTACGTGGGCCGGGACAAGCTGGAGCCGGAGCAGGCGCTCGAGATGATCGCGGAGGCGGGCGGAGTCTCCGTCTTCGCCCACCCGTCCTTCTCGCGCGACTACCCGGCGATCGCGGGGCGGCTCGCCGCGGCGGGCCTCTTCGGGATGGAGGTCTACTACAAGGACTACGCGCCGGAGGTCGTCGAGGAGCTGCGGGCGCTCGCGCTGAGCCTCGACCTCTTTCCGCTCGGCGGATCCGACTACCACGCGCTGGCCGGCGAGGGCGGCCGCGAGCCGGGCGACATCCCCCTCCCCGACGACGTGGTGGAGCAGCTGCTCGACGAAGTGCGCCGCCGGGGTTGCCGCGTGCCGGAGCCGGCCCTCCCGCGCGCCGGCGGGCCCCCGCCCTAGGTTCCGCGGTGTCCGCCTCGTGCGATCACCTCGAGACGGGGACCGAGCTCGGCTGTCAGCGCTGCGGGGAGCGCATCTGTCCGCGCTGCATGGTCGGGACGCCGGTCGGGTTCCGCTGCGCGGCGTGCGCCGCCGTGCGTCGCCCGCCGATGTACGAGCTGGCGCTCGGCCACTATGCGAGGGCGATTGCGGCCGCACTGCCGCTCGGCGCGCTGCTGGGCGTCGCCGGCGCGCTGCTGCTCGAGCCGACACCGCGGGGCGGCATCGTGCTGCTGGTGCTCGCCTTCCTCGGCGGGGCCGCTGCCGGCCGCGTCGTCGCCGCCGCGATCGACCTCGCCACCGGGGGCAAGCGCGGGAAGGCGATGCAGCTCGTCGCAATCGCCGCGCTCGTTGCCGCCGGGATCGTCCGTCTGGTGGTCTCCGGTGAGCCGGATCTCGTGACCCGGGACGTGAGCGGCCTCGTGGCGGTCGCGGCCGGGATCCTGATCGCGTGGGACCGGCTGCGCTAGGGATCCCGTGGCTACTGCATCCTGTCGACGACGATCAGGAGCAGCAGCAACCCGAAGCTCGCCAGCGAGACGCCCAGCACGCGCCGGAGCTCGCCGCCGATATGCGGGTAGCTGGCCCGGCCCGGGCGCCGGCGCGGGATCGGGCTCGCCGCCGCGGCGGCGTGCGCCTCACGCTCCGTCGCCTCCGTCGGTGGAGAGTCGGTCGCGGGCGCGGCGGTGGGACGCGGCTGTCCCCGGCGACTGCGCCTGCTGCGACGGCTTCTCGACATCGGGCTGCCCTCCCGCGCGCCAGTCTATCGGGGCACGCCGCGGCGAGGAAGGTCGGTCGGCGTTGACCGGCAGATGGGGCGCGGCTACCGTACTCGTGGTCCCGCGGCCCCGTAGTGTAGCGGTCCAACACGCCACCCTGTCACGGTGGAGATCGTCGGTTCGAATCCGATCGGGGTCGCCACTCTCCAAACCTGAAATCGGGCTCTCGGACCCTGTGGATGGTGCCGTGTGGGCTCGGTTGGGGCCATTTTGGGGCCATTCTCGCGATCAAGCGACCCGGTTGGCCCCTCTATCCCGAATCCGCCCCGAGTTGATCTCCAATTGGTGTCCTCCTCAGACCGTATGGAGTGTTCGGCTCCGGTTCGCAAACTCGCGGGCTACAGGCGCGAGGCTTGCAGGTCCGCATACGAAAGTGAGGAGCCGGTCATGACGATGGGGCGTGTCCATCCGCGCGCCGACGCGCCGCCACCGCGTACACCGGCGCGCCGTTCGGCAGGCACTGCAGTCGGCGCCGCCGCCGCCGCGCAAGCCAGCGGCCCGCGCCGCGCCGAAGCTCGGTCCCCACAGGGCGACGATCCGTGAGTGGCTCATCGCCGACCTGGGCGCGCCGCGCAAGCAGCGCCACACGGCGCGGCGGGTGTGGGAGCGCCTTGTCGATGAGCACGGCGCGACGGTCGCCGAGGCGACGGTGCGCGTCTGCGACGCGAGCTCGAGTCCAGCCGCGCGGAGGTGACCATCCCGCATGTTCATCCCCCGGGCGAGGAGGCCGAGGCCGACCTCGGCACGGTGAAGTGGAGTTTGTCATTCTCATGCGGGTTCACGCCGAGCGCCCGCAGCTCCGCCACGAAGCCGACCGCTGTTACGACGCGCGTGGCTTCGTGGCGCGCCCGGCCGTGCTGTGCTCCGCCATCGCACTCACCGCCTCGCTTTCAGCGCACCCGTTCGCCTCGGGTGCGGACCATGTGCATGTTAGTGGGACCTACGCGAGCATGGGGCTTCGGGGCGGGGGTGGCGGGGACGGGGTGTCCTCGATGACGTCAAAGGTCAGTATTTCTGAGATGTCTGTCAAAGGCACCCGTGACTGTCGGGCCTTCGTGTTGAGGATTGCCATTCTCCGACCTTGGCGCCGCTGGATGCGGCGAGATGAGTAAACCACATCGTACAGACGGTAGCCGCTCGTTGACCAAATGCGGCGTACCAGCTCGGGGAAGAGGAGTCGTTCACCATCGGCGAGCCCGCGTCGATTCGGGACGATCACTGTACAGCGCCCTCCCTCGCTCTGAGCCTCCCGAGAGCGTTGTGCGACCGTTGACATCGCCTCGCACCACCGATCGGGTGGCATGTTCGCTAGGTCGGAGTCAAGGTCGGAGTACTGTCCCGCGACGATCTCGCAATACGGCGGGTCGAGGATGATGTAGTCGGCCTGCGGGACTGGGAAAGCCTCTAGCAGATCGCACTCAATGATCGATCCCCTATACGGACCGCGCGGTGCGAGATCGGACATGATGACCTCAAGCTTCAGCGTATCGGTGCCAAGCCAGCGGTCGCGATCGTCCCAGACTCGTCGAAGCATGCCGGAGCCGGCCATTGGGTCCACAACGATGTCACCGTCGCGTGCGTAGTACCAGAGGCAGTTGGCGTACAGGTCGCCAGGGATGTAGCCGTACCCGTTCTCGTCATCGATTCTCGGCCATTGGAGCCGCCCAAAGTTCCAGCTGTCGCTAGGTCGGATCACTGAGGAAACGGGCCTGCTGGCCGTCGGCACGAGAGACTTGGCGTCTGCCTCTGTCATCGATGGTCTAATGACTTCATCCGACACGGCGCGCAGGAGAATGTCGAGCGGGCATTCAGCAAGCGCCGCGAGCGTCCGGGTTCGAAACGGCAGTCGGACATCGGGCGTTGCCTCGACGAGTGGCCACAGGTGTGTCGCGTACCTCGCCAGCGCATCCGCGTCGCGTTCACTCAAGCCGACGGCGGCGAGCACGTCGCGATAGCGGTCGAGTGACAACTCCCGACGTGCCCTGGCGAGGCGTCGCCCTTGCTCGACGAGTGCCAATCCAGGGTCGCCAGTGCTGCGGCGGAGAGACCGAATCCAACGCTGAGTCACGCTCGTCACTCGGCGACGGTCAGCTTCGAAGGCGAAATGTCCATCTCGCACGAGAGCAGTGATCGAACCGAAAACATGTCAACAAACATTTCGCCGGGGTTGAGCTTGTCAGCCTGGTCGAGCATCTCCGCCTTCGCCGTAGGCAATGCGTCGCGGAGTACGCGCATGTTGCGGTGCCGTCCGATGATAGTCGTGTTTAGGTTGTTCCGAATTCGCTCGGGTACGTCGCCAGCGCTCTGGACGGAGATCACGTATCCGATGTGAAGTGAACGCCCCTTTCTTACCTGTTCTGACAAACGGCTGCTCGCGGCCTCGCGTAGATGACGTGACTCAGCGGCGAAAATGTCTGAGGCTTCGTCGATGATCACTTCGAGGTGTGGAGCCTGCGTTGCGTTATTGAGCGTTGCCTCACTTCGCAGCGCCGAGGCCCGTCTCAGGAGCTGATCCAGAAATAGTGCGTATCCGCGCGAGTTTTCCTCGTTGATCCGAATCACGTTCAGGCCGGCTTGGAACACTTCGTCTATGTTGCCGGTCCGGCGACGGCGCCCCTGCCAGTCGGGGGTGGGTTGGGGATCAAGGAATGGAGGGATACGCCCGGGTGCTTCCATTTTTCTGCGCACAGCGTTCATGGTTGCCCCATGGAGACTGCCACCACCGGCACCGAATAGGCGATTGTTTAGCTCCCCATTCGGGGTGGACTGGATGTACTGCTTAAGTCCGTGTATCGTCCAGTCGCCTTGCTGGTCATCCGCAAAGGCCGACGCGATCCACTCGAAGGCTTCAGCCTGATTCTCTTCGCCACCGCGGTAGAAAATGGTTCCAGCTAGGATGGCCCGATCGAGCTCGGAGGCACGAGCGCTGATCAAAGTGGCCGCGACATTCGTATCGTCCTCGTCCAGTGTCCAATACCGGACGGAGCCTTTTCCGTCACCGTCGAGCTCGAACGACTTTGGCTCGTCTGCATCGTCATTGGGTTCGTGGTGGTTCTGGTGATCCGGCTTGTGGTCGAAGAGGATTACGCAGCGGCCCATCGCGGTGGCCGCATGCGCGACGTTGGAGAGAAGATGCGACTTCCCTGATCCCGTCGCACCGGCCACCAATAGGTGGTGGTCAAGCACCCGTTCGTCAACGTGGACTGGAACAAGCGCGGCCCCCGACTGCGCTAGGCGACCAATTCGAGTCGCTGGTCCGCCGCTCGTTGGCAACTCGAGGCACGCGACGATCTCCGCGCCGTTCGCTGGGCGACAGACCGCACCAGTCGTCGGGCGGGTGAAGGCCGTCCCGGCCTTGCCGTCGCGGATGACCGCCTCGACCTTCGCGTCGTAGTAGCTCACGTTCGCGACAATCGCGTCGGTCGCATACCCCCTGTCCCCCAGCAACGAGAGCATCTGCGCCAATGCGATCGAGTCGAATGGGTGTGGCGAAAACCGGCTGAGATTGCGGTTCGGAGTCGCAATTTGTAGAAAAAACCGATTTGGTGGTGATTCCGAGATAAGGTAAGTGAACAGCGGCAAGAGTTGCTGCTCCCCACTCGTCACGAGTCTTACGATGTCGGTCGGTGTGCCCTGCTCGTCAGCGACTTGGATGAGTTGAGTCAGCGGAGGTCCCTTTCGCTTGTGAGTGCAAGGAAGCGACTCGGTTCTGCCGACGCAAAGCGAGCGATCACTTCGTCACGCGCACGATTTCCGTTAAACCGAGAGCGAACGTGATTGTCTGCGACTTGTAGCAACATCGGAATGTTGTGGTCTAGCGTTCCACCATCGTCGTGTTCGAGAATCGCAAACGCGAGCGGCAGCCATTCGGCGTGACACTCGACGGCGAATGCCCTGCTACGCACCTTGTACACCGCCCTGATCAGGTTCTCACCGTGTTGCTCGACCCATGTCCCGATGTAGCCCTGTCGTGTCTGAAAGCGACCGGAGAGAATGTTCTTCCAATCGCTCAGCACGAAGGTCTCACCGGGCCGGAGCGCATACCCAATCGCTGCGAGCAAGGGGTTCGCTGAGAGATCCTTGATGAACCCAATCGCGCGACGAGTCGCTACCAGACGCTCCAGCAGTTCCCGAGCTCGATCCTGCGTCAACATGTTCTGCGTGAGTACGGGGCCATCGAGCAGGACAAACCGCCCATCCCCATCGTCGAGCCAACCGAGCGCAACCTCACGCTCTCCGAACTCTCGAAAGGTGCTCGTCCACGACTGCTCATGTTCCCGCGTACCTCGCAGATGCTCGCTCCAGAGCTGCACTGCCTGACCGAGGTTGCCGACTGGCTGCCGAAGGGGTGTGAATAACCAGGACCTATAGCCCACCAAGACGCGATCTAACCAGAGGCTTTGGCCCACTTAACCAGGGGCTTTGGCCCACCCCGCGAGGCCCTCCTGACCACCCGGTCGGCCGGTACGGCCACCATCGTTCCCCCCCGT